>JBAROV010000093.1:0-38794 GCA_049642465.1 Vicinamibacterales bacterium
TCTGAACCCTGTCTGAACCTTTCCTGAACCCTTCTGAACCCTTTCCCTTCTACGATCCTGCAATCTGAATGAACCGAGCGACCGTGTTGTTCGATTCGTTCGACTCGGCAACTGCCTGATCACCGTCGGCCACGATGATGATGTAGTGGTTGCCGCTGATTCCACTCGGCAATGTGAATGTCGTGGACCCGGTGTTCGACGTGTTCGGTGCGAGGCCCGGCACGGCGCGGCTGCCGTTCAGCGGAACGTCGGACGCGTCGAGGACCAGGTTCACCGAGAGATAGAACCGAACGACGGACACGGGCGTGTCTTCCGCGCCGATGTTGCGGATCGTGTCCGTGACCGTGACCGAGGTTCCCGCCACACCGCTTGACGGCGCAGCGACACTCAGGAACGTCAAATCAGGTCCGATCTGAATGCCGGCGAAGCGGACGTTGTTGGTCTCCAACCCTTCGGGCACGACCTTACCGTCATCGGCGTTGGCCAGCAAATACCACGCTCCGGCGGGCAGATTGGGCAACGTCAGTGTCGTCGAGCCGAAGCTGGACTGTCCTGCGGCCAATGCAGGTACCTGGCGGATCGGTTGCAGCCGCATGTCGGAGGCATCCAGAATCAGGTTGGGCGAAACATAGAACGCCGTGCCCGACGCAGCGGCCGGCCCCGCGCCCGAGTTCGTAGTCGTGTCGCTGACCACGATCGTCGCGCCCGATGCCGCGCGCGCCGGAACTGTGAATGACGTGACGGTGAGATCCGCTCCGATTCTGATATTCGTGAAGCGCGTGTTATTCACTTCGTTTGGCTCAGGGACGGCGAGGTTCGCGTCAGCCTGAGCGAACAGGTAGTACGGGCCGGCCGTCACGTCCGCGGGGATCGTGACGCTCGTCGAGCCGGACGAGGACGCGCCGGCGGTGAGCGAGCCGACGCTGCGGGCCTGCAGCGGTCGCGCGGACGAATCGAAGAGGATACTGGTCGAAATGAAGAACCGCGTCGCAGAGGCCGGTGCTGGCCCGCCACCCTGATTGACCGTCGTGTCCGACACGAGGATCGTTGCCCCTGCGGCGGCCAAGGCTGGACCGCTCAGTGAGGTCACGACCAGATCCGGTCCAACCGCGAGGGACGTCAGTCGCGTGTTGTTGAGCTCGTTGGTCTCGGTCACGCCCGCCGGACCGTCGGCCTTCGCGAAAACATAGTAACTGCCCGACTCGAGTGGGTCCGGAAGAACGAGCGAGACCGTCCCAGAGCTGACGGCGCCGGCAGCGAGTTCAGGAACGCTTCGTTGACCAATTAGAGGATCGGCTGTGTCAAGGGTGAAGTTCTTCGACAGGTAAAACGACGTCTGCGAAGCGGCCGCCGGACCGGTCCCCTGATTGCGTGTCGTGTCCGTGACCTGAATCGTCGTGCCTGCGCCGGCCGGCCCTGGAGCCGTCAATGACGTCACGATGAGATCGGGGGCGACGTCATCGCTGACGATGGTGATCGTTGCAGACGTTGGTGAACCGATGGCATATCCGTCGCCGGACCGCAGGGCTACGGTCACTGTCTCGTTGCTTTCGACCAGGAGGTCGTCAACTGGAACGATGGGAACGGTGACCGTCGCCGCTCCAGCGGGGATCGTCGCACTCTCCCCGGGCGCTTCGAAGTCGGAAGCATTGGCCGTTCCGCTGGCGATGAAATTCACCGTGAGCGGGGAATTCGACGTGACGCTACGGCGAATGACAGCCGTTCCTGCAACGGTTCCCGCCTCAAACGCGGTGGCCGTACCCGTCGTCACAGTGATGAGGAGCGGCACAGGCGGTGCCTGACAACCCGATGGAACGTCGTAGGCCGGCCCGACGCGATTCTGGCCGTTGTCGGCCGTGTCGGTGGCGGTGAGTCCCATGCCGCGGCCGGCGAATGATTCCCACAGCCGGCAGAAGTTCTGGCTGCGCGCCCCACCCGGGTTCCGGATCTCGTCCGCCTCCAGCATGGCGTCGCGCAGGTCGAGCATGGTCGGGCGCGGCGGCGACAGCTTGAGGCCATCGATGTACAGCTGGTGTGCTTCGTTGATTGCGAGCGCTTCGCTCCCGCGAACGAGGTTGGTGCGAAAACGTTCGCGGATGTCCCACAGGACGTTGGCCCAGATTTCGCCGTTGTCGTGAGGCTCGCAGAAGAGTCCCTGGCGGCAATACCAATCGCCGTATCCCTTGGTGTTGACCGAGCGCAATCCTCCAGGCCGTGAATACTCAGCGAGCAGTGTGTTGTTGTTCACGCTGTACGCGAAGAAGTCACCGCCACCCTCGCCGATTGCGCCGGCTTCGGGACCGTTGAACGACGTGTTAATGCGCAGGCTTACGCCGTGGTGGTACTCATGGACGACGACGTCGAGGTCGTAGTCACCGTCCAGATCGATGAATCCGTCGCTGTCGACATCTTCTCCCCAGCAGCCGCCCATCGAGTCCCAGAGGAACATGTTAATCGTCGGGCTCATGCCGTCCGGGGCATTCACGTAGTTCGCGTTGTTGCGGCCCACCGCGCGAGCTTTCGCGCGCAGCGGATCGCCGCCGACCCCGCCCCGTCCGAAGTTGTCGACCTGAAAGTTCCCGGCAGCTTCGTCGAATCCGAGGTCGTAATAGAAGTCGTGCGCGAAGTTCATCGCGAAGAACAGGAATGTCTCAGCTGAACTGGCGGAGTTGAAAGGAAAGTCGAACAGCCACGATTGTCCGTCGTAGCTGCCTTCTGCGGACTGTCCCTGACTGCCCCGGAACACTTTGACGTTGTTGCCTTCCAGATGCCCGGTGTTCGAGAGCACGGTCGCGGGATCGCGGAACTGAGTGTTCAGACTGCGAACGGCGTAATTGACTGGCGGGGGACACGCCAGTGTCCCGTCAGCACCAAACGGGCTGGCATCGGGGCGACGGGGATCGATCGATGCTGTTCCAGGTCCCTGGAAGACTCTGCCCGATCCTTCGGTGTAATGAACCCGGCTGCGTCGGAGCAGCAGCTCGCCAGTCTGCGCGTCGATCAGGATGTCGAACAGGTCCGATTCGTCCTCGGACGAAACCACCGAGTGCCAGGCCAGCCGGAGAACGCCCTCAACTGGGAGCCACGTGGGGGAAGGCACTTCGGCCAATTCGAGAGTGCTGCCGGCGTGCCCGGCGGCTTCTTCACGAGCGCGTTCGGCACCGATGTTGGCAGAAGACACGCGCCCTTCGATCGGCGCAGCGTTGGACGTCACGCGGCTGATGGTTCCGTCGGGCAGCACATGCACGCCGATTGAGGAATCGAATACCGGAATCCCGTCAACGAGCTGTTCAAAAATGACGTGCCGCACGCGTGTCGATCGGCTCGTGTAGTCGCGAACGGGATTCAAGGTATTCAGATCGCGACGCTCGAGACCGAACCGTCGCGCGTTTGCAGCAAGGAGCGATCGGATGGATGCGTGCGAGCTCGTCCGAGGCATTGTGAGTCCCGGCCGCTGGAGCACTTTCACCGAGCCGGATTCGCGATTGACGCGAACGTCTCTCGTCCCGCCACCGGTCGTATCGTCGGTCGCGCGCCGGGCGGCAGCTGGCCTGGTGTCGCGTATGTCGAAGTCGGGTCGTGATTCGCGTGCGCCTGCCTGTGGCGCGGCGGCTGGCGTAATGGGAAAACCGATCAGCGCCGTTCCAATGAGCGCGAGGCCCAGGCGCAGCGGTGCCCGCATGCGAGACGACATCGTCAGCACTCCTTCACTGATTGGCGGGGAATCCGCGCCCCGCCTCGCAGGGCAAAGGCCAGCCTTCGCCGAGACTCGGCGGCCAAGCGTTCTGAGTGTGCCAGTTCCGCGCCAGCCCGCCCTGTGGCCGTTCAAGAGGTTACCGGTGCTGCGGTGTGCGAGGATCACAGTTCCGTGAGGCACCCGCACCTTTTCGAAATCAGCACCTGGGCCTGGCTGGAACGACTGTCCGCCGCAGAAAAGCGGCCAGTGACGCTGGCCGACGTGCCGCCGCGCGAATGGGACGCCATCGCCGCGCGCGGCTTCACGTTCGTGTTCTTGATGGGCGTCTGGAAACGCAGTGTGCTCGGCCGCAGGCTGGCGCTGGAAGACGAAAGTCTGCGTGCGGAATACGATCGCGCGTTACCGGAGTGGAAGGCGGACGATGTGTGCGGGTCGCCGTACTGCGTCAGCGGCTACGAACCGGATGCGCGATTCGGCGGATGGGAGGGCCTCGATGCAGCGCGTGCCGAACTGCATCGGCGTGGCATGCGCCTCGTGCTGGACTTCGTTCCAAATCACACGGCGTTCGATCATCCATGGACGAGCGCCCATGCCGAACGCTACGTGCAGGGCACTGCAGAAGACGAGCGGCGCGCGCCCGAGGATTTCCGGCACGTCGGCGACGCCCTCATCGCCTGCGCCCGCGATCCGTACTTCCCCCCGTGGCGTGACGTCGCGCAGCTGAATTACTTCAACCCTGTCACTCGACGCGCGATGATCGACGAGCTGCGTGCAATCGCTCCGCATTGCGATGGCGTTCGCTGCGACATGGCGATGCTGCTACTCAACGACGTGTTCGAGAACACCTGGCGCCCGGCCATGCGAGATGCCTGGCCCGTACCGTCCGAGGAGTTCTGGCCCGAGGCCATTCGTGAATGTCCCGGTCTGCTGTTTCTCGCGGAGGTGTACTGGGACCGCGAGTGGACGTTGCAACAGCAGGGGTTTCATTTCACGTACGACAAACGCCTGTACGATCGAATGTGTGGATCGTCGGCGGAGGAGGTGCGAGGTCACCTCCGAGCCGATGCCGAGTTCAGTAACCGGCTCGTTCGGTTCCTCGAGAACCACGACGAGCGTCGCAGCGCCGTCGTGTTCGCCCCTCGGCTGCCCGCCGCTGCCGTCGTGTTCGGAACCATTCCGGGAATGCGGTTTTACTTCGACGGCCAGCTCGAGGGGCGAAGAGTTCGGACGCCGGTTCAGTTGCGCAGATGGGCCGACGAGCCGGTGGATCGGGGGTTGATGAAACTCTACGCGCGGCTCCTGACGGTATCGGCCGATCCGCTTTTTCATGATGGCGAGTGGAGACTGCTCGAGGTCACGGGCACCGGGGACAACAGCTTCGGCGATCTCCTGGCCTATCGGTGGCGGATGGATCGCAAGCTGGCGCTGATTGTCGCCAATCTCGGCTCGAGCACCGCTTCGGGTCACGTGCCGGTGATCGCCGATCTCCCTGCCGGCGCAGAGTTCGATTTTGCCGACATGCTCTCGGGCGCAAAATATCGATGGACGCGCCGATCGCTCGATGTCCGCGGCTTGTTCGTGCGCCTCGGCCCTGGCGACGCGCATGTCTTTCTGGTCAGCGAAGCGTGAGCGGCTAGCCGGTGACTTTGAACGTCACCTGTTCGGCGACGGATCCAGCGGTAAACCGCACGGTATATTCGCCGGGGGCCAGCGGCGCGAGAGGCAGATCGAACTGCGTCACGCCATCCCCCGAAGGTTCGTTGATCGGAGTCAGCGCACGCATGGGTTGACGCCAGCGGTTCAGCAGCGTTGCGCCAACCCTCGCGGGCGCACCGTTCGCTTCATACGCGGGCACCCGGAGCAGCAACCGCTCGGTTCGCCGGAACTCGCGCGCAGGTAGCGGCGGGGTCGCAGGATCGTCGAGAGCGGCCCGATACTCGCGTGCCGTCGTAATCCGCAGGACGGCGGGAGGCAGAATCGTCGGGCGTGAGCCCACCAGATTCGGTACTTCGAGATCCCTCGCGTCGGTATCCAGCACCACGCCCCTGTCGTCCAGAATCTTGATGTCGATCAGTACTCGGCCCGATGGCGCATCGAACGTCGCCTGTGCCGCAGTGTCGTCACGTGCCAACCCGCCGACGGCGGGGACGGTGCCATCGAAAAGTACCGTGCCCTTTTGCGTCTTCGCCGTCACCACGAGCAGGGCAGGCATCGGTCGAACGGTCCCGGACTGCTGGGGCGCGGGTTGCCAGGTGAAGGTGACGCGCGCCTGTCCATCGTTCGCTTTCATCAAGCCCGACCAGGACTGAATCATCGCGCTCCGCCGGAGCACACGTGAGGGAGCGGCAGAGGGCATTGCGGCGGCGCGCAGATCTACCGAGAGCGGCGCGACGTATCCGGCCCGCGCCCTCACCAGGGCGTCCTGACGGTTCAGCGTGATCTGTACCGAATGAAAACGCCCATCGTCCCCGTGCGGCGAGTAATAACTCAGCACATAGTGCGAATCGAGCTCCCGAAAGAGCCGCGTCATTCCATCGGCGAAGGAGGCGACCCCGGCGTGGTAGTCGCCGCCAGTCTGCGCGGCGACGGCCCGCAGCGCAACAACGGCCGGATCGTCCGTCCCGTCGTCGGATGAGGGGGGAGCGGGTGCGGGTGCGAACACGTAGACGGGCACGTCGCCGCGATTTGCGACGCGTACGGCTGAGAGCAGGTTTGCGGGGACACTGCGTTCCACGCGCTGACGGGCGAAGCCGTCGCTGACGAGCATGATCGCAGCCCTCGCGTTGGGCAACTCGCCGAGACGCAAGGCCAGCGCGCGCAGCGCGGACGATACGATCTGCGCCCGGGCAGCTGCCACGGCATTAGGCGCCTGCGCCATGTACTTCTGCTCGAATGCCGTTCGAGGCGTGTAGTCACCCTTGCGTCCTTCGAACGTCGCGATGGATTGCCGAATGGCCTCCCGATCGGCGGTGGGTTCAATCGTCGTGAGCGGATCGAGAGGTTTGAAAACGACGACGAGATCGTCGGCGCGTAGCTGCGTGTCGGTCACCGACAGCAGCCGATCGCGAACCGCCACGCTGTTGGAGGCTTCGACGTGGAACTCATCGAGCAGGAGGGCCAGTACTCGAGGCGCGGCACTACGGCCGTTCTTGAATTCGAGCGCTTCGATGGGCCGCGGCGCGCCATCGACGGTGACCTGAAAATCGCCGGGTCGCAGCCCCGACAGCGTTTCGCCGCGGGCGTTGGTCACCACCGCGGTCATGCGGATGACCGACCCGTCCGGTCCTTCGCTGGCCGTCGGCGTCACAGCCGTCGCGAGAAGGCCCATCGCGACGAGGCAGCGCGCGATCCCAGTCACAAGAACAAGTGTAAGACTTTTTGAGTCCGTCCTGATGTCTAGGATCTTTTGGTTTCCAGATCGCGGAGCGCGTCGAAGGCGGCGTTCGCGGCCGGAATACCGCAATAGACCGCCTGCTGCAGCACGATCTCGCGTAGGTCGGCGATTGCGAAGCCTCCCTCGTCAACCGCCGCACGCGCGTGCAGCCGAAACTCGTCCCAGCGACCGAGCGCGATGAGGGTGCCCAGCACCAGCACACGACGCGTTCGCTGGTCCAGGCCCGGCCGCGTCCAGATTTCTCCCCACACATAGCGGGTCAGAAAGTCTTGAAAATCCGCCGTCAACTCCGTCGTCTGCGCCTGGACGCGATCGACATAGGCATTTCCCAGGATTCGGCGACGGGCATCCAGCCCGGCGGCGCGCCGTTCGGTGTCATCCATTGATCTGTCTCACTTCTTGCTGCTGACTGCTGAAGTCCAGGACGGCTTGATTGAAGGCCTCGGCTTGCTCGACGTTCACGAGATGTGACGCGCTCAGCGTGACCATTTTTGCGCCCGGCACCGAGCGTCGAATGGCGTCGCCGTCCGCAGGCGGCGTCGCGGGATCGACCGCGCCAGCGACGACAAGCGTCGGCAGGGCAATACGCTGGATGACGTCGCGCAGATCGCCGCTGCGAAGCGCCGCGCAGCACCCGATGTAGCCGTCACGGGGCGTAGAGGTCAGCATGCGTCGATACGAGGCAACCACCGACGGTTGCGTCTGCCTGAACTCGTCGGTAAACCACCTCGCGATGACCGCGTCGGCAATTGACTCCGTTCCGCCGGTTCGCACGTGATTGATGCGTGTGTTCCACGCGTCGACGGAACCGATGCGCGCCGCCGTGGCCGCAAGCACGAGGCTCTGCACGCGAGACGGAGCGTTGACACCCATCCACATGGCCGTGATCCCGCCAAGCGACAAGCCACAGACATGAGCGCGTGCGACACCCGCGGCATCAAGAACCGCCACGGCATCGCGGCCGAGTTGCTCGACCGTATACTCGTTCCGCGGCACGTCGGATCGGCCGTGTCCCCGCGTGTCGTAGCGAATCACGCGGAAATGCGAGGCCAGCGACGGCATCTGCGGTGTCCACATCTCGACATCCAGGCCGAGCGCATTCGACAGCAACAACGCAGGTGCGCCCTCCGCGCCGTCACTGCGGAAGGCGATGGCGCAGCCGTCGGTCGAGGCCGCTTTACTCTCCACGCCGGCCTGCACTCAATGCCCTCGTGATCAAGGTGGCCGTGGCGCCCAGATAGCGCTCGGGCGCGAGCGCGTCGGCGATTTCGGTTTGATTGAGCACGGTCGTGACAGAGGAATCGCTCATCAACACATCGCGAAGGTGGCGGCGCTCCACGGTCGCTCTGCGGCAGGCCGCAGCGACAACGGCGTGCGCTTCAGCCCTGCCGAGCTTCGCCGCGAGCCGCATCGTGATCGCTTCGGACATGATTAGCCCGTGTGTGGTCTCGAGATTGGCGCTCATCCGCGCCGGCTCGACGATCAGGTGCTCGACGATCCGGGCAATCGCGTCGGCGCTTTCCGCGACAGCCACGACCAGTTCGGGCAATGCATCCCACTCCGCTTGCCAGTTGCCGAGGCCACGCTCGTGCTCCTGCGGCATCGCGCTCAATATTGTCGCGACCAGCCCCGGCGCCCTGGTCGCCACCGCAAGCGCTGTCGCCGCGCAAACGGGATTGTGCTTCTGCGGCATCGTCGATGATCCGCCGGAGTCAGAGGATCCATCGTGGACTTCGCCGACTTCCGTCTGGGCCAGCAACGCGAGATCGCGGCCGATCTTGCCAAGCGTTCCAGCGGCCACCCCAAGCGCACATGCCAGGGCCGCGATTCGGTCCCTGTGCGCGTGCCACGGCATTGCTGGCACGCGGAGTTGCAGCCGTCGGCCTAGCGCGTCGGCAACGTCGGTTCCGCGTGAGCCGAGAGCGGCGAGTGTTCCCGACGCACCACCGAACTGCAGGACCAATGTCCGCTCGAACGCCTCTTGCAGATTGCTCTGCACGCGACGCAATGCGTCAAACCAGCCGGCGGCCTTGAGCCCGAAGGTGATTGGCGTCGATTGCTGAAGCCACGTGCGTCCAGCCATGATCGTTCCGGCGTGGCGTGTGGCATGGTGAGCTGCAGCGGCCGATGCGCGTTCGAGATCCGTGGCGATATGGGGAATCGATTCGCGCAGTTGCAGAACGAGGGCCGTATCGATGATGTCTTGACTCGTGGCACCCCAGTGAACGTAGCGTGCCGCGTCAGGGTCGTGTGCGGCGACATTCTCCGTCAGGCTTCGGACGAGCGGTATCGCGAGGTTTCCGGCGCGACGAGCTTCCTCGATGAGCCGCGGTTCGTCGAACCGTTCCGCGTGGGCCGCTTGGCCAATGGCGGTCGCCGCAGCAGCAGGAATCACTCCGAGCGCCGCCTCGACTTCGGCGAGCGCCGCCTCGACTTCCAGCATCGCCCGTATGCGTCCACGGGTCGTGAGAACGTCAGACATCAAAAAACACTGTCTCGCCTTCGCCCTGAAGGACGATGGGGAAGTGGTAGCGATTGGGGGCAAGCCGCTTGGCGATGAGCGTCGGCTGCCGGCTGGTTGGAACGCGCTGAAGAATCGGGTCGGCAACGTTGGACGAGGACCCTTCAAAGTAGATCCGGGTGACGAGTCGCGTCAGCAGTCCCCGCGCCAGTACACCGACCAGGACATGAGGCGCCTGAGGGCCTGATGGTCCCGGCACCGGTCCCGGCATGATCGTCGAAAAGGAAAATCGTCCGGCCTCGTCCGTGCCGCAGCGACCGAATCCGGGGAAGGCATTCGGCGACGGATCACGGTTCACGTCGGTCGGGTGTCGATAATGGCCGGCCCCGTCGGCTTGCCAGATTTCGATCAGCGCATCGCCGCAAGGCTGATGTTGGCCGTCGAGGACGATGCCTTCGATGGTGATGCGCTGGCCCGCCGTATCGTCGCCCGCAAGCCGTTCGGCGCCCGATACAGTGAGCGCGAAATCGAAGAATGGTCCGACGGTTTGGAAGGGCGTCAGTACGGCCATTGTGCTTGACTCTTCCGCCTTTAGGCGGAAGGGCGCTTCGTCTCAAACGGCATCGCGTCATCACCCCGGAGCACGATGTCGAACCGGTATCCAAGTGCCCACTCCGGCTGAGTGATTTCCAGATCGAACGCCGCAATCATACGCTCGCGCGCACCTGCATCCGCAACGGCGTTGAAGATCGGATCGAGTGGAAGCAGCGGGTCACCGGGGAAGTACATTTGCGTGACCAGCCGGCTGAGAAAACAGGTTCCAAACAGCGAAAAGTGAATGTGCGCGGGGCGCCACGCGTTCGAGTGGTTCGTCCACGGGTAGGCGCCGGGCTTGATCGTCGTGAACCGGTACGTGCCGCTCTCGTCGGTCAGGATGCGGCCAGCGCCGGAAAAATTCGGATCCAAGGGAGCCGGATGCTGGTCGACCTTGTGCGGATATCGGCCCGCGGCATTGGCCTGCCAGATTTCAACGAGGGTATTCGGGATCGGCCGGCCACGTTCATCCAGCACGCAACCTTCAACGATGATGCGCTCGCCCAGCGGTTCGCCGGGATGCTGACGCGTCAAGTCGTTGTCCGTCGGCGCAAGACAGCCGTATGGATAGACGGGTCCGGTCAACTCCGATAACGTCTGCGGGATGATCACGAGCGGTTCCTTCGGGTGGCGCAGCGCCGTGCTGCGGTAGCCCGGCGAGTCGTTGGGCGGATGTTCGCTTCGAGGCATTCGCGTCAGTCTACCTTGACCGCCGCGCCGCATGATTCGCGGACGATCAGATCGGTGTGCAAGAGAATGTCTCGGGCCGCCAAATCTCGCCGCGCCACACGCTCGAGCATGGCCGTCAGTGCCGCATCGCCAATCTGCCGCGTTGGCTGACGTAATGTCGTGAGCGGCACCGGCAGCAGGCTCGCATACTCCACATCGTCTATGCCGACAAGCCGGATGTCCCGGGGCACGCGATAATCCATCCGCAGCAACGTCCGCATGAGGCGAGCGGCCGTTCGATCGTTGGCGCACACGATTGCGTCGGGAACAGCAGACGTCATCAGCCGGCCAACCACTTCCGGATCCTCCGGGTTCAACCGATGGATCCGGCTTCGGTCAACTGGCACGTCCCACACGAACAACGCCTCACGATAGCCCGCTTCTCGTGCATCGACGGTGGCGGCGGCATGCGGCACGCCGACAAACGCAATACGTCGCGCGCCCAGTCGCAGCAGATGCTCGGTGATCACGTACCCCGCACGACGATTATCGATTCCCACGAGATCGTGATGCCCGCGACGGGGATACGGCAGCACGGTTCGATCCAGCAGGACAATGGGAATGCCTGCTTCGTCCAGCGCGTTGGCAATGCGCTTGTTGACATCGTCTTTTTCGCGCGTTAGCTCGAGCGGGGCGAAGAACACGCCCGACACGCGGCGATCGATGTACTGACGGCACAGCTGCCACGCATGATCGTCCTTCGACTGACCGACGCCATTGATGCTTCCCCAGACGAGCGCGTGCTGGCGCGCGAGCGGCGATGTCATCATGCCCTGACAAATGGGTTCGAAAATCTCCGTCTCGCCGAGATCGGGGATGAGCAGTCCAAACGAGTACGCACCGGCGCTCTGGGAGCGACCTTTGACATACGTGCCGGACCCGGCGCGTCGCTCGACGAGACCTGCCGTCTGCAGATCGCGAACGGCACGGCCCACGGTGATGCGAGAGACCCCGAACTTCCGTTCGAGCTCCGCTTCGCTCGGCAGGCGGTCCCCCTGACGCAAGCGGCCCGACTCGATCTCCCGCCAGAGCCCGGCGTAGACCTGCTGGTACTTGGGGGTCTGTGGGGAGCGTTTCACGGTCACGCGTCAAATGATATATCAGATTAGATACAATATTGAAGTTACCGAAACTTTAGGCCGATCCACTGCTATACTGCGGATTGACGTTGTTATATCAATACCGCGCATTCGAGGGTCCCATGGTCTCCGCAGCTATCCCCAAGCACTACCTGATTGCTTCCGACTTCGATCAGACGCTGAGCTTCAATGACTCGGGATTGGTGCTCAGCGAGCTGATTGGCGCGCCTGGATTTCAGGGCAAGGTCGAGGGTCTCGCGCGCAGCAATCTGGTGCAGCAGGGTGGCGAGCTGGCGTACCTCATTCGCCACGATCCGGAGTTTCGTGGCGTGCGACGGGAGCACCTCGAGGAAACCGGCCGCCGCGTCCGTCTGCGCAGCCATATTCCGGCGCTGGTGGAGTTTTTCGAGCGGGGGCTCGAGGGGTATCGCTTTTCGTTCTTCGTGATTTCGGCCGCGCCCCGCGAAGTCATTCAATCCGCGCTCGCGGGAATCGTGCCGCCGGAGCACATCATCGGCACCGAGCTCGAATACGACACGGGATCGGGTGAGGTGCGGTCTGTCGTCCGCGTGCCTGCGGGCTACGGCAAGGTGGCGGTTCTCGAGGAGCTGGAAACGCGGCTTGGCACCGCGCCCGACCGGACCATCTACGTCGGCGACGGCAGTTCGGATGTTCACGTGATGCTGCACGTCAACAACCGCGGAGGATTCACGATTGCCGTCTCTGAGAACAAGCAGCTGACGCGCATCGCGCATCGTACGGTGCTCAGCGACGATGCCTTCAGCGTCACGGTGCCGCTGCTGGAGCAGGTGCTCGGGTGGGGCGTCAGTCAGATTCGCACGCTGTTCGAATCGAACGGGTTGACGCTGCACGACTGGGAAAAGGCGCGTACCGATCGGGTGATCGTTCGCGGTTCGCCGGTCGTGCCCGGCGAAGCAGTCGCCTGAAAGGGTCGAGTTGCGATGATCGAGTATCTGGGGTGGGCGGCAACCGGCGTGTTCGTCGCCTCGTACTTCTTTACCGGCGCGCAGTCAATCAAGCGCGTGCAGATGGTGGGCGCGCTCATGTGGGCGACCTACGGATTGCTGATCGGCGCGTCACCAGTCGTGGTGGCGAACCTGCTGGTATTTGGTGTCGCGGCCTGGACGCTGTCTAACGGCGGCCGCCAACCTCGTCCAGGTGAGTGAGCAGATCCGCAGGATCCTCGTAAACGCGGTAGGCGCCCGCCCGTTCCAGTTCCTCCAGTCCGTATCCGCCCGACAACAGGCCGATTCCCAGCGCGCGGGCGCGCCGGGCCGCGAGCATGTCCCAGACGCTGTCTCCGACCACGGAGGCGATTTCGATGTTGACGCCCAGACGATCGGCGGCCGCGAGGAACAGATCCGGCTCGGGCTTCGCGTGCCGCACCACATCGCGTGTGACGACCGGAGTCCGGGCGAGATCGACGCCGAGGCGCTCGACGATGGGTCCTGCCGTTTCCATCCGTCCGCTCGTGGCGATCGCCCACGGAATGCCCGTACTGCTGAGCGTAGCCAGCAGCTCGCGGGCGCCGGGCAGCGGCCGGACCTGCGGGGAGTAGCGCTTGTAGGCCTCGGCATGGAGGCGCTGAAGGCGCTCGATCCGCTCGGTGTCCAGGTCGGCGCCCGTTTCGCGCAGGAGCATGTTCGTGAACAGCCCGCCGCTCATGCCGATCTTCCGATGCACCCGCCAGACCGATAATTCGATCCCTTCGGATTCGAGCGCTTCGCGCCACGCGAGCACATGCTGGTAGACGCTGTCGACGAGCGTGCCGTCAAGGTCGAAGATGAACGCGGTCTGCTGGCGCGGATCCGAGGTTGTCATCGTTCACTCGATCGGATACATCAGGACTTTGATCGCTTTTCTCGTGGCGCACAGTTCGAAGGCGTCGCGCCAGTCGGAGATGGGCAGCGTCTGCGTCACCAGGTCGTGCAGTCGCACGTTCCCGCTTGTGTAAATGTCCATCATCCGGCTCCATGTTCGCGCGGTGTACGTGATCGATCCTCGGACAGTCAGCTGCTTGTAGAAAATCTGATCGATGGGAAACGTGATCTCGCGCCCGCAAATGCCGACCTGAGTGTATCGACCCATCGGCCGAAGTGATTCGAGACATCCACGCACGGAGTTGGGGTGGCCCGCGCATTCGAGGGCGATGTCGACGCCTTCGCCGTTCGTGAACTGCTCAACCGCATCGTTCAAACCGCGCTTTCCGACGTTGACCACATCGGTCGCCCCCATGTGCGCGGCGGCCGCAAGACGCTCCTCATCGTCCGCGGCTCCCGCGACGAGCGTCTTCACCCCTTCTGCAACGAGAAGCTTGAGACAGAGCAGGCCGATGGGGCCTGGGCCCGAGACGAGCGCCGTTTCGCCGCACCGTGCGCCGGTGATTTCGGTCACCGCTTGCACCGCCGCCGCGAACGGTTCGCTGAGCGCCGCTTCCTCGAGGGTGAAGGCGTCCGGGATGCGATAGAGCTGATCCGGACGGGCGACGAGAAATCGTGTGAACGCGCCGTTGACGCCGTGGCCGATCCCCCGGCGATTTCTACAGAAGATGAAGTAGCCGGAGCGACAATACCGGCACGCTCCGCAGGTGACCGCAGTGGCGCCGAGGACTGTGACGCGCTCGCCGACGCGGGCATCGGTGACGTGGCGGCCGACCTCCGCGACCACTCCGGAACATTCGTGACCGAGAATGACTGGCGGAAAGTTGCGAAAGGTGTCGTGCAGAATGTGGAGGTCCGTGCCGCACACGCCGCAGAAGGCGATGGCGATTTTCACCTGGTCGTCGCCACAGCGGGGCTCCTCGACGTCCATGACCTCGAGATTTCCCTCGCCCGGCGCAAATTTCACCAGCGCTTTCACGTCGGGAGTATCCTTTCAATGGATCAACGGATCAACGGCAATGGAGGGATTCTATGCGCACTGCGATCTCCGTCCTTGTTGGAGCGCTTCTGGTGGGTTCCGCCGCGACTTCTGCGCAGACGCCACCGGCGCAAGGGACACCGGCTCCGGGAGGCCGCGGTCGGGGGCAGACCGGACCGGCGGTCGTTTCGCCGGAGGTCCACGCCGATCGCAAGGTGACCGTCCGGATCTATGCGCCGAAAGCGACAGAAGTCACTGTCACCGGCGAGCTGTTGAACGGCAGCCAACCCGTCGCGCTCACCAGGGGCGACGATGGGGTGTGGTCGGCAACAGTCGGTCCGCTGCCGCCCGACATCTACACCTATGCGTTCAATGTGGACGGCGTTCCCACACCGGATCCCCGCAATCCGTGGCTGAAACTGGTCGCGAGCACCGGCCTCACCGCGCAGGTCGAGGTGCCCGGCGAGGGTCTGCAGTACTACGACTCGAAGCCGGTGCCGCACGGCCTGCTGCAGATCGTCACGTATGAGTCGAAAGCCACGGGCGCGACGAGGCAGGCGTACGTCTATACGCCGCCGGATTACACGACCACTACCCGGCGCTATCCCGTCCTGTACCTGCTGCATGGTGGCGGCGATCTCGATCCCGGCTGGTCGATGACGGGTCGAGCGCACGTCATCATGGACAACCTGATCGCGGAGAAGAAGGCGGTGCCCATGATCGTCGTGATGCCGCTCGCGCGTGGTGGCGGCAGCCTCGGTCTCGGCCCTTCCGGCATGTCGCCTGGGATCGCGGCAGCCGGCAACATCGCGCCAGGTGCCGGGCGCGGTGGCGGCCCCGGCGCACCTCCTGCCGGCCCCGCATCGCTCTCGGCGTTCAGCCAGGACCTCTTTGGCGATTTGCTGCCGGTGATCGAGAAGACGTTTCGCGCGTCGAACCGCGCCGAGGATCGAGCGATTGGCGGACTGTCCGCGGGAGGAGCGGCGACCATCAACGCGAGCTTCAGCCGTCCCGATCTGTTCCGTTACATCGTCATCATGAGCGCGGGCGGGCAGAACGTGGAGCAGTCGTATCCGAAGTTTTTTGCGAATTCAGCCGCCGCCGCCAAGCCAATGAAATTGGTGTGGCTTGGAGTGGGTGACGCCGATTTTGCGCTGAACGGCATGAAAGCGCTCGACGAGATCCTGACGAAACATCAGATCACGCACACCTACCGCGTCAGTCCCGGATACCGCCATGAATGGCGGCTCTGGCGTCCGCAGTTGTACGAATTCGCGCAACTGTTGTTTCGAAACGGAAAGAAGGGGACCTAGTTCCAGACTCGGCGCGCGGTTTGGGCGACGAGCTCGAGCTTCCGGCGCTGATCGTCGGGCGACAGGCGATTGCCTTCGGATGTGGACGCGAATCCGCACTGTGAGCTGATCGCCAGGCGATCCAGGGGGACGATCCGTGCCGCTTCGAGAATTCGGGACTGCAGCGCCTCGAACGATTCGAGCGCTGGCGTTTTCGAGCTGACGAGGCCGAGCACGACGCTGCGGTCGTCCGGTACGTAGCGCAACGGCTCGAACGTCCCCGATCGCTCATCATCGAACTCGAGGAGAAAGCGATCGAACCGCGCGCGCCGGAAGACCTGCGCGGCGATGCGGTCGTATCCGCCAGACGCGTAGAACATGCTCTTGTGGTTGCCGCGGCAGATGTGGATGGCGAACGTCATTCCGGCGTGACCGGCGATGATCGCGTTGTCGAGATCGATGCAGGCATCGAGCATCTTGTCGGGATCGTTGCCGCGCGTCCGATAGCCTTCGCGGATCGTCTCGTCGAGCAGCGCCGCGTATTGCGGCGCATCGATCTGCACGTACTGGCAGCCGAGGCGCCTGAGTTCGTCGATCTCACGCCGCGTGTAGTCCACGAGATCGGCGAGATACGCATCTCTGGTCGGGTAGGCGGCGCGAGATTTCTCCGGATCGTAGTACGCGGCCGCCTGTTGAGCGCTCACCAGGGTGACCTTCACGGCCCGTTTCGTTCGGCCACGCAGATACGTGAATTCTTCAGCGCTCATCTGCCGGCGCCACCGCAGCTTGTCTACGACGACCGGGCGTTTCAGAGCGGCCTCGTTGCCGGTTCCGTCGCGAAAGGTTATCGACCAACCAGCGAACTTGTCGAACCCATCGAGGGATTCGACAAGATGCCCATAAAACGCGTACCGCCGCATCTCACCGTCGGTGACCACCTCGAGGCCGGCGGACTCCTGGAGCGCAACGGCGTCATCTACGGCCTGGTCTTCGATAGGCTTGAATTCAACGGGGTTCAGCTCGCCGCGCTCGAGTTTCTCGCGCGCTTCGAGCAGGTACGGCGGACGAAGCAGGCTGCCGACGACGTCGCTGCGAAACGAAATCATGCTGTCTTTCAAGCCGAGCCCCCGCCTCCGCGCTTCGCGCTACGGCGCGGCAAGCCGACTCCCCCAAGCCCCGAGCCCCGAGTCCCGAGCCCGACACAATTCAGCGAAGGTATAGTCATGCTACTCGATGCCAGCTGCGCGCACTCAAGTCGCTATTGTCGGCGCCGGACCGGCTGGTCTGATGCTGGGACACCTGCTGCATCTCCGCGGCATCGATTCCGTCATCCTCGAAAACCGGAGTCGCGACCATGTGATCGAACGCGTACGCGCGGGTGTGCTCGAACAGGGCACCGTGGACCTGATGACCGGCGCAGGCGTCGGAGATCGATTGGGTCGCGAAGGTCTTCGGCACGAGGGCATCTACATCGCGTTCGGTGGAGATCGTCACCGTATTGACATGGCCGGCCTCACAGGGGGGCGGGGCATCACGATCTACGGTCAGAACGAAGTCGTCAAGGATCTGATGGACGCGAGGTTCCGGAGCGGTCGCGAGCTGCACTTCGAAGTGACCGACGTGCAGATTGGCGATCTGCAAACTGCCAAGCCAACGGTTCGCTATCGGCTGAATGGAGCGCACTTCGAACTCTCGGGCGACTTCATCGCGGGCTGCGACGGCTCGCACGGCAGCTGCCGGCCGTCGATTCCCGCTTCGGTCGTGCGCACCTACGAGCGGGAATATCCCTTTGGCTGGCTCGGAATTCTCGCCGAAGCGGCGCCTTCGTCCGACGAACTGGTTTACAGTCGGCACGATCGCGGATTTGCCCTGTTCAGCATGCGATCGCCGAGCGTGACGCGGCTCTATCTGCAGTGCGCCCCGGACGAGGACGTGGAGCACTGGACCGACGAACGGATCTGGTCGGAACTGGTTGCGAGGCTGCGCACAGCCGACGGCTGGACGCCCAACATCGGACCCATCCTGCAAAGGGGCGTCACGCCGATGCGCAGCGTCGTCTGCGAGCCAATGTCCTACGGCCGCTTGTTTCTGGCGGGCGACTCGGCTCACATCGTTCCGCCCACCGGCGCCAAGGGCCTGAATCTGGCCATGGCGGACGTGGCACGGCTGGCCGATGCCCTCGCGGCCTTTTATCACGCAGGCGACGAGCGCCCGCTGCAGGACTATTCGGCGCGTGGCCTCCGCCGAACCTGGCGCGCACAACGCTTTGCCTGGTGGATGACGTCCATGCTCCACCGTCATGACGCTGGGAATCCGTTCGACGACAAGCGCCAGCTTGCTGAATTGGAGTACCTTGTCAGCTCCCGCGCGGCGATGACGAGCCTCGCGGAAAACTACGTCGGCACCCCCTTCGACTGAGGAGAATCTGCTGCGATGAGTGCTCTCGACACGGCCATCGTCCTGATCTACTTCGGCGTGGTGTTCGGCATCGGCGCTTACTTCTTCAGACGCGCCAAGACGAGCCGGAGCTACTTTCTCGCGGATCGATCGGTCGGGTGGATAGCCATCGGTGCGTCCCTTTTTGCGACGAATATTTCGAGCGAGCATTTCATCGGCCTGGCAGGCTCGGGCGCCAGTTCGGGGCTCGCCGTTGGGCACTTCGAGTGGCTCGCCTCATTCATGTGTATGACACTCGCGTGGGTGTTCGTGCCCTTCTACCTCCGCAGCAACGTCTACACGATGCCTGAGTTTCTCGAGCGTCGGTATGGTCCGGCGTGCCGCTGGTATCTCACCACGGTTTCGGTGCTGGCGTACATCTTCACGAAGATTTCAGTGTCCCTCTACGCGGGCAGCCTCGTATTGCGCGAGGTCGTGGGATGGGACTTCTACACGTCCGCAATCGTGATGGTGGTCGCGACCGGCGTCTACGCGATCTTTGGCGGCCTCGCCGCCGTCATCTACACCGAACTACTTCAGGCGTTCGTGCTGCTCGGCGGCGCGATAGCGCTGACGATCCTTGGTCTCGAACAAGCAGGTGGCATGAGTGGATTGCGCGCGTCGTTGCCCGCCGATTTCTTTCACATGATGAGGCCGCCTTCCGATGCGGCCTTCCCCTGGACGGGCATCTTTCTCGGGGCGCCGATACTCGGCATCTGGTACTGGTGCACCGATCAGGTCATCGTCCAGCGCGTCCTGGGCGCGAAGAGCGAGGACGATGCCAGGGGAGGGGCTCTTTTGTGCGGGTTCCTGAAGATCCTGCCCGTATTCGTCCTGGTGCTTCCCGGTCTGATCGCTCGGGCGCTTTATCCGGACATCCGTGGAGACGAGGCGTATCCAACGTTGGTGGTGCGGCTGCTTCCGGAGGGACTGATTGGCGTGATGGTGGCGGCCTTGATGGCGGCATTGATGTCATCGCTTGCGGCCACGTTCAACTCCGCATCCACGCTGATCACGTTCGACGTCTACAAAAAACTGCATCCGGCCGCGTCCGAGAAGCGGCTTGTGACGGTTGGCCGACTGTTCACTGTGCTGATGGTCGGGTTGGGAATCCTCTGGGTGCCGTTTATCAAATATCTGAGTTCAGAGGTCTACATTTACCTGCAGAGCGTGCAGGCCTACATCAGTCCACCAATCGCGGCGGTGTTTCTCATCGGCGTGTTCTGGCCGCGCGCAAACCGCCACGGTGCCATTACGGCGCTCGCTGCGGGCGCAGTACTTGGAGCGATCCGTTTCATTTTGGAGTTGAACCGGACAAGCGCGATCGCGCAAGCATCACTGATCAAACCGCTGGTTGACATGAACTTCCTGCACTTCGCCATCGTCCTCTTCGTGGTGAGCACGATTCTGCTGGTTGCCATCTCACTGGCAACTCAGCCGGATTCGCTCGCCAGACTGCGGGGCCTGACGTTTGCGACGCTGGACGGATACCTTCAGCGCTCCGAGCGATCCAGACGGCTCTTTCCAGTGCACGTGATTGCCACGGCGGCGCTCGCGCTCTTCGTGATCGGACTGTGGGTGCACTTCGCTTGAGGAGCATAACCGGCGCAGCGGCAGCGTTGTTTCTGGGTGCTGCCTCGATCATGTGCGGCAGCGGCGACTCCGGAACATCGCCGCCGCCGTCCACCCCCTCCGGGCCGTCGTCCGCGACGCGGATTCTGGTCGTTACGCACACCGAAGGGTTTCGCCACGATTCCATTGCCGCCGCCGAAACAGGCATCCGAGAACTTGGAACCGAGAGCGGTCTGTACGCGTCCGACTTTTGTCGGACGGCAAACGACGTGAGGACGATGTTGACCGCGGACGGGTTGCGCCCATTTCACGGGGTGGTGCTCGCCAACACCACCGGTAACCTGCCGATTCCCGATCTCGACGCATTCCTGGCCTGGATTGCCGCCGGAAGGGCGTTCGTGGGCATTCACAGCGCGTCGGACACGTACCACGATCGTCCGGCGTATCTTTCAATGCTCGGTGGAGAGTTCGTCACTCACGGTGCGATTGTCGAAGCCGAAGTCCGTGTGGACGATACCACGCATCCCTCTGTATCACAGTGGGCTCCCGCGTTTCGCATCACCGACGAGTTCTATCGCTTTCAGTCTCTCGATTCGGGTCGCCGGACGTTACTCTCGCTCGCGCGTGATCCGGGCGACGGCGCGCCGGCGCCGGTTGGCACCGCGCAGCCGCTGGCTTGGTACAAGAACTATTCGACCGGCCGGGTGTTCTACACCGCGCTTGGTCATCGATCGGAGCTGTGGCAGGACGCGGGGTATCGGCGGCACGTGGTCGAGGGGATACGGTGGGCGATCAAGGGTTCAGAGTAGGTTCAGAAAGGGTTCAGGGAAGGTTCAGAACAGGTTCAAGGTTCAGAACAGGTTCAAGGTTCAGAAAAGGTTCAGAGAAAAGTTCAGAGGAGGTTCGGAGATGAGAGGGTGGGGTTTATCGCGGGGCGGGTGTGGCGCGATCGCGCTGGTGGCGATGCTGGCGCCCGGAGCTGGGTTTGCGCAGACGCCGGCGGCGCCCGTGCACAAACACTACGACACGCCTGATGGAAGTGCGCAGGCGGTCGAACCGGGGAAGCCACTCGCGCCGCGGCTTCAGAATCTTGGCGTTCACACGTTCAAAGTGACCACGAACTCTTCTCGGGCGCAGTTGTTCATCAATCAAGGCATCAACCTCGCGTATGGCTTCAACCACGCTGAGGCGGCGCGTGCGTTTGCCGAGGCGGCGCGGCTCGATCCGAAGTGCGCCATGGCGTTCTGGGGCCATGCGCTGGTGCTTGGCCCGAACATCAACGCGCCGATGGATCCGCAGGACGAACCCAGAGCACGCGAACTCATCGACCGCGCCCTTGCCCTCAAAGGCCGCGCAACGCCTCGCGAGCGCGCGTACATCGACGCGCTCTCGGTGCGCTATACCGGTAAGGCGGACGACCGCGCCAAAGCGGATCGCGCATTCGCCGATGCGATGCGCAAAGTCATGCAGACGTATCCGCAGGATCTCGACGCCAAGACCATCTATGCCGAAGCCTTGATGGACCTTCGGCCGTGGAATTACTGGACCCGCGACGGGCAACCGTATCCAGAGACCGTCGAGATCGAGCGGGCGCTCAAACAGGTCCTCGGCAAGCACCCGAACCACCCGGGCGCGCTCCATTACTGGGTTCACCTGTGGGAGCCGACGGATACGCCAGAGCGGGCGGAAGCGGAAGCCGACCGGCTGCTGCCCTTGATGCCAGGCGCCGGACACGTCGTCCACATGCCCGCGCACATCTACACGCGCGTCGGACGGCATGCCGATGTCGTCAAGTCGAATCAGCTGGCGGTCAAAGCCGACGAAGACTACATCGCGCAGTGTCGCGCGCAAGGGATTTATCCGCTGACCTACTATCCGCACAACATCCACTTCATCTGGATGGGAGCCACGGCATCAGGACAGCGTGCGCTGGCGCTCGAGTCAGCGAGAAAGGTTGCCGCGTCCATTCCAGCCGAGGCGCTCAATGCCGTTCCGATCCTGCAAGGCTTCCTCGCCGTTCCCTACTGGGCGATGGTGCGGTTCGAGCAATGGGACGACATCCTCGGCGACAAGGGTCCTCGGCATGACACGCCATTTACCCGCGGCGCGTGGCGCTTCGCGCGTGCGATGGCGCTCACGGCGAAAGGGCAGCTGCCCGAGGCCGAGCAGGAGCTGACGGAGCTGAGGAAGCTCGTCGACGATCCTGTGCTGAAGGGGCAGACCACGTTCTCGACGAACAACGGCCACGCGATCCTGCGGATTGCACCGGAAGTTGTGGCCGGCGAGATTGCGGCCAGACGCAAGGACTGGGATCGCGCCATTCTGCATCTCGATCGCGGCGTTCGATTCGAGGAGGCCCTGATCTATCAGGAGCCACCCGACTGGGCCGCACCAGTGCGCCAGAACCTCGGCGCCGTCCTGGTCCAGGCCGGCCGCGCAGACGAGGCGGAGGCGGTCTATTGGGAAGATCTCCGGAAGAATCCGGGGAACGGCTGGGCGCTCAGAGGATTGCTGCTGGCACTCGAAGCGCAGGGGAAAAAAGAGGAAGCGGCGCTCGTGCGCAAGCGCCTCGCGGAGGCATGGAAGCACGCTGACGTCGAGACCAAGAGTTGATTTACAGGAGGTCAGGAGACCAAGAGTTGATTTACAGGAGGTCAGGAGATCAGGAGGGATGAACAGGAGGTCAGGAGATCAGGAGAGATTAAACAGGAGATAAGGAGATCAACAGAAAGTCCGCGTCAGAATCGGCCCGCTCTCGACTACTCCCGATGCGGACCGGTTCTGACGCGGACACTCCTGACCTCCTTGCCTCCTGTCTAATTCCTCCTGACCTCCTTGCCTCCTGTCTGATTCCTCCTGATCTCCTTGTCTCCTGTCTAATTCCTCCTGATCTCCTTGTCTCCTGTTGATCTCTCTTGATCTCTTTACCTCCTGTTAACCTCTCCTGATCTCAGCGCGAGCGCGTCGAGCGCGTACATGCCGCGGCCGTAGGTCGAGATCACCAGGACGTTGTCTCGGGCCTGATACGCGAGATCCGAAACCTGCACGGACGGCAACCCGCCGCCGAGGACTTCCCAACGGCGGCCGCCATCTGTCGAGATGAATGCCCCGAAGTCGGTGCCGAGATACAACGTGTTCGGGTTCCGCGGATCCTCCGCGATGCCGTTGACCGATCCGGCGGGAATGTTCGACGCGAGACTGACAAACGTTTTGCCTCGGTCGCTCGATTTGTACACATACACGCCGAAGTCGTCGTCTTCACGGCCCCGCTGGGTGAGGTACACCGAGTCGTCGTCGTGGCGCGAAGGGACGACCCGTGAGTACCACTTGCGCGTCGGTACAGCCGCCGTGAGTTCCGTCCACGTGACCCCATCGTCCGCGGTGACGTGCAGTTTGCCGTCGTCAGTTCCGGCGTAGAGCATCCCTTTCTTGCGGGGGGATTCGGCCAATGCGGTAATCGTCTGGTAGGGGATCGCGTTTGAACTTCTCAGCAGCATTTGCGATTCGTTGTTGGAGGTGAGATCGGGGCTGATCCGCTCCCATGTGTCGCCGCGATTGCTGGAGCGATACACCAACTGGTACCCAGCGTAAATCGTTCCTGGCTGGTGAATGGAAGCAACGATCGGCGCCATCCACTGTGCGCGCAGCTCCGCCTGTCCCTCGGCGGTCGCGGGCCTGATGTTGGTGACTCCGGCTCGGCCGCGTCCTCGGCCACCCCCTGCGCCAGCGCTTCCTTCACCGCGGCGACCGCGCGCGGCTTCGACTTCAGCCTGGTTCGTGCGAGTGAAATTTCCGTAGAAGCCATGAGAAAAGACGACGTCGGCGTTTGTCGGATCGATGGCTTGAAACGATCCCTCGCCCCCCGGCGCGCTGACCCACTGCTGTGCTGGAATCCGATCGCGTCCGGCCGAAAGGTCGATTTTGCCTCGGCGGCTGCCGTGATCCTGAATCGAGCCGTACGCCCATGCCGGCGTGCTGTTCTCGAGCGTGACGTTGTGGAACTGCGCGCCCCCCGCGCTCACGGCAAACTTCCAGGTCTTTCCAGAATCCTCTGACCAGTAGAAGCCGCCGTCGTTCGCATTGAAGAGCGTGGACGGCTTCTGCGGGTCTATCCAGAGTCCATGATGATCGCCGTGCATGCCGCGCAACTGGCTGAAGCTCTTGCCACCATCACGTGACACGTTCAGGTTCAGCCCGAGCGAATAGATGGTGTTCTCGTCGGCGGGATCGACGCGAATCTGACCGAACACCCATCCGTAGGTGCCAGAGTGGTTTGCCATGTAATCGTTGCTGTCGCTGACCTTGCGCCACGTCTTGCCTTTGTCGTCGGTGCGGTAGATCTCGGCGGACTTGATGCGCGCTTCGAAAATCGGTCGGCCGTACGCGTCGCGTTCGCCCTCTTTGGCGGGCCTGCCAGGTTCGTAGTTGTCGATGAAGGCATACAGAACGTTGGGATTCGATCGCGCGACGTCGATCCCGATTCGACCGCGGAATTGAGCGTCGGGCAACCCGTCGCTGGTCGGGCTCCACGTCCTCCCCGCATCCGTCGTTTTCCAGATGCCGCTTTCGCTGGAGCCCGGTTCCACGCGCGGGTCGCTCCACTTACGTCGAGTCCGCTGCCAGGTTGCGGCATACAGCGTGTTCGAATCCAACGGGTCCATGACGAGGTCGATCGCGCCCGCCCCAGCGCTGCGGTACAACACCTTCGTCCAGTTCCGTCCACCGTCAATGGTCTTGAACACACCACGCATCTCGTTTTCGGTCCACGCGTGCCCGGACGCGGCGACGTAGACGATCTCGGGATTCGTCGGATGAACGATGATGCGGGCGATCGTTTGCGAATCGGTGAGACCGCTGTGCGTGAAGGTGCGGCCGGCGTTTGTTGATTTGTAGATGCCGACGCCGGGCATCGACGCGCGAAACAAATTGGCTTCACCTGTGCCCACCCAGACGATGTCGGGGTTCGATGGCGCGACCGCGACATCTCCGATGCTGGACGTGGCGTAATCGTCGAAGATCGACTGCCACGTCGTACCGTTGTCGTCGGTCTTCCAGACGCCGCTCGTGGCATAGCCGACGTAAATGCGTCTGGATCTGCCCCGATCCGCGACCGCGATGTCGGTCGCGCGACCGCTGATGTTAGTCGGGCCGAGATACTGCCAGGGGATCGTGCGGTGCGGGGAGGATTGCCGCATCGCCTGGTAGGCGTCGTAGGCCTTGCGCGCGTACTCAGCGTCCGCCCTCGAGGCCTGCGCGCGCGGCAGGGCACCGGTTGCCGCGCATACCACCAACACTGCCGCGAACCGGCCAAACGTCCAGCCTCGATACATTCGTCCGAGCCTCCAAAAAGCGCTCAGCGTAGCACGAAGGGTCCCCACCGACGGACGCTGACAGTTTTCAGCCTCTAGTCGACAGCTTTTGTACCGCGACTGCGCCTGAACGCCCCGCTTCGGCCGCCAGTTTGCACCTGGCGTCCGGCACGATCCTCGCAGTATGCGACGCTACTGATGTCGTGGTTCAAGGTTTCCGACGGACGCGTGCGGTTTCGCGGGCGCATTACTCGAAGGCCCTTCACGGAGTGGGCCGGAACGCCCGAAGGTGCGGCGGCGGTCGAAGTGGTCGCCCGACAGCTGCGGTTTGCCTTGTTCGGCCGCACTCGCAGCGCCAAGCGGCGGATGTGGCGGGAGCTCGAAGCGGCGGTTTCGAGCGAACAGGTCAGAGCGATTCTCGAAGCCTCGCCTGATTACTACTTGAACGCGATGACGGAGCTGGCCTACGCACCGTCGTTGCCGCGTGTCGCGATCGCACTGCGACGGATGGTCGTGATCCCACGCACGATGATTGCCGCTCGCGGACGATCAGCGATCAACTCACGACTGATGGTCTCCACCGCGTATGGGGACCTCAACGAATCTCTCCGCGCATTTCTCTGCGATCGGCTGGTGTGGGAGATGGACGACGCGATACGGCGCGCCAAGCCGTCGGTGAAAAGACCGGTCAGCGCGCGCGAGGCGTGGACCTGCGTCGCCCTCGACGAGAAGTTCGTGTGGATCGACCCCTTGTGGTCCGGCAAAGACTGGCTCGGACACTTCTTCATGTACGAAATGCCCGAGCGCGCGTCGCGACGCGACCGCCGCGAAATCGAAAGCGCGATCGAGCAGTTGCAGCGCTCGCTGCCTGAACTTTCGCAGGTCCAGCGGGATGGGACGGTTCGCAGCGCCATAGCGGGGATGAATCCGCTTCGGGCCTGAGTCCTCAACTTCCAACTCCCGACAGACTGCGATAGTATTTCGGTCATGAAGAAGCTGTTCCGAGCCATCGCGCTAGCGGCCGCGTCCGCGGCGATGGCGCTCCCGGCGTTCGCCCAAACGCCGGCACCCGCTCCAGCGCAGCCCCCCGTCCCCGAATCCAAACTGAAAGTCGGCGACAGGGCACCAGAGTTTGCGCTCCAGGGCTCCGATGGCAAGATCCACAAGCTGTCGGACTACAAGGGCAAGATCGTCGTGCTTGCCTGGTTCCCCAAAGCTTTCACCGGGGGATGAACCGCCGAATGCAAGTCGCTCCGTGAGAGCGGCGACAGTATCCGGTCGTTTGAGAGCGTCGTACCGTTTGCCGCGAGCGTCGATGACGCCGAGACAAACAAGAAGTTCGCCGAGCACGTCGAGGCGGACTACGTCATCCTGGCCGACCCTGACAAGAAGGTCGCGACCGCTTACGGTGTAGTAAACGATCAGCGTCCACTGGCGTACCGATGGACGTTCTCTATCGGAGCTGACGGCCGAATCCTCGATATCGACCAAAAGGTGAGTCCGCCAACCGCGGGCGCTGACGTCGTCAAGCGTCTCGAGGCGTTGAATATCAAGAAAAAGAAGTAGCCGTTTCCGATTACAAGGTTGCGCGCGGCGGTAACGAATCCGCGCGCAGCCACACCCAAATTCTCAAAGAAAGCCGACGCTCTCCTGCGGCACGGTACGTGAACGGGCTCGGGCCATGCGACGTCCGCCGCTCTTGGTGTGTCTTGTGGCCACTGCGTTGGTCAGCTCGACTGCGATTCTTGGCGCCGCCGCGGTGCTGCTCGAGTCACTGGCCGGACGTCAGGTATTTCCGGTCAACAACTGGTGGAATCTCGATATCACCGCGGCGCCAGTTGATTCCCGCTCCGCCCAGCTCATCGCCTGGATCAGCGGTCGCACCGGCGGTAACACCACGGCAACCAGGCGTCTGCACCCGGATTTCGGGCCGCCCCCGTACGGCATTCCGTACGTGGTGGTTGACGGCACGCAACCCCGCGTCACCGTCACGTTCGTGTCGTACGGCGACGAAAGCGACGCGGGAATTCCAGGACTGCCCGGATATCCGATTCCGGATGCTGCAGCGTCCCAGCCGAACTACATCGAAGGTGGAGTAGCCGGCGGCGGAACATCAGGCGATCGGCATCTCCTCATCGTCGATCGCGATCGCTGGCTGCTGTATGAAACCTTTGCGACGCGGTGGAACCCGTCGCTGTCACGCTGGGAGGCGGGCTCGGGAGCAATCTTCAATCTGAGCACGAACGCGAGACGTCCGAACGGCTGGACGTCGGCCGATGCCGCCGGACTGGCCATCCTTCCCGGCCTGGTTCGGTACGACGATGTGTTCGGCACCAGCGAAATCCGACACGCATTTCGAGTGACGACGCGCGCAACGAACGGCTACGTCTGGCCCGCTTCGCACGCGGCGGGCGCGAACACGTCGGCTCCACCGATGGGTGCGCGGCTTCGGATGAAAGCAAGCCGTGACATCTCCGGATTCACGCCTGAGCTGCAGCGGATCTTCCGCGCGATGAAACGCTACGGTCTCATCGTCGCCGACAACGGCTCGGATATGTACATCAGTGGAACGATGGATCCTCGATGGAACAACGATGTGCTGAATCCTGCGTTCCACGCGCTGACCGCCGATGACTTCGAAGTGATACAGCTTGGGTGGGGGCAGGCCCTTCCTCCGAATCCGCCCATCAACTTTCATATCGTTCGGTGAGGTCGGGCAGTTGTCAGCGATCGGTGCGTACCAACCCTCCGTCTCGAACGATCAACCGCACATCTTCGCAGCCGCCGCAGCCGCTCCTGCCACCGCTCCTGAACTCCGCATTCGGGACGGGCGGCTCGACGTAGAAAGTCATGTAACGCCCGGAGGTCACCAGAAAGGCATCCCGCAGCATCGTGCTGAAAACGGATGCGATGTTCGCCCGCTGTGTTCGGTCGTCCACAATCAGAATGTCTGAGTCATCTGGAAGGTTGGCCGTTGCAGCCGTCAGCTCGGCGACCGCTCGTGTCGAGAACTCGGCCATGCCGACCCAGCGGGCGGTGCGGCCCTGGTATACGGGCCAGAGCAGCAAAGGCACGACAATCGCCGCGACCAGCGCGTATTGCCGGCGCGTCTGACCGGCGACAGTCCACCAGCGTTGAGCCAACGCCGCCGCCACGACACAGGGACCCACAGACGGCAGGCAGGCGTACAGGCTGGATCGAACCGGCAGCAACAGGGCGGGCAGCAGGAAGGCCACGAGCCAGAGGCCTCCGCACGCTGCCACCGACAGCAATTCTCTGTCGAAGAGCTGAAGCCGCGGCCGCATGACAATGATCAGGAGTACCAGCGCAGCAGCTGTCGTGGTCATCGTGCGATCTGCGTACTCGAGCGCATTGCGTCCGACCGACGAGAGGCTCCACGTAAAACGGTAGTACGCCGGCGCATCTGTGGGCGTCATGGCGTTCGTCGTGGAACGGACGGCCAAGTACACGCCAACGATCGCGATGCTGATGAAGAGCCAGCGCCACACGGCCGTTTTTCTGTCAGGCTGATCGCGCCACAGCACGCAAAGCCAAGCCGTGGTCACCACGGCCAGCATCGCTGCGTCCTCGCGCGATGTCACGGCGACGATGAGCAGCAGCGCCCCGATCGGGTTACGGCGGCGTAACACCGCGGCAGTGCAGGCGGCCGCGGCGGCCGTCGCAAGGAGCGCCGTCCGGCCGCTGATCCAGAGAATCGCCATGTTCACGCCGTGCAGGTTGAGCAGCCAAAGGATGGCGCCAAATCCGGCTGCACCTCGTGAAAGGTTGAGCGCGCGGCCGAGCACGAAAATGGCGCCTGCGCAGAGGACGGCAAATGCCACATTGATCAGACCGTACGCCCGCGGTTTCAGATCGAAGGCGAGTTCGTTGAAAGCAAACGAGAAGGCGACGGCCGGCCGGTAGAACCCGTTGTCGCTCGTGGCGATCCGCCAGATGTCGGACGGGGCTCGTACCCGGTTGTGCAGGATCCAGGCGAAATCATCCGAGATGAAGCCGTGGCCGGCAGCCGGGACGTACACGGCGAGAAAGACGAACATCGGCACAACACACGCAAGGACACCGAGCAACCTCCTGGCGCGCATGCTGAAGCTCAGTCCAGATTCAAGAGCGGTCGAACGGGGCCAGGGCCGCGATCGCCCTTGTAGTAGACCCCCTCGAGGAACAGTCCGGCAGCCGGGGCCGTCAGTGCGGCAACATCGATCGAGCTATCCAGAACGTTTTGCGGCGCTATCTCACCACGCCCGACAGCCGCGAGGACGCCGACGATTCGCCGCACCATCTTCCAGAGAAAGTGTGAGCCCTGAATTCGGATCAGGATCAGAGGATCGCGGTCCGCGATTTCCAGATGGTCAACCAGAACGACCGTGGACTTGACATCCGGGTCATCGTCCGTGAACCCGCGGAAATCCTTCATGCCGACGAACGCCTCCGACGCGACGCGCATAGGCTCGGCATCTATGGGTTCCCGGATCCACCAGACGAACGCCTTGCCGAATGCGGTACGCCGCCGCGAGATTTGGTAGAGATAACTCCGCGAAACGGCATCGTGACGTGCGTGAAATCGATGCGCAACGCCCTCGACCGTTCGCACATGAATATCTGCCGGCAATTCGTCATTGATTCGGCGGCGGAGCAGCTCTGGACTGAGCCGCGTGTAGAGCTCGAGATGCGCGACTTGTGCCAGAGCATGCACGCCGGCATCGGTCCTTCCGGCGCCGTAGAGTTCGAACGTCTCTCGTGCTGAAGCTGTTCGGATCGCGCGGTCCAGTTCTCCCTGCACCGTGCGCGCGTTCTTTTGAATCTGCCAGCCGCTGTAGCGCGTTCCGGCATACTCGATGGTCAGCCTGAAACGCGCCATGGCAGCGAGCAGAAACGCTTATGGCTTCTGCGACGGATCGACGAGCGCGACCGCGTCTATCTCCACTCGCAGCGACGGTTCCGGCAACGCCGACACCTCCACCGTCGTCCGCGCCGGACGATGAGTGCCGAAGACTCGGGCGTAGACGGCATTCATCTTTGCGAACTCTTTGATGTCCACGAGAAAGACCCCGCAGCGGACGACGCGCGAGAGGCTGGAGCCCGCGCCTCTGAGAATCGCTTCGATATTCCGCAGCGTCTGCTCGGTTTGCGCTTCGACATCGGGCGCGATTTCGCGCGTGACAGGATCACGTCCGGCCTGGCCGGAGACGAAGACGAGGTTGCCGACGACGACTGCAGGGGAATAGGGTCCGACAGGCGTCGGCGCGCCAGGCGGGGTGACCATCTTGAGTTCTGTCGCATTCGACATATGGCCGCATGCTACAACAACTGCCGTCCTCCCGTTCTTCCGGCGATTGTCAGCGCGGCGGGGACGTCAGCGACGTCGCGGAGATCACGATGCGATCAATGATCACGCCGTCTTCGCGCGGTTGAATGCGCAGCGTTTGCGCCCCGGTGCGTTCGAAGTAGATCGAGCTCGCGACCGAACCCCACGCGTTGTCCTGCCAGCCCCAGCCTCCGAGTCCGCACCCCGAGCAGTCTTCCAGGTTCACTTCCGCGCTCGTCGTCGTTCCAATCCGAAACGTCGCCGCACCCGAGCTGTTCACGGTTCCGCTGAATTGGAGGTGCACCGAATCGTTCGCCCAGCTGTTGCCCTCGGCGCGCATGTGAAGCCACAGATGGTACGGACGACCGGCGTCCGCGTTGAAAGCGATTTCCACGAACGAAGATGGGTTGGCCACGGGGGTCACGATTTTCGCGGCTCCCCGATCCGGCTGCCAGAGAGATACCCCGCGAAGCGCCGAGGCGTCGCTGACCAGCCGCCATTCCCCGACGAGCGCGGACAGAGGGATGTCCGCGGCATAGATGTCGATCTCACTCGTCGTTGGGGCTGGCGGTGGGGGTGAAGAGGACGTTCCGGACGGCGCAAGAATCGTCGAATCGTTCTTGAGTGCACCTGGCGCGCGCGTGAGGTACTTCGCGGGTGAGAGCACGATTTGATCGATCGACAGGCCATCCTCGCGCGTCTGCACGCGAATGGTCTGTGGACCGTCGGACGCAAAGTAGATCGCGGGTCCCAGGACGCCGACGCCCCAGCCGTCATCCTGCCATCCCCACCCGGAAATGCCGCAGCCGGAGCAGTCCTCCAGATTCATCGCCAGAGCGTCGGTCGTGCCGATGCGCCAGGCTGGCGATCCCGATGCGGTTGCGGATCCGGAGAACTGGACGAAGACCGAGTCATTGCCCCAGTAATCGCCTTCTGCACGGGAGCGAATCCACAAACGATACGGTTGCCCGGCGACCGCGTTGAACGTCAGCTCGAAGTATTGGCTGGGGGAGGCAAGTGGCGCGATGCGCTTCGCGGCGCCTGCATCCGGGTTCCAAAGCCTCGCACTGCCTGCGGCCGTGGAGTCGGCAAGACGCGTCCAGCCGCTCGCGACCGATCCGTTCGCCGCGTGGAGGACGATCTCCGGCGCGGCGATCGAAGGTGGAAGTTCGAACGCACCTGCGGCGTAGCCGCCGCCTTGCGGCGCTATCGCTCCCGAGAAATCGCGTCCGCCCATGTCGACCGCATCTGTGGACGTCAGATCGAGTGCTGAGTCCGCGACCGGTGATCCCTCTCGAAGCTTGTAGGCGGTCAACGTCTCGAGCCTGGATGGATCGCCGATAGTTCCGCCGAAGCCTGGTGCCGTCAGCAGTGGGTCGACGGATGTTCCGAGAGGCACGCCGGATCGAGTCTCCTGTCCAGTCGATCGCCACGCGCCCAGGTCGGTGTAGGTTGTCGCGCCCCAACGCACTCGAAATCCCGAGGCTCCGTAATACGCGTTCGCTTCGAATCGAAGCCCGATCGAGGCATCGAGCTGTGACGCAGCGACCTCCACGAGAGTCAGGCCACCGCTGGTCTGAAGAATGTTGTTGCGGATGCGGAGTCGGACCGTGTCCTGCGACTCGATGCTGACGTTGTGAACGCGTACGGCGGCAGGCACGCCAACCGCCGCGGGCGACAGGAAGACTGTGTTGTTGTAGATCTCGGTATCGAGCACTCGTCCCCATACCTCGATGGCCCCGTAACTGTTCTTTCGGCCGTCGTTTTCGGAGACGTTGTAGCGAACCGTGTTGCTGCGGTGCACGTCGCCTCCGAGCGAGTGGGCAATCAGATATCCACTGCCGTCGTTCCCGTGGGAGTAGTTGTATTGCAGCAACGAGTACGACACGTTTTGATCGAGATCGAAGCCGCCACCGTCGGCGGGCCCCCCCGTTCGATTGTCGAAAGACTCGTTGTGCTGAATGACGATGCGGGTGGAATCGTAGGTCCAGATGCCGACCGGTCCACCGGACGATTGAGAAAGCCGACCGTTGGCCCACGCCAGCGAACGCTCGATCTGGCCGCCGTTCACACCACCGAGCACGATGCCATTGCCCGTGTTCGAAGTCGCGGACGGGATGCCCGGATTGTCGTAGGCGCGGCTATAGCCGACGTACACCTGCTCGTGCACGTTCGGGATTTGCGCGTAGAAGATGATGCCGGTTCGCGCGTTTCCATGCGCAGTGACCCCCGTCAACCGGACGTCACGATAGCCGGTTGCGCCATTCCAGGATCCAATTTCGACGCCGTCCCTGCCAAAACCGCCAACATCGACGGACGCGATGCGAATGAACGGCCGTTTCACGTTTCCTGATGTGGCCGTGTAGAACACGATTCCGCTATCCAGGCTTCCCGCCGACACGATGTTGAGGTTGCTGATGCGATAGCCTGACGTATCGAGCGCGAGGATCGCCGGCCCCGTTGCCGTTCTGATTGTGGCGCGACCACTTCCGTACGACATCACCTCGATCGGAGCTGTGGCGATGCCGACATCTGCCGCATCAAATGACAGCCCGCCATCGAGCGTGTCGCCGCCACGCAGCAGAATCCGATCGCCCGCCCTCACCGTCAGCGCATTCACCCGGGCAAACGTTCGCCACGGACTCAGCGGAGTAGTGCCGCTGTTGGCGTCATTCCCGGTCACGCTGATGTAATAGTCAGTGGCGAAGCTGGGCGAGGAAAACGCGAGGATGGCCACGATAGCCGCAGAGAAGCGTAGCAACACAGTCCTCCACCGATCGGCCGCGACTCGGCGGGCCGCGATGCGTCCTTCACTGCAGGGTGGATGCGGATCCTAGCAAACTGTTGAGGCGACCGCGAGCTGAGCCATTTGCGAGCTCGGTCTCAGCGTCTCACGACGCGAAGCGAGTGCGGGTGACGACCGTCGCGGCCTTCGGGTCCTGCTCGTCGTGAAGCGCGTGAGCCCGTCTCGCCGTTGCACACTAATCAGCGTGCGGCGCTGCAATAGAGCGGAGAGCCGTCGCCTTTACCACATACGTGACATACGCAAACTTCCGCGAATCAGGCGCCCACGAATTCACGTTGATCGTCCCCTGACCACCCGTGAACTCGGTGACGACCTGCGGTGTCACGTTCGAGATGGAAGCCCCCGGCAGTGGAATCATGCGCAACTGGATAGCCAGACCACGATCGTTGTGGCCCTGCGTCCCTGGCGGAAAGGAGAGGAACAGCAGTGACTTGCCGTCCGGAGACGGGTGAGGAAACCAATCCTCGCGCGCATCGTTGGTTACACGCTGTGCCAGTTTGTCACCAGCACCCGCGCCGTCGGCGGGCATGCGCCAGATGTTCCACCCGCCACCGCGCTCGGAGTTGAAGTAAATCCACCTGCCGTCGGGCGAATAATCCGTCCCATCGTCGTTGGCCGGATCAGACGTGAGACGTTCTTCCTCTCCGCCCGTGACTGGAACGCGATACAAGTCGTACTGCTTGCCATCCCGATTGGCGACGAAGGACAGGTACTTGCCATCTGGCGACCAGCCGTGGAAGTAGCTCGGCGTAGCCGAGACCACGAGGCGGACGTTCGAGCCATCCGCATTCGCGACGTAGACCTGCGACTGGCGTGAGGATGGCGATGAGGCGGAAATCGCGAGCAGCTTTCCGTCCGGCGAATAGTCGTGATCGTTATTGCAGCGGAGCGACGGATCGAGCGCCAGCGGTTCGGGCGGAGCACTGCCGTCAGCAGGAATGCGGTAAAGGCGGCCGCCGGAATTGGCCAGCAGAAACTTCCCATCGCGAGACCAATTCGGCGCTTCCCACACGGTGTCAGCCTGGTGAACGACGGTGGACGTCTTGCGACCGAGGTCGTAGACGACGACCTTGCTGCTGTACTGAGGCCTGGGCTGCGCTGCCTGCGGCGGCGTCTGCGCACGACCCACCGCGGCGGCGAGGCCGGCGATGACAAAGAGCGCGGTGAAATGTTCTATGGTTCTCGCGTTCATAACCGACTCCGGGAAGAGGGTAGCAGAGAGGTCGAACACCCGGTAATTCCCGATCTGCGCTCATAATATGCCCATGCGTCACCGCCTGACATCACTCCTGCTTCCCACGTTGTTGACCTCGGCGTCCGTGACGGGTCTCTACGCGCAGGCGGCTGCGCCGGCGACCCCCTCGTTGGCGCCTTCGGAACCAGTACCGTTCGACACGGCGGTCAAGCTGGAGACGCTGCCGAATGGCCTGAAGTATTACATCCGCAAGAACGGCCGTCCGGAGAAGCGCGTGATGTTGCAGCTCGCCGTCAAAGCCGGTTCGATAGACGAGGCGGACGACCAGCAAGGGCTTGCGCACTTTCTGGAACACATGGCGTTCAACGGGACCAAGCGCTTCAAACCGGGAGAGCTCATCGCCGCGCTCGAGTCGAGTGGCGCGCGGATGGGGCCTCACGTGAACGCCTACACCTCGTTTGACGAAACGGTCTACATGTTTCAGCTGCCCACCGACAAGCCAGGTGTTGTCGAAAAAGGGGTGCAGGCGCTGGCTGATTTTGCGGGCGCGATGACGCTCGACCCCAAGGAGATCGATAAAGAGCGTGGCGTCGTCATCGAAGAATGGCGCGGCGGCCTCGGCGCGGGTTCACGGCTGCGCGATCAACAGATTCCCGTCCTCTACTACAAGTCGAAATACGCTGAACGGCTTCCGATTGGCAAGCCGGAGGTGCTCAAGTCATTCAAGCCGGAACGGCTGCGAGAGTTCTACTCGACGTGGTACCGGCCGGATCGCATGGCGGTGATCGCGGTCGGCGACATTGATCCGTCACAAATCGAGACGCTCATCAAAACCGAATTCGGAACGTTGCCGAAGCCTTCCGCTCCGGCACGCGATCGCATTTACGAGGTGCCGCTGCACGAGGACACGCTCGTGAAAGTGGCAACCGATCCCGAGGCGCAGCAATCCTCCGTCTCCATCGTCCGCAAACGGCCGCGGGGAGCGCAAGGCAGCGTCGGCGATTATCGACGCGACGTCGTGCACCGCCTCGCGTTCCAGATGATGAACGAGCGATTTGACGAGCTGTCGAGGAAACCGGACGCGCAGTTCCTTGGCGCCGGCGCGTACGAAAGTGGGTTGAGTCCGACGACGGGCACCGTCGGCTTGGGCGCGAGCGTGCAGGAAGGCAAGATCCAGCCGGGATTGTCAGCGCTCGTCATCGAGGCCAATCGCGTGATCAAGCACGGCTTTGGTCCCGCGGAGTTCGACCGCGCGAAGAAGTGGATGCTTGCCTCATACGAGCGGGCGTACGCCGAGCGCGACAAGACCGAAAGCGGGTCTTACACGCAGGAATACGTGAATCACTTCCTCGAAGAAGAGCCAAGCCCGGGCATCGAATACGAAATGAAGCTGCTGAAAGCCTTGCTTCCCGGCATCAGCGCGGAGGAAGTCACAACCGCTGCGCGGCAGATGTTCGACGATCGAAGCCGGGTGATCCTGGCGATTTCGCCCCAGAAAGCCGGCCTGACGATTCCGGCCGAACCGGACCTCCGCGCCACCGTGCAGAAGGCCGAGGCCGTCGCCGTGACGGCGTGGAACGATTCGGCCGGCGCTGCCGAGCTGATGGCGAATGCGCCCGTTCCCGGTGGGGTTGCGAGTCGAAACGAAATGCCGGATCTGGGGGTCACGGTCGTCAAATTCAACAACGGTGTTGAGGCGTGGCTGAAACCCACAGACTTCAAAAACGACCAGGTCGTGTTTTCGTTCGTATCGTCCGGAGGCTCCTCCCTCGCGTTGCCGGCAATCTACACCGAGGCGACACTTGCTCCGGCGCACGTCGAACTCTCGGGCGCGGGAGGGCACAAAGCCGTCGATCTACAGAAGATCCTTGCGGGCAAATTGGCCTCGGCCTCGCCGTTCGTGTCACCGTCCAGCCACGGCATCTCCGGGTCGAGCACGCCGGCGAACCTGGAGACCGCGCTGCAGTTGCTCAACCTCGAGTTCACGGCGCCAGGAGACGACCCCGAGGCGTTCGCGTTAATCAAGAAGCAACTCGAGGCAGCCTATCTCAATCGGGATCGCAATCCCAATCTTCTCTTCGGCGAGAAGCTCGCGCAGGTGAATACGAGTGGGCACTACACTTCACAGCCGCTCACGCTGGATCGCATCGCCAAGCTCGATCGCGACGCCGTCGTGCGCTTTTATCGCGAGCGTTTTGCAAATGCCGCGGACTTTACCTTCGTCATGGTGGGCGCATTCAAGGTGGACGAGACCGTGCCGCTCATCGCGAAGTATGTGGGTTCGCTGCCGACGAAAGGGACGGCGACGTCAAAGTTCCACGACATGGAGATTCACTTCCCCACGGCGGTCGAGCGGGCCAAGGTGGAAAAGGGGCGTGAGCCACGATCGCAAACCGTGTTGAGCTTCGCGGCGGATCCTCCTCTCGAGGAGAACGAACAGTCGAGAGTTGATGCCGCAACAGAGGTGCTAGAGATCGCCTTGCGCGATATTCTGCGCGAGGAGCTGGGCGAAACCTACAGCGTATCGGTGGGTCTGATCCAGCCGTTGCCTCAGCGCGGCGCCGGCCGCATCTCGATCAGCTTCGGCAGCGCGCCGGACAAGGGGGACACCATGGTGCAGCGGATTCTGCAAGAGGTGCAGCGACTCCAGAAGGAAGGGCCCTCGGCCGATCTGGTGAACCGTGCCAAGGAAGCCGCGCATCGCGAACACGAGACTGCGCGCAAGCAGAACGGCTTCTGGCTCGCCCGCCTGCAGTCAGCCAAACTGCTGGGACGGGATCCCAAGCTGATCCTGACGCGTGAAGAGCGCATCAATGCGATTACTCAGGAGAACATCCACGAGATGTTCAAGAAGTACTTCCCGATGGATCGCTACACTGTGGTGACCCTCCTGCCTGAGCCAAAGTGAGACACTGAACGCGGAATCGGGCACGTTCGTATTCATATTGCAGTATCGCGGTTCAACGTTCATGCGAGGATTTCCATGCTATTGAGCACCACCTCAGTCGTCGATGGCAGGCCGGTCAGTCGGTATCTCGGAGTCGTGACTGGCGAGGCGATCATCGGAGCCAACATTTTTCGCGATATGTTCGCGGCCGTGCGCGATGTGGTTGGCGGCCGCTCCGGGACGTATGAAAAGGCGTTGAACGAAGCGCGTGACGTGGCGATGGGTGAGATGCAGAAGCGCGCGGAAGCGCTCGGCGCCAACGCCGTCATCGGCATTGACGTGGACTACGAAGTGCTCGGCCAGAACAACGGCATGTTGATGGTCGCCGTCAGCGGCACCGCCGTCGTATGCTAGATTTCTCCCTTTTCCCTTCTCCCTTCGATTACCCCCCCTGCCACTTCTTGATGATGTCGAGTGGGTAGAGCAGCATGATGATGTTGAGCAGCAGGTTATCCCGGATGGAATAGCCAACGAAGGCCTCGAACGCAACGACCAGCAGCACCGTCCCCCACACCGGCAGCCACGCCGCGGCGAAGAATCCGGCAACCATCGCCGCTACGTCGAACACCGAATTCAGCACGCTGTCACCGTAGTAGTCGAGCGAGATGGTGACCTCGCGATATCGATTGATGACGAAGTCGGTGTTTTCGAAAACCTCCCACCCGCACTCGAGCAGCAGTGCGAACAGCAGACGACGTCCGAGTGATTGCCGGCGAGCGATGAGCCACGTCAGGCCGTAGAAGGCAAAGCCGTGGATGACGTGCGAGAAGGTGTACCAGTCACTGATGTGCTGGGAGTTTTCGGAGCTCAGCGGCACGCCGTGCCACCATTTCACGTAGCCGCACTTGCAGATGGCCGGGTGGCCCATGGCCGCGAGGGCGATCGCCATGGCCACGACCACCGAGGCACAAATCGCCACGTCGCGCGAGGAAAGTTGTCTGGTCTCTGTCACGGAAATCCCCGACCTCCCGACCTCCCGTCCTCACTTAGTGCTCGCGGGGCCCCACCCCCGCTCGCTCTCGCTCGGCGGTCGGCCTTCGGCCGACTTCCCTCCAACCTTCGCGCCGAGTTATCGCG
>JBAROV010000104.1:0-1796 GCA_049642465.1 Vicinamibacterales bacterium
AATTGAATCTTGGCATTCGCGGTCATCGGATTCGCGCTTTGCGCGAACGAAACGGCCGGCGCCAGCAACGACACGACAATGACGAAACAACGTAATCTCATGGCTCACTCCAGTTCGCGATAAATCATACTTGAACCGGTAATCGCTAGCAGTCCGTGGTGAAAGTCGATAAAAACGCTGACGAGGCTGTCTCGCCAGCGTGGTCGGCGTACTAGAATGCCGCGTATGGCCATGGGCACGCGCCAGACCGAACAGCCGCCGTTGTGGGTCGCCACATCCGACTTGCCCTCGTCGCCGGGTCACCCGTTCTACACCAAGTTGAACGCGATCCTCGAGGCCGAGGGGTTCGACCGGTTTGCGGAAGACCAATGTCGGCGATTCTATGCCCCGACCATGGGGCGCCCGAGTCTGGAACCGGGACGCTATTTCCGGTTGCTGCTGCTCGGCTACTTCGAAGGCCTCGATGCCGAACGCGGCATCGCGTGGCGTGCGGCCGATTCGTTGGCGGTCCGCGGGTTCGTGCGGCTCGGCATTGAGGAAGCGGCGCCGGACCACTCGACGATCTCGCGCACCCGTCGGTTGATCGATGTCGAGACGCATCGGGCCGTCTTTACGTGGATCCAACAGCGGCTGGTGGCCGCGGGTCTGTTGAAAGGCCGCACGATTGCGATCGACGCGACGACGCTGGAAGCGAATGCCGCGATGCGGAGCATTGTCCGGCGCGACACGGGCGAGAGCTATCAGGCGTTCTTGACGCGCCTCGCGGAAACCTCGGGGATCAAGACCCCGACGCGTGAGGCGTTGGCGCGGCTGGATCGGAAACGCAAGAAGAAGACCTCGAACAAGGACTGGACGAACCCGCACGACCCCGACGCCAAGGTCACGAAGATGAAGGACGGCCGGACGCACCTCGCGCACAAGGCGGAGCACGCCGTCGACCTGGAGACCGGCGCGATTGTCGCGGTCACCGTCCACGGCGCCGATCAGGGCGACACGACCACGCTCGGCGAGACCGCGACGGCGGCTGCGGACCAGATCGAAGATGCGCAGGCGGACGTCGCCGAACCGCAGTCCCTTGAAGAGATCATCGGCGACAAGGGCTATCACAGCAATCAATCGATGGTCGACCTCGAGGCCGTCGGCATCCGGTCCTACATTGCCGAGCCGGACCGAGGGCGACGCAAATGGTCGAAAGAACCGGACGCGCAGGCGCCCGTCTATCGCAATCGTCGGCGCATGCGCGGTCCACGCGGGCGCCGTTTGATGCGGCAACGCGGAGAGCGAATCGAACGCTCCTTCGCGCATCTTTATGACACCGGTGGCATGCGGCGGACGCATCTGCGCGGGCACCAGAACATTCTCAAGCGCGTGCTGATTCATGCCGGTGGCTTCAATCTCGGACTGCTGATCCGCTCCATCCTCGGCGTCGGCACACCGCGCGGCCTCCAGGGCCGACTCGCGGCCGTCCTCGCCACGGTTTCAGCGCTCATTGCCGTCGCACAACATCGATTCACCGAGATCCGCGCCGTGCGGCGCGTGATGGCGGCCACGAGCGGCCGGCTCACAGTACCGACCACGCTCGTTGTCAACTCGTCAGCGACGGCGACTTGTACCACGGGCAGCTAAGCAATATACGGGGCAGCCTACCCACCTCCGCAAGCTCAGCTGGCTCAACAAGTTAGTTTTTTGGGAACGGCTGAGGCTGTCCAAATCTGCGACGTTGAACTTACATAGTTCACCTACACTGAACGACCCGGAGAGGGTTATGAACTTCTCGATTCGTGTGGCAGTGGTAC
>JBAROV010000165.1:0-4381 GCA_049642465.1 Vicinamibacterales bacterium
GTCGGAGCCAGGCCAGAACTGTTCCGCCGCGTTCCGGGAAACGAGCACCACCTGTCGGGAAGTCGCCGTGTCGCTAACATCGAACAGCCGACCCTTGAGGAGGGGCACGCCCATCGCGCGGAAGTAGTCGCCGGCTACCGCAGTCGTGTAGACGAGCGACTGTTCGCCCGACGCGGGGGAACGACCGTCGATCGTGAACGGCGCCCGAATGACCACCTTCGCCGCGCCGAACGGCATCGCGGTCACGCCGCCCGCGGCGACTACGCCGGGGAGGGCGCGCATGCGTTCGAGCGCTTGGTCGAAGAAGACGATGCGTTTCGGCGGCGTATTGATGCGAGGCGACGTGAAGACCTGCAGCGCCGCCACGTGGTCGCGGCTGAAGCCGGGATCGACGCGTTGGACCAGCACGAAGCTGCGCACCAGCAGGCCCGCACCCACGGTGAGCACCAAGGCCGCCGCCACTTCCACAATCACGAGCACGCCACGAACGCCTCGACGCGCGTTGGTCCGCCCTTCCCTCAAGACACTGGCCGCCGCCGGCCGCGAAAGCTGAATCGCCGGCGTCAGGCCGGCGACGACAGCGGCAAGGACAGTCACACCGCACGCGATGACCGCGGCGCGGGCGTCGATAGGAATCTGATCGACCCGCGCGACGTCCATCGGGCGGAGCCGTGCGATCACGTCTAGAATCCAACGCGCCAGCGCCAGGCCTGCAGCCCCACCTACCGTCGCGAGGAGAAGGCTTTCAACCAGCATCTGCCGGACCAGGCGTGCGCGGCCCGCGCCGAGCGCCTGCCGCACCGCGAACTCCCGGATGCGCCCGAGGCCGCGGGCCAGGAGCAGGTTCGCGACGTTGGCGCACGCGACGATGAGGAGAATCGCCGCCGCGCCGAGGAGCAGCGGCAAGACGTCACGGAAACTCCCGACGAGATGCTCGCGGAGCGGCACGATCTGTGCGGCGATATTCTTGTTGATTTGCGGGTACTCGCGCGCAAGCTGCGCCGACAGCGCGTCGAATTCCGCCCTCGCCTGGTCGATCGAGACGCCTGGCCGAAGCCGGCCGAGGACATTCCAGAATCCCGTGCCGCGCAGGGTTGGCTCGAACTGCTCGAACCCTTGCTTCGGCAACCAGACCGATGGTTCCGGACGCGTGGCGCGATTGTCGAAGAGCCGTAACTCGAAATCTGGCGGCAGGACGCCAACGAGGGTGTACACATCGGCGTCGTTGAGACGCACGCTGCGGCCGATAAGAGACACGTCGCTGCCGAACGAGTCTCGCCACAGCCCGTAACTGAAGATCGCGACGCGTTCGCCGCCCCGCTGGTACTCCTGTGGCAGAAACGCCCGGCCGTGGAGCATCGGCGTGCCGAGCACGGTGAAGAACTGCTCGCCCACGCGAGCGGCCTCCAAGGCCACCGGCTCGCGGCCGGCGATGGTTGACTGGACCGTCCACGGCTCGGCCACGGCGACCGTCTCGAACGACTGGACGCGCTTGATCCAATCGATGGCATTGGCCGGCGCCACGTCCTGTTGGGTCGCGCCGGTCTCACGGTTGTACTGCCAAACCGTCATGACGCGCTCGGGCTGCTGCACCGGCAAGCGACGCACGAATAGCGCGTCAGCCACGCTGACGATCGCTGTCGTCGCGCCAATCCCGATTGCGAAGACGAGCAGGGCGATCGCGGTGAAGCCGGGTGCCTTCAGCAGCGTCCGCGCAGCGTGCACCGCGTCGTGAACGGCGTCGGCGTCGAGCGTGAATTGGCGCCTGATCCATGCGGCGTCAGGCAACGAGCCGAGCGCACGCGTCAGCAATTCCATGTCCGTTCTCCATGTGACATGCCGTCTGCGCCGAAGCTGGCTCGACTGATTCCGCAGCTCAGCATCCCACTCGCGCGTCCACTCGGCGCGAGCCGAGCGCGGTACGAGCCTGGCGACCACACCGACGACCCGCAGCGCGAACCACAATGCCATGCGAGACATCACGAGGACCGCGCCGGACGGAGCCGGCGTAAGCGAGCCGTCACCGCCCGGGGCACGCGATAACGGGCAACGGCCGTCTGGAGAATCGACTTCCCAGCCGCGGTGAGCTCGTAGTAGCGCCGCGGCGGCCGCAGTTCCTGTTGCGCGATCGCGGCCTCTTCCCAATGGGCCGACACCAGCGTTTCGCCCTCGAGGCGGCGCAGGATCGGGTAGACCGTGCCGCTTGGGAGCTCGGTCGCGTCGATGATGTCGAAGCCATGTCGAACGCCGTTGGCGAGTGCGTGCAGGACCAGCGTGGTGGCGTATGTGAGCTTCACGACCTCGAACTCTACCTATGTAGAATTATGATGTCAACCTTTCACGAGTTGGAACCCACGTTCGATTGCGGTTGAGGCGGCTCGAGGCGCTCCGGCAGGTGCTTGATCTCGCGAGTCTGCCGCGGGGCAGTCAGCGCACTCGTTCCGGAACAGGCGCGATTCTTGCGCGCCGGGATCGACGCGCGTCTGGCCCACTCGAAGCGTATTTCCAGGTACTCGATGAGACCCTGCTTCTCCCACGGGAGGAGATGCCCCCCGAGGGTCAGGCCCCTGATTCTCAAGCTATTCGAGCAGTGATTCCTTCGATGTATCGCGCGTGTGGACGACGCAGTTCTACCGCCCCCGGGTTTCTGCGGTCGGGCACAAACCTGCGTATATGAGCCAGCCTAGCAAACAGACAAAAGTACTCATTGCCGCTGCCCCCATCAACACGATAGCGGCGCTCATGTCAGCCTGCAGAAAGTCAGCAATCTCGAGGAAGGCGAAGAGGCTGACGCCGCCCAGCACCACACGGTGCGGCTTCGCAATCTTCCCGCGGGACGCCGGAATGGCCCAAAGCACAATCACGATGACCACCCACACCGCATAGATCCAGATCGTGAGGAACGACAGGATCAAGGGCAGCGTCATCCAGCCGGCCCCCCCATGAGCGAGCGAGAAACCGAGCATCTGCGGCCCACGTTCCAGCCGCCAGACGACGGCTTCGACCCAGAACCGCACCACGATGGGTGCGAGAAGGAGCAGAAGGATCGCGTTGACCCGGGTGAGGCTTTTGGACGGTGGCAACATGTCGTGTCCGCCGCTCCGAACGTAGCCAAGCCTGTGCCGCGCGGCGCACAACCACAAGTGGCTATCGCGCACGCAGCTACTCGCGCGGCATGCGCGAGTACCAATCCCCCGCTTACCGATCTGTGCGCCCCGCGACAGACTCGTATTCGGCGCCCGTTACGTGAATGGTACGCCGGCGCGTGCGGGACGGGCCGGCAGAATGACATCCGCAATCGTCGGCGGACGAGCGGAGCCGGATAACAATTCCTACCGCGGGCCGCCGGGTGTGACGGCAGCGACCACGAGCTGCAACGTACGACGCAACGCCGTCTCATTGTCGACAGTTTGCTTCCAGCCTTCACGCAGCTCCACGTTCTTGACTGCATCCGGGTCGGGCGTCATCGCCGTGTTGGCTGACGAATACTGGTCATCGCGGCCGCCAAGCTTCCACACCACGAGGTCCAACGACGGAACGACGTACAAGGCATGACCGCCGGAGCCGGCCTTCCAGAACGCGTCGCGCGGCAGCTCCGGGACGTCTCCATCCGTGTTGACGCTGAACTGCAGGCTGTACGGGTAATGAGGGTTGTATGGCGATTGATGGGAGGCATGGCGAACGTATTCCGCAGGCACGATCTGCTTGTTCTCCCACCTGCCTTCCCGAAGAAGCATGTAGGCGAAGCGCAGCATGTCGGTTGCGCGGAGCGCGATGCCTCCGCCACCCGACATGCGCGTGAGCTGCCCGGCGCCGCGGTACCCGAATCCCCAGCGGCCCCAACCGAGGGGCATGGCCAGATGCTCCTCGACGTAGTCGTGCAGGTCCTGACCGGTCAGATGCTGCAGCATCACCCCCGCGAGATGAATAGAGGAGGTAGCGTAGGAGTATCCCCGCCCAGGATCGCACCAGAGCGTCGCGGTCGTGGCTCGAAGGTTTCCCTGCCGTGCCTCTTTTTTGCCGAACGCAACGAGATCGACACCCGCCTGCCATCCGTCCGGCCCTGCCGGATCGATGCTCGACGGCTTTCCGTCCACGTAGACCGGATTGTTGCCGCGAATGCCAGCGGTCATCGTCAGCAGCTGCCCGAGCTTGATGTCTGCCTTGCGCGGATCGGTCAGTGGGAACGCGTCGGGAGGAAAGTACCTGGGCGTGAATATTTTTTGATCGAGCCCGTTGGGAAAGACGTCCGGTCGTTTGGCCAGCAGGATGCCGACGGCAATGCTCGTGACGCTCTTGCCGCAGGATGCGAGGTTCGGGGTCGCCTCGCGATGACCCCTGCCGAAATATCGCTCGTAGACCAGCCAGCCCCGCCGCACGA
>JBAROV010000166.1:0-21122 GCA_049642465.1 Vicinamibacterales bacterium
CTTTGCACTTTGGCACCCTGGCACTTTGGCACCCTGGCACTTTGGCACCCTGGCACTTTGGCACCCTGGCACTTTGGCACCCTGGCACCTTCAGTGCTGCATCGGCTCGGTGTGCGATGTCATCGTGCCGGCTTTGGACAGTGCCACGATCTGTCCGATGGCACCCTTGGACGCATCCGCAAACTCGTGATCGACCAGGACGTAGCGGCCTTCTTCAGCGACGATGAACTCGAGCACGGCGCCATTGCTGGAGCCGACAAGGGCGGTTTGCATCCCACGCCATTCGTTGCGCGGATTGCCTTCGTACCAGACGCGATCGAAGATGGCGCCGATGACGTGAGCGCTCGACTGGTCGTTCGGTCCGACGTTGTGGAAGTAGAGACGGACGCGCTCTCCGACCTTGGCAATGAGCGGCTGGTCCGTCAGGGCGCTGACGTGACCATTGAAGAGGACGTGCGACGGCTGCTTCTTGAGCGCGGCGTCGTAATCGAGTTCGTAGAGGCCGTTCTCGCCACCTGGCTTCAGATAGAACTCGGACTGGACGACAGCGTAGCGTCTGACGGCCTCTGAGTCCGTCGGGTATCCGTCGCGCGGTGACACGATCACAATGCCGTACTGCCCCATAGCCACGTGCTGCAGCACCGGCGGCACGCCGCAGTGATACATGTAGACGCCTGGATAGTTCGCGACCCATTCGAATTTGATGCTCTGGCCGGGGAGAACCATTCGCCACTTGTCATCGGCCGCCACCGTGGCCGCATGAAAGTCCATGGAATGGTGCATCGGCGCGATCGCGGCAACCGGTTTCTGACGATTCGAAGCAGCGAGCTGCTGGAGAAACGGTGAATCATCCTTGCTGGGAGAGGTGATCGACACCTGCTCATGCGAACGGTTGCGCATCACGAAGTTGACGCGATCCCCTTCGCGAACGTGGATGACCGGGCCAGGAACGCTGCCGCCGAACGTCCAGGCCAGGTATCGCACTTCTGGCGCAATCTCGATCTCCTGCGCGACGATGTCGAGCCGCACGTTGTGGGTGCGGTTGCCTGGCTTCAATTCGGCGACGTTTGGCAGATAGGTGACGGCATCACCCTCGACGAGCGGTCCGCCTGGCGTGCTCTCGAAGATCTCGGCGCGCGGCGTGCCCCACACCTTCCGGGCTTCGTCGTTCTGGGAACGGGCGCCCATCACAAACGGCACAGCAGCGATTGCGACAAGCGTGAACAAAACAGCAGCAAATGACAGGCGAACGTTTCTGGTACTCATTATGACCTCTCGATGACGGTGCCGGAGAGAAGCACCGCAACTCGTGAAAACAGAACGTGATCTTCCAGGTGAACATGGAGCCGCATCAGGCGTTCGAGCTCTTTCAGTTCGTGATAGAACCCGCGCAGCGTCGAGCACGCGGCGTGGGAAGGCGTGTATTCGTCGGTGGCCTGTCCAATCAGCCGGAGCGTCTGCGTCTGGTCCTCGTGCGCGGTCTCGGCGGCAACCCTCAGATGCGCGAAGCGGTCGGCGTCCCCCTGGTGCCTGTCGCCATGCGAGATCCGGTCAATCAACGGGAACAGCGCCCCTTCCTCACCCTCCATGTAGCTGGCGAGGCCGTCGACGAACCGCGTCAGTTCCTGGAGCACCAGTGCCAGGGCACGCTGGTCAGATCCCTCGTGCCCCTGGAGACGCTGGGCGAGGCGCTGCAGCGACGGCAGCTCCTGACGCAGCGGTTCGTGAAAGGCTTCAACGATGTGTGCGGTCAACTCAGCAGGAGGCCGGCTCAGCCAGTCGTTCCGCTGGGAGGAGGAGGCCGCAAACGCAGACCTCAACGCCGCCGAGACCGCGTCAAACGAAACCCGCCGCTGGCGGCATGCCTCATCGAGTCGCAACGCTCCGTCGCAACACGGCTCGATGGCAAAACGTTGCAGAGTCCGCGTCGCAGCCGGAAACTGGCCCGCGATGGCAGCGACGGTTGCATCGGGTGAGAAGGGCATGTCGTAACCTCGATTCAGAGGTTACGGGAAGGTCAGAAGGAGATCGTTGCGCTAGCGCAACCTTCTCGTCATTCCTCCTCCGCCGAGGCGGCGAGCTCCAAACCCCCTGGATCCACGATGGTTACCGAACCTCGGCCGGTCCGAAGGAGCCCGCGCGATTCCCATTCGGACATGAGCCGGCTGACCGTGAAGAGGGTGGCTCCTGTCAAATCGGCCAACTCCTGACGTGTCAGTGGATGGACAATGTGAATCCCCTCGGCGACGGGGGCGCCGCCGTACTCAGCGAGCCGCAGCAGGGCCTTGGCCAAGCGTTGCGGCACGCGTTCGGTGGCTAGCTCCTGCGCCGCGGTCAGCACCCCCGACATCCGGCGGGTGATTTCCTCGAATATGTTCGATTTCAGGCGGGGTAGCCGCTCCGCAAAGGCCGTGATGACGGGTCTCGTCCAGACCAGAACCCGGGACGGCTGAACAGCCGTCGCCGAGACCGGGAAGCAGCTGTCAGGCACGAGCGCAATGGCGCCGTAGCAATCGCCAGGACCGACGAACCGCACCAGCATTTCAACGCCAGCCGGACTGACCTTCCCCAGCTTCAAAAACCCGACCTGGACGAGCGCGAAGAGATCTGCGGGTTCGCCCTGATGCCCGAGGATGTCACGCGACTGCAACTGACGCACATGACCGGCGGCCAGCAGTTCCTGTTGCTCCCTGTCGGTCAAGCCGGCCAGCAGCAACGGCCGATTCACACGGCGAGATTATCAGTGACGCGTTCTACTTCGCCAGCGGCCGGACATGGACAACGCGACCGGGTGCATAAGCAGACCCCGCGTTGTGGACATACACGAGCTGGCCGCCAGCATGCCCGACGCGCACCGCCGCCGCCGCAACCACCAGCGATCCTGCAATCGTTGCACTCATCAACGCCTTGCTGAGGGCCCGCTGTCGAAGCACCGGAACGAGACCGGCGAGAACCAGCGTGATGCCTGTAGCCCACAGGAACTGCTCAGCGTACATCTCATGCCGATCGAGGGCGGCGTCGGGAACGACGGCTTCGACACGATCTTCCTCACGCTCACCCGTATTCATGGCAAGCAGACCGGCTCCGAAGAGAACCGCTTGTAAGCCGGCGATGACGATCCAGGCCCGAAGCCGGACCCGTCCCGACCAGACGGCCCAGGCGAAACCGATCGCCAACGCCGGAATGACGAAGGCCAAGCCCAGCGGAACGTGAACGACGGCGGGATGGAGTGGTAGAGATGTCACGATATCCTCCTCGTTGATGGCGACGTGCGCATACCCGACATTACGGAGTCGGCGGCCCGGGCGTCATCGCACGGATGTACGAGGAGTGGCAAACGCATGAGATCACGTGGCTTCGACGATGCGGATCGCACGGATGTGGGATCGGCGGTGGCACCGGTGGGGGTCGCGCTTTTCGGGGTCATCGCCTTGCTCATCGCCGCGGATATCGTGGCGGACTACCGCGAAGGCACCAAAACGGCGCACCTCGTTACGGAGGGCATCGTCATGACGATGGCGCTGGCGGGAGTAGCGCTGCTGGGTCGTCAACTTCGATCCGTCCGGCAGCGGGTCGAGCGGCTGAGTCTCGATCTCGAGGCGGCACAGCGGGACGCACAGCGCTTCCGCCAGGAAGCCAGCGAGGCGCTGCGCGGACTCGGAGAAGCGATCGACCGTCAGTTCGAGCGCTGGTTGCTGACACCGGCTGAACGTGAAGTAGGGCTTCTCTTGCTCGAGGGGCTGAGCCACAAAGAAGCCGCAGACGTGCGGAACACGAGCGAGACGACGATTCGACAGCAGGCGCTTGCCGTCTACCGGAAGGCCGGTTTGCGCAATCGCGCCGACCTCTCCGCTTTTTTTCTCGAGGATTTGCTCCTGCCAAGTCGTCCGCCGGTCAATGCGACACGATCGTGAGCTCGCGTCGCTCGCGATCGTAGGTCACCAGAACAACTTCGCGCGGCAAGACGTCGAGACGACGTGCGATCGCCAGGTGCGGCGGCAGGGACTCGAGAAGCAGGGGCGAGGCCTGGCCGGCGCGCACGTTCGCGCCCGGCGGTGCCGGATCGGTGCCCGACGCCGATCCATCGATCCGATCGAGCCTCACGTCGATCGTGGTGGATGCCTTCGCGACCAGCGGTAATTCCTCGAAGACATAGACGCGCCGGTCCCTCCGGAGTCCGCCGCCGTGGACGGTGCGATCGACGACGAGGGCATCATCGACACGCACTTGCAGGCGGTACTCCGCGGTGGTGCCCTCGCAGACGACCTGCTGGCGCATGTGCTGCGGAAGCCGAGCGACTTCCTCGCCCGTCGCTTGACGGCATTTCTCGATGCGTTCCGGGCGCGCGCTCCAAGCCAGTCGGAGCCTCCCAGCGTCCGATCGGTGCATGGTGAGCGGGGCATTCGATGCCCAGACGATGCCGGCGAGCAGGCTGACGGCGAATGCCACGCCCAGGGCGCGGTCGATCAGGGTCATGACCGGCCTCTCACGGTTGCTGGTTCGCACTTGTCGTCCAGGATCTCGGATTCGCGCGCAGTTGCCGGGCTCAGCAGAGCGACCTCCGCGGTGAACGCGCGGAGCGCCGCAATCGCTTCCGCGCGTTCGTGCGAACCGACGTTGATGATTCGCACCCGCGCCCGATCCACTCTGGGCTGCAGCTCCGCTTCACGCGCGTGGTACACGCGTTCCACGAGCCAACGCGTCCCTTCTCGGTGCCAGCAGTCGCGAGGGGGACACGCCAGGACCATCACACCGCCCGCTCCGTCGCGCAGCAGGAACTCGATGACCGAAGTGTGCAGGTTGCCCCCGCAATCAACCGAGTACGGGACGCCGCCGGCGGCGGCGAGATCGGCGGCAAATTCGCCCGCGCCATGATCGCAACAAATGACGACGATTTCCCCTTTCTGACGCTCGGGCCTGCCGAGGAAATCGCGCACCGCCGCCATCTGATCGCGTCCCGTCCGGCCCGGTGGCCCCACGCCCATGGGGGAGCACGAGCCGGCGCAGATTCCGCAGCTCACGCACAGATCCGTCGTGACGCGCGCGACGAGATCGGAGCGGCGGCTGTCGCGCTCGATCATTTCGATCGCTCCGTATGGGCAGTCGATCGCGCATTGCAGGCACCCTACACAGAGCGCTTCGTCAACCCATGAGGGTGGTGGCGCGTCGCTCGCGCGTCTCGTGGTCATCCACGGCACGACGAGCAAGCCGACACCGACGCCAACAGCCAGCGTCAACGCCCATCCACCGCTGAGCGTCTGCGCGAGAGGAATCCAAAACGCGAAGAACCAATCGGCCGGAACGTTGGCCGGCAGCGCGAACGCATCTGCTGCCGGCGCCATGGTAAGCGGCCACATGATCGCAGCCAACGAGAGCGCTCCGACGATCGACCACGTCACGCGCCGCGGCGGCAGCACGGCCGGCCGCTGCAGTCGCTTCACGTGGAGCCAGAACGCCACGCCCATCGCCAATGGGATGCCGATGTGAGCGAAGAGATTCAGGAAGAAGAAGACCGTCGGCACCGGCTGCTCGCCGGTAAATGCGCGTCCCGTCGGTTCCGACAGAAACGGGAGCGAGTCGATCAAGCGCGCGCCCTCGCGAGCCAGGAGCTGACCGAAGGTATCCCATACCATGACGTACCCGGTCCACCCGCAGAAGAGGAGCAGCAGCAGGAGCAGGCACCCCGTCATCCACGCGAGAACCCGCGCACCCCAACTGCGCCCCTGAGCAAACATTCTCAAGGCGTGAGCCGCCGTTGCCACCAGAGCAAGGTCGCTGGCGTAGCGGTGAAGCCCGCGCACCCAATTGCCTGCCCAGTAATTGGCGGTCAGGCTCGCCACCGATTCCCAGGGCGATCCCACGCGGTAGAAAATAATCAGCCAGAGGCCCGTGACGAGCAGGACCAGATAGAGCGCGACGACAATTGTGCCGCTCTGGTAGAGGGGGTTGAACCGGTGTCCGTACAGCCGGTTGCAGAGCGCGTCCGCCGCGGTGAGCAGCCGGAGCGCCAACCGCTCGGTTCGTCGTCGGACGGCAGCCATGGTACGTAGGGCGATCATTCGCCGACTGGTGCGGAGACCGATATGACCGCCGTCATATGCGGCGGAAGCCATCCACTTTAAGCTGCGCGCGATCGTTCGTTTCGGTCCTTCAGCCGCGCAAGGAAATCCCATGACGCCGCACTCTCAGGCACCGTATCCCGACGACGAGGTACCGCTCGGCCAGCGTCTCTTCGACAATGTATTCCTGCTCCTGGGCGCTGGACTCCTGATCATGTTTGTCTTCTATACCGGGTGGGGCCTCTGGGAGATTCTCTCCCTTCCCCCCGGCAGACTGCCTTGAGGTGCCGCCCATGATCAACGACACGCATACCGGGCTCGACGCGCCGCAAGGCGTCTGGTGGAAGCCCGCCCACAAGTCCGAAAAAGTCTGGGTCGGAATTGCTTTTGCGTGGTGCATGGTGCTGTTTGCGATGATGCCGCTCTGGCACTGGAAGGGGGGGCAGAACCCCTCCGGCATCCGAACGCGCACGACGCCGCAGGCCTACGGCACCCGCGTCGGCGAATTCATCGCGCAGTATCAAACCGGTGACGATCGGGGCATGCCGATCGTGACGCCGCCGCCTGGGTCGGACGTCTATCTCGCATCGGTTTCGTTCCAGTGGTTTCCGATCGTCCGCCTCCAGAAGAATGCGGAATATACACTCCACCTCTCGTCGCTCGATGTGAACCACGGGTTTTCGTTGTACCCGATTAACGTCAATTTCCAGGTTGTCCCCGGCTACGACTACGGCTTGCGGGTGACGCCCAACGCCTCGGGTGATTTCCGCATCCTCTGTAATGAGTTCTGCGGTATCGGGCATCACCTGATGGTCGGCCGTGTCATCGTCGAGGAGGCGCCGATCGCGGCCGCTTCAGCATCGGGAGGCGTCCGATGACCTCACAAGTGATGGGGACACCCAGTCCGGCACGCGAGGGCTTTCGGACCTGTCCCGCGACCGGCCGTCTGATCCACTTTGGCGCCGAGCGCCTCATCAAGGTGCACGCCGTCGCTTCGGTCGTATCGCTGCTCATCGGCGCCATCGCCGCGGTAATGCTCGTGCTCACCCGCTGGCAGGCCGTGCACCTGCTCCCGGCCGTCTGGTTCTACCGCATCCTCGGCGTGCACGGCATGAGCATGCTGATTTTCTTCATCATCTTCTTCGAGATGGCCGTGCTGCTCTTTGCCAGCACGGTGCTGCTCAACGCGCGCAATTCGGCGCAGAAGATCTCATGGGCGGCGTGCGCACTGATGATTGCAGGGGCGCTTGTGGTCGAAACGATGATGTGGTCCGGGCGCGCCGACGTGCTCTTCACCTCCTACGTCCCGCTTCGAGCCGATCCCAATTTCTATCTGGGCGTGATTCTCTTCGCCGTCGGCGCCCTCGTGACCGTGGGAGTGTTCTTTGCCAACCTGGTCGTAGCGCGGCGCGAGCGAACCTACCAGGGGTCGCTTCCGCTGGTCGTCTACGGCGCCATGACGGCGGCCATCATTGCGGTGATCACCCTGCTGCACGGTGCAGCCATCTACATCCCGACCTATCTGTGGTCGCTCGGTCTGATGGAAGTCGATCCGGAGGTCTACCGCATGATCTGGTGGGGCCTCGGCCATTCGTCGCAGCAGATTAATGTCGCCGCGATGGTGTCCATCTGGTACATGCTCGGCGCGCTCACCATTGGTTCGGTCGTACTCAACGAAAAGGTGAGTCGATCCGCCTTCGTGCTGTACATCCTGTTCATTTCGATGGCCTCGGCGCACCACCTGCTGGTCGATCCGGGGATGGGGCCGGCCTGGAAAGTCGTGAACACGAGCTACTTCATGTACATGGCGGTGCTGGCGTCGATGATCCACGGTTTCACCGTGCCGGCGGGCATGGAGCTGGGGATGCGCCTGCGCGGCTTCACCAACGGGATGTTCGACTGGCTGCGGCGCGCCCCGTGGGGTGACCCTGGGTTCAGCTCGCTCGTCTTCTCGCTCGTCGTGTTCGGCTTCGTCGGCGGGATCACCGGCGTCACCATCGGCACCGAACAAATCAACATCATGGTGCACAACACGCTGCGCGTCCCGGGGCATTTTCATGCCACGGTGGTGAGCGGCACCGCGATGGCCTTCATGGGGGTCACCTACTATCTCATCCCGTTGATCTTCCGGAGAAAAGTGGCGTTCTGGAAAGCGGCAAAGATCCAGCCCTACCTGTTCGCCGGCGGCATGTTCATCTTCACGATCTCGATGACGTTTGCCGGGAGTTTCGGCGTTCCCCGCCGGCACTGGGACATTAGTTTCAGTCAGTCGCCCTTCGACGTGCAGTTCAATCCGATCGTCGATCTCATCCTCGCCGTCGTGGCGCTCGGCGGCTTGCTCGCCGCAACGGGTGCGTTCCTCTTCGTGGCCATCGCGGTGAAATCGGTATTCTTTGGCGACGAGCTCGGTGAGATCGCCAGGGGAGTGGCGATAGCCGGTGTGCCGGCCGGCCTGACGCATCCGCCGGTGCATGCGCCTGACGTCGATGCGCGCAACGCTGCGCTGCACCGACAGGCCCCCGGCGTGATGGGCCCGACCCCGGGGACGATCGTGCTCGTCTTCGTGTTCCTTGCCGCATTCATCGTGTACTTCTTCGTGAACTGGAAGATACTGTCGTTCATCTGGAAGATCGGATGACGATCCTCTCGCGCGCATGGACGCCGGTGACTGCGCTCGGCGCAATCCTCGCGATTACCGCGTCGTGGTGGGCGCTGGCGCTGTGGCCGATGGGCGGCGCCGCACCTGAATGGCTGCTGCGCACTCGCGACGTCTGTTTTGGGTCGACGGAGAACGGTCTTCCGAATGCCGCCGGCTGGACGCTGCTCATCGGCCAGCCGATCGGGATGATCGGGCTCCTGGCCACGGTCTGGGGCGCGGAGCTCCGAGCGGAACTGACACTGCTGATGACACGCGCGGCTGGACAGGTCGCGGTCGGCGTCGTGTCCGCGCTCGTGGTTGCCAGCGCGTACAGCGTCGCCTGGCGCGTGCGCACGGCAGGTCAGGAGCCGTTCGCGACAGGGACGGCGGACATCGCCTCGCAACTGACGCGCGTGAACGACGCGTCGCCGGCGCTGACGCTCACCGATCAGCACGGTCGGGAGGTTTCGCTCGAGTCATTTCGCGGGCGGCCCGTGCTCGTCGCCTTCGCCTACGCGCACTGTGAAACGGTCTGCCCACTCATCGTGTCGGATCTGCTGTCGGCCCGACAGCAGTCAGCCGACAATCCTCCCCCGGTGCTCGTCGTCACGCTGGATCCGTGGCGCGACACGCCGAGCCGCCTCCCGTCGATTGCCAAGCAGTGGAATCTGCAGGACGGCACGCACGTGCTGTCAGGCCAGCCTGATGTTGTCGAACGGACGCTCAACGGCTGGCGTATTCCGCGCGTGCGGAACGACAAGACCGGCGCCATCTCGCATCCGTCGCTCGTTTACGTAATCGATGCGGGCGGCCGAATCGCGTACGTCGTCAACGGCAGTGCCGCGGCGATCGCCGCCGCAGTGCGGGCGTTATAAACGCGTTTCCACGGAGACCGCCTCGAAAGCGCCACGTAATAATTCTGTACTCGCGTGTTCGGGCCGCGGCAGCATCGTAGGATCCTTCAACGGCAACGCGGGACGAGGCACTGATGCCGTTGAGGAGAGACGGCGATGCCGACGCATCAAAAGGGATCGAGGGCGCGCGTGTTGCTCTCCTCGGTCTTCAAGCCATTCGCGCAAGACGATGAGTTCGGGTCCAGGGCCATCAATCCGATGGAGCTGTACCACAATCAGGTAACGCGGGCCCAAGGCCCCTTCTCGCTCCGGATGTTCCATCGCTCGTGGGGCCTGATGTTCATTCACGCCAATATCACGGCGCCCGCTACGCTGCTGGATTTCCCCTCGCGGGAGCGCTTCGTTCATGAGTTGACGCGTGGTCGTTACGACATCGTGGGTATTTCCGCCATCGTCGTCAACGTTGGGAAGGTGCGTGAGATGTGTCGGCTGGTGCGCCGCCACTCGCCAGGTTCGACGATCGTCGTCGGAGGTCACGTCGCGGCCATCCCCGAACTCGAACGCACGATCGACGCCGACTATATCGTTCGCGGCGAGGGCGTGTCCTGGATGCGGCGTTTCCTGGCAGACGATCCGGACCGGCCGCTCGTGCACCCGGCGATTCCGTCTTCGTTCCGGTTCCGCGTGATGGGCTTGAGAAGTCCGCGCGGCGGAGGAAACCCCGCGGCGACAATCATACCCTCGGTCGGCTGTCCGCTTGGCTGCAACTTCTGCACGACGTCCGCCTTCTTCGGCGGCAAGGGACGGTTCGTTAATTTCTACGACAGCGGAGAGGAACTCTTCCGGGTCATGTGTGAGGTCGAGCGCGCCCTCGGCACGTCCGCGTTCTTCATGATGGACGAGAACTTCCTGCTGTACAAGCGGCGGGCTTTGGAGTTGCTCGAGTGCATGAAGAGAAGCGGCAAGGCGTGGTCGCTGTACGTGTTCTCATCGGCAAACGCGATACGCAAGTACGAGATTCGACAGCTCGTCGAGCTCGGAGTCGAGTGGATCTGGCTGGGTCTGGAGTCGTCTGCCGCCGGGTACAGGAAACTCGACGGCGCCGATACGCTGACACTGGTCAGCGAACTCCAGGCCCACGGCATCTGCGTCCACGGGTCAACGATCATCGGTCTCGAACACCACACGCCGGTGACCGTGCTGGACGACATCGATCGCGCCATCGCTCACGACACCGTTTTCCATCAGTTCATGTTGTACACTCCGGTTCCCGGCACGCCACTGCACGCGCAGGTTGCCGCAGAAGGTCGGCTGCTCGATGTCGATCTCGCGGACATTCACGGTCAATTCAAGTTCAACTTCCGGCACCCGGCGATCTCCCGGGATGAGTCCCAGGTGCTGCTCGATCGGGCCTTCCAATTGGACTTCGAGCGCAACGGACCGAGCCTTTACCGGCTGATGAAAATCATGCAGCGACGGTGGCGCCGATACGGCACGGACGCCGATCCCCGCGTGCGGACGCGTGTGGCGATGGCAGCCTCGCAGCTCCGTCTCGGCTACGGGGCCGCTCTCTGGGCGATGGGCAAATACCTCCGACGATCGAATCCGTCAATCGCGGAACAGATCGCCCACCTGGCCTCGGAAATCGAGCACGACTTCGGTCTCGCCGCGAAGCTCTCCCGCCGTGCTCTCGGTCCTGTCCTGTTGTGGAGTTCCAGGCTCGATGCGGCGCGCCATCCGTCGGGACGGAGACTCGAACCGCCCACATTTGTCGATCGCCGGCATTGAGGGCGGGCGCGATCCCGTTCAATTGCCGGAGTCGCTCAACGATCGGACGTAGGCCACGAGCGCCGCGAGTTCGGGATCCTTGAACTGCGGATGACTGGGCATCAGCGGCTTGCCTTTGATCGACCCTCCCATCTTGATGATGTCGGCGATCTGCTTGTCAGTCAGCGTGCTCATGTACGCCTTGTCCGTGTGATCGCGGGGCGGGGGTTTGAGCACGCCCGCCGCTGGTCCGTCCCCCTTGCCGGTTTCCCCATGACATGGGACGCAATTCGTCTTGTAAAGCGTTCGGCCTTGTTCGATCACCGCCGGGGATGCCGCCGCGGACGCTGAGGTCCGTCCCGGAGGGGCGGAATCGGTCGTTTGCGACGAGCACGCAACGAGGCCGAGACTTGCGACTCCGATTATCAGGGCGGGAACTTTGTACGTCATGAAACCTTTACCTCACCTGGGGAAACGATCGTGTGAACGAGACCTGAGCGGCAGGGACGCGGTGCGTGCAGGCGGAACCGGACGAGCGCGACAAACAGTGGCGCGATGGCCCAGAACGCCAGCGCGCCGAGCAAGAGGCCGGCGGCCCCGCCGCGCGAGAACTGTGCTGCGAGATAGGCGCCTGCGGGGCCAAGCAGGTACAGATCAGGTTCCAGAGACAGCACGCCCAGAACTCGCGCGGCATCAACCGGATTGGCGAGTAACCCCGCCGACAAGAACTCGACCGACATCCCGTTCACTGCGAGTGAACCCATGAGGATCAGGTCGTAGAGCAGCACGAACGCGAACCACACCGAGATCGCGGCCCCTTGCGACTGCGCCGCGGATCGGCTGCTCACCGAGACGAGCAGGCCGACTGCGGCCATTGCCGCGCCGACCAGTGCCGCAATCAGCGGAAAGAGCAGATAGTGACCGAGGATCGCAGGACCGGCATGCCAGGCGACCAAAATACCTGCCGGAACAAAGCCAAGAGTCGTCGCGAGCGTCAACGACAAGAGCAGGCCGGTGTGTTTTGCGAGCAGGAGGCCGGAGCGTGTGATCGGCTGCGCGAGGAGGTGCTCCAGAGTCCCGCGTTCACGCTCTCCAGCGATCGACGAAGCCCCCATCAGGACGGCGACAAGAGGCGAGAGAAGTAGACACAGGTTCATGAGTGTGGCGGTCGTGCGTCCGAACGCCTGCAGCGCCAGCCCAGAGCTGCTTTGGATTCCGGTCATCGCCGCGACAAATCCCAGTACGCCCAGTGCGACGGCGTAAGAAATCAGCCAGCGATTCCCAAGTGCATCGGACAGCTCCTTGACGATCAGCGGTTTGACCGATCCGGCGCCCACCTGCACATCCGCCACCCTCGATTCCTTCTGAGGGGGCAGGGACCCGGCCCTCGTGTCCGACACCACGCGACCCTCTTCGAGCACGATGCGGCGGTCGCCCGCGGCGAGCAGCTCCTGACCGGCATGGGTGGAGACGAGGACGGTGCGGCCGTCTGCCGCAAGGCCGCGAAGCGTCCCGGCCAGCCAGTCGCGGCTCGCCGCGTCGAGGCTCGAGGTCGGTTCATCGAGAATCAGAATCCGCGGATCCGCAAGCAGCGCGAGCGCAAACCCCAGGCGCTGCCGCAATCCACCCGACAAGTCGCTGACGCGCTCGCCGGTGTGACCCTCGAGGCCAGCCTCGATTAACAAGGGCGCACACCGCTCTCGCGAAACTCTTCGAATATCCGCGTAAAGGTGAATCGTGTCCTCGACAGTGAGGTCCTGGTGCAGTCCTCCGGTTTGCGGCATGTAGCCGACAAGAGCACGAACGGTCTGGCCCTCCACGAGCGGATCCCGTCCGCCAACGTGAATGGCTCCGTCAAACTCTGTAATACCCAGCAGGCAACGCAGGAGCGTGGACTTGCCCGCGCCATTCGCGCCCAGCAGCAACGTGACCTCGCCCGGGTGAATCTGAAGCGACACCCCTGCGAGTGCCTGACGCTTCCCGTAACGCTTCGAGACGTCCTCAATCCGAATCATCGCGACCCTCGAATGTCGGCAGACATCAGCGGGTGCTCATCGACGAGCAGCGGCTGATCGCGATACAGCGGGAACATCCGCGCGGCCGCCTCGAGCGCCAGGTGCGCGGGCGTATAGAGAAAGGCCTGCACCAGCGAGTTCTTCCGGATCAAGGCGTCCATTGGCTCGTTCACGGTGTACGGCAGGTCCCCCAATCCATCAGCGTCCGCGTCGTAACCACGGTACTGACTCCACGAATTGCCGCGGCCGTTTCGCGACCATTTGAGAGACGGGGACAACCGGCGTCCGAGTGGCCGGACGTCAGCGAGATTGTCAGCAATCCGGTTTTCCGCGATCGTCAACGCAGCATTGCTCTGGAGTGCCAAGCCCACGTCGTTACCGGCAATGGTGTTGTGCATCATCACTGCCTGGTGCGTCGGCTGAAGCGGCACTCCTTCGGCATAGACACCGACCCGGTTCGAGAGGATCACGTTGTCTTCAGCCACGAGATCGCCGATGTCCTTGAGCAGCACGCCGTAAGCCGCAGATCCCTGTCGGTGCTGCTCGATCCGGTTCGCACGTAATACCAGCTTGTCCGATTGCATGAGAGCCGCCCCCAGAAGGTTGGCGACCAGTGTGTTGTCAATCAGCGTCGCATTCAGCGACGACATCGAATGAAGGCCGTAGCGGCATCGGGTGACGTCGTTGCCCGATACGACTGCGCCCTCTGCAAAAGACAAGTAGACGCCGTCGCGTGCGTCGGAAATGTGGTTACCGGTGATCCTGCTGTTGCGCGCGTTCCAGACACTGATTCCGTGTCCCGGTCGCGCTCCGTGCTGGACCCCTGGAGAGATTCGGTTGTTCGCAACCCGGTAGCCATCGCCGCCGTCGATGTGAATGCCGAAATACACGTCACGAACGTCGTTGTCTTCAATCGTGTGCCGATTGCCTGTCGCTTTGATTCCGGCCGCCTCCTCGGTCACTTCGCGTCCGCTGTTGCGCACGCGGAATCCTCGAAACACCACCTCGTCGCCCTCGATGGCCACCACGCTGCCTCTGCCGCGCCCGTCGATGACGGGATTGTTTCGACCGATGACCGTCAGTGGACCGTGAATGCGAATTGGACCGGCGTGAGTCCCGCCGTCAACGATCAGCGTGCTGCCTGGAGGCGCGCTGGCAATTCGATCCTGCAAATTCTGCGGCTGGGCTGAAAGGCCCGACTGGCCAGCAACCAGTAACGTGGCGATCGCGGCTGCAACAGCAGTCCGGGGCGCACTCGCGTGGCGTGCAGGTGCCGCGAAATGGCCGGCAAGCCGTGTCCCCACGATCAGCGCCACAGCGGCCGCGAACAGACACAACACGCCACTCGCCACCATTCCACTGGACACGAAGTTGCCCATGTGAGACGTCCCGATGACCAGTGGCGTGAACGGCTTCAACCGGATCGGCGCCTGCGGGTTGAGCGTGTGTCCGAACATGTAGAGCCGCCACTGGAGATCCAGGACGATCATGAACGGCGTGGCGGTGACAGCGAACACCGCCAGGCGGCGCAGCCACCGATGAAACGGCGCAAGTAGACACAGGACGATCAACGCGGCAATACCAATCGGGAACATCGACGTCTCGAGCGCCGGCGCCTCGATCGGTGGCATGCCGATGTAGTGGTTCAGGATGTTCAGTTCGCGGATGTCGCCGACCATGCTGGTGCCGTAGGCCGTCAGCCGCAGCCCTTTTGGATACTGCGGCGCACGCATCGTCAGCGTCCAGAGCGGCAGCGTGCTGCTCAGCGCGACCAGGCCGGCTGCCGCGGCGGCGGAGAGAACTCGAATGAGAATTGGTCGTTTCACCGTTGCCTTCTTTATTCAATGCTCGGGCCGCAGGCGCTTTCGCTTCTCGTCTTCTTGCTACTACCACGTGCGCAACAGGTCATCGAACGAGCCGACGATAACTCCTTCGTTCTGGGCCGCTCCACGCTCGGCAGCGGCCCTGCCACGATAGGCGACGATGCCCCCTGACATGGGGGTACGAAGACGCGCGGACCTGACGAATACAGCCTCCGTCCGATCGATCCAGACCGCCGTTGCGGCGTCGTGGAACCAGAAGCGCAGGCGCTCGGGGTTCGCCTCGCCGCTGATGGCATTCAGGAGGCATCCAATATCGTCAAAGATCCGCGCGTCGGACCCTTCGCGGCGATACGCGGCCGCGAACGCGGGCTCGCTGACCAGCATCCCGCAGTGTGCGCACGGCGTGCGGTCCACCACGATATCTGGTGGACCGTCTGCCTTCACGCCGCACGCCGCCCCTGCGGCGAGCGTCAGGACGCCCACGATCGCGGCACGTCTCGTCACCATGTCACCTACTTCGGTTCGACAATCAGCCAGCCCTGCATCTCCAAGTGCAGCGCCGAGCAGAACTCCGTGCAGTAGAAGCTGAATGACCCTGGCTTATCGACCACGAACTCCACCGTCGTCGTCTCACCTGGATCGAGGCTGACCATCACGTTCTTCGTCGGCACTGCGAAGCCATGCGTCGCGTCCGGTGTCTGCTCGGAGTTGTTCAAGTGGACGATGACCTTGTCGCCGACCTTCGCCGGAATGATGTCTGGCGTGAAGTGGCTGCGGACGACGTTCATCCATACCTCGACCACGCCGTTTCTGCGCACGATGCGAGCCTCTTTCTCCGTCGCAATCGCATCCGGGCTCTTCTGCATCGACCCAGGCGAGACTCCGGGTTCGTACACCTCGTGGGCCTTAATGGTGTCGGCCTTCACGAGCTGCGCGTAGTGCGGCTCGCCAAATCCGATTGGCATGTCGGCGACAAGCTCCATCTTCGGACCGGAGATGTCGATCAACTGGAAGTTCTGCGGATGCAGCGGCCCGACGTTGGTATGGCGATCGATCGACCACTTGTTCATCGCGATGAGGTACTTGCCTTGCGGATCCATCGTGTCGCCCTGCGCTGTGGCCAGGTGGCCGATGTTGTAGTGAATCGAAACCTTGTCCACGACCTTGAACGCGTCGGCCGCAGAGTGATACGGCTCGCCCAGTGTCCACTTGGCGACCGCGCTCTCCAGATACAGGCTGGTGTAGGCGTTCCCCTGGTTGTCGTACTGCGTGTGCAGCGGGCCGGCGCCAAGCTCGACCTTCCCGGCAACCACCGCGTCGAACTTGAGAATGGGGACGCCGTAGCGATCCTTGCCCTCGAAGTTCTTCGATTCAATCGCCTTCAGGATCCGATCGAACCCGTAGACGGTCGCGTGCGGATCGAGCTTGCCGGCGACGGTGATGTAGTCGCCCTTGGGCGCCACGTCCACGCCGTGCGGGCTCCTGGGCTCCGGCGCCAGGAACAGCAGGCCTTCCGCCGCGGCGGTGTCGAGCGATATCACGCGGATGCCGTTCAGCATCGTGAACTTGCCGGCAGCCAGCACTTCTTCGGCCTTCTTCCAGTTGATGATGTGGAGGTAGTCGAAATCGAGTTGCGATGCGCCGACTTCAATTGGAGGCCTGCCCTGTGCGATGCCGCCGCCGGCCATCTCGACGTTGTACGAGTTGATGAACGCGTAGCCGTAGCTCGGCCCTTTGCCGGCATCGGCCAGATCCTGCGTGTAGGGTGGCAGTTCGATCTGGAAGCTGTCCTTGAGAATCATCCGGCCCGTCTTCTGATCCACGCGCACGAACGTGGAGTAGCCGCGATAGATGTCGGCAAAACGGTTCAGGTGATCGTCGAGAGTGACCTTCTGTCCTTTGTGCGCGTCCCAACCCTTGAGCGCCGGGACCTTCGACGAGATGTGCACGTAGCGGGTGTCTGGCGTCGCGAAGATGCCGCCGTGCGAGGTCATGAGGTTGGGCACCTGCATGACTTGCTTCGAGCGGAAATCCGCGAGGTCAACCATCCCAATCCGACCGTGGGCCCGATCGTTGATGTAGAGCCACCGGCCGTCGTACTTCCCGTCGGTTTCGCTGAGCGCCGGATGGTGCGCGTCGCCCCAACGAAGCCCGTCCTTCGAGTCGCCGTTTCCGGGATCCCCGTCGTGGCCTTCACCGTTGCCGTTGCCGTTCGACCCGAGCGCTTCCTCGGACCAGTCGGCCCCGTACCCGTATCCCTGCCATGGTTCAGGCGTGAAGACCGCCACCGTCTTGAGCAGACGCATCGACGGCACACCAATCACGTGCACCTGTCCTGAGTGGCCGCCGGACGCAAACAGGAGGTATTCGTCGCGACCGCCGGGTGGAACGAAGGTCTTCACCGCGCGTGCGGCATCCTCCGGGCTCAGCCCGCGCGATTGCGCGATCTGCAGCAGGTTCGACTGGTTCGACCCACCCATGGTGCGGCTGCAGCCACCCATGGCGATCGCTATGAGGAGCGTCAATCCGAGCGCCCCGAACAGGAGTTTCTTCATCACCCATCCCTCCGCTATCTAGCCGATGTACCAGTGCTTACCGAGTATCCCTGTCGCTTTTCTGGCGTCCTATGACGCGGATCACATCGACAACACTGCGCTGCGGCCACATTTTCAACAATCCCGCCACCGGCGATCTCTTGTTCATTGAGGGAATGTGCGCAGATATCCAGGAGGATGGGGGGACTTATTCGCGCTAGCGGGGAAAATTTCCGGACGGGGAAGCTTGACGGCCTAGAGCCCCGAGGGCAAGCGCATGACGCCGGTCATACGAAGGCAAAGACCGAACTGGTATCGTGCCCGCGAGCAGTAGGGGCACCAATGAACGCGAACGCCTGCCGCACTCCCGCTGAAATCATCGATTACATCGTCGTGCACCATCATGCATACGTACGCCGTGCGCTGCCGCGCCTGGCGAGTTACACCGCAGAAGTGATTCACGCGCACGGAGACGCCCACCCGGAGTTGTACGATGTCGCAGACCTCCTCGGGCGCCTTGCGCAGCACATGCTGTCGCACATGGAAAAGGAAGAGCAGGTGCTCTTCCCCTGGATTGTCGAGGCATCGCGAGGTGGGGTTCGACCACCGAACGTGATGTTCGGCACGATCGTCAATCCCATCCACATCATGGAACGGGAGCACGAGGTTGCCGCGGAGTCGGTTGCGCTCATCCGCGAATTGACGGATGACTACGAGCCTCCGGCGGATGCCAGCCCGGCATACCGGCACTGGCTCGCTGAACTGAAAGCGTTCGACGAAGATCTCCGGGCGCACGTCCATCTCGAGGACCGCATCCTGTTTCCAGCCGCAGCCCGACTCGAGCTGAAGGCGAACACGACGCCGACTAACGACTAGCGACTGACCCTTATCCCTCGCCCACGGTCTCGAGCGTGTCTCTGTCGAGCACAACAAATCCATCTTTTTCTGTCCGGACCACGTTCTGCTTGCCCCAGCGGCTCATGATCCGGATGCAGGTTTCGATGGTCGTGCCTGTCATGTCCGCGAGTTCCTGCCTCGAGAGTGAAAGCGGGACGAACGTACCGCCGCGTTCCTGACGACCCATTTCCGATGCGAGCTTCAGAAACAACCGCGCGAAGCGCCGCTCGATCGTTCCCCCACTCAGTTCGGCGAGGCGATTCGTCAGCTCCACCAGGCGGTGGGTGAGGCCGAGCAGCAGGCCACGCACGAGCGTGGGGTGCTGTTCGAGCAGCTTGAAGAAATCCGGACGGGGTATGACGAGGCACGTCGTGTCTTCGATCGCCACAGCACTGGCAGGAAACGGACGGCCGTCGTATGCGGCCACCGCGCCGAGCGGATCTCCGGTGCCGAAGACTTCCAGGATCAAGTCCTTGCCGCTTGGGAGCATCTTGAAGATCTTCACCCGGCCGGAGGCGATCGTGTAAAAGGCGTCCGAGGGTTCACCTTCTTCAAAAATCGTGTGTCCCTTGCTGTAGCTCCGCACAGAGGTCACGCGTGCGACGGTCTCGCGATCGATGGGAGAGAGCGTACGAAAAACGGGCGTCTTGCGCAGCAGATCTACGACATCTGTCATTCCACGGTAATTTACAGGAGATCAGGAGGTCAGGAGGAATAAACAGGAGATCACGAGATCACGAGAAATGGACAGGAGGTCAGGAGGTCAGGAGGAGTCCGCGTCAGGACCGGTCCGCGATCGACGGCCTCTCAACGCGGGCCGATCCTGACGCGGACTTTCCTGATCTCTTGATCTCCTGTGTCTTTCCTCCTGATCTCTTGATCTCCTGTTTTTTTCCTCCTGATCTTCTGATCTCCTGTTCACCTCTTGATCTCTGTCCGCAGGCGCGCCGCTTCGATCCAGTACTCGCATGTCTCGCACTCGCCCCGTCTCGTCATGCGCACATCGGAGGAACGTCTCGGGTTGTGACACGCCCAGAACACGTCGTCCACGCGCGACTGGCCGACGCCGAGGTCCTCGATGGCAACGCCGAAGCGTCCCCACTCGCACGTCCACGGGACCCGTCGAATGTTGTAGGACTTCATGGCAGACTCCACTTCACGCCGCGCGTCGTGCCGGCGCTGGCGGCCTCAGCCGGGCCGCGAGCCGGCGGTTGAAGACGGGCCGCGCGATGAGGCGCATCATCCGCCGCCAGGCCTCATACGTGTAAAACCCGGCTGTTCGCGGCGCCAGGAAAGCCGCATCGTCGGGATTCACGACAAGGCTGACCTCGATGTTGGGCGCCAGCCCGATCGGGATGCGGTGGCGGCGGCACGCATCGTACATGGCCGCCATGACCGTGCGCATTTCGTCGTAGTTTGGCGAGGGCCAGTCGGCCATCGCGGATCCGATCGTGGGACGGAAGATACACACCGTGGGGAAGGCACCACTCGACGCGACCCGTTCGATCCCATCAATCGTGTGCGAGATCGGCTCGATGCCAGCGATGATCTCGCCCGAGACAGCGCCCCGAGGCAGTCGGCTCGCACAGTGCTCCATGGCCTCGAAGAACAGATTCTGGCCGAGCGTGCGCGCCTTGCCCGGGCAGATGCGGGCAAACCACTCCGGATCCATCAGCTCGACGCAGAAGGAGAAATGATCGACGCCCAGATCAATCAGTCGATCGTAGCGAGAGAAGTCACGTTCGGGCGTCAGCTGCACTCCGACCAGCATCCCGACGTCTTCCTTGATCGCGCGCACAAATGGCGCGACGAATTGCAGGGCGTGTCCACCCTGAAATCCCCCGTTCAAATGCACGAACGTGACGCCCGACTCTTCTTTCGCTGCCCAACAGGTCTCGACGACGTCTTCAACTGTCTTGGAGGCGGATTCGGCGCTGGCGACGTTCTGGCCGGTCGTGCAAAACCGGCAATTGAGGTCGGAGCCCCAGAACTCGCAGATCGGATTGACATAGATGCCGAGGTAAGTGCCCTGCAGAACGCCAATGCGCGACATTCGCACGTCGCGCGACGTCAAGCGGTCGTACCAATGTGGCTGCGTCGGAATCGTGATTGGGTAGCACTCGCCAGTTCGTTCATCGATGATTTCGTATCTGCCAGGAGCGCCGTTGAGGACATAGGGCGACGTCCACGCGAACGTCTCGGACACGGGAGCGTTCATCCAGATTTCAGGCTTGAGCCATGAACCGGTGGGAATGGCCAGCTCGAGACCGGAACCGAGCCCGGCCCGGGTCCGCCGGACACCCCGCGCGCCTTCGAGCGACACCGTTGACGGCACCCGAAGGCCACGGCAGAACAGATCGATTTCCAGCTCACAGGGGTTGAGAGACATGTGGATACCTGCTTGCGCAAGGGGAGTGCCACGAATGTCGAGCGCTCGCTGGCCCAAATCTGCGTTGCACCGGACGAGTGCGAGCGGAAATTCCCGCCCCGCAAGAAAAATTCCCCGCCCCACCCCCGCTCGCGCTCGCTCGGCCG
>JBAROV010000110.1:0-131474 GCA_049642465.1 Vicinamibacterales bacterium
CCTGAAATTGGCGCGCGCCATCGCTGCCGAGACAAGGAGAATCACAGGAGATCAGGAGATCAAAAGAAAGAACAGGAGATAAGGAGATCAAGAGCAAATTATGGTTCTCTAATCAAAGAAAAACCAAAGGCTCCTGAACTCCTTATCTCTCGTTTATGCTTCTGACCTCTTGAACTCCTGTGAATCGTGTTCGCGTCGGTGATCCGTACGAGTCCGATGCGCGTGAGACTCGGGCGTGCTATCGCTGCCGAGATAAAGAGAACAACAGGAGATCAAAAGCTCCTGAACTCCTTACCTCCTGTTTATTCTTCTGACCTCCTGAACTCCTGTGAATCGTGATCTCGTCGGCGTCAGAAGTAGAACTTCAATCCGAATTGAATAATTCGCGCATTGCCAGCGGTCAGGATCTGCCCGAAGCCGCTCGATTCCTTCGCGATATTCGGCGGGCCGAAGTTCGCGTGGTTGAATGCGTTGAAGAATTCGGTCCTGAACTGCACGTACCGGCGCTGGTTGATCTGGAAGCTCTTGGCCAGGGTGAAGTCGAAATTCGCGAGTCCCGGTCCTCGCATGATCCCGACGCCGGCATTGCCAAATGCCTGGGGCGCAGGACTGAAGACGGCGAAGGCGTCGGTGTTGAACCATCGATCGATGGTTTGTTGCGACTCCGGCAGCTCGGGATCGCCGACCAGATTGGGGCGTGCGCGCCGCTCGCCGCCGAGGTTCAGCACGGTGGACCCGCCGAGCGTTGCCGTCAGCGCAAAACCGCTTTGCAGTACGTGAATCCCCGTGAGCTGCCACCCGCCGAGGAAGAGGTCCATCGGACGGCTCCAGTTGTTGCCGTACTTGTGGCCGCGGCCGAACGGCAGTTCCCAGATATAGCTGGCGACGAACCGGTGTCTCACGTCGAACTCGGCGGGGCCGCGCTCGGCGCGCAGGTTGTTGCCATCCTGCGGCTCGCGAAAGACTCCAGTGTCAATACCAGCACCGCCTCCGCTCGTGGAGATGTGATCCGGAGCGTCAGTAATGGCCTCGCCGAGCGTGTAACTCAGCATCCCTGAAAGGCCCTGCGAAAACCGCTTCTCGAGCCGCAGCTGGAGCGAGTTGTAGTTCGAGCTGACCCGGTTCTCCATCCATTGAATGTCCCCGAATGCCGGGTAGGGGCGTGCGCCGGCGGCCTGAGAGCCGTTCGGATTGGTGATGACCGCTCGCTGGTTGAGATTGCGGAACCCATTCAGCTTGGTTCCCTTGTTCCCAACATATGCGACGTCGAGGACGACGTCCGGCCAGAGCTCGTACTGAACGCCAACGTTGTACTGCTGGATGTAGGGCGTCCGCTGGTTCGGATCCTGCGCGCGGCGCAAAACCGTGGACGAAAGCGAAGTGGGATCGAGCAGACCGGAAGGGTAGCCGTCCACGAGGCGGAAAGGAGCCGCGGCGGCGACCGCCGCCGCTCCGCTGACGCTCGTCTGCAGCAGGTTGTCGACCAGGAACGGCGGATTGAATCCGAGCAATCCTTCGCGGCCCTGGCGAACTGTGTGGGTGAAGAACACGCCGTAACCGCCGCGCAACACCATCCGCGACCAGGGGGTGTAGGCGAAGCCGATGCGAGGCGCGAAGTTGTTTCGGTCAGGATGGATCAACGCCCGCTCGAAAATGCTCCCGTCCTTGGCGAAGATCATCGTCCCCGTTGCCGGATCGAAGTTCGAGAACTGATTGTTCTTCTCAACCGGTGGCGTGGCGTACTCGTAGCGCAGGCCGACGTTGGCCGTGAGCCTGGGGCTGATGCGGTAGTCGTCCTGGACGAAGTAGAACTGCATGTTCTGTCCCTGGTCCATGACGGTGAAACTGGTGAGCGCCAGTTGTGATGGCAGCCCGAGAAGCAGATCGCCCACGGCGAGGTTGGTAAAGCGGTTCTCGAAGTTCATGCGCCCAACCGTCGCGTTCAGATCGTTGATCCTGGTCTGGACGTGAAGGAACTCGGCGCCGAACTTGATGAAGTGCGCTCCACGATTCCAACTGAACGTCGCTCGCGGATTCCAGGACCGGGGTGTCTGGAACTGCGGCGTCGAGGTGTGTCGTCCGACCGCGTCGAATCCCTGAATGTTGACCTTGGGGACGCCGCCAACGATCAACGGATCGTTCGGCACGTTTCTCAGCCCGATCTCTGCCGCGCCATCGATCCCGAAGTTGGGCGGATTCGTGTAGTAATCGCCGCGCGCATAGCCAAACCGGATGTCGCCGACCAGATTCGGAGACGCGGTCCATGTCAGCCCGAGCGCAAGGCCTTGCGATCGGTTGTCGTTGGATCCGAAGGCATCGTTGAACGACCCTTCGGCCAGTCCCGGGAGCGGCGCCGGTCGAAACGTGAGCGTGTCGACGAAGCTGTACCTGCCGAAGAAGGTAAGGCGTGTGGAAATCTGGTGGTCGATCCGTACGTCGAACTGATCCTGCGTGGTGTCAGTGACCGGAGTCGACGCGTAGATCGTGCTGTTTGGCACGTTTGGATCAGGAATCAAGGCGACGACCGCAGCGCCAACAGGATCCCAGCGATCGCGTGGAATCACCCATTGCCCCTGCGCGTTCTGGCCAAACGCCGGCCGTCCAGGGGCAAAAGGATCCACGACCACGGAGCTGAAAAGTCCGGCCTTTTGCGCCGCGGTCGGCACCTGACGGACGCGGGGCACGCCTTCCTGATCGCGCAGGCCCTCGTAGTCGCCGAACCAGAACGTCCGGTTTTTGACGAGCGGGCCACCCACGGCCACGCCGAACTGGTTCCGTTCGCGCTTTGGTTTCGGTGCGTTCAGTTTGTTGGAAAAGAAGTTGTTGGCATCGAGTGCGTCGTTGCGGAGGAACTCGTAGACGCTGCCACGCACGGTGTTCGTACCCGACTTGATCGTGGCATTGACCACCGCGCCCGAACTCCGTCCGAATTCCGCCGAATACGCGTTGGTCTGAATCTTGAATTCCTGGAGTGCTTCGATCGATGGCTGTACCAGCTGAACGTTTTCACCACGGAAGGAGTTCGAATAGGAGATATTGTCCACGCCGTCGAGGAGAAAGACGTTGTTGAACGTCCTATTGCCGTTGACGTTGAGGACGCCTTTGAAGTTGACGCTCGCAAGCCGCGGCGTGCCCGGAAGGACACCGGGCGAAAGCAGGGCAAGCTGGTTGTAGTCCCGCCCGTTCAATGGCAGCTCGACTATCTTCTTCTGATCGATGACCAGCCCGCGTGACGAGGTCTGCGTGTCGAGGAGCGACGTCGCGCCCACGACCTCGACCGTCTCGGTCAGACCGCCTGTCTGAAGCGTGAGATCGATCCGGGCAACCTGGGCGACCTGCAATGTGATTCCGCTACGCACGAACTTGCGAAACCCGCTGCTCTCGACTGTGACGGAGTACTCGCCGGGACGAAGGCTCGGAATGACGTACGCGCCGGCTTCATCCGTCTCGGTCTTGACGCTGATATTCGTTTGCACGTTCGTCACGATGACGACGGCTTTGGGTACGATGGCTCCCGATTCGTCGCGAACGAGACCGGTCATCGTGGCAGTTTCCTGTTGGGCGAACGCGATAACGGGGAACAGACAGGCACACGTGATAAGAAGGAGAACCAGCGAGTGGCGTCTGGACATGACAGGTCTCCTGGGCTGGTGACTGAGGATCGGATGGTGCATGCTACTCCCGTTTCAGACTTGCGGGTAATGTGAATTTGCGCCGGAGGCGGCGCTTCAGCGCCGCGTCGACTGCCCTGGAGAATCAGATGAATAGATACGTCGCCATTGCGATGGTGGTTGCATTCACCTCACCCTCCGTCATGCAGACGCAACCGGGAACCGACGGGAGCTGGCCATCCGTCGGCAGGGACCCCGGAGCGCAGCGGTATTCCCCTCTCACCCAGATCTCCGCAGCAAACGTGGCTCGTCTTGAACCGGCGTGGTCATTCGACACGGGCGCGTACGACCTGCAGGGGACGCCGATTGTGATTGACGGCGTGATGTATGTCACCGGTGGCACCAAAGTCTTCGCTCTCGAGCCCGAATCAGGCACACCGCTTTGGACCTACACCGCAGACGCCGCAGTCAGCCGGCGTGGTGTCGCATACTGGCCCGGAGCAGGTACCACGCCCGCACGCCTCTTCACGGGAGTGGGCGATGGTCGGATGGTCGCGCTCGATGCCCGAACGGGATCGCTCGTCCAGGAGTTTGGCCAGCGTGGTTCGGTGGATTTGAAGGCCAGCGTGCGTGGCTCAGCTGATGGTCGCTTCACGCTCATCACGCCCCCGGTCATCTACAAGGACGTCATCATCACCGGAGGGAGCAACACCGAAGGGGAGCCGAGCACGGGCCTTTACGGAGATGTCCGAGGGTGGGACGCCTACACCGGAAAGTTACTGTGGTCCTTTCACACAGTCCCGCGTGAAGGGGAACCCGGTGTCGAAACCTGGGAAGGAGAGAGTTGGAAGGATCGGTCGGGGACGAACGCGTGGACCTACATGACGGTGGACGTTGAACGCGGGCTCGTGTTCGCACCGACAGGATCGCCGACGTCAGACTTTTACGGAGCGGATCGCAAAGGAATGAACCTGCACGGCAACTCATTGATCGCGCTCGACGCGGCTACCGGCCGTGTGCGGTGGTCGCAACAGATTGTGCACCACGATTTGTGGGACTGGGACCTTCCGGCAGCGCCAACGCTCGTGAACGTCATGCGCGACGGTCGGGTGATTCCAGCCGTCGCCCAGATGACGAAGATGAGCACGTTGTTCGTCTTCAATCGGGTGACCGGCGAACCGGTGTTTGGAGTCGAGGAGCGTCCCGTTCCGCAAACGGATGTGCCGGGGGAATCCACCTGGCCGACGCAACCGTTTCCGCTTGCCCCGCCGCCGCTGGCACGAACAGCGTTCGATCCCTCGAAAGACTTCTACACGCTCACGCCCGAGCACGAGGGCTACTGCAAGAAGCTGTGGAGCGACAACAAGATGTACACGAAGGGCATTTTTACGCCCACCGCTCTCGACGCGACGATGGTGATGTTCCCCAGCACGCTTGGCGGCGGGAACTGGAGCGGCCTGTCGTACGATTCCGGCCGTGGGCTGGTAATCACGAACATCATGAACCTCGGTCAGGTCGGGAGAATGGAGCGTCGCGTCGATCCGGTGACCAAAACCGTGACCTACAAACGAACGTCGCCGTGGGGAACGCCGTACGGCCGCTTCTGGAACCCTGAAACCAAGATGCCGTGTTCCGCGCCGCCCTTCGGCGAGCTCGTTGCGGTGGACATCAATCGTGGCGCGATCCGCTGGCGCGTCCCGCTTGGAGTGTTCGACGATCTGAAAGCACGTGGATTCGACAAGACGGGAACCCCCAATATCGGTGGAACGATTGTGACGGCAGGGGGTGTGATCTTCGTGGGCGCTTCGATCGACAAACGCTTCCGGGCGTTTGATGTTCAGAACGGCGCACAGTTGTGGGAGGCGAGGCTCGAGGCCAGCGCACACGCGACGCCGATGACTTTCATGGGCCGCAACGGCCGGCAATACGTCGTCGTCGCCGCTGGCGGAGACGGACTGCTCGGCTCAGCGGTCGGGAGTAAAGTGGTCGCCTTCGCGTTGAAGCAATAACAACTCAGCTCTGCGCTCAAGCTGGAAGCTGTTAACTTTTCTGCGCGAGGATCGCGTCCACGTACGCGGTCACGAGCCCAGGCAGATCGTCAGCGGGACCGTAAAGGGTAAAGACCTTTCGAAAACGGGGACCGCTGATCGCGAGGTCCCACCCCGATCCCGACTGCGATCGAAAGAGGGACAACCGCCAGTTCTCGAAGGAGGGCCGCCATCGCCGGACGACCTCCCGAACAGCTTCGTGGAGTTGAGTGCGCAGGGCCGGATCGCCGAGCTGCGGACAGCTAACCGTAACGCTCATAGGCCGATCCCGCTAACCGTACTCCGCTGCGAGTCTGGGGTTCAAGCTAATCAGTAAGGACGGGAGAACGGGAGGACGGCGGAACGGGTTAAGCTCACAGGATGGGATTCGCGCAGTGGATGCGAGTGATCGACACGATCAGCGGCATCGTGCAGTTGACGGGTCGCGCGCGGCGGCCGCCGGAGGCGGACTCTGGTCCGCTTGCGACGACCGGCGGCGCGCTCGGCCAGCTCGAAACTCGGCTCGCCGGGGTCGTCGTTGCCGCGCTCAAAGAAGCCTTCGACCGCGATCGCGCGCGCATGGATCTCGAGCGCACGCAGATGGAGTCAGAGCGGCAGCGAGCGGAAGAAGCGCTCCGAGCGGAGCTCCGGCGGCAGGCGGCAGATCGCGCACTCGGGCAATTAAGACTCGTGGCAATTATGGCGGTAGGAATCTGGATGCTTTCCGCCGTGCTCGTCGCGCTGCTTCCAGGTATGCGCGACGGGGCACCGCGTGTGTTGATGGGCGCGGGCTGGGCGCTCGCCATTGGCGCGCTCGGTTGTGCCTTCGCTGCCTGGCAGCAGGTCTCGGCGTGGACGGCTGACGTTCGACGAAGCGACGTGGCTCCGGTGCATCGCGTCGGCATGATCGCGCCATGGCTGCTGCTCACCGCGCTGGCGCTCGCCGGAGCGTCGCTCCTGATTGCGCTGTGAGCGACGCTTGGCAACGGGAGTTGACCTTGATCACAGTCTACGGTGCTGATTGGTGCGAAGACACGCGTCGCTCGCTGCGACTCCTGCGGCGGCTCCACGTGCCGCACGAGTACGTGAACATCGACGAGAACGCGGCAGGCCTCTGGCGCGCAAAGGAGTTGAATGGCGGCAAACGTCGGACGCCCACCATCGATCTTGGAACGGGCGGGCAGGCTCTGGTCGAGCCATCCAACGACACCTTGACTGGTGCGCTCGTCGAGTTGTCGATGCTCACGCAAGACGAGGCGTTCGAGCGACTGACGGTGCAGAACGTCGGTGATTCGGAACGCGCGCTACGTACGGCTGCTGGTCTGCTCGTTCTCGTGGCGGGCGCCTGTGTGCCGCAAGGCGCGCGCTGGCCGTTCGGGATCGTCGGCGCGATTCTGGCGATGACGGGTCTGGCCGGCTGGTGCCCCGCCTACCACGCGGCGGGCGTGACTTCGCTTGGTGGCCCCGGCGATCATTTGCACGAAGCCGAGCGAGCGACGTGGCTGACTGGTCGGGTGCCGAGGGGTGAGGTTGCTGCAGCTGGAGGCGCCGCGTGAGGTCGGCGAGCGCGGAGCAGGTCGATCTCAATGCGATCGCCGGCGGTCGTCATGCGGATCCGTTTTCGATCCTCGGTCCTCACGTCGTCGATGACGGGGTCGTCATCCGCGCCTTTGTGCCGCACGCGCAAACCGTCCATATCGTCGGGCACGGCGAAGCTCCGCTACAGATGCGTCGGCGACACGAGGCAGGCATTTTCGAGGAGCGTTTGTCAGGACTCACCACGATCCCCGATTACCGCCTCCTCGTGACCGCGGATCAGGGCTGGCAGTACCAGATCGATGATCCATATCGGTACGGTCGGGTGATCGGCGACTACGATCTGTACCTGTTCGGCGAGGGCAATCACACGCGCATCTACGACAGGTTTGGCGCGCATCCGATGCAGATCGGATCGGCCGACGGTGTCCACTTCGCGGTGTGGGCGCCCAACGCCGCACGCGTGAGCGTCGTCGGGGACTTCAACCAGTGGGACGGCCGCATGCACCCGATGCGGTCGCTCGGTGCAAGCGGCGCCTGGGAAATCTTCCTGCCTGCGGCCAGCGTGGGACAGCGATACAAGTTCGAGATCCGCGCGCGCGACGGAAGCATCCACTTGAAAGCGGATCCTTACGGTTTTGGCTTTGAAGTGCCGCCGCTTTCCGCCTCGATTATCTCCGCCCTTGACTACGAGTGGCACGACCAGGACTGGGTGGCAAACCGGGCCGAGAAGGGTTCCTGGTTCAGTCGACCCATGGCGGTTTACGAAGTGCACCTTGGCTCATGGATGCGGATGACTGAGGAGGGGGAGCGCTATCTCACGTATCAGGAACTTGCCGCGCGACTGATCCCCTACGTCATCGAGATGGGCTACACGCACATCGAGTTGCTTCCAGTGATGGAGCATCCATTCTCCGGTTCGTGGGGATATCAGGTGACCGGCTTCTTCGCGCCAACCAGCCGATTCGGCGAGCCGCGAGATTTCAAGGCATTCGTGGACGGGTGCCACCGCGCCGGCATCGGCGTCATTCTCGACTGGGTGCCCGGCCACTTCCCGAAAGACTCCCACGGTCTTGCGCAATTCGACGGCACGCCGCTCTACGAACACGCGGATCCCCGCCAGGGAGAACACCGCGATTGGGGAACCCTCATCTTCAATTATGGCCGCAACGAGGTTCGAAATTTCCTGCTGGCGAATGCGCTCTTCTGGCTGCACGAGTATCACGCTGACGGTTTGCGCGTGGACGCGGTCGCTTCGATGATCTACCTCGATTATTCACGCCACGAGGGGGAGTGGATCCCCAACCGCTTCGGTGGGCGCGAAAATCTCGAGGCGCTCGAGTTTTTGCGCCAGATGAATACCCTGACGCACGGGGAGCAACCGGGCTCTATTACCGTGGCCGAGGAATCGACGGCATTCCCCTCAGTGAGCCGGCCTACCTACCTTGGCGGCCTTGGCTTCACTTACAAGTGGAACATGGGGTGGATGAACGACATCCTCGAATACATCAACAAGGATCCGATCTACCGCCGCTGGGACCACTCGCACCTGACCTTCTCGTTGCTCTACGCCTTTACCGAAAACTTCATTCTGCCCTTCTCTCACGACGAAGTCGTCCACGGCAAGGGCTCGATGTTCGGGAAGGCGCCGGGCGATGACTGGCAGAAAGCCGCGACGCTTCGGGCACTCTATGGCTTCATGTACGCACATCCCGGCAAGAAGCTGATGTTCATGGGCAGCGAGTTTGGGCAGGGCCGCGAGTGGAACTACGACCAAAGCCTTGACTGGCACCTGCTCGGCGAGCCACTGCATGTTGGCATCCGGCGCTTCGTTCAGGATCTCAACCGCACCTATGCCGCCGAACGCTCGTTGCATGAGGTCGATTTCGAACCGCACGGATTTCAATGGATTGACTGCAACGACAACGAGAACAGCGTCGTGTCGTTCATTCGTCGTCCGCGCGAGGGCAACGACTTTGTGGTCGCGCTCTTGAACTTTACCCCGGTGCCCCGCGACGGCTATCGGATCGGTGTTCCGGCCGCGGGTGGATATCTCGAAGTCTTGAATAGCGACTCCGAAATCTACGGCGGGAGCAACTGTGGGAACGGGGGCCACATTTTCACCGAGCCGGTCGCCGCCCACGGCCACGCCGATTCGCTACGGCTCAATCTGCCGCCGCTCGGCTTCCTGCTTCTGAAACCGAGCTCCTGACCGGCTGGGTTATGCTTCTAGGTATGTCCGAACGCAACGGCGAAAAATCCCGGTTTCAGATCAACCGCAGGCGAGGCATACAGCGCCGAGCCAGGATCCGCGAACTGCTTGCGGCAGCCTCGGCCTCGGAAAAGCGGCCGGCGCCGCCCAAACCTCAGCGCTCGAAGAGCTAGTGGTGCACCTCGCCGAGTTCTCTGCGCGGAAGACTCGCGCGGCGGAAGCGGCGCGGCTCTTTCCGCTCCGCACCATCCTCGACTCGTCCTTTCTGCACGCGACGGTCCAGGCGGGGAACTCCTGGAGCCGACGTCTGTACGACGGTCCTTTTCACTTGTGGCGTGTGCCGTCGGGATCGCTGCCGGCGATTTCTCTCGTTTTCGTTCAGTCGCGCGACAAGAACACCGCCGCGGGCGATCCAGCGGAACTCGGCGGCGGCGACACCGACAGACACCTTATTTATGAAGGCCTCTCGCGCGTCGCGGCAGATGCCGTGCTGGCTGGCTCGAGGACGATTTCCGCCGCGGAGGTGTACTTCTCCGTGTGGCATCCCGAGCTGGTGTCATTGCGAAAATCGTACGGGTTGCCGCGACATCCCGCTCAAGTGGTCGTGACAAGGAGCGGACGCATCGACGTGGCGTCCACGCTTCTCTTCAATGTTCCCGAGGCCCGTGTGTTCGTGCTTGGAACGCCCGAGGCCTGCGACCGATTAGCTCCAGCGATAGAGGACCGCCCGTGGGTGACGCTGATCTCGTACGGCCAGGAAGACGTCGTCCCGGCGCTGGAACATCTTCGGTCCGAACATGGGATCCGCCGAATATCCGTCGTCGGAGGCCGGACGATCGCCACAGCGCTCCTCGATGCCGGCGTCGTTCAGGACATCTATCTGACGACGACGGAGAAGTCGGCTGGCGAGCCCGGGACTCCTCTCTATGCCGGTTCGAAGCCACCGACGTTCGACGCCGTCGTGAGAAAACGAGGGACGGACCCGGAAGCGCCGTTTCTCTTCGAGCACCTTGGTGTGTACCCGACCCCCCCTGCTTCCTGACAGCACCCTGGCACCTTGGCACTTTGGCACCCTGGCACCTTGGCACCCTGGCACTTTGGCACCTTGGCACCCTGGCACTTTGGCACCCTGGCACCCTATTTCCCCGCCATCCCCTCGATCCGTTTCCATTCATCATCTGAAACGGGCATGACCGACAGGCGCGCCATTCGGACGAGCGGAAACGAGGCGAATGCTTTTTCTGCCTTGATTGAAGCGAGCGTCACGGGACCTGGCAGTTTCTTCACGGGTTCCACGTCCACCGCGTACAGCTTTCCTGTCTTGTCGGCAGGGTCCGGGTAGGCGTCACCGGCCGCACGCGCGATCCCGACAACAGCCTTTTCGTTGCCGGTGTGATAGAAGAAGATCCGGTCGCCCCTGCGGATGCTGCGCAGGTGTTTCTGCGCGAGTGGGTTACGAACGCCGGTCCACGCCGTACGACCGTCGCGGGCGAGGTCATCGTAGCTGTAATTGGACGGTTCTTCCTTCATTAGCCAGTTCATACCACTCCTGATGTCGTTGATCGGGATTCGCAGGATTCTAGTGGACTGTATAAGTGACGTGTAAAGCGACCGCTCGGTTGTCGCGGGCCGCAAATTTCCGCGGGCCAACCAACGGGCGGCCCGCTTTACCTTTGACGCATAGACGCCACTAGTTTGGGAGTTGGGAGTTGAGAATTGGGAATTGACCCGTGAGCAGGGAGCGCATCGGGCGGTACGAGGTCACCGGCACGCTCGGCGAGGGCGGGATGGGAATCGTGTATGCGGCCCGGGATCCCCAGCTCGGCCGCGCGCTCGCCATCAAGACGCTTCATGCAGCGAGCCACGATCCTGTGGCGCGCGAGCGTCTGGCTCGCGAAGCACGCACGGCGGCTTTGATCAACCATCCATCGGTGTGCCAGCTGTACGAGATCGGAGACGACGGAGGCGAACTGTTCCTGGCGATGGAGCTGCTCGAAGGAGAGTCGCTCGCCGCGCGGCTGGCGCGTGGAACCTTGACGGTATCCGAGGCGGTGTCGATCGGCCTGGGGATACTTACGGGCGTCGATGCCCTTCACCGCCACGGCGTGGTGCACCGGGACTTGAAGCCCTCCAACGTGTTCCTGACGAACCACGGGGTGAAGCTGCTGGATTTCGGCGTGGCGATGATCGCCTCGAGCGACGTCGCCGCCACCGCCACTCGATTGACGACGCCGGGTATGGTCGTTGGCACGCCTCAGTACTGCGCGCCCGAGACGCTTCGTGGCGAATCCGCCGATGCGCGGACCGACATCTTTGCCGCCGGGATCATCGTCTACGAAATGCTGGCGGGTCAGCCGCCATACGTGGGCCGGACGGCGATCGAGGTGTTCCACAGCATCATGTACGACGAGCCACCCGTCTTGACCGGCGGACCGGCCATCGCGGCGCTCGACAGGGTGATACACAAAGCGGTTTCGAAACGCCGCGAAGATCGCTATCAGACGGCGGAAGCCTTCGCGCAGGAACTCCGTTCCGCGCTTCTCATCGCCGATACGCAGCCGATTGCGGCCCGAGCCGTCACCCGCCTCATCGTCTTGCCGCTGCGGATTCTGCGCCCCGATCCGGAGACCGATTTTCTCGCGTTCAGCCTTGCTGATGCCATCACGAGTTCGCTCTCCAGCCTTCAGCCTCTCGTCGTCCGTTCGAGCGTCGTGGCGGAGCGATTCGCATCAGGATCCCCGGATTTGAGGGCGCTCGCGGCCGAAGCTGATGTCGACGTTGTCGTAATGGGGACGCTGATTCGCGCCGGCGATCAGGTGCGCGTGAGCACGCAGCTGGTTGAGACGCCATCGGGAACGGTGCTCTGTACGCACACGGCACAAGCGCCTGCGGCCGACTTGTTCGCGTTGCAGGACGAACTGACCACGAAGATTGTCGACGCGCTTTCGTTGCCGCTGACGGCGCGGGAGCGCCGGCTCCTGCGCCATGATGTGCCGTCGACTCCGCACGCCTACGAACGGTATCTTCGCGCGAACGAGTTGAGTCGAGACACGCGGCGCTGGAAAGCTGCCCGGGATTTGTATCTGGAGTGCCTTGGCGAAGATCCGCACTACGCGCCGGCATGGGGCGCGGTGGGTCGGATGCATCGGCTGATCGCCAAGTACCTGGTCGGCGAGGAATCGAGCACGCTGAATCTCGCAGAGGTGGCCTTCAAACGGGCTCTCGAGTTGAATCCTGATCTGTCCAGCGCCGAGAATGCCTACGCTCACCTCGAGGTCGATCTCGGCCGTGCAACCGACGCGATGGCGCGCCTGGTCCGGCTCGCCAAAACGCGAAGTTCGGATCCGGACTTGTTCGCAGGCCTGGTGCACACCTGCCGATACTGCGGTTTGCTCCGTGCCTCCGTGGCCGCCTTCGAGCAGGCGCGCCGCCTCGACCCGCGCATCCCGTCGAGCGTGGCGGTGACCTTCTTCATGCTCGGCGACTACGAGCGCGTGCTCGAATGTGCCGTAGAAGGGATTCCCTACATCCGCAACGCGGCCCTCGTGATGCTCGGGAAGCCGGAGGAAGCGCTCGAGAGCCTCAACACCATCGACGATCGCATTGCCAGCCTGATGGTGTCGTTCACGTCCTCGTTGCGGCTGCTGCTCACGGGAAAGCCCGGGGACAGCATCGAAGCCATGAGCCTCTTGCGGGAGATCCGCGATCCTGAGGCACGCTACTTCGTCGGCCGTCACTTCGCGCACGCCGGCGATCATGCAGGCGCGCTGAGCGCCATCGAATGGGCCGTGGACAACGGCTTCTTCTGCGCGCCGGCGATGGCGCGCGATCCGTGGCTCGACCCGATTCGCGGTCTCCCTGAGTTCTCCGCGATCGTCCGCCGCGCCGAAGCGCGCCACCGCGATGCCGTCGTGACGTTTCTCAGCGCTGAAGGCGATCGTCTGCTGGGTCTCGGTCAACCGGCGTGACGCGATCGGCCGCAGCCGCCTGGTCGCATTTGCGCCTTCGGGACCGCATCAAGCCTGGCGTGCGCGTACTGTTCGTTGGGATCAATCCCGGGGTGCGCTCGGCGATCACGGGCCACCACTTCGCCGGTTATTCAAACCGATTCTGGAAGCTGCTGTACGACTCGGCGCTGGTCTCCGAACCAATTACCTATCGCGACGACCGCCGTCTGCCAGACTGGGGGTTCGGGATCACCAATCTCATTGCACGCCCGAGTCCAGGGATCGATTCGCTCAGCCGGCAGGAGTACCTCGACGGATGGAAGACCTTATCGGCCAAAGTGCGGCGATATCGTCCTGAGTTTGTCGCCTTGGTCGGGGTGACCTTGTATCGTGCCGTCCTGCCGTTACTCGAGACTGAGGCGGCGCGCTCGGACGTGGTGTCCCCGGTCCTCGGCCTTCAGCCGCGGGTTGTGCACGGCGCCCGCGTCTTTGTCCTGCCGAATCCGAGCGGTCGGAATGCCAATTACAGCTACGCGGAGATGCTGGAGGCGTTTCGCGCGTTGCGGCGTCAGCTCGCCTTCCGTCGGCGCCCAACCGCACGCTGAGACCGGCGGCGGAGGTATTGCAGCCACCGCTGGACCTGCGGAAGCAATTGACTGTAACCGCACACGATCCCGGGTATTCGACCCCCTCCGGTTCTAGTGGGCAGACAAAAGTCCCCCCCTGGGCAGACTACGCGCGCTCCAAAAAGGAAGAAAAGAGATGAGATTCAAACGAGGCGGTCTAACTCTGGTGATCGCCGCTCTGTTGCTCCATTCGACCGTGGCCGGCCAGCAGGCCGGCCAGAACATCCCCGTTCTTCCAGTCGTCGCTCCCGTCGATCCCTCTGATCCGGCCTCGTTGCTCGATGCGGCCTTGAAAGGGGACCTGCATCTCCAGCGGCAACTCGAACCGACGATCGCCGTGTCGACGCGCAATCCCAACACGGTGCTCACGTTCTTCAACGATTACCGCGCGGTCGACATCCAGAACGATCCAGGACTGGGTGAATCGCGTGATTCGATTGCGACATCGGCCTGGAATTTTGTCAAGCGCGTGTTCGGCGTGTTCGCCTGGCGAAAGGCAAAGCCGAATGGTATCGGGATTCCAGCCGCCGCCACAGCGGCCGAAGCCTGGATCGGTGGATCGCGCTCGTACGATGGAGGCATTACCTGGAGCGGCCTGTTTGTACCCGGTGCGCCCTTCGACAGCTCCCCCGCGTCGATGGCTGCTCCGATCAAAGGTCTGCAAGCCGCTACCGATCCCGTGCTGGCCGCCGGCCCGTGCGGCCGCTTCTATCTTGGCTTTCTCGCCTTCACTCGCAATGGTGCGAGCAGCATGGTTGTGGCGCGATACGTCGATCTCAACAACGAGAGCGGCGGAGACACGATCATCTACGAGGGCATGACCGTGATCGAAAGCGCCAACAACGCGTCGTGGGGCTACTTCCTCGACAAGCCGTCAATCGCCGTCGATCCCCTTCGCACGGCGTCTGCCGGATGCGGCCACAACGTGTACGTGGCGTACACCACATTCAATGGCCTCGAGAAAGACGGCAAATTCAAGAGCAAGATCACCTTCGCGAAGTCTTCGAATTCCGGCGCGACCTTCGCGACGCAGAAGCTCAACATGCCGTACGGGCAAAACCAGAACACGGTGATTGCCGTGGATCCGCGCGAGGGCACGCCATCGACGACGGGCGGCGGCACCGTCTACGTCGCCTGGCGGCACTTCTTCGCGCCCGACACGATTCTCCTGCACAAGTCCACGAACTTTGGCCAGACATTCTCAGGCCCGCCCGTCGATCTGCTCGCAGGCTCCAGCGTTCCACTGCAGACATTCGATCAGCCGACCGTCACCACGCAGAACTCATTGAGTCCTTCCAGCGATGTGTCGTTCAGGACGAACAGCGTGCCCACGCTATCGGTGGTTGGTGACGGCACAGTGGTGGCGGCGTGGCAGGAGCGAGTGGATCGAACGCCAGGCAGCCCGACGTTTGGACAGCCCGCTCTGCAGGTTGCCAGTACCAGTCCGCGCATCGTTCTCACGCGATCGACAGACAGGGGTGCTTCATGGAGCCAGCGACAGGCGGTTGATATCGGCGATCGTGATGTAGCCGGGACTCCGCCACCGGGCTTTGGCTCGCTGCCGCAGCCGCGGGCGTCCGGGCCCCAGGTCATGCCCAGGCTGGCGTTTGGCGGCGGCCGACTGCTGCTCACGTACTACGAGTCGCGTGGTTTCATGCAGGGCGACCAGATCGTGCCTGCGGATGTGACGCCGCCAGCTCCGGGCTTCATCAGCGGCATCGACCGGATCATGGACCTTCGGGCGGCGGTGTTGAACCCGGTGACGGGCGCCCTGCTGGGCAGTTCGCAGGTTTCACGCTATCCCGTGCGCGCAGATGCCGACCTCGCCAACGGTGAGACCCTTGCCGACATCGCAGCATCGAACGGGCCATGCGCCCCCGACGATCCCGAGGCCACTGTTCCCTGCGTCAGGCGCGTCCACCATCCCAACGACCCCCATTCAGCCGCAGGCACGGCACCGTTCATCGGCGATTATGTCGAGGCCGTGCCAGTCGTGCAGCTGGTGCCGAAGGCGGATCAAAGTGGGTGGCGCTGGGCGACTGAACCTTCCGACGTGCCATACGGCGGATTTCACACCGTTTGGGCCGACAACCGGAACCTCGTGCGCCCCACTACTCCTGCGGAGCTTCCGCTCGTCGAACGCTATCCGTTCTATTCCACGCCGATCGGCGGGCTGGTTTGCACGAACAGCGGGTCGCGAAATACCGATGTCCTGACGTCCAACGTCAATGCGGCGCTGGTGGTGAGCGCTCCGATTGCGTTCAAGCAACTCGAGAACGTGCAGCGCGCGTTCCCGGTGTTTGCGCACAACGGGACGGCACAGACCCGGTTCTTCCGTTTCTCGTTCAGTACCCAGGCAATCGCCGACTACGCCTCGTTCGACCAGTTCGACCCGGCCATCGATTCGCTCGACGTTCAGCTGTTTCCCTTCTCCGGCGCCACCCGCGTCGTGTATCTGCCGCCAAGCGATGTGAACGTGCCGGTCACCGTGAACGTGCAGGAGACACTGACGCTCGGCGGCGCCGTCGCGCCAGGCGGCCTGACCGGTACGGTCGCCATCAACGTCGACGGCTCGAATCCGCCGCTCGTGAACTCGAATATCGCGACGACCGAGGTTTACTCGCCGGGTATCCGTACCCCAGGCATCCGAACGCCGGGCATTCGCACCCCGGGCATCCGAACGCCGGGCATTCGCACCCCGGGCATTCGTACGACCGCAATCAGTGAGACCGCGCCCGACGGGACAATCTACGCGATTACGGATGTCACGTGGACGGTGAGCAACGAAGGGAACACGACTGCCGCCTACTCCTCGCTCGTCAACATCGACAATCCGGAGCAGTACGACGGTAGTTACGAGTTTCAGCTGATCGTGTCAAAGGGCGCATTCAGTGGAGCGCTGGACGGCTGCAGTTCCTCAGACCTCGGACAAGATCAGGTGCTGGCCGTGATCCCGAACCCCTCAATTCGGACGCCGAGCATTCGCACGCCTGGTATCCGGACTCCGGGTATCCGCACCGCCACGTTCTTCATTCCGCCGTCGGAGTCCGGCACGTCGACCGGAGTCGCGCAGTTTGCTTCCGCCAGCACCTTGACCAGCGCCGCCGACGGAACGACCAAGGCGGCGGCTCCGCCCAATGTGGTCGACGTCACGCTTCGCGCGTATCAGATGGTGCCAAATCCGCCCGTACTGTTTCAGCCGGAGCTCGATGCGCCCAGCGTGGCGGTGCTCGCACAATCCTGCAACACCAACGGCACCTGTCCCGACGCCTTTGCGTCTCCCGACCTTGCGTACAGTGTCGAGCCCAGCGTGTCAGTGACGGCTGTGCGCGCAGGAGGCACGTTCACGGTCAGCAGCGGAGTCCTCGTGAATCAGGGAGAAGGACCTGCGCTTGCTGAAGACAACCAGTTCCGCGACGGCGTGTACCTCGTCCCCGGTCCCGGGCCGGATGGCGTGTTCGGTAGCTCCGACGATCTGACTGCCGCAGACACGATCTTTATTGGGTCGATCGGGGCGATCAGCGGTCAATTGGATAAGGAGCAGACGGCACAAATCCCAGGCGGCACGCTCACCGTTCCGATCGGGACCGCCTCGGGGACTTACACACTCCTGCTGATGATCGATGATGGCCGGGAAGTGTCGGAGGTCGACGAGGTCAACAACGTGATCGCTGTACCGTTTACCGTTCTCGACCCGAACACGGCTCCGTTGGCCGAGGATCAGTCAGTTACCACGGCAGAAGACACCGCGGCCGCGATCACGCTGTCCGCCACGGATGCGGACGGCAACAGTCTCACCTTTGCTGTCGCCGCCGGACCTTCCCATGGCACTCTCAGCGGAGCCGCGCCAAATCTGACCTATACGCCGCAAGCCAACTACTTCGGTAGCGACACGTTTACGTTCCGTGCAAACGACGGAAAGGTCGATTCCAACCTCGCGACCGTCTCGATTGATGTGACCCCAGTGAATGATGCGCCGGTCGCGGGCAGCCAGACGATCGCGGCGATGGAAGATCTCGCGGTCGCGGTCACGTTGTCGGCCTCAGACGTCGAGGCGGATAGTCTCTCGTTCGCGATCGCGTCCGCTCCGACTCACGGAACGCTTACCGGGACCGCGCCGAACCTGACGTACACGCCGGCTCCGAACTACTTCGGCAGCGATAGTTTCACGTTCCGAGCAAGTGACGGGAGCCTCACGTCGAACATTGGGACGGTCTCGATTAACGTGGGTGGCGTCAATGACGCACCAGTTGCGACCGCTGACGCCGTGACAATCGGCGAAAACAGTGGAACGGTGCTCATCGATGTTCTTGCCAATGACTCGGATGCAGAAGGCAATGCGTTGAGTCTCGTGTCCGTGAGCGCCCCGACGAGCGGCACCGCGGCCATCCTGTCCGGCCGCATCGCGTACACGCCGGCACCAAACTTCGCCGGTGTCGTCACGTTGGCGTACGTCGTGAGCGATGGACTGGCAAGCGCGACCGGGTCCGTTACTGTCACCGTCGACGGGGGTCTGCAGGATTATGGGTTCCTCGGACTCCAGGATCCATGGGGGCCTGGTGCGTCTGCCAAGATTGGGAGTGCCTTCCCGCTCGTCTGGCAATACACGTTGGGGGGTGTGGTCGTAAATAGCTCGGCCGCACTACCGGAGGTTCATATCCGGGGTCCCTACAACTGTTCCCAGGGTGAAACCGCGGGGACGCTCGAGTACGTCGCGGACCCCGGCAGCAGCGGGTTCCAGTACTTGACCAAGACGAACACCTGGCAATTCAACTGGCAGACCGCCGAACTGGGCGTGGGTTGTTACGCCGTGCGGATTTTCAGCCGGCAGACGAGACAAGTGAATGGCCCCTTCGTGATCCGGCTCAGACGCTAGACCTGGGCTGCCGACAGTGCCGTGGCTTCCGGCTCTTGCCGGAGTTTGGCTCGCGCCTACTTGAGTGTGGCGATGCGCTTGCGGGCGTCAACGACGAGTGGATCGTTGGCGCCGCGTGAGCCTCGCAAGGCAAGGAACGTCTTGAAGTTCGTGGCGGCCGGACCTGAGTTGCTCATCCCCTGATGGGCGCGCCCGAGCCAGTAGGGCAGCGTCGCCAGGTAACGGAAGGTCGGATTCTCGTCGAGGAACAGCGCCGTTGCCTCGCCGCGGCGCTGCTCGCACCGCAGAAGTTCGGCAAGGGCTTCGGGGTATTGTCCCGTCTCTACGTACGCAACGCCAAGCTCGAATCGTGCGATCCACATGTCCGTGAGCTTGATGGCGGCGAGCAGTGCGTCGATGGCGGCGACAGGACGGCGGGCTGTGAGCTCGAGCCGCCCCTCGAGTACTTTGCCGTACGCGCGCAGCTGCTCCGGATATTCTTGAGACAGGCGATCGGCGACCGCCCGTGCCTTGGCGCCTGCGCCGTTGCGGAGTAGGACCATGCCCGCCGAAAATGCCGTCGGTCGCGAGGACCCGATCTTCAAGGTTGCTTCCGCCGTGGCAATCGCCTCGCTCCGCCGTCCCCTTGCTTCGAAGGTCTCGGCCAGCGCGATCGTCTTAGCTGCGAGTCCTGCGATGTTCCCCGCTGCCTGATCCCTGGCTATCGCCGGTCGCAGCAGCTTTTCGGCCGCGTCGTAGTCCCCCTCGTACATCGCCATGTCGGCGAGGCCGAGCGCCGCCATCGAGGGTCCAGGCTCTGGCGTTCGTGCCATGCGTTCGTAGCCAGCGCGCGCGGCCGCGAGGTCCGAGTGTGCGAGCGCGCCGATGGCAAGCGGCAGGTATGCGACTGAAAACGACGGCTGCTTCTCGATGACCGTCGTGGTTTCCTGTTCGGCGGTGGCGAAGTCGCCCGCATACATCGCGTACAGCGCGTAGTTGCTCCGGTTGAGCGCGTCGTTCGGCGTCAGCTCCACCAGCTGCTTGCCGACTTCCAGCGCCTTCCGCATGTCCAGCGACCAGAAATGGGCGAGCGCCAGATTCCCCTGGCCTGAGCGATCCGCGGGATACTTATCCACGAGTTCCTGAAACGTGTCGATCGCCTTACGAAAGTTCCTGCCGGCGCCGAGGTAATAGGCTCCCGTCACACGCAGGCGCTCGCGTTCGCTCATCCGGTCCATGAGCGTAAGTGCGGTTTGCCAATGGGTCTTCGCCTCGTCGTCGCGTCCTAGTTCGAAAGCGGTAATTGCCGCGCCCGAGTACGCCAGGCCAAACTTTTCATCCAGCGAGACTGCGCGCTGGTACGCGGCGAGCGCTTCGGGCTTCAATCCATTGACCTGCAGTTCCTGCGCCTGCGAATACGCTTTGACGGCGTCGATGGAGCTCGCCGATACGCTGTCGGCTGCCATCGTCTCTTCCGGCTCGGTGTCACCGAGATCTTTGCGGATCCTCGACGCCAGCAGTCCAACGGCGCTGAGTACTTCGGCCTTCGATCGGGCCCGCTCGCGAGCCACGGCGAGCGGACGATCGGCCGGCGCGTCCGGCGCCGGGTTTATCGCTCGCAGCGTCAACCTGTATCCGCTGCCATCGGTGACGATCGATCCGGCAAGCACCACGTCGATGTTTTCCCGGTTGGCGACGAGGCGGGCCGATTCCTCGTTCAGAAGTTTCCGCTCGAGCGAGCGTGCGATCCGCTGAGCGTCAGCGCGTGGATAGGCGTTGATGAACGACGCGCCTTCGATGCCGACGCTCAGTGCCTGTTCGAGGGCGCCATCGAAGACGGGATCGCCGGTGGCGTTTTCGAAATCGCCGACCAGTACCGACATCGGCGGGCGCGCCGCATCAGTCGCCGGAGTTCGCGCCGCCCAAAAGGTGAGTGCCAGGAGTCCGAGGAACACCGCGAGCACGCTGACGGCCAGCCGGCGTGTCACGCGCCGCACGACGGGCAGGAGATTGCCGCGATCGTCGAGACGATTCAGCGCTGACACGAGGTCTCCCGACGTCTGGAACCGCTGCTCTGCGTCGGGCTGAATACAGCGCACCACGATCTGATTCAGCGGCTCGGGGATCTCCGGATTGATCGCGCGCGGCGGGGCCGGTGCCGCTTCCATCCGCTTCTGCAACTCTGCAAATGCGCTGGCACCGACTGCGCGTCGGCGTCCCAGCAGCATGTCGTAGAGGATGAGCCCAAACGCGTAGATGTCTGCCCGCTGGTCGACGAGCTGGGCACGTGCCTGCTCGGGCGCCATGTACTCGACCGTGCCGACGACCGTGCCTGCCATCGTCGCGGCGTTGGTCCACGCGCCGGCGAGCGTCCCTGGTTTGCCGGAATCGAGGCCGGGATTGGTGCCTCCCGTCGATCGCGCCACTCCGAAGTCCATGATCATGACTTCGCCGTTGCCGTCCACGAGGAGGTTTGCTGGCTTCAGGTCTCGGTGCACGACGCCAGCGGCGTGCGCGGCCTCGAGTCCCGAGGCCAGGCCGCGGACAATCTTCAAGATGCGTTCGATCGGAAGTGTTTCGCCGCGCTTCAGGATGGTGGCGAGATCCTCCCCTTCGATAAAGGGCATCGTGATGTACTTGACGCCCTCGATCTCGCCCAGCTCGTGGATGCGCACGACGTTCTTGTGCGTGACCTGACGCGCAAGCAGCAGTTCCTGCTTGAAGCGCCGTTCGAGCATGGTGGCCGCCGCGGGATCCGCCGCCACTTCCGGCCTGATCACCTTCAGGGCAACGACGACCCCAAGCTCCGAGTCCCACGCCTGATACACTGCCCCCATCCCGCCAAGGCCCAGCAGCTTGACGATGTGGTATCTCGGGCCGAATGGTTGGCCGACGGAGAGCGGGCCGCCAGGCGTCTCACCGGCCGGCAGAGCGGCCAATCGTGGCACCGGGCTGAAGGCTGCTGTAGGAGCGAACTCCTCCCGTTCCGCCACCCGCGTGGTGTCCGGATCGTGGACGATCCCCGGCGTTGTGGCGTCGTCGTGATCGGAGCTGACGGTCATTTCCCCCGTGTCGGCGTTCGCGCCGGGAACGGTTTCGCACAGCGGTCACCGGAACCGCCCCGCCGCAAATCCGGCAGGTCGTAGGTCCCTTCAAGGAGAAGAGGATGAACCTTGATTATGGCTTTGTCGGCAAGGACGGCCAAGGAAAAACCGTGGGAGGGTTGGTTGTGGCCGCCGACATCCATTTCTCGATTGCCAGGACAGCCTTCTCATCCCGAACGACGGTTCCGATGGGCGGCATCTGCGAGGACGGCCGTCGCGACCGCATCCGCGCGACCATCGCGCTGGCGGCGGGCGCGGCACGATCGAGCATCACGCTGGCTCCATCGGGCTGGCCGGGAACCTGCCATAGCGTACGGTGCGAAGCGAGGCGACTGATCACCCCGTCCCCATCACCGACGAGATCGGCGTAATGCAGGGAGGGGGCGTCTGGTCCGATTTCACCGGCGCGGTTGTGACACGTCCCGCAGTTCGCGCTGAAATACCCGAGGAGGGCGCGCGTTGCGGGATCGGTTGTTTGAATTCTCGGCGGCGCCGTCACGAGTTCCGGGCGGGCAGGCGACAACAACCCCGCAGCATTCAGCGTCGCGAGTGTTGCCATGGTTGGCGCCAGCGGCTCTCCATGGATCGCATTCGGATCGCGGTCGGTCGAGAGCTGGAGTGCGTTGAACCCCAACGGACCGGGCCGCTTCGTCCCATGGCAGGCCGCACAATCCGGGACGGCTGGGATGCTGTGGAATCGCCCCGGCGAGACTTCGACGACGTGACGAAGCCCCTCAGCAGGCGCGAGGTCGGCGTCGGTTTGCGATTCGTTCCAGTGATAACTCGCAAAAACCCAACGAGTGTCGGCGGCACGCCAAATCAATCGCGTTTCTACCTTGCGTCCATCAAAACGGAACTCTTTCCAGAATTTGGTACCGACCGGGAACACCCAGCCATACGGATCCCTGGAGTCGATTGTGGTTGCCGGTGGCAAGTAGATCCATCGTGACTTGGCTGCGCCGTCCGACCACAACGGATATTGCGGGGAGAACGGTTGGTTCCGGGGATCGATCGCATCGCTGCCCCCCGCGGCATACAGCCCCGTCTCGCTGAGACGGCTCGGGGCAACCAGATCGTCGTCGGCAGGTGCGGCGGCGCGCACGAATGCCGCACCCACCGCAGCTGCCCACGCGACAGACAGCACGATCGTGGAGGCACGAGCGCCGCGCATTATCGCGTCTCCTCGGGCGGATCGACGGGCCCCGGCACCCGGTTCCTCACCGGCGCGAGCGATTGAAGATACGCGAACAGGCTGCGAATGTCCTCATCGTCCAGCGCCGCGAGATTTTCGTATGGCATTGGCGGCAGAATCGGGCGCCCCTTTCCCTGATGCCGTCCGGTGCGCATCGTCGCGATGAACATGTCTTCGGTCCACCGACCGAGACCCGTTTCCGGATCCGGCGTGAGGTTCGCTGAGAAGCTGACGCCCCACGGTCCTGCGAATGCCGTGTTGGTGGCGGCGCCGTGCCACACCCACGGTCCACTGGCGGGCGGAGCCGGTGGCAGTGCGACGTCGGATGGATGGCCGGTGAGCGCGCGAGCCATGTCCGGCTCGGGCCCCTGCGGGCCAAGCTTGTAGGGGGTGTGGCAGTGGTTGCAGCCCATCGCCCGGACGAGGTACGCGCCTCGGGTGATGCGTGTGGTGCGCGGGGATGTCTGCGGCGTCTGGCCACCGTCTGATGGGATCGCCCGCAGCATTGCCCCGGAGATCGCCGTGAACGCCACAGCCGCCAGAATTGTCGAGAAGTGATTTCGCATAACGTCTGCCCTCGCTTTGTTGAACGCCAACTGTAGCGAGGTAGACGAAACGCGATTCCTAAACCTTCCCTACCGAGATCTTAAGATTCCCTTGCGTGATCCTAAAAAGTGCTTAAACGCCGCGTTATACTGGCATTTCCGATGATTGATGGGACGCTCGCTGCCTTTCTGCAGGAGGGCCTCGGTGTGTACGTGGGCACTCGCAACGCGAATTTAGAGCCGAGTGGAGCCCGCGGCATTGCCGTCATGGTTGAAGAAGGAGGCACGCACCTCGTCGTGTACGTGGCTGAGGTCGCGGTCGGCCGAATCCAGCCGGATCTCGAGGCGAACGGTCAGATCGCCGTGAGCGTGGGCCGACCTCGCGACGATCGCGCGTGCCAGGTGAAGGGTGTGTTTGCCGGGGCGCGCGCGGCAGACGAAGGGGAGCGCCATCGCGTCGTCGCGCAATGGGAGTGTTTTCGCAGCGCGCTCGAGTACATAGGGATCTCGAGGCAAATCACGAGCGGATGGGTGGCCTGGCCAGCCGTGGCTGTGCGCCTGAAGGTGACGGCCCTGTTCGAGCAAACGCCAGGCCCAGGCGCAGGGGCGGCTATCGCATGAACGTGACGCTCGAGTCGCTCGCGCCATGCTTCCAGGGTATCTTTCCTGCCCAGCTCTTCACCTGCTCCAGCGATGGCATGCCCAATGCCGCGTACCTGAGCCACGTCGAGTATGTGGATGCCAACCACGTGGCGCTGTCGTTCCAGTTCTTCAACAAGAGCCGGCGGAACATCGCCGAGAACCCGCATGCGCTCGTGATCGTCGTCGATCCGGATACCGGACAGGGATGGCAGCTTCGCCTGCGCTACATCCGCTCTGAGACGTCCGGCCCGCTGTTCGACCGCATGTTCTTGCGCATCGAGGCGATTGCGTCGTACTGCGGCCTAAAGGGGATTTTCAAGCTGCGCGCGGCGGACGTGTACGAAGTCCGGTCGCTTGCGCCGGCCGTGGAGGAGGCCGGAATGGCCGGCGCCGGCCGCGACGGCCTACCGCGCCAGCCTGCACTGAACGCGATTTTTTCCGCGAACGCGTTTCAACACCTCTCGGAGCACATCAACCGCGCCGACTGTCTCGAAGCGCTCGTGGACGCAATCCTCAAGGCGTTGGATGACAGCTTCGGCTTTCCCCATTCCGCCATCTTCGTTCCGGCGGAAGAGGAAGGCGTGCTGATCACGATTGCGACGCGCGGCTACCCGGAGAATGGCGCTGGTGCGGAGGTTCGGTTCGGTGAGGGGCTCGCCGGCATCGTGGCGGAAGCGCGACAGCCAATCCGCATCTCCGGATTGATGCGCGGCATTCTGTATGCCTATGCCATGCACCGGGAGGCGTCAGAGCCGGCCGCTGCGCGGTCGCGTCGCATCCCGGTTCCAGGGCTGCCCAACCCGGAAAGCCAGCTCGGTATCCCGCTCCTCGTGCGAGGCGAGCTTGTCGGCGTGCTCTGCCTCGAGAGCGAAGTTCCTTACCGGTTCCATGAAGAAGACAAAGCGGCAATCGAGTTGCTCGGCAGCTACCTGGCCATCGCTATTCAGAACGTACAACTCCATGAGCGTACTGCCGATGCGCCAGTTGAAGCGTCCCGCGGAGGCCGGCCGCAACCTGCGGCCGTCAACGGCCGTCACGAGATCACCTTCTACGAGTCCGACGAGTGCATTCTGGTAGACGGCGAGTATTTGGTTCGAAGCCTTCCGGCGAAGATCCTGTGGAAACTCCTGAACATTCGCCAGGCAACCGGGAGGACCGAGTTCACGAACCGCGAGCTGCGGCTCGACAAGTCGCTCAACCTGCCCGGATGGAAGGACAATCTGGAGAGCCGGCTCCTGCTCCTGCGACGTCGCCTCGAGCAGAAATGCCCGGACGTCCGGCTGGTTCCATCGGCTCGCGGCCGATTCGAACTCGAGGTCGGATGTGAGCTGACGCTGCGGCAGGAGTAACCCAGCATTCGCACGTGACTGCGGGTACTGACTGGCTGACGGTTCTGGCTGACGCTACTCCCGTTCGTCTAGATGCCGCCCACGCACAGGTATTTCACTTCGAGGAACTCCTCCATCCCGTACTTCGATCCTTCACGGCCGATTCCGGACTGCTTCATGCCGCCAAAGGGCGCCACTTCGGTTGAGATGATGCCCGTATTGATCCCCACGATTCCGTATTCCAGCGCTTCGGCCGCCCGCCAGATCCGTCCGAGATCGCGCCCGTAGAAGTAGGCCGCGAGGCCGAACTCGGTATCGTTGGCCAGGGCGATGGCTTCTGCATCGGTCTTGAAGCGGAACAGCGGTGCAACAGGTCCGAACGTTTCTTCGCGGGCGACGAGCATCGCTGGCGTGACGTCGGTCAGCACGGTTGGTTCGAAGAAGCGTCCGCCGAGCTGGTGACGATTGCCGCCGACGAGGACACGCGCGCCTTTCTGCGTCGCGTCACGAATGTGCTCCTCGACTTTTTCCACCGCACGATCGTCGATGAGCGGCCCCTGCGTCGCATCCGGCTCCAACCCGAATGCGGGTCGCAGCCTTCGAACTGCCGTCGCCAGTTTTTCGGCAAAGGTGTTGTAAACGGAATCCTGCACCAGGAGACGGTTCGCGCAGACGCAGGTCTGGCCGGTGTTGCGATATTTTGAAATCACCGCGCCCTCGACGGCCGCATCCAGATCCGCATCATCGAACACGATGAACGGAGCATTGCCGCCAAGCTCCAATGAGAGTCGCTTGATCGTTGCCGAGCACTGGGCCATGAGCAGCCGTCCCGTTTCAGTCGATCCGGTGAAGGACAGCTTGCGCACGATCGGATTCGATGTCAGCTCGCCGCCGATCTCTTTCGCCGAGCCGGTGATGACGTTGAACACGCCGCTGGGCACTCCCGCCCTTTCAGCGAGTTCGGCAAGGGCGAGCGCCGAGAACGGCGTTTGGGAAGCAGGCTTCAGCACGACCGTGCATCCGGCCGCAATCGCCGGTCCGGCCTTGCGCGTAATCATCGCGAGCGGGAAGTTCCACGGCGTGATGCACGCGACGACTCCGACAGGCTCTTTCAGAACGACGATGCGCTTGTCGGGTTGATGCTGGGGGATGGTATCGCCGTACACGCGCTTGGCTTCCTCGCCGAACCACTCGAGGAACGACGCCGCATACGCCGTCTCCCCTTTCGATTCGGTGAGCGGCTTGCCCTGCTCGAGCGTCATGAGGCGGGCGAGGTCTTCCTGATTGGCCATCATCAGGTCGAACCAGCGCCGAAGCACGTTCGCCCGTTCCTTGGCGGTTTTCGCCCGCCACGCTGGAAACGCGCGCTCCGCCGCTTCGATGGCGCGGCGAGTGTCTGCCGCATCGAGCTGAGGGACGGTTCCGATCACCTCGCCAGTGGCCGGGTTGTCGACGTCGATGGTTTTGTCTTTTTCGATCCATTTGCCATCGACGTAGGCGGCTTGACGGAAGAGCTTTGGATCGCGAAGCTCAGGGGTAATTCGGAGTTGTGTTTGGGGGTTCATCTTGTCATCCAGTATGCGTCAGTCGCTGGTCTTCGGTCTTCGGTCTTTGGTCTTTGGTCTTCGGTCTTTGGTCTCCGGTCTTTGGTCTTCAGTCTTTGGTCTTTGGTCTTTGGTCTCTAGTCTTCAGAGACCAGAGACCAGAGACCTCCATGTCTCAAAAAGCCCATTCCATTCCCAGCAGGGGGGAGACTCGATCTGTCAGCCCTCCATCCGCCACTGCAAATCTGAGGTTGAACGTCACGAGGAGACGCTGCGCGAGGTTGCCCTTGAGGCCGAATCCCGCTGCTGATGTCCAATAGGACTCCGTGACGAACAGGATGTCGGGTAACGTGATGCTGCTCGCCGCGCCGGTCCGCGTGGTTACGCGCGACAAGAGGCGGGGAGAATCGACGACGCGTTGACCGAAGAGGTCGAACACGATACTGAGCCGATCGGCGACAACGACGTCACCGCCGACGGCGTAGACAAACTGATCCGGAAGATCCGCCTTCTCGCCGAGCCGGACGTTGCCTGCCAGCTCGCTCTTGCCGTTCCACTGGTATGCGAGGTTCGCATGTGGCGAGAGGGGGCCAATCGAGGCAGAAATCGCCGCAAACGGCCGGATGCCGAGCGAGCCCGACCCGAGCAGGTTCTGCTCGTCGCCGGTCGGCATCCGCACGTCCACGCCGGCTGCGAAGGAGCGCGACCCTTCGCGCATCAGCGTCGTCTTCACCCGCGCGACGAGGTCGCCGAGACCACCGGCGGATGCTTCCGCGAAGTACTGCCGATTCGACCCAAATCCCCCAATCGCGTCCGAATCACGGAAGTAATGCACGCCGAGATTGGTCCCCGTGCCGATGCGATGGATCGTCGCATTGGCCAGCAAAGACAGCCGCGTGCGCACGACGGGCACTGCCAACGACACGTCGATTCGATCGGTGACGCCATAAGTGAGCGCGCCGGTCAGCTGACTGACGGTCGCTTCGATCGTGTTTGCTGTCGAAACGACGTCAGCGCGACCGCCGCCCAATTGGGGACTGTCGTGGGTGAACACGGCCGGGACGTTGGAGAGAGAAATGCCGTCGAGATGATCGAAGGAGAAGAACTGATAGGTATAGCCGAACGCGATCTTGCCTCTGCCGATCGTCTCGCCGCGATCCGCGAGGATCGGACCGAAGCTCTTCGTCGATCGCACGAATGTGCCGGTGCCGGGGTCGAAGTTGTAGGTGAAACCGGAGGCGGGAGACGGGAGCGGCACGGTCGCGAGTTGGCTCGTCAACGCGACGTTCATCAGTCGAAACTCGGACTGAAACGCGCTGTTGAAATGCGCCGCGTGGGTCGTCCCATCGAGCGCCACATCGTCGCTGTTCAAGACCAGTCCGCGCGCTCCGAAGATATCCTCGAAGAGCGTGGAGAGCGACTGCGGGCGATCCTGCGCCGCGGCCGTGTTGATAGTGAAAAGAAGACCTGCGAGAGCGAGAGAGAGTGTTCGAAACATCAACGAATTGCCTCGAAGTGCACGCGGTCGACCACCCAGTCGGACCCCGCGCGGCGGACCGACATTGTTGTGCGCGAGTTTCTGTCGAGTCTCTGACCATCGACGGTGGTCAGGTGATAGCGGCGGACGAAAACGACCGTTCCCGTCCCTCCGCTCAGCGTGATGTGAGGATCATCGATATCCACTTCGATTCGTCGCGTTTGCTGGAACTCACGGCGTAACGCATCTTCCTGCGGTCCCGATAAGGACGGCCACACCCGCCGGATCGCCTCGAGGCTCCGAGATTCCAATGCCTGTTCGTAGCGACGGAGGAGGTCGCGCACGCCATTCTCGGCAGGCGGCGAGGACGCCCCTTCAGCTGCCGTGATCGGCGCCTCGGTCTGGCGCGGAGCAGGCGCCGGCGCCGGCGGTGGCGGGAGGCGGGGCGCAGGACTCGGCGGCAGTTGCACGGGGTTCTCTGCCGCAGGCACGGAGGGAGTGGCGGCTTGTCCAGTCTGCGTCGCGGGCGGTGTCGGCGCAGTCGTCTGGGTTGGCGTCGCACCGGGCTCTGGCTGCGAGCGTGGCGACGATTGCGGCGCCGGTTGTGCACGGCCGGATGCCACCGGCGGAGGCGTCAGTTCCGCGCTTCGGAACAGGCCGCTGGCTTCATAGAACTTTGCGGTCGCTTCCGGAAGCTGCCGCGCCTGGTACAGGCGGGCGGCTTCCCGTTCAGCCGCAGCGGCCGCGGCATAGGACGGAGAACCGGTCGCAGCCGATCCGGCCTGACGCGCGGCACTCTTGGCGCGCAGCATGCGGCTTCGAGCATCGTCCGCGGTCCGACGTTGTAACTCAATCGACGTCTCCTGCGTGCCACTGGTAGGTGACCGATCGGCAGGAGACCGCTCTTCTGCCGCAGGCGGTTGAGCGGCTGGAGGTGGAGGCAGCGCCTGAGTCTGTTCTGCCGGCGATGGCGCGGATATCGGCGGTTGCGAGCGCGCGTCGGGTTCGGCGGCCGGGCGCAGCGCATACCACGCCCCTCCCGCGACGAGGGCGACGAGGACCAGACCACCAAGCGTCAGGACCGCCCACGATCGTCGCGGTGGTTCCACATCGGACGGCTGATTGGCCATGGTCACAGCATCGGAGGCCAGTCCGGAGCCTGATGGACTGCTTCGCGGCCGGCTGCCACTGCCAGGCCGCGGCGTGCGGAACGGATCCGGTTCGGTCCCGTCGGGCGCCGATCGCACGTCGCTCGGGCTTCGACGCAGTCGCGGCGAAGGCGGGTCGGAAGGCGCGCGGTACGCGTTTGGCGTCGCCGCGGCCGCCATCGTGATCGCATCAGATCCAGACAGATGTTGCCGGATGATTGCGAGATCGCGCGCGACGTCCGTCAGGTCCTGGTATCGCTCGTCGCGCGGCTTTGCGAGCGACTTCTCAACGAGCCACACCAGCTCGGGCGGCAGCGTCGAGTCGATATTGAGCAGAGGCTCCGGAACGTCCTGCAGGATTTTGTAGAGGGTCGTCGCGAACGAATCACCCTGAAATGCTTTTCGTCCGCTGAGCATCTCGTAGAGGACGACGCCGAAGGAAAAAATGTCAGCGCGATGGTCGGTGCGTTCGCCGCGCACTTGTTCGGGCGCCATGTAGTTCAGCGTCCCCATCATCATGTTGCTGCGCGTCAGCTCCGACGCGACCATGCGCGCGAGGCCGAAATCGAGCAGCTTCACGACACCTTCATCGGTGATGAAGATATTGGCGGGCTTGACGTCACGGTGGATGAGCCCGCGCCGGTGCGCGTAGCAGAGGCCGTCGCAAATTTCTGCGCCAATCTCGAGCTTCCGCCGAAGGCTCATCGGCTCCGAACGCGCGAGCCGGTGCTGCAAATCCTCGCCGGTCAGGAACTCCATCGCAAGGTACGGCTGTCCGTCGTGTTCACCGAGGTCGTGAATGGTGATGATGTTGCGATGCGAGAGTTGGCCGGCCGCCCGCGCCTCGCGGAAGAAACGCTCGCGCAGCTCGGGATTGTCCTCAATCGAGGCCGAGATGACCTTCAGGGCGACGACGCGCTCGAGGAGGGTGTCGTGGGCGCGGTACACGACACCCATCCCGCCTTGTCCGACCTTTTCAAGAATCCGATACCGGCCGATGGTGGTCGCTGTCAGGAGGACCTCTGAGGATCTGAGAATGATAGTCCACTTGGCGCTGCTCCGGGACTCCGGTTTGCAGGACGGTTGGAGAGCCGGCCATGTGCGATATCGTTGCCGACGCATGAATATCGCCACTCTCGACTGGGTCGTGCTCGGCGCCTATCTCGTCATCATCACAGCCATCGGCCTTATCGTCGGGTATCGCGTGCGGAAGACGGGCGAGTACTTCCTTGGCGAGCGCCGGTTCGGTCCGTGGTTGATGATGGGGCAAAGCTTCGGCGTCGGCACGCATGCCGAGATGCCAGTGGCGCTCGCCGGCGCCGTCTACAGCCTCGGCGCCTCCGCTATCTGGTTTCAGTGGAAGAACCTGTTCATCACGCCGTTCTACTGGATCATGGCGCCCGTGTTTCGTCGCGTGCGGCGGACCACGATGGCGGAGTTCACAGAGGATCGATACGGTCCGTGGATGGGCGCCCTCTACATCGTCTTTGCCGTCTGCTATCTCATTATCAATACCGGCAGCATGTTGAAGGGGGCGGCGAAAGTCATCAACCAGGCCACCGGCGGAGGCGTCGGCGTCAACGAGATCGTCGTGGCCATGACGGTGATGTTCATCTTGTACAGCTTCGTCGGCGGACTCGTCGCGGCGGCGTGGACGGATCTCTTCCAGGGGTTTCTCATCATCGTGCTGTCCTTCATGCTGATTCCGCTCGGGTGGAACCTCGTCGGCGGGCTCGACGGCATGCAGGCGTCAATGGAGCCATTCCGCTTTTCGTTGGCCACACCCTCCGGAATTGGACCCTGGGTGATCTTCATGCTGACGATTAACGGACTCGTCGGCATCATGGCGCAGCCACACCAGCTCGCGGCGGTGGGCACCGGCCGCGACGAGCGGACGTGCCGCATCGGAATGTTCTTCGGCAACTACATCAAGCGTGTCTGTACTGTCGGCTGGGCGCTCGTGGGACTCATCGTGGCGGCGCTGGTGGCGCAAGGGCAAGTACCGCCGCTCAGCGATCCGGAAAACGCGTTCGGCTATGCGTGCCGACATCTGCTCTTTCCCGGGGCGCTTGGTCTCATGATCGCATCGATCCTTGCGGCCAACATGTCCACCTGTTCTGCGTTTCTCGTGGACAGCGGCGCGCTCTTCACCGAAGGGCTGTATCGTCGCCGTCTCGCACCAAACCGCACGGACCATCATTACTTGTGGGTGGGGCGCGTCAGCGGCTTCGCCATTACGATGCTTGGCGTCCTGTATGCGATGTATCTGATCCAGAGCGTGCTGTACACGTTTCTGCTGACCGAGACACTGGCGACGTTCGTGGGCATCAGCGTGCTTGGCGGGATTATCTGGCGCCGGGCGAATCGGTGGGGCGCGCTCGCGAGTCTGGTGTCCTCGCTGGCGACCAACTTCCTGCTGTATGCCGTCACCGGGCAGCGGCTCGATCACTGGGATCCCAATGTGTTTCTCGCCGCACTGCTCGTGGGCAGCCTCGCGCTCGTGATCGTGAGCCTTCTGACCGCGCCCGAACGGGCGGCTAGCATCGAATCATTCTTCGGCCGGCTGGATACGCCAAGCGACGACCGGTCGTCCGGGCCGCTGCTGCTGGTTGATGCGCTTCATCTGCGCTCAGCCGCCGGCGGCCGCGGGTGGCGGGCCTACCGGGAGGATTTGGTTGGTTTTATCGGCGGCTGGGTGTTCGTGATCGTGCTCGTTGCGGTAACGGTGACGTTCCTGGCGAGTTGAGTGGCGGGATCAGTCGGGCACTTCGCGGTCCAGTTCCTCGAGCCATGCATCGGCATGGCCGTCGCTCGGCGCACGCCAGTCGCTGCGCGGCGACAGCGACCCACCCGACCCGACCTTGGGTGCGTTGGGCAAAGCGGAACGTTTGAACTGGCTGGTCTCGAAGAACCGCTTGAGGAATGCCGCGAGCCAGTGCTTGATCGTCGCGCGATCGTACTCGTGACGATCCTTGTCCGGCACTTCGTCCGGCCAGGTCCCGCGATCGCGGCACCTCCAGGCGTGCTCGGCGAGAAAGGCGACACGACTCGGGCGGAATCCGAAACGGCTGGTGTAATAGAGGAAGAAGTCCTGCAGCTCGAAGGGACCGAGCACAGCCTCACTGGCCTGAGCGGGTTTCCCGCCGTTATCTCCGGGGATCAATTCCGGCGAGATCTCCGTGTCCACGATGGATTGCAGCACCGCGCTCGTTGACTCGTCGAACTGCTTCGTGCGGATCGTCCACCGGATCAGATGTTCGATGAGGGTTTTTGGCACGGAGGCGTTCACGCTGTAGTGCGACATGTGATCGCCGACGCCGTAGGTGCACCACCCCAGCGCAAGCTCGCTGAGATCGCCGGTTCCAATCACGAGTCCACCGTGGAGATTCGCCAGCCGAAACAGATGCGAGGTGCGTTCGCCCGCCTGGACGTTTTCGAAGGTCACGTCGTAGACCCGCTCGCCCGCCGCATAGGGGTGGCCGATGTCTTTGAGCATCTGCAGACACGACGGCCTGATGTCGATCTCGCCGGTCGTCACGCCAAGGGCTTTCATCAGGCCGAGTGCGTTCGAACGCGTCCATTCGCTCGTGGCAAATCCCGGCATCGAGTACGCCAGGACGTTGGTCCGCGGCAATCGGAGCCGGTCCATCGCACGTGCCGTCACGATGAGCGCCTGCGTCGAGTCGAGGCCGCCGGAGACTCCAATGACAGCCTTCTGGATGCCGGAACTCGACAAACGCGTCGCGAGTGCCTGCACTTGAATGTGATAGGCCTCGTAGCATCGCTCGTCGCGCGCGGCGGGATCGCTCGGCACGTACGGGAAGCGCTCGACGGTGCGAGCCAGCGGAACGGACTTCTCCGGCACGTCGAGTGGAACGGACACTCTTCTCGGAGCTGACGTCCGCGGCCGCAGGTCGTCCGCGGCATCGCTGAAGCTCGTCATGCGCATCCGTTCCTGCGCGAGCCGCTCGAGATCGATGTCTGCCACAACGAACTGTTCTTCGGTCGCGAATCGAGTGGTCTCGGCCAGCAGACGGCCGTTTTCGTACACCATGCCGTGGCCGTCCCATGCGAGATCCGTTGTCGACTCGCCGGACCCGGCTGCCGAGTAGAGATACGCGGCAAGGCACCGCGCCGAATGCGATGCGCACAGCATGCGACGGTAATCCGCTTTGCCAATGGTGATGTTGCTGGCCGACAGGTTCGCAAGCACCGTCGCACCGGCCGCCGCCGCGTATGTGCTCGGGGGCACCGGCACCCAGACGTCTTCGCAGATTTCAACGTGCAGTGCGAAGTGAGGAATCGAGGGCACGTCGTAGACAAGGTCGTTGCCGAACGGGACGGTCTGACCGAGCAGCGTCACCTCTCCGGCCCCGGCGTGAGTCCCCGGCGTGAACTGTCGGCGTTCGTAGAACTCGCGGTAGTTGGGGAGATAGGTTTTCGGCGTGGCGCCGAGGATTCGGCCCCGATTGATCAGGACGGCGCAATTGAACAGCCGCTGTTCGACGCGCAACGGAAGGCCCACGATCACAATCGGTCGAAGCGTCCGGCTGGCCTCGACCACGCGTGCGAGCCCGGCCAGCGTCGCTTCGAGCAGCGCGTCCTGATGAAAGAGGTCCTCGTTCGAGTAACCCGACAGGCCGAGCTCGGGGAACAGCGCCAGCGCCGAGCCCTCGTCGTGCGCGCGGCGGGCCAGCGAGATCGTCCGTTCCGCGTTAGAAAGAGGATTCCCCAAACGCACGAAAGGAACGCACACGGCCGCCCGGGCGAAGCCGTGCCGGTAAATGGAGTCGAACGGGAGGCTGGCCATGAATCTTGAGAGGTAGAGTACGCGAGAGGGGCCGGAAGCTGGAAGCTGGAAGCTGACTGTGGCAGAATCACGCGTCAGTTCCTTGGCGACACGACTACAGGAGCGAGCAATGAATCGACGACATTTCCTGATGAGCACCGCCGTGATGGCGGGAAACGCCGCGATCCGCGGCATGCAAAGCCCGAACGAGACCGTTCTGGTCGGCGTCGTCGGCCTGGGGGGCCGGGGCGGGAGCCACATGTCGGCGTGGTCCGGGATGAAGAACGTCGAGATCGCCGCGGTCTGCGACGTGGATGAGGCCCACATCGGCAACAAGGTGAAGGGCATCGAGTCCAAGGGACTGAGAAAGCCCACGGTCTACACCGACTTCCGCCAGCTGCTCGAAAACAAGAACATCGACGTGGTTTCGATTGCCACGCCCAACCACTGGCACACGCTGCAAACGATCTGGGCCTGCCAGGCCGGAAAGGACGTGTACGTCGAGAAGCCGTGCTCGCACAACGTCTTCGAGTCGCAGCAGATCGTGGCTGCCGCGCGCAAATACAACCGCATCGTCCAGCAGGGGAGTCAGAGCCGTTCGTCACCGGCCCTGCGGGAGGCGGTGGAGCGGATGCGGAACGGAGAGTTCGGCGAGATCTACATGGCGCGCGGCTTGTGTTACAAGTGGCGCGATACCATCGGGCGCACGCCTGAGGAACCGGTTCCGCCGGGCGTCGATTACGACCTCTGGCTGGGCCCCGCGCCCAAACGGCCGTTCACGAAGAATCGCTTTCACTACAACTGGCACTGGTTCTGGGATACCGGCAACGGCGACATCGGCAACCAGGGCATTCACGAGGTCGACAAGGCGCGCTGGGGCCTGGGCGTTACCCATCCGACCAAGGTCACCGCAATTGGCGGCAAGTTCATGTTCGACGACGACCAGGAGACGCCGAACACCATCAGCGCAGCGTACGAATTCGACGTGAACGGCAAGAAGAAGATGATGACGTTCGAGGTGCGCCACTGGATCTCGCCGCACGAAGCGGGCATCCAGGAAGGGAAGCCCGGCAACACGATCGGCAACCAGTTCTACGGGTCGAACGGATATGTCGTCTTCGACAACTACAACAAGTTCTACTCGTTCCTCGGCCGGGATCAGAAGCCCGGACCGACGGCAACCGCGCGCGACCAGCACTGGGAGAATTTCATGAGTGCCGTTCGCAGCCGGAAGCGCGAGGACCTGAACGCGGAAATCGAGGAAGGGGCTTTGTCCTGCAACCTGGTGCACCTGGCCAACATCAGCTACCGCCTCGGCCGGACGATCCACTGGGACGCGAAGAAGCTGGAGTGCATCGGCGACGAGGAAGCTAACAAGATGTTGACGCGTGCGTACCGCACCCCGTTCGTGGTGCCGAAAAACGTCTGACGAGCGTCGGGAACACCTCCCGACCTCCAATTCCCAACTCCCAAATGAGCACGATTGGGAGTTGGGAGTTGGGGCTTGGGAGTTGACGCGTCGCAGCTCTCGCCCCCGACTACAGCTCCACCCTCCGCAGTCGCAACGCATTCCCAATCACCGACACCGAGCTGAACGTCATGGCCGCACTCGCAATCATGGGGCTGAGGAGCAGGCCGAAGAACGGGTAGAGCACCCCGGCCGCAATCGGGACCCCGAGCACGTTGTAGACAAACGCAAAAAACAGGTTCTGCCGGATATTCCTCATCGTTGCCCGGCTCAATTGGCGGGCGCGCACGATGCCGCGCAGGTCCCCCTTGACGAGCGTGACGCCGGCGCTCTCGATGGCGACGTCAGTGCCCGTGCCCATCGCGATCCCGACGTCAGCCTGCGCGAGCGCGGGCGCGTCATTGACGCCGTCGCCGGCCATCGCCACGCGTTCCCCGCTCGACTGCAGTTGTTTGACGACGGCGGCCTTTTGATCCGGTAGTACGTCTGCCTCGACCCGGTCGATCCCCACCGCGCGCGCGACCGCCTCGCCTGTTGTGCGGTTGTCGCCAGTGATCATCACGAGCTTCAGCCCCTGCTTGTGCAGCGCGTCAATCGCTGCAGTCGTGGAGGCCTTGATCGGATCGGCAACGCCAAGAAGGCCGGCTGACTTGCCGTCGATGGCGACGAACATGACCGTCTGTCCGTCGCGTCGCAACGCCTCGGCGCGTTCTCGCAACTGTCCGGGATCGATTCGCAGATCCTCCAGATGCCGCAGGTTGCCAATCGCGACGCGGCGCCCTTCGACGGTGCCCACCACCCCCTTTCCGGTTGCCGATTCGAAGTCGCCGACTTGCGCGAGGCTGACGTCCCGCGACCGTGCGCCGTCCACGATAGCCGCCGCGAGCGGATGCTCGCTCACGTGTTCGAGGCTGGCGGCCAGACGGAGCAGTGTTGCCTCGTCGAAGCCTGATTCCGGCGCCACTGTTGCGAGCTTCGGCTTGCCCTCTGTCAGAGTGCCGGTCTTGTCCACGACGATAGTGATGATCTGCTCCAGCGTTTCGAGCGCTTCGGCGTTGCGAATGAGTACCCCGGCTTCAGCGCCGCGTCCGGTGCCGACCATGATCGACATGGGTGTGGCGAGACCGAGCGCGCAGGGACACGCGATAATCAGCACCGCAACGGCATTGACGAGGGCGTGCGCGAGCCGAGGCTCTGGTCCGTAGAACGCCCAGACGGCAAAGGTGACGATCGCGACGGCGATGACGATCGGCACGAACCACGCCGAAACTGTGTCCGCCAGACGTTGAATTGGCGCGCGCGACCGTTGCGCCTCGCTGACCATTCGAACGATTTGCGCAAGCAGGGTGTCCTTTCCGACACGGCGCGCTTCCATCACGACTGTGCCCGTCCCGTTGATCGTGCCGCCCGTGACGGCAGCTCCGGGAGTCTTCTCAACGGGAATCGATTCGCCCGTTACCATCGACTCGTCAACGCTGGTGGCCCCTTCCAGCACGATGCCGTCCACCGGGACGCGTTCACCCGGGCGAACCCGCAGGCGGTCGCCCACCTGAACGAGCTCGAGTGGGACATCTCGTTCCGTGCCGTCGGCTTCGATGCGCCTCGCCGTGTTCGGCGCAAGCCTGAGCAGATTGCGAATCGCGGTACTTGTCTGCGAGCGCGCGCGCAGTTCGAGAACCTGTCCGAGGAGAACCAGCACCACGATCACGGCGGCGGGCTCGAAATACACCCCGACCTGTCCCATCGTTCGAAACGAGGCGGGAAAAAGCCCGGGCGCGAGCGTTGCCAGCACGCTGTAGCCGTAGGCCGCACCCACCCCGAGCCCGATGAGGGTGAACATGTTCAGATGACGATTGATAATCGAGGCCCAGCCGCGCTCGAAGAACGGCCAGCCACCCCACAAGACCACCGGCGTGGCGAGCGCCAGTTCGATCCAGTTCCGAGCTTGCGGCGAGACCAAGTGGTGCAGAGGCTGCCCGGGAAGGAACTCGGCAACCATGAACGCCAGAATTGGCGCCGTGAGCGCGAGAGACCACCAGAACCGTCGTGTCATCTGCACGAGTTCTGGATTGACCTCGTCGATCGTCACGGTCCGCGGTTCGAGCGCCATTCCGCAGATCGGACACGCGCCGGGTTCGTCGCGCACGATCTCCGGATGCATCGGACACGTCCACTCGGTTTTCGTGAGTGGCGCAACATCCACTGGCTCGAGCCCCATCCCGCATTTCGGACAGGCGCCGGGTCCCGCCTGACGGACTTCCGGATCCATCGGACAGGTGTACTCGCGCGCCAGGTCGGCGGGCGACGCCGGTTCGTTGCGGCGACGGTCGTCGAGAAAGCGTTCAGGCTCAGCTTTGAATTGTTCGAGGCAGCTTTGATTGCAGAAGTAGTACGTGTGACCTCGGTGCTGGACGGTTCCAACGGCGTCGGCTGGATCGATCGTCATCCCGCACACGGGATCGACGACCTCGGTACGACTCACTGTCTCGTGCTCTGTTGGCATGCACCCTCAAAACCCAGGTTGGGACTATAAAGGACTACTGAAACGCGTATCGGACCGAAGGAGCTGACCATGGCAATACGGAAGAGGACCCGAATCTCTATGATATGTGCGGCAGCGCTATTTGTCGGCCGGACGGCGGTCGCGCAGGAGATTCCGCCAGAATACAAGGCCGTCCTCACGACGCTTTCGAAAACCGGCGACTTCAAAGATGGCGTGCTGAAGGTCAACATTCCGCGCAATGACCTGCGCGTCACAATATCGCAGCGGCCGGCGCCGACGCCGTTCGGGTTTGGCGGCTGGATCGCGCTGACAAAGGGCACCGGCGCGGAGGTGCTCATGGGCGACCTGGTTCTCACCGAGGACGAGGTGAACGCGGTGATGTCGGCCGTGCTCGACAACGGTCTCGACGTGACCGCGCTCCACAATCATTTCTTCTGGGAACAGCCGCGGATCTTTTACATGCACGTCCACGGCAGCGGCAGCGCGGCCGACTTGGCTCGCCGGGTCAAACCCGCGCTCGACTTGATCGACCAATCGGTCAAACGGCCTCAACCGGCAGCTTCTCCCGCGCCCCCTTCGGCACCCAACGGCCTCGATACTGCAGCGTTGGCAAAAATCGTCGGCCATCAGGGCGAACAGAACGGTCCGGTCTACAAGATCACCATTGGACGCCCGGACTTGAACGTGCGCGAGCACGGCGCTTCAATCAACGCCCGCATGGGGCTGAATACATGGGCGGCCTTCACGGGCTCCGACGCGGATGCGATGGTGGCTGGCGACGTCGCGATGCGCGAAGACGAAGTGACGCAGGTGTTGAAAGCGTTGCGCGCCAATGGCATCAACGTGGTGGCGATTCACCACCACATGACCGGCGTTCAGCCGGCCGTCATCTTTCTGCACTACTTCGGCTCGGGCCGGGCGGTGAAACTGGCCGAAGCGGTGAGAGCCGCGGTGAATCTCCTGGGCAAGGCGCCGGTGCACACCGCTTCGGGCCGGGGACGGTGAGATCGTCCGTCCACCGATGTTCTACGTTCGAGATGAACATTTAGGCTGAGGCCCGCTCGTATAACTCACGGGAGCAACATCTCGACGCGTATCGCACGCTGCCAGACGATCCGGTCGCAGTACTCGGATCACCTGGCTGAATTCGGTCCGCTGCCACCGAGTTGCAGTTTCTTGATCCGGCGTGATATCTCGGGTTTGCAGAATCTGCAGTTTCGGGACCGTCATCCAATCAATTCGCCGCATATGAAGAGCAGCGGTTCGATGGCACAGTTCTAGCTACGCATAACGTCATGAGATCGGATCCAGTTGAACGGCCGTGCGAAAGCGCGTTGGTTGGCTCTCGCACTTGACAATCCACCGCTCAACTCGGTCCAGACCGAGTTGGCTGCGCTCGTGCCCGTGAAGTGTGCACCACGGACTAGTGGGTCGAAAAAACGTCAAGTGTTTCTTGATGTTCGGTTGGGTCGGGGCCAGTCGATTCGCGAGCAACCCCAGCGTGTTGAGCCCTTCGTCGTCAGTCTCGCCCGGCCTTGGCAAACGCGGCCGTCGTCGGGGTGAGGGGTGTCAGCACATTTGCGTCGAGCGCGCTTGTTCGATTCCGCTCACCACGGCTCTACCCCTGTCGCAACACTCGCAGCGGGTCGATCCTGGCGGCGCGTCGTGCCGGCATCAACGACGCAAGGACTCCGACGAGAAGCAGCAGTCCCGCAGTAGCGAAGAAGCTCAGGGGATCATGCGGCTGAACGCCGTAGAGCTGTGTAGAGAGTAGAGCTGTGAGCCAGACCGAGGCGAGCAAGCCTGCAACGAGTCCGGAGAGGGTGACAGCAAGGCCTTGCCGAAGAATCAGGAGGAGCAATCCGCGTCGTGTCGCGCCGAGCGCTGAACGAATCGCGAGTTCTCGTGCCCGCTGGGACACGGAGTACGACAGGACACCGACGAGGCCCACGGCGGCGATGACGATGGCACACGCAGCGAAACCTCCCAGCAGAACCGCATAGAGCCGAGGACGTGCGAGCGTCGAGAGCAATCGCTGTTCGAGGGGAACCACCAGGTCGGCCACCAGTTGCTGGTCGGCGTCGCGAACCGCGGAACGGATTGAAGCAGCTGCAGTATCTGTATCTGCTGTCGCTCGCGCGAGCAGCGTGATGGTTTGTACCGGCAGCCTGTACCCCATTTGGCGAAACGAGTAGTAGATTTCAGGTTGCAGACGTTCGCCTGATGTCACGTACCGTACATCGTCGACCACACCGATAACGGTGGATTCCACCGGGTCTGCATCGGAAGGCCCATACGCGACCAGTGGCAGCTTCGAGCCTAGCGGCGAGCTGCCAAGGTACTGCCTCGCAAACGTCTGGTTGACGATGACGACAGGTTGTGAGGTTTCGGTGTCGGCATCAGAAAAGCCTCGCCCTGCGAGAATGCGGATGCCGAGTACCGAGAAGTAGTGAGGGCTGACGATCCGCGGAGACGCCTGTACCCTCAGCATGCCGCCGTCCCCGAGCGGTGATTTCAAAGTAAACGCGCTCGACGAGCCTCCCATCGTCAGTGGCATTTCGGAAGTAAAGGCCGCGTCCGCAATCCCAGGCGCTCGGTCAAGACGACTGAGCACGTGGCTCACGATAGCGAACCGCCGCTCTGGCTGCGGATAGAGAGGCTGGGGCATGACCATCAGCGCTGAGAGGACATCCGTCGGGTCGAATCCGCGATCGGCGTTGAGCAAGGCGAGAAAGCTGCGGCCAAGCAGCGACGCCCCCACGACCAGCACACAGGCGATGGCCACTTGCGCGGTCATGATCATCATGCGCGCGCGTGCCGTGCGCGTCCGGACGCCAGCGCCGACCGGCGCCGATCCATCCTCGGCGAGCGCGTCAGTCATGTTGAGCCGTCGCACCCGCCATGCCGGAATCAGCCCAAAGAGGACGCTTGTCCCAACGGTGACAGCAGCCGAAAATGCCACGACGCTGGCGTCGATTCCCAGGGCGTCCATGCGCGGAAAGTCAGCGGGCAGCAACGCCGGCATTGATCGTTGAAGCCACCACGCCAGCGTAAGTCCCAAAGCTCCACCTGCCGCGCCCACGAGCAGGTTCTCCACGACCAACTGCCGCGTCACACGAGCAGACCCGGCACCGAGCGCCGCACGAATCGCCATCTCGCGGCTTCGGGTAGCTGCGCGCGCCAGCTGCAAGCTTGCGACATTCGCCGTGGCCGTGAGAAGTAGCAGGACGACGGCGGCGAGCAGAATAACCAGCGGCCTTCGAACGCCCGCGGTCAAGGCATCGCGCAAAGGTTGCGCGACGATCTCGATCGGGCCGTTGTTGCCAAAGATCGCCATCGTGGTCATTCCAGTGTCTGCGGCCAGACGCGCTCGGGCCGTGCCTTCGGCTGCCGCCTGCGCAGCGGTGACACCGGGTCGGAGCGACGCAATGGCGCTGAACATTGACAACGAGTTGCCCGTTGGCGGTGGAACGCGGAAGGGAACGATCGCGCGTGCTCGTCGGTCCGGATATGCGAATCGATCGGAAAGCACACCGACTACCGTAAAGGGTTCACCATCGAGATGAACGGTTCTGCCGAGTACCGACGGCTCCGCTCCAAACCGCTCCCGCCACATTCGTTCAAAGAGGACGATCACGCGCGTGCTCTCGTCACGTTCTTCGAAATACGATCCAATCAGAGGACGCGCGCCGAGAGTAGGAAACAGGCTCGCGGTGGCGGACACGATTCTGATGCGTTCAGGCTCCGTCGAGCCTGTGAGCGTCACGACACGCATGCTCCAGGCCGCGATCTGATCGATCGTTTCCGCGCCGTCCTGCCACGCGACATACGCGGTGTTTGACATCGCGCCGAACCGTGGCGCACTGCCGCCACGCGTCTCCCGCAGTTCGACAATCTGATCGCCGTTTGGCCAGGAGAACGGCTTCAGCAACACGCCGTACGTGACGCTGAAAAGCGCCGTCGTCACTCCAATTCCGAGCGCCATTGTGACGATGGTCAGGATGGTGTGTCGTTGTTCGCGCCGCAGGACCCGCAGGGCATACCGGAGGTCGTACAAAAATCCGCTCACCATGGCGCCAAGCGTGCCACACGAGCTTCAGTGGGACAAGCGCAGTCTTGGTCTCCAGTTCCCGAGCCCCGAGCCCCGAGCCCCGAGCCCCGAACTACGTCTGGACAGCTCCGAAATGGCGGCGCCCGAACCGTCTGGCGAGGATCCGATCGAGCGCTTCATCCAGCTTTGCGGCGCCGAATGGTTTGGAGAGCAGCGGAATATTTGCGGAATCTGTCAGCGCGTACAACTCAGGGTTCAGGATGTCGCCGCTGATGAATACGAAGCGATCTACGAGATCCGGACGATGACGACGAATGCTCTCGAAGAGTGCGAGGCCGCCCATGTTGGGCATCTGCACGTCGCAAAGAATCACGTCGTACTGATTCCGTTCCAGCAGCTGAGCTGCCATGCGTCCATCGATCGCTTGATCGACAAGGAACCCGCGACGTGTCAGGAGGCGCTGGAGAAGTGCACGGACCGGCGCCTCGTCGTCTGCAACAAGCGCGCGCTGTCCCGTCATTGTTGCGCGAGTCTCAGGCGGGGCCGAGCCACGGGCATGAGTAGAATGCGCAACCGCAGCGCTTGGCAGCGTCAAACGAAAGCAGGCTCCGCGTGTGGAATCCGCGAGCACCAGCGTGCCACCGTGCGCCTCGACGATCCCGAGTGCGATGGATAGTCCCAGGCCCGTCCCTTCGCCAACTTCTTTTGTCGAGAAGAACGGTTCGAAGATACGACCGGCGACAGCGGTCGGAACGCCCGGGCCGTTGTCGTGCACTTCGACCATGACTCCCGCATCGGTCACCGTCGTTTGAATCCGCAGCCGGCCGTGCCCCTGGCTCACCTTCATCGCATGTTCGGCGTTCAGCAGGAGATTCAACAATACCTGCTTGATCTCTTCGCGATTGACGAGAACGGGGGGAACAGCATCCGTGTACTGTGCATCGAGCTCGATGTTTGCCACACCGAACTCGTACGCTCGTAGTGCGACAGCGCTCTGGACCAGCTCGTTCAGGTTCGCCGGCGCCCGTTCCGGAGAAGAGCGCCGGACGAATGCCAGTAGATTCCGGACGATTTTGGCGGCACGATTCGCCTCCGAGTGGATCTGTTCGAGATCGCCACGAACCTCGGGACGCTTTTCTCCCTCGATGAGGAGTTCGGCAAACCCAACGACAGACTGAAGCGGGTTGTTCAGTTCGTGCGCCACGCCGGACACGAGCTGACCGGCCGCGGCAAGCCGCTCCGCATGAATCAATTGATCGCGCAGTTCTGTTTCGCGCGTGATGTCACGCTCGACGCCCACGAGCTGCGTGATCCGCCCACTATCGTCGGCCAGCGACGTGACGGTGCAGGAGGTCAGGAACGTCGTGCCGGCGCGGCGACGGCGAACCAGCGTGCCTCGCCAGATGCCGTCAGCGCGCACGGCCTCGACGATCGTGTCCACCTGCGTTCGCGACTGCTCGGCAAGAAAATCGCCGGCGTCCATCTGCACGACTTCAGTTGGTTTGTATTCGAGCACGCGGCAGAACGCGTCGTTGGCGTGCTCCATCGTGCCATCAGGTTTGATGATTGAGATGAGTTCGTCCGCCTGCTCGGTGGCCGCCGCGAGGAGCCGACGTTTTCTGTCCGCCTGCTGGGCTTCGCCATGCTCAACCGCAAGCCGCGCCATCAGCAGCGGCAGCACCGAAAAGATCGTGATGGCAGTCGAGAGATCGCGATACGTCTCGAGCGGACCCAGAGGAAGCACCTGGCGCAATCCGTAGTCGAAGAGCGGAATCAGGCAGAGTGCGATGAAAACGACCCACGGTCTCGAGGGAGTCAGTGCGTGGCGCTCGGTCTCGGAATCGACTTCGGCCGACGTCGGAGCCTGTGCCGCCGCCCATGCGTAGAACGCGTACGGCATGATCCAGATGACGTCATACACGAAGCCGGATTGGTACAAGCCCTGCCAGATCGCCAGATTCGAGATGCTGAGCATCACCCCGTTGACCAGCAACCCGAACGCGATCCGCCGATAGGTGCTGCCCCATTTCAAATCGCGGGCGATAAAGGCGGCAACAGCCATCCCGATGATGACGATAAGTTGCTGGAATTCGGATAGGAGCAGCAGCGACAGGGGCGCCCGCTGTGCGCTCACCGGCGTCAGATCGGGCCCAATGACAAAGCGTGAATAGAGAAACCCGGTCATGACCGCGATACCGGCAATGTCCACCGCCATGGTGGCGGTGATGGCCTCGCGACTGCCGCGATGCGGTTGCGCCAGGAGCCCGAACAGCGGCGCGACCGCTCCAAAAAGCGCAAAGACTGTAAACCACCCCACCCAGGACGTCTCGTGTCCCAGCAGCAGCTCGTCTACCGTCCAGCCAATCAATCCAATGGCGGACATCGTCAGGCCGAGCGCGATCGTGGCCCAGAACAGCCAGTGACATCCGGTCCAGACGTGACGGCGCCGCGCAATCACGACCACCCCGGTCAACGGGGGGATCAGGAGTGCAATGACCCGAAACCACAGCAGCGAAGGCCCCTGCCCGCGCAGCAACCATCCGATCGCCAGGTAAGCGATTGAGTAAAAGACACCACAGGCAAGCCAGGCCATCGCCCTTCTTTTCGGACGATCGACCCGTGCCCTGAGGGAGCCGTGCACAACTGCACGCCGCGGCGCATGGATGCACGGATTACTTTGTGATTACTCCGCGCGGAGCGCAGACACGACGTCGATTCGCAGCGCCTGACGCGCAGGCAGGAGGCAGGCGAGCAAGGCAGTTCCGGCAAGCAACCCCACGACGACGACGTATGTCATCGGATCGTGTGGACTGACTTCGAACAGCAGACCGGCGATCAGGCGCGACACCAGAAGAGCGAGGCCTACCCCTACGGCAATGCCCAGCGCGACGGGCATCATCGCCTGTCGCAAGATGAAGCGGAGCAGGCGATCGTGACTCGCGCCGAGCGCGAGCCGAACACCGATTTCCGCGGTCTGACGCGACACCGAATACGACGTCACGCCAAAGATACCGACCAGTGCCAGCACCATCGCGAGTCCCGCGAACCCGCTCAGCAGGCCCACGATGAATCGCGTGGACGCTGTTGAGGCCGACACGATCTCCTCGAGCGTCTGAACGTTGGAGAGTGGAAGCGACGGGTCGATGTTCGACAGTGCGGCCCGGACCATCGGCACCAGCGCTTCCGCCGACGCCGTCGTGTGCATCGCAAAAAACATGTGGTCGGGCCCGGAACCATAGGCAGGCAAATAGACGGCGAGCGTTGGCGGCTGCGCCAGGCCTCGTTCGCGCATGTTGCCCACGACGCCGATGACTTCGGCTTGCTCGTTGCCTTGTCCCTTCCACAAGACCGCCTGTCGGCCCACGGGATCCTCGCCCGGCCACAGCCGATCGGCGAGTCGCTGGCTGACGATGATGCGCCATGGTCTTGCGATGAGGTCGCGCTCGTCGAACGTCCGCCCGCGCAGGAGCGGCACGCCCATCGTCTTGAAATAGTCCTTCGTGATCAGGCGCCAGCTCGCCCAGGGGACCTCGGATCCCTCCTGGCGCTCAGCCGAGACGATTCCCATGCCGGTGCTGCCTGGACCCAGTGGCCGTCCGCTGACGGAGCCGACGGACAAGACTGGCGAAAGTCTGCGCAAGCGCGACTCGAAGTCCAACAGGAACTGGTCCGCGCGCTTGCCTTCGTCGGCGCTGTATGGCCGCGGGAGATTGACCTCGACGAGCACCCGGCGCTCGGTCTGGAATCCGCGATCCGCCTGAAGCAAGGTGGAGAAGCTCCTGAGGAGCAACCCCGCACCCACGAGCAGCGTGAGCGTCAGCGCCACTTCGGCGCCCACCAGGGCGGATCGCAGGCGCTGCTGTCGTGGCGTCCCGGCGATTCCGCGCTCTCCTTCCCGAAGCGCCGGTACCAGATCGCCGCGCGAGGCGTGCACCGCGGGCATGAGTCCGGTGAGAATTCCCGTCCACACCGCGACGACGGTCGTGAAGGTCAGCACCCAGCCGTTGATCTCGACTTCGTCGAGTCGAGAGATTCCGGACGCGCTGCTCGCGCGGAGGAGATCGATCGTCCATACCGACAGGAGCAGCCCTACAGCTGCTCCGGCCAGCGACAACAGCAGCGATTCCGCAACGAGGAGACCCACGACTCGCCGGCGATTCGCGCCAAGCGCTGAGCGGATCGCGATCTCACGAGTGCGCCCGGCCGCCTTGGCAAGCAGGAGGTTCGTCAGGTTGACGCAGGCAATGAGCAACAGCACGCCGACCGCGCCGAGCAGCACCCACAACGCGCGCCGGGTGTTGTCGCCGGCGACGAGTTGACCGAGCGGCGAGGCGGTGGCGCTCATGCCTTTGTTCACCTCGGGATACTGCTGCGCAAGGACGCCCGCGACCCGCCGCAGGTCGGCGCGCGCAGATTCGAGCGTGACGCCAGGCTTCAGCCGTCCAACGGCAAACAGCTCCCAGCTTCCCCGTTGCGCCTTGACCGTTCGAATCAGCGGACGGAAAACGTCCGCCCAGTCCAAGTACGGCGTTGCGGCAGGAAGAACACCAATCACCTGGTGTGGTACGCCATCGAGCGTCACCGTCCGGCCGACGATCTCCGGATTGCCGCCAAATCTTCGCGTCCAGAAGCGATGGGTGAGAATGACCACGTTTTGGTCACGTCCCGGCTCGTCGTCGCCAGCGAGCAAGAGACGCCCGGCGACTGGCGCCACTCCAAGCACCCGAAAGAATCCCGCATTGACTCTGAAGGCATCGATTCGTTCCGGATCCCCGAGGCCGGTCAGATTCAGGCTTCCGAACTCAATCGCTCCGATGTCTTCGAACGTCGCTGCCATATCCCGCGCATCCCAGAAGTTTGCATGCGACCAGGACGTCTGCTCGATGTTCCGTTCTGGAAACGCCATCCAGACCTGCACGATGCGGTGAGCGTCGGGAAAAGCCAGTGGCTTCAGTAGAACCGAATAAATAACGCTGAAGATGGCAGTGTTGGCACCAATGCCGAGCGCCAGGGTGACGACGGCAATGCCGACCAGACCGGGAACGCGTCGGAGCGTCCGGAAGCCATGACGAAGGTCGCGGAGGAATCCCATCACCTGTCCTTGTCCGAGCGGGGACGCAAAGAAATGGCCAGAAAAACGCCCATTATTTGTCGCGTCTGGTCCCTGGGCCACCGTGCGGTCTCGGCCAACCAGGTCCCACGATCGGACGGTGTCGCGGTCGGTGACAGAACGTCAGTACGCCGGCAATGCGGTCAGGTCGGGGTGGAGCGACCTATGCCAAGGGAGGCGGCGGGCATCCAGCGGCTTCTGGGATGCCGAGGATTCCTTCGTGGAACGCACGGGCTTCGGTTCCCTGCCAGCCGGCATCGCCAATTGAACATGGTCGGGTGCCGTTCTCGTCACGTCCGACCTACAGGCAGTCGGTGGCCGATCTATGAAGTCCGTGCGTCCTTCAGGAGCGCCGGCGAGTCGTTCTTGTGTTCGACATAGAACAGTCGGACCTTGTGCTTGGTCGCAAGATCCTCGCCTTTGGCGGCGGCGTGCTCGAAGCTGGCGAATCGATCGGGCAGCGGACCGCTGCCGTGAACGTGCAGGTGATAAACGGCGCGCGACTCCGCGCGGAGGCCACCGGCCTGCCGCGTGATGATGACGTCCCCGTCCCTGAACTTGAGATGACGACGTTGAAGCAACCGTTCGAGGGCCCCGTCCGGATCCGCCTGTGAGGGCGTGCGCTCAGGGTTTCGCCGGTCGGCAGCCATAAAAGGGTTGCCCATTGTAATGCCAACCCGCGCAAGGCCCCAAAGGGCCGTGTGCGCACACGGGATCACAATGCTGTGATTCCGGTGCAGCTGGCATTCACCCGGATTGCCGCCGTTAGGTCGAGGATGTAGACAGTCTTCATCCATGGATGTAGACTGTCAACCTCCATGGCGAAACGGCCGCGCTATCAGAACCGGATCGAACTCCTGCAGGGAACGCTCGATCTCCTCATTCTTCAAACGCTGCGGTGGGGGCCCCAGCACGGCTACTCGATCGCGCAGGCGATCCAGGCGGAGTCGGCCGACGTCTTGCAGGTCGACACCGGGTCGTTGTACCCGGCGCTCCATCGGCTGGAAAAGCGGAAGTGGATCGCGGCCACCTGGAAGATATCCGCCAACAAGCAGCGGACGCGGGTCTACCGGCTCACCGGCGCAGGACGCCGTCAGCTGGCATGCGAGCGATCGCGCTGGGAAACGCTCGTCGAGGCCATCGCTGGAATCCTCGCGAAGCCGCGGGAAGGCGAGTCATGAGGGACAAAGACGTAGAGCTGCGCGAAGATGATACAGGCCCATCTCGAGATGGCGACTGCGGACCGTATTGCGCGCGGAGAGACGCCCGACGCCGCCGCTAGCCGCCGCGAAGCGCGAACTGGGGAACGTGTCTCAAATCCAGGAGGCCACACTCGACGTCTGGGGCAGCGGATGGATCCGGCAGAAGGACATTCGCTATGCCTTGCGAATCCTCCGGCGCAACCCGGGCTTCGCGGTGGTCGCCATTGTTTCACTCACGCTCGGAATCGGGGCAAACACGCGCTCTTCGAAGTCGTCAACGCCGTCCGGCTCCGCCCGCTGCCCGTCACGGATCCAGCGACCCTCTACGAAGTCCGCATCGTCGACTTGGACGGTCCAGGAGCGCCTGTTGGCGGCGCTGTCGGGGGGATTTGCGGTGCTCGGTGTGCTGCTGACCATGGTCGGGTTGTACGGTCTCATTGCTTATGCGGTCTCGCGGCGCACTGGCGAGATTGGCATCCGCATGGCGCCCGGTGCGACGGCACGCGACATCGCGCGATTGTTCCTGCGCGAAACTGGCATGCTCCTCGCCATCGGAGGCACGTGCGGCATCGCACTGGCGCTCACTGGCGGCCGTACGGCGTCCGCTCTGCTCTTCGGGGTCACGCCGTACGACCCGGCGACGCTGGGCGCAGCGGTGGGACTACTTCTGCTTGTGGCAACCCTGGCGATCTTCCCGCCGGCGCGTCGAGCCACGCACATCGAACCTGTCGTGGACCCTAGTATCGCTCCGGCGCGGACAATTCGCGATGCGCTCGTGCGCGCTCGCGGTCGATCTGCTCCGGCGTCGCACCAAGCGTTTCGAGGATGTCTTCCACGAACGCCAGCGCGACTTCTCCTTCTCCCGAATACACGGTATCCGCGCCAGCGGCTTTCAGCGCATTCACGTCCCTGAGATATGACGCACGCGCGAGGACGCGAATGCGTGGATTGACCTCACGGGCAGTGCGGATGATCTCCGCGCTGTTGGCCATGCCCGCCGATCCAAGAATAAGACTCCCGGATGAGGCAATGCCAGCCGCAGCCAGCGCGTCAGGCCGCGTGGCGTCGCCATAAATGGCCTCGATACCACGCCTACGCAGCGCGCGAACCGTGTCGACGTTGAGTTCGATGACGGTCGGCTCGATTCGGTTGTCCCGCAGCAGATCGACCACGGTACGGCCGGTAGGTCCGTAGCCGATGACGACCGCGCGATGTGCAGGATCGGCGGGACGGTTACTCTGTCGAGTGCCGGCATCGAGGGCCGTAGACTGTCGCTCCACCACCGCGCGGAGACGTGGACGTGCCGCGACCCATCGTTCGATCGGTCCAATCGTGCGGTACAAGAGAGGGTTCAACACAATCGACACGATTGCCGCGGCGACGAGCACGTGGCTTGCCGAAGACGCCAGTACACCTAAGTCCCGAGCAAGCGTTGCCAGAATGAACGAGAACTCGCCGATCTGCGACAGGGCGATGGCGACGGTGAGAACGGTCCGTAACGGATATCTCATGATCCAAACGATCAGGAGGGCGACCAACGGTTTGCCGGCCAGCACCACCATCAAGGTGCCGAAGACGAACCCGGATTCTTCCCAGAGCACGCGCGGATCGAGCAGCATTCCGACCGACACGAAGAAGAGCACAGCAAACGCGTCGCGCATCGGCAGCGCTTCGGATGCCGCGCGCAGGCTGTATTCGGAACGCCCGACGACCATCCCAGCCAGGAATGCTCCGAGCGCCATCGAAACGCTGAAGATCAAGGCAGAGCCGACGGCGATGCCAAGCGCCACGACGAGCACCGTCAGCGTAAACAGTTCTCGTGACTTCGTCCGCTCCACGTAATCGAGCACACGCGGAATCACCCGTGAGCCGACGGTTGCCGTGAAGACTACGAGCGCAGTCACTTTGAGCGCGGTGAGTCCCAGGGCCCCCCACAGCGTAGTGCCACCGTCGCCAGGACCGAAGAGCGCGGGCAGCAGCACCAGCGCCAGCACGGTAAAGAGATCCTCGACCACGAGCCAACCCACCGCGATGTGCCCGGCCTGCGTATGCAGGTCGTTGTTGTCGGCGAGGACACGAATCAGCACCACCGTGCTGGCGACAGATAATGCGATGCCGAAGACCAGCGCAGCTGGCCAGTCCCATCCTGCGTTTCGGGCGAGGAGGGCACCGAGAATCGTGGCGACGCCACTCTGTGCGACCGCACCCGGTATCGCGACACGCCGGACGGCGAGCAATTCCTCGACATGAAACTGAAGCCCGACGCCAAACATGAGGAGAATTACGCCGATTTCGGCCAACTGTTCTGCCAGTGACACGTCTGCGACGAAGCCCGGCGTGTGCGGCCCGACGAGGGTGCCGGCCAGCAGATATCCGACCAGTGGAGAGAGACCAAGACGCTGGGTGATATAGCCGAGGATCAGTGCTGCACTCAGCCCGCCCGTAATAGTGAGGATCAGATCGTAATCGTGCATCGAGAGACGTCTCGGCGGACGATATATCAATAACCCCCGCCGGCATGTCAAACGGCACGCGTTTGAGATTCGATCAGTTCGCTGAGCGTAGCGCCGACGCGGCGCTGATCCGTGTCGCTCGGCGGGCCGGCAGATATGCCGCTCCTGCAGCGGCGAGCACGAGAGTGATCGTGACGCCGGCAAATGTCCACGGGTCGAGCGGTGTGACCTCGTATAAGAGCGACACGAGCAGCCGCGTCGATCCGAGTGCCAGCGCAATCCCGGCGGCCAGGCCCACGATCGTCATCGTGGCGCTGCTCGAGAAAACGAGCCGCATGATGTCGCGGCGTGTCGCGCCGAGCGCCTGCCGGACGCCGAACTCGTGCGTCCGCTGCTCCACGCTCTGGGCGATGACACCGTAGATCCCGATGACGGCAAGGAAGAGTGCGGTCGCGCCGAAGGTCGCGACGAGCGAAAGCGCGAGCCGGCGCGTCGCAATCGCCGCACCGGCCACGGTTTCGAGCGGCCGGATGTTGGCGAGCGGCAGCGCAGGGTCGATCTCTTTCACTGCCCGCCGAATCGGCTCGACCAGTGACGTGATGGGCAGCTCCGACCTGACGATCAGGAACATAGGCTGTGGGTACCACTCCTGCGCCTGTGGAAAGTACAAAGCCGGCACTGCGTGGCCGTCCCACGGCATGTCGCGGACATCACCGATGACGCCCGCTACAACCCGCTGGCTCCCCCACAAGTTCAGCCGCGCCCCGATAGCCGCTTCGGCTGTGCCCCAGTACTTGCGAGCGGCCGACTCATTCACCATCACGACCGCCTGAGCATTCCGGGTATCAGAGGTTGCGAGTTCACGACCGGCGACGAGCGGGGTCCCGGTTGCTCGCGTGTAGCCGTCAGTCATGAAGTGATAACGCGCTTCGGGTCCATCGCCATCGGGAAATTGGCGGCCGATGATGGAAAACCCGGTGTTCTCGTCGTAATTGGTCCACGGCAGATCCGAACTGAACGCAGCCGCCCGCACACCCGGAAGTGATCGGACGCGATCGGCGGCTCGGAAAAAGAACTCTCTCGCGGCGTCGGTATTGTAACGAGCGGTCGGGAGTTCGACTGAAGCCGTGAGTGTGCTCTGCGGAACAAAGCCGGGGTTGGTGCCGATCATCGACACGAAGCTGCGCAGCAACAGCCCGGTCGATACGACGATGACGAATGCGAGGGCCACTTCCATTGCAGCCAGGGCGCGGCGAATACGTTGGTGCTTCGATCCGGCGACCGTGCGGATTCCTTCCTTCAGTGTTTCTCCTACGCCAGCCCGCGCCAGCCGCAGCGCTGGTGCCAGCCCGAATGCGAGCGCGCTCAGCAGGGTGGCCGCCACTGTATAGAGCAGCACGCGGCCGTTGATCGCAATCATCTGAAGGCGCGGGATGTCCGCTGGCCCGAACCGCGCGAGCGCGGCAATCCCCAGGTATGCGAGTCCCACGCCGATTGCCCCACCGGCCGCCGCGAGGACGAGGCTTTCAATCAGCAACTGCCGAGCGAGGCGCGAGGGTGTGGCGCCCAACGCGGAGCGGACGCCGATCTCTCGTGACCGCACGGACGAGCGTCCCAGCAGCAGTCCGGCGATGTTGGCGCACGCCAGCAGGAGCACGGCTGATGCCGCAGCCGCGAGAACCAGCAGTGTGGATTCCGCTGTGCCGACAATTTCGTCTTTGAGCGGAACGGCGCGCGGCATCCAGGGACTGTTCGGTTGCGGGTAACGCTTCGCGACGTTGACGCCGGTCCTGCGCAAGTCTTCCGACACTTCTGCCCAGCTGGCGTTCGCTCGCAGGCGCCCGACCACGTTGAAGTAATGCGAGAAACGAAAACGAGGATGTTCTTCACGCGGTACCGCGAGCACCGACCAGATGTCAACGGCCTCACCGTGCCCATAGGTCCGATAAGTGCCACCGACATGTTTCACCCCATCCGGCAGCACACCGACTAGCTGATACGTGCGGCCGGAGAACCGCGCCGTACGGCCGACTATCCCCGGGTCGCCGTCGAATCGGCGCATCCACAGCGAGTGGCTGAGCATGACGACGCTGTTGCTGCCCGCGATCTCGTCGCCTGGCTCGAACTCCCGGCCTAACGCGGGCGTGTAGCCGAGGAGCTTGAAAAACCCCGCCGTCACTTGCATTCCGTGGAGTTGTTCCGGCTGCTGAACGTCACCGATCTGGAGATCGCCGCGCATGTAGGCGGCAAGACCTTCGAAGGTTCCAAGCTCCGCGCGATAGTCGCGGAAATCGGCCGGCGCCATGGGAAAGTGCGGTGTCGTGGGAGATTCCTCGAACAAGCGCACGAGTCGATCGGGCTCGCGGTAGGGCAGCGGGGCGATGAGAATGCCTTGGACGGCGCTGAAGATGGCGGCATTTGCTCCAATGGACAGAGCAAGCGTCAGCATTGCCGTCGCGGCAAAACCGGGCGAGCGGCGCAGCAGCCTGATCGCGTACCTGACATCCTGAAGGAGTGTTTGCGTCACAGCGTGTCCTTTACCGCCAACCAAAACGACAGTTGACGGTGATTAGGACGGGGGGCAGGCGTTCAAGGTTTACGCGCAAACAGGGGCGCCTACTCGTCCACAAACCGATAGCCCACCCACGGTTCGGTGAGGAGATATCTGGGCTTTGCCGGTTCGACTTCGATCTTTTTGCGAAGTTGGCCGATGAGAACCCGGAGATGCTCGGGTTGGTCGACGCCGTGAGTGCCCCAGAGTGCCTTGAGAATGGTGCGATGGGTGAGGACTCGACCAGCATGCCTGGCGAGGAGCGTGAGAAGCTCGAATTCCTTCGGCGTCAGCTTCACATCCACGTCGCCGCGGCGAACACGGCGGCGGTCGAAATCAATCGAGAGATCGCCGCGCACCAGCTGACCATGGGCGGCATTGTCTCCGCCGCGTGTGCGACGGAGCGCCGCGCGGATACGCGCCAGCAACTCCTCCGGACCGAACGGCTTGGTGACGTAATCGTCGGCTCCTTCGTCCAGCGCTTTGACCTTGTCTCTCTCGGCCCCTCGCGCTGAAAGAACCAGGATTGGCGTGTCGCTCTGCTGGCGCAACCGGCGGCAGACCTCGGTGCCATCGAGGTCAGGCAACCCCAGATCGAGCACCACGAGGTCGGCCGGATCGCGAGCGAACATGTCGAGGGCCTCACGTCCGGTTCCCACGATAGTCACCGAGTAGCCCCGGGAGCGCAGCAACGGTCCCATCGCACGCTGAATGGAGACTTCATCGTCTACCAGGAGGATCTGTGCGGGGGTCACAGAACCTCGAGCGGGTCGACGCGGAGCGTCCGGACGATTTCGTGACCGTCGTGCTTCCGGAGTTCGTCCCGGCCAAATGGTGCACCATCTGTTTCACAATCAGCGCGCGCTGCTCATCAAGGGAGCCCTGCTTTTCAAGCCGAATGTGGTAGTCACCAGCGTACCCTTCCACCTGACTCGGTAGGAGGCGCATTCAGTCTCGTTTCGCAGCCCACTTGAAACCGCGAATCAGCAGATCCTGAAACACTGGGTCGGCCCACGTCTCGTTCCCGTGCCCCAGCGTCGTCCCAAACACTCTGGTCGTCCCTCCGTATTCACTGACCCAGACGAGCGGGTAGGTCTGCTTGTCCTCCGGACTCACGGCTGTCGCCAGCGCGGTCGTATGGGGCCAGATCTTGTCGATGACATAAAGCTCGTCCACGGGCGTGACCCAGCCCTCTTTGAAACCTTTCATGACCGCGTGATCCTTGACGGCGATCGTGACTGGTATCGCGAACGGGCGAGTGTGCCGACGCGAGGTCACGCCAAGCAATTCACGCCAGTCGTCGATCGTGGCCGCACGATAGGAATGCATCGCGCAATGAATAACGATTGCGGGCGGGCCATTGCGGTGGGCGCGCGCGATCTTCCGGATGTACTCGGGGTCGTCCACATCGGCCAGGCACTCGTTGTGAACCACGATATCGAACCGCCTGGCCCAGTCGGCCTCGGCGTAGACAGGCATGCTGCCGCGTGTCCCTCGGCCACCCTGCAGGGCGAGCGTCCAGTCCACGGGCAGCGCGCGGCCGACCGCATCCATCAGCACCTTGGCCTCGCCGGAATAATCGTGACAGCAGCCGCCGCTCACGATGAGCGCGTTAATCCGCGGCTGACCTGCAAACCGATCGCCTCCCTGGCGTCCGCTGGCCGGGGGCTGTTGTGCGGCGAGGCCCGAGAGCATCAGCGTGAACAGAGAGATTGTCGTGACGTGCTTTCTCATAAGGATGAAGCTCCAACCATGCGCAAGAGTATCTACTAAGTTCGCACTGGGGTCCCTTGGGCGACAATCTCAATGACCATGCGCCTGTCGCGGGTTTCCGTCCCGATGCCTCTCGTCGTTGGCATGTGTGTGACCGTCTTGATCGGCTGTGGCCTGGATTTGCGCCGCTCCGTGCTGCCGGCGACGCTGAGCGACGGGGATTTCTGGCGTCTGAGCGGCGAACTGTCTGAGCCGGGCGGCGTGTTCACACATTCCGAGAATCTCGTTTCGAACGAGATTCTGTACGTTCATACGATCCGCCGGCTGCGAGCGCGCGGCGGCGCCTACATCGGCGTGGGGCCCGAACAGAACTTCAGCTACATCGCGAGGCTCCGCCCTGCCATCGCGTTCATCGTGGACATTCGCCGGGAGAACCGGAACCTGCATCTGATGTACAAGGCGCTGTTCGAGGTGTCTGCCGATCGCGCTGACTTCGTGTCGCGGCTCTTCTCGCGTCAACGGCCGGCAGGCCTCGGTCCCGCGACATCGGTCAGGGAAATGTTCGACGCGTACGCCAACGTGCGGCCCACGCCAAACCTCTACCAGGAGAGCATGACGATGATTCGAGAACGACTGGTGTCGACCCATCGATTCCTGATGGGCGAAGAGGACCTCGAGTGGATCGCGCAGGCGTTGCGGGCGTTTTACACGGACGGCCCGGAGATCCACTATGGCCGATCGCTCCCGTCAGATGCCGCTGGACCCTCCTACCGCACGTTGATGACAGCCACCGATCTCAGCGGCACCCCGCGTAGTTATCTGGCCACCGAAGACGACTTCTCATTCGTGAAGGACCTGCAGGCGAGAAACGTGATCGTGCCGATCGTGGGGGACTTCGCCGGACAGCGCGCCATCCGTGGAATCGGCAACTACATTCGCGAGCACCGCGATCTCGTCCAGGCGTTCTACGGCTCGAATGTCGAGGTCTACCTGAACCGGGCGAAGGTCGCCGCCTTCTGCGGAAACCTCGCGACGCTCCCGCACGCTTCAAGCACGCCGTTCATCGACAACAAACAGATGCAGACGTTCAGGTCGAAGCTCAAAGCGTGTGCGCCTGCTCAACGCGCTCGTTGATATCTCGATCAGACGGCTTGCACCTCTGGTCGATCGCTCGTCGGCAGGGGCCGCGCCACAAACAGGCGCCGGCATGGCTTGGCGATGAGCCGCGCCCACCGGTTGGCTCGGCTCACGCGGGCGCTGTCGGTGGCGATGCCGGTGTTCGCGTACATCTGTCGGTAGAGCTTCGAAATCAGGACGAACGCCAGGCGCGACCGGAGCGTCGGCGTGCAGCGGGAGCGCGCCCAGATGCGGGGAAGGCTGTAGAACCGATCCCACACGGCTTGTGTCCTGGCGCGGATCTCGTCCGCCGTCATCACCGGGTGCGGCGCGTACACCTTCGGACGTTGTGCCTGGGGGATCAACCAATGCCTGGTGATGGGGATATCGCCCACGTGCGCCACGTCCGCCCCGAGCTTTTTTTCCCACGCATCGAAGTCCACGGTGCCCGGAAACGGCGTCAGCATGACGAACTGGGCGAAGGCGAGTCCGGCGCGATCGGCGATGTCCGCGGTGGCCTCGAACGTGGAGGGGCGATCGCTCGGCAGTCCGAAGATGAACGACCCGAGGACGTGGACGCCATGCTCGCGGAACTTGCGCAGCCGCAGCACCAGCGCCTCGCCGACATCGTTGAAGTTCTTGTAGACGTCCTTCAACCCCTCTGGTGTCACGGCCTCGACGCCGACCAGAGCGCCTTTGATGTTGGCCCGCCGCATGGCGTCGAGAAACGCCTCGTCCTCCGCAGCCTCCATGGTGATCTGCGTGAAGAAGACCATGTCGGACGGCAGTTGCGCGAGACGGGCCATCAGCTCGAATCGCTCCGCCCGCAGCTCCTTCAGTTGCTCGAGTCGCGCGGCATTGCGCTGTCGCTCGGCCATCGCCAGATCCGCGAGCGCGACCGGATAGAAGTTGTCATCCGCAAGCGCGACAAATCGGAAGCCGCGCTGACGCAGCTCGAAGATCTCTGCGACGACGCGATCCACGGAACGTTGCCGCGGTTTTTGACCGTCGGTTCGCCAGACGGAGCAGAACGAACAGTGCTTCGGGCAGCCGCGCACGGTCTGCACGGAACCCCACATGTAGCGGCCGGAGGGCAAGAGATCCCACCGCGCGGAGACGAAGCGATCGGCCTCTACGCGCCCCGCTTCGTAGGTCTTCTGCAGCGTGCCGTTCTGCGCGTGATCGAGCACGACAGGCCAGATGACGTCGCCGTCGCCCCGGACCACTGCGTGCGCGGCGCCAAGGCGATGTGCCTCGTCTGGATACAACGTGGCGTGTATCCCGCCGAAGACAACGGTCGCCCCACGGGCCCGCACTGCCGTGCCGATCTCGTAGCCCCGCAGCGCATTGCCGGTATGAATGCCGATGCCGACAACGTCGCCAGCCTCGACCGCATCGAAGTCGAACGCTTCGAGCGTTTCGTCGGTAATGTGCGGCCGGCCGAATTGCGGCGGCGTTGCCGCGGCGAGCACGAACAGCCACCGCGGTGTAATCACGCCAACCCCAAACGACAAATGGCTGGGATTGATCAAACGAACTGTCATGTCGCCTCTCTCGTTGTCGGGCCTCGCTGATGCGCGAACCATTGAGGCGAATAGCGAAGACGTTCAGGTCTGCCGAGCACGCGCGTCCTCAAACATCGAAACCTCGGCACCAGCACGCGCGGTCAGTGGCGGGCAAATGTAGTCTACCGTACATTTCCACGCCCCACGGTCGCCCCGAGCGTGATACGCTGCGATCAGTATCAGCTTTTCTGAGCTGTGCACGCAGCCGCGACTGCGACCCTCCAGTCTCATCGAAGCACCTGACGCGTTCAGGTTGATTCAGAGGAGACGCCCATGCGGTCGCACCTGCCCAGGCGGACGAGTCGATTCCTTCCTGACGGCACTCTACTGCAGAATCGGCTGCTCGCAGCGCTGCCAATCGTCGACTACCGACGCATTGTCAGACGGCTGCAAATGAAAACCGTCGCGGTGGGCGACACGATCCAGCAGCCTGGCGCTCGCATCACGGAAGTCTACTTCCCCAACGGCGGCGTGTTCTCCATCACGAATGAGATGCAGGATGGCGCGCTCGTGGAAGTGGCCACGGTGGGACGCGAAGGGATGCTCGGGGTCGGCGCGTTCCTGGGCGATCGTGCGGGGGCCGGCCGGACGTTCCAACAGGTGCCAGACGGGCCATTAGCAGCCATGGCCGTCCGCAGTTTCGTCGAGGAAACGGGATCGCCTGGCCCGTTCCGCGACGTGGTGGCTCTGTACGCCCAGGCGAGCATGCTGCAGGTCATGCAGTGCGCAGCCTGCAACGCGCTACACGATGTGACCCAGCGGTGCTGCCGATGGCTGCTTCAAACCCACGACCGGGTGGAGGCTGACGATTTCGTGTTGAAGCACGAATTCCTCGCCGTCATGCTCGGAGTCCGGCGTCCCACCGTCACGACGGTCCTGCGGGCACTGCAACGGGCCGGAGTGATTGCGAGCCACTACGGGCGAATCCGCATCCTGGAGCGAAGGAGACTGGAAGCGGCGTCGTGCGAGTGCTACGGCGTGATTGTGACGCATTTCGCACGATTGGGGCTTTGACGTGAGAAGACGTGAGGCCAGCGCCCGCGACCTCGCGTATACTGAATGAAACAGCTTTCCTGAGCCCTGCGGCCCTCCCCGGCCCTCAGCCCTCACCAAAGCACATCCGAGGAGGGCCAACTGGATTCCTTTACACACAATCGCCACTCTGGACCGCTCGCGCCGAATGATGCCAGCGAGACTCCATCCGCGTGTCCCGCCTGCAAGTCGTCGTCGATCGCGACCACGGCAAAGAGGCCCGATGCCAACAGCTACTGGCGTTGCGGGAAATGTGGCGAGGTCTGGAACGGCGCGCGCCGTCGGGCGGCGCACATCGGATCGCACCCGTGGCGGTGACCACGTCTGAACTGGTGCGTGAGCTCGAAGAACTGATCGCGGCGCTGGATCGACGGGTGCCTCGTGTCGAGCAGGCGGGCGAGGCCGCGATCGCGCGAGATGCGGCCAGGCTCCGGGCGAAGGCCGTCGCGCGTCTCGCGCAGATTACCGGCCAGACGCCGCGCTGACAGAGCGCGCTAACGCGCGGCCGTTCCGGCCGCACCTCCCGCTGTCGCGGAGACGGTGCGCTCGCCGGGGTCACCAAGCTGCACCACGATCTCGTGAGTCCCTCCATCATCGAGCAACGGAATGGCGTCGGGATCAACCGCGACGCCGTCGAGTCCGGCGGATCGGACGCCGCAGCATCGATGATCCGGATTGACGACCGAGATGTGATAGCGGGTGCGCCCCACGGTCCACCGGATTGAAAACGTTGGCCAGATCGCGGGAACACACGGCGCGATGCTGAACGTGGCACCGGCGCGGCGAAGACCGAGCAGCGCCTCGATCGCCGCTTGGTACATCCAGCCTGCGGACCCGGTGTACCAGGTCCACCCGCCGCGACCGAGATGCATCGGATGCGCGTAGACGTCGGCTGCCACGGCGTACGGCTCGGCGCGGTACTGTTCGAGCCCCTCGGGAGTACGCATGTGATTCACGGGGTTCACCATGTGGAACAGTTCCATCGCTTCGTCGCCGAGACCCAGCTGCGCGAGGGCGATGACCGTCCACAACGCCGCGTGCGTGTACTGCCCGCCGTTCTCGCGCACGCCCGGCAAGTAGCCCTTGATGTACCCCGGATTATTGGGAGTGCGATCGAACGGCGGCGTGAGTAGCAGCACCACCTTCGCATCGCGACGCACGAGGTGGGCTCGTACTGCCTCCATCGCACGCGCCGTTCGTTTGGGGTCCGCCTTCTGCGAGAAGACCGCCCACGACTGAGTCAGTGAGTCGATCCGGCATTCCTCGTTCTGCGCCGAGCCGAGCGGCGTGCCGTCGTCAAAGTACGCGCGCCGATACCAATTGCCATCCCATGCGAGTTCGAGCATGCCGGTGAGCCAACCCGCTTCGCTCCGGTAGTGCTGCGCCCGGGCGCTGTCGCCGCGGTCATCGCAGATCGTCGCGTACTGTTTCAGGACCACCACCAGGAACCACCCGAGCCACACGCTTTCTCCCCGTCCAAGATGGCCGATGCGGTTCATCCCGTCGTTCCAGTCGCCGGTGCCGATGAGCGGCAGTCCGTGCGCGCCGTACTTGAGCGCGCGGTCGATCGCGCGAACCGAATGTTCGAACACCGAAGCCGTTTCCTGGGACACCGCGGGCAAGCCGTACGCTTCGTGCTGGTCCGGAGAGAGCGGCGGCGCTTCCAGGAATGGCACGACCTCGTCGAGCAGCGATCGATCGCCGGTCCGCGCGACATACACGGCGGACGCGTAGGGGAGCCAGAGCAGGTCATCGGAGCATCGCGTGCGCGTGCCCTGTCCGGCCGGTGGGTGCCACCAGTGCTGGACGTCCCCTTCGACGAACTGCCGCGAGGCGGCGAGCAGGATATGCGCGCGACAGAGATCGGGCCGCGTATAGAGCAGCGACAGCACGTCCTGAAGCTGATCGCGGAATCCGAAGGCGCCGCCCGGCTGGTACGGCCCGCTGCGGGCCCAGATGCGGCAACTGAGCGCCTGATAGACCAGCCAGCGATTCACCAAAAGGTCGAACGAATCGTCTGGCGTGCGGACTTCGATCGCGCCAAGCGTATCGTCCCAGAATCGCGCCGAACGCGCGATCGCGTCGTCCACTTCGGCAAGACTCGAATATCGGGTGGCGAGTGCGGCCGCCTGCGCCGCCGTGGCCCCCTGACCGAGCACGAATGCGACCCGGCGCGTTTCCCCCGGCGGGATCTCGATTGCTATTTGCAGCGCCGCGCACGGATCCAAGCCGGCGCCAACGCGCCCGCCGAGCCTCTCGCGCGACAATCCGGCCGGCGCGTTCAGGGTACGGTTGCGGCCGATGAATTCGGCGCGGTCGCACGTGAGTGAAAGAGACTGTTGGGTGGCGTGCCAGAAGGCGACGCGATCCTTGAACTCCGTGTTGTAGGTGTTTCTCGCCAGAATCGCGCCAGTCGATTCGTCCAGTTCGGAGACTACGAACCGGCGATCTCCGGACCGCGGCGGGCCGAGCACCCACTCGACGTAGCCAAACACACTGAGACGCCGCGTGGCGTCCGAGGTGTTCGTCAGTGTCAGCAACGACAGCTTGACCGGATCGTCGGGCGCCACCGATATCGTCAAATCCTGGTCGAGTCCTTCGACCGCAGTCTGGAAGCGCGTGGTGCCGGCGCCGTGTCGTACGACCCAGCGGCCCGAATCCGCCCCGCGAGAGAGTGGACCTGGTGTCGCGCTCCACACCGTGCCGTCGTCTTCGTCGCGGATGAAGATCGCTTCGCCTGTGGGGTCGCTGATCGGATCGTTGGCGAACGGCGTGAGCCGGTTCTCTCGGCTATTGCCGGCCCACGTGTAGGCGGCTCCCGAGGCGCTGAGGAGCGTTCCGAAATCGGGGTTCGCCAGAACGTTCGACCAGGGAAGGGGCGTTTCGCGGTCCCCCTCGAGGACGATCACATACTCGCGTCCGTCAGGCGTGAACCCGCCGATCCCGTTCTCCATGACCCGCGGGCCGAACGACACGGGCACGGGCGCCGGCTTCGGCGGCCGCAACCTGCTCGATGGCGGAACAATCTCGGCCGGCGAGAGCCACGGTGCTTTTCGATCCAACTGCGGTCCCAGCTCGCCGAGGTCGCCGCGCAGGATGATGCGCGCGACCGCGGACAGGAGATGGCGATCCACATCCGGCATGCCGTCGGAACGCAGCAGGAACATTCCGCCCGGCTTGTTGGCCCATCCATTCCATCGCGGTTCGCTGATGAGGTTCATGAGTTGCGACTGGACCTCGTCCAGATAGTCGGCCGGATGGTCGTTGAGGATCACCAGATCGGCTCGAAGATTCTTGACCCGCCAGTACTCCTGCGCGTGCAGCAACTGCCGCACGAGCGCGATCGCGCTGGCATCGCCGACGTGCACCAGCACGATCGGCAGGTCCCCGGAGATCCCGCGGCCCCACAAGTTGGCCTGGCCGAAAATGTTCCGCGCGAGATCGTCGGGGCTCGTGCCGGTGGCATCTGCGCCAAAGACACGCGACGCCAACCGATCGAAGAGCATGGCCTGATCGTCGCTCAGCCCGAGATGTTGCAGCGTGATGTGCACGTGTGTGGATGCCATCGAGAACGCGCGCGCGGCCGCGCTCGCATCGCGGTACTTCCGCACCAGCGCGAGCGCGGAGGATCGATCGCTGGCGACACCGGTCGCGAAGGTGACACGCACGAACGCTCCCGGCGGCAGGCGCACGCGCTCGCGCACGGCCGCGATCGGATCGAGTACTGCGCCGATTGTTCCTGACAACGCCCGTCCTTCGAGCGCAAGCGGGCCGGACGGCGAACGCCCCCGGCCGAGGAATCGCGCGCGATCGGTCTCCCATTCGACGGCGCCACCAAGCCGGCCGTCAACCGCAAGGACATGGAAGGCCAAGGCCTGAGCCTCGTCGGCCGATCGTGGACGTCTGCTGAACAGCAGGCCCGCGCTTTGCGCGTCGTACTCCGTCTCGATGAAGAGTTTGGCAAACGCAGGGTGTGCGAGATCGTCGTCCGGCCGTGCGAGCACGATCTCCGCATAACTCGTGACCTCGACCTCGCGCGGTCGATCGCCACGGTTGGTGATCGACAGCCGCCGGACCTCGACATCGTCTTCCGGCGACACGACGACCTGCAGCTGCGTCTCGAAATCGCCGTCCCGCCGCCTGAACGTGGCCTTCTCGAGCTCGAACGTGGTTTCGAATTCGTCCGGCTCCCGGCAAATTGGCTGGTAGGTGGGCGACCAGACGTCGGCCGACCACGGATCTCTGAGGTATAGGAAATGCGCGCCCGCGTCCGACGTGCGGTCCTCACGCTTGCGGGTCACCGACAGGCCGCGCCACATGCTCGACCCACCGCCGGCGTGCGTGAGCGCCACCGTGTAACGGCCGTTCGACAGAAAGTGGGTGTGAGGACTGGTGGTGTGTGGCGTACCGAATCGCCTCACGGCGTCAACGCTGATCGACGGTGCGGCGAGCGTGCCTTCCGCGGGCCGCGCCTCGGCGAGAATCGCCTCGCGGGGAACGCGCTCCTGCAGCAGCAATTCCGTGGCTTTGACGCGCGGATCGTTGTGGAATCGCGTCACGAAGATGTCATCGTGGAGCACGTTGGCGAGCGCGACGAGCGACATGCCCTGATGGTGGGCGAAGAAGGCCCGCACGATTTCCGGTTGACGCTCGCTCGAGGTCGCTGCCGGATCGGCTGCCGGTTTCCGCGGACGATAGTCGATCGATTCATAGAACCCGAATCGACCGTCGAGCCCCTTGCGTGCCAACCGCGTCAAGTTTGTCGCCGCCGCCGCGGGGTCGATGAGGCCCGCGAGCGCCGTGGAGTACGGCGACACGACCAACTCATCGGCGAGACCGCGTTTGAACCCGAGGCCAGGGACGCCGAACGCCTTGTATTGGTAGTTGCCGGCGAAATCCCTGAACGCGTACGCCGACTCCGAGATTCCCCACGGCACGTTGCGCATCCTGCCGTATTCGACCTGCCTGCGAACGCTCGCGCGACAGCTCTGATCGAGCAGCGTCCCCGGATACGCGCGCAGCAGAAGCTGCGGCATCAGATACTCGAACATGGTGCCGCCCCAGGACATCAACGTGGCTCGGCCATCGACGTTGGTGACCAGACGTCCGAGATGAAACCAGTGATGCTGCGGGACATCCCCCTTCGCGATGGCGACGAAGCTCGCCAGCCGCGCTTCCGACGCCAGCAGGTCATAGAACGAACTGTCCAGGCGGCCTGGCCCCTCTGCGTCGGCGAGGCGATAACCCACCGAAAAAATCCGCCGCCGGTGGTCGTAGAGGAAGTCGAACCGCATGCTCGCGGCGAACGCAGAGGCGCGCTGAGCAAGCCGATGGAGAGCGGTATCTGAGGGATTCGCGTTGTCCCTGTTCAGCGGCGCGAGGGTGGCCGCCGTGGCGTTGGCCCAGAATGCGGTCTCATTCGCGCTTCCTGGCAGTGTTTCGCCGTCCGGGATTTGCGCCGCCACCTGCATGAGTTCGGCCGCGGCCCCCTGGAGGGCCACGGGGTCGCCGCCGTCGAGCTCGCGCCGGGCGGCCGCAATGATCTCCCGCGCCAGTCGATTGATGCGGGCGAGGCCTTCGCGGCTCGGATCACCTGGCGTGCCGGTTGAGGACGCCAGCGCCAGCAGATCGGCGGTATCGATCGCGCCCTCGAGCAACTGCATCCGCGTCTGAGGCTTCGCGGCGATCGACTCGAGCCCTTGTGCGAGCGCGATGAGCGCAGCCGCAAGGTTGCCGCTGTCCACTGTGGAGACATAGCGCGGATGGAGCGGGGTGAGCGACGCGGTGTCGTACCAGTTGAGAAAGTGACCCTCGTAGCGCTCGAGCCCGTCGAGCGTCGTCAGCGTGTCGTCGAGACGCCGAACGAGCGTGTCGGTGGTGACGTAGCCGAGATCGTGGGCGGCCAGCGTTGACAGGAGCGTCATGCCGATGTTGGTCGGGGACGTGCGTCTGGCGAGTCGCGGCACGTCATCTTCCTGATAGTTGTCGGGCGGCAGCCAGCCGTCCGCCTCCGTCACGAAGGTTTCGTAGTACCGCCAGGTCTTGCGCGCCATCCTGCGCAACAACTGCCGCTCGCGATCTCCGAGCGGCCGCTCGCGCGGACCGACCGGCATGCTCAACCAGTACGCGACGACCGGCGCAATCATCCAGAGCAGCACGAACGGTAACGCCGAGGGAAGGGCATCCGGATGTGTGATCGAGACCAGCAACGCGACGACCGCGGCGATGATCGGACTCGCCACCATGTCGGCGACGAACTGAAACAGCGCCCGACCGCCGACGATGCCCGCCGCGCGCGCCGCGGCAGCGGCGGCAGTCTCCCACTCGAGGAGCCGTCGTCTCGTGATCGTCAGCCGGACCAGCGTCAACACGATCGCGTGTGCGGTGTCCCAGGCGTGGTACGCGAGAAACGTCACGCCGAGGCCGACCTGCGCGAGGGCATTCGCCGTGTCGGCCCGTACGTTGCGCCAGAACACCGGGAAGGATTGCGCTTTGCGCGGGCCGACGATCATCTGGGCGATGAGCGGCAATAGCTGCGACGCCATGACCGTGAGGACCATCGCCGTCCAGAACCAGTGAGCGCCCGGCAGGACCATCCACCCGGCCACGAGGAGTCCGAGCAGCATTGGCGCGACCAGGCTGCGCCGCAGGTTGTCGAGGATCTTCCAGCGCGAGATGAGCGGAAACGAGTTCCGCTTGAATCCGTGCCTGGTCGGAACGAAGGGGAACAGCCACAGCAGGATCTGCCAGTCACCGCGAATCCAGCGGTGCTGGCGTCGTGCGTGTGCCAGCACGCTCGACGGATATTCGTCTACCAGCTCGATGTCCGACACGAGCGCGACTCGCGCGTGCAGACCTTCGAACAAGTCGTGCGACAACAACGCATTCTCCGGTGCCGAGTCTTCGAGACTGGTGATGAACGCGTCGACGTCGTAGAGCCCCTTCCCCGTGAAGATGCCTTCGCCGAACACGTCCTGATACGTGTCCGACACCGCGGTGGTGTAGGGATCGACCCCGGTGTGTCCGGCGTAGAGACGGGCGAACAGCGAGCCCGCAGCGCTCGTGAACGTGACGCTGATTCGGGGCTGCAGGATGCCATACCCTTTCGTGACGCGGCCGACCGACGGATCGAACGACGGCCGGTTCAACGGATGGCTGATGATGCCGATCAGGTTTCGCGCCGTGTCTCGTGGCAGGCGCGTGTCGCTGTCGAGCGTGATGCAGTAGCGTACGTGCGGCAGGATCGCGGCATCGCCGACGGTCAGGACGAAGCTGGTGTCGGTGGCGCCCCGGAGCAGCCGGTTGAATTCCTCGATTTTGCCGCGCTTGCGCTCCCATCCCATCCAGAGGCCCTCGTGCGCGTTCCATTGACGCGTGCGATGGAAGAGGAAGAAGCGGTCGGGGCCTCCGTCTGCATGTTTCCTGTTGAGCGCCTCGATCCCGTCGGCTGCAGTGGCGAGGATTTCCGCGTCGCGAGGCAGCGTTTCCGCATGCGCGTCCGTGAAGTCGCTCAGGATGGCGAAGTGGATGTGCGGGTCGAGGTTGCCGAGTGCCTGTACTTCGACGTGTGCGACGAGGTCCCGCGCCCGCTCGACGCTGTCGAGAATCGTCGGGATGATCACCATGGTCCGCGCCGAGGCGGGAATGCGAACGAGATCGAAGCGGGGGAGACGCCGCGGCGGAACGAAGCGTGCGATCAGACGCTGAAGGATCTGTGTCGTCAGTTCGCTCAACGGCACGAGCGTCAGCAGGACGACAGCCGCAAGGGTCGGCCACGTCGCCCCATGCGCGCGGGCGTAGGCAAGAGCGACTGTCACCAGCGCCAATGTTCCGAGCGCGATCGTGCCGAGGTATCCGGGTGTGGCGTAGCGAAAGAACGCTCGACGCAGACGAACGGCGACACCCGGTTCCCATCCGATGCCCTTTTCGAACTGCTGCCGGCCGTCGCCGATCAGGTAATAGCCGACGTGCGCGTCACGGGCATCCGGCGTACGCTCCGCGATCTGTCGCGCGCGTTCGACGCTCTTCAGCGCCACGCGCACCTGACCCTCGCCGGTCGGCTCGGCCAGCTCTTCGACCGCGTGACGGTAGCGGTCCCGGCTGGCAAAGTCCATGCGCCCGTAGACCGCGACCGGATCGCGCTGGAGGACCTGCTCGACCACGCTGACCGTCTCGAAGAACTCGCTCCAGTCGAACGACGACACCAGGCGGAGGCTGCCAATCAGGTTGGCCATGAACGCTTGTTCGGCGGCCTGATGGCGCGCCTCGGACCGGATCGCGTCTTCGATCGTCTGACCGCGCGCGGCGAGCGCCGCGTCGAGTTCGTGGCGCAGCGGTGCCGCGTTCTCGCGTTCGCGCGATCGCTGCAGCAGTCGGATGACAAAGGCAGGGTGGACGTGAGACGGCCAGCGCTCGCGCCCGTGTGCCGGCGTTTCAAGCGCGTCTACCAGGCGGTCGGCTTCGAGGCGATGAGCGCGACTCGTGGCGAGGATGTCCGCTCTCGTGCGCAGATGTTCCACCAGCGCCAGCTTCAGCGCGGACGGCCACGCCCACAGCTCGCCCATCGTCAGCGGCGTGATGGACTGGAACGCCGTGACAAAGCGGTGCAGCCGTTGCGGATCGAGGCGTCCGGCGCTGCAGCGAATCAGTTCGAGCGCCATCGCGTAAATCCGCGGCGAGCCGGCGAACTCGTCGGCCGCGATCCGCGGAAGCCTTCGGAAGAACGGGGCCGGCAGGTCGTGCTGAATATCGCGAAGCGCCGCCAGAATGATGTGGAAGTTGTCGAGCAGCCATTCAGCGGCTGGCGACAACGGTTCTCCGCGTTTGGCGTCCTCAGCAAGCGACGTGTAGATGCCTCGGAGCGCCCGCGCCTGGTGGCGGAGCTGCTTGAGATAGCCACCGCCTCGCGCGCGGGCGGAAACCGTGAAAAGGGCAGCGAGCCGCCTCGCGTGCTCCTCGAGCGGTTCAATACCAAGGAGTTCGATCGTCCCTGGCGTCATACGAGGGACGCCTGCACTACGCATCGCGGGTTGTGCGGGGGTTGGTGCCGCGCTCCGGGCGCGGGTGCGAGGTCATCCAGTGATGGTACTTCCGGATCGGTCTTTCATCGCTGCGACAGTAGCGCGGCGCGCGATCTCTCCGCTAAAGGATGAGTCGGCACCCACGCTCTGCCCGAACCATCATTTCTGAGGAACCCGTTCGAGGTCGGCAGAGGAGTCATGATCTCGGCCCGTCGATCAGCCACCTCTAACGACAGTTCGTCGATGACACGGCGATTCGGTGATACAGCGATACGCCGCCCCCTCGCATTGACGTTCGAAGCCATCAGGTTCAGCAAGTGCGGTAGAGGCAGCCAGGCGGTTGGCGTACCGCCCTGGCGAGGCCTGAGTGACCTCGAACAAATCCATTGGCTCCAGCCGAGCGGCGCTTAGCTGGTTAGCAGATATGCCAAACCAACTGCGATTGCGTAGACAGCAGCAATCGCTCCCGTGTCCCAGGCCACGACAAAGCGTTTCGTCATTACTTTGTAGGTCAATCCGATCAGGAACAGCCCGTTCATCATGACGATCGCAAGAATTGAGACACTGTGGCTGCCGCTGGCATCTGCCATCAATGGTCCGCGGCGGTAGAACACGTCATCCAGCCCCAGAATCAGCAAGTTGAACAGGTTGCTGCCCAACACATTGCCAATCCCAAGATCGAGCGCGCCGATGCGCACGGCTGCGAGTGACACGACGATTTCAGGCAATGAAGTCGTGATCGCAATGAACAGACTGCCGACGAACGCCTCGCCAAGTCCTGTCTGGCGGGCGAGTTCTGCGCCGAGTTGTGGCAGCCACAACGCGGCAGCGACGACCGCCACGGCAGCAAGGCTGTAGTGGAGGATGGCTGACCGCAATGGGGTCGCTTCGTAGAGCAATTCCTCGGCGACCTCCCGCGTTTCCCGCGCGCGCCGTTGCTTCTCGTGCGCGAAGATCACGCGCATCGCCACGAAATACAGCGCCATCAGCACAGGGGAATAGAGACCGATCCACCCGAGCGCAGGGAGGCGGTGATCCGCAACCAGACCGATTCCGGCGACGCCGATCAGCACCAGCCCGAATCCAATCGACAGGGCATGGCTCTGATGCGCACGCGCGGTGATGGGTTCCGGTTGGATCGCGTCCATGAGTGACAGGATGAGCAGGTTGAACATGCAGCTGCCCAGGACATCGCCGAGCGCGATGTCCGGTAGCGCGGCGAGCGCGGTCGCGCCGAAGCCCGTGAACAGTTCCGGGAGACTCGTTGTCGCGGCGAGCAAGACCACGCCTATCCAGCTCCGACCCAGCCCGGTTTTTTCTCCGAGCACGTCGCCGTAGCGAGCGAGCCGCACACCCGCGACGACGATAACGAGAGCCGTCGCCGCAAACTGCAGCCAAATCATCGTCGGACGCCCCGCCAACTTACTCGATGGGCGGATCGCGACCGGTGCCACAGGCACGGGGTGTTCGGAGAAACCCTGGCCGTCATTGAACGCGTATACTAATCGCAGATAAGAGATTGAAGGGTGCAGCGGGAGTTCCGCTGCAGGCAAAGGGTGGTCGGGCCGCCATCCTCATGGTCGTCGCGAGACCAGGAGGATGCGAAATTGGCACGCTCCGTTCGTCGATCGTCTTTAGGCTGTACCTTTCACCATTTTGGTCCTGTCCCGCGCCGACTCGTCAAGGGACAGCGCGTCGATGTTCACCATCGCGGATCGCACCTCCCGGCAGTCGAGTGTGTCAGCCATTTCGCCGCCCCATGCATGCACCGTCGATCGCGTACCGGTTGCGTCGGCGGCGTTCGGGAGGCGACATGCTCCTGAAAACTGCATTCGTTCCGCTGTTTGCCTGGTTGCTCGGCATTGTCGGGCTATACAGAATCGGCGACGGCGTGCACGTGCTTCTTCTCGTGGGGATGTTGTTGCTGTTGCTGGGTTTGATCAAAGCTCGCGATGCAGCGGCGGATCGGGCGAGGGGAAACGCCAAGCCGAACCGTGAGCAGAGATGAGTTGACCTCGAGGCGAACTCGCACATGAGAGTCTCTGAATCCGCAGCGCCAGCGGATGCAGCAATCCGCGCCGAGGTTTTCAGTTTCTCCTACCCGGGCGCGAGCCGACCTGCCGTCCGGGGTGTCACGTTCGCTGTCCATCAACACGAGATCTTCGGCTTTCTCGGCCCCAGCGGCGCGGGCAAGAGCACGACGCAGAATGTTCTGATTCGACTGCTGGAAGGCTATCAAGGCGAAATCGCGGTTCTGGGCAGGGATCTCCGCGCATGGAACAGGAGGTACTACACGCGGATCGGCGTTGCTTTTGAAGCGCCCAATCACTATCTGAAACTGACCGCGCTCGAGAACCTTCGTTTGTTCGCCGGTCTCTATGGTGGCACGACTCTGGATCCTGAGGACCTTCTCAAACGCCTGGGACTGTACGACGACCGCCATAAGCTGGTGGCCGAATTCTCGAAGGGCATGCGCGGTCGATTGACTCTCGCGCGGGCACTGCTTCATCGTCCCGAGCTTCTGTTTCTGGATGAGCCGACGGCAGGTCTCGATCCGGTCACGGCGCGCCTCGTCCGACAGTTGATTCGCGACGTAAGACTGGCTGGCGCCACAGTCTTTCTGACCACGCACGACATGGCCACGGCTGATGAGCTGTGCGATCGCGTGGCGTTTCTCGTCGACGGCGAGATCGCGGCGCTTGACACGCCGCGAGCGCTGCGAATGTCCCATGGCCGTCGCGTCGTTCGGATCGAGATGATGCGGGACGGGGCTTCCACCAGTCGGGAGTTTGCGCTTGAAGGCCTCGCCGACGATAACGAGTTCCTGACCGATCTTCGACGGGGTGGCATCGAGACGATGCACACCCTCGAAACGACCCTGGAGGACGTGTTCGTTCGCGTAACCGGCAGAACCCTGGCATGACGGCGTTCCTCAGCGCGCTACGCTGGGATCTTGTTCTGCAAGCAAGAAACGGCTTCTACTGGGCGAGCGCATTCGTCGTGCTCGTCGCTGGGGCACTCCTCCTCGCGGTTCCGGAGAGCGTCCGAGCCAATGGAGCCATCTGGGTACCGGCGATTGTCGCGGTCAACCTGCAGATCACCACCTACTTCTTTGTGACCGGCTTGATACTGCTCGACCGCGACGAGGGGACACTGACGGCGCTCGCGGTGACTCCCTTTACGCCGAGCCGCTACCTGGCGATGCGGATCGTCACGCTGACCGCACTGGCCGCGGCCGAGACGATGGCGTTGTTGTGGGTCGCGTTCGACGTGCGTGGATCCTGGCTTCTGTTACTCACGGGAACCGTGGTAATGGGTGTGATCTACACGGGCTTCGGCGCCGTAATTGGCGCACGCTACGGCTCGGTCAACGCGCTACTGCTTCCGGCGTCAGTGGTTGTGAGCTTCTTGCTGCTGCCGCTACTTCCGCACTTCGGTCTCGGACCGCGGGCACTCGTTATGCTGCATCCGATCGAGCCGTCCCTGACTTTGATGCGAGCTGGATATAGCCACGCGAGTATGGGAGACCTTGTTTTCGGGGTAGCCGGTTCCATAGGCTGGAGCGCCGTCGCCTTCATCTGGGGTCGGAATCGCGTCAGCCGGTTGATGCGCGATACGCGTGCAACCGGAGGACGATGACCGTATCAGCCCTGCGCACGTTAGCCTCAGCAGATGCCCGGCTCCTCGGGCGCGATCCGCTGCTGAAATGGGTGCTCTGGCTGCCCGTGGGATTCGCGCTGCTGTTGCGCGTCCTGATTCCACGAGTCCGTGAAGGCCTGCTCGCGGGCGGCGGGTTCGACATCCTGCCCTACTTCCCACTGGTCATGGGTGGCTATCTCATGACCGCGCCAGGGATCGTCGGGATGGTGATCGGATTCCTGCTGCTGGATGAGCGTGATGCGAGGACGCTCAGCGCGCTGCGCGTCACTCCGCTGTCGATGCGCCAGTATCTGACTTATCGCATCGCATTGCCACTGCTCGTCGGAATCGCGTCGACGCTCTTCGGGTATCCACTCGTCGGGATTAGCTCGCTCCCGTTCACGTCTCTCTTGGCAATCGCCGCAGTCGCAGCGTTGTCGGCGCCCTTTCTGGCGCTTGTCCTGGCGACCGCAGCCCCCAACAAGGTCGCCGGATTCGCCGTCGTGAAGATGCTGAACGCGATCAATCTCCTGCCCGTCGCAGCGTTCTTCCTGCCGTTGCCTTCGCAGTACATCGTAGGGTTGATCCCGGCGTACTGGCCAATGCGCGCGCTCTGGTCAGCGGCCAAGGGGGAGTCGTATCTGGTCTATCTTGCAATCGGAGCGATGATTGGCACGCTGGCAGTCGTCCTGGCCGCACGGCTGTTCGAGCGGCGATTGCTCGAACGAGCGTAGTCTGAAGCTGACGCCCGATTCGGCAGACCCTGTCCTGATGACCGATTACTCGATCCGCACGAATGCGAGCCCGTTGTTCGGATTCATCGGGATCACCAGCTGCTTCGCGCCGGCGTCGTAGCACATCGAGGCCGCGCTCGGAATGTTGCGGGCGATGAGCTCGGCTTTTCCGGCACGGATGCGCGAGACACCGCCATTCAGGACGCTGCTCACGTATTTCGTCCCGTCTGGCATGATCACGAGACCGTCGTTGCCCGCCTGGGCAGCTCGTTCCGTCCGGACCAACTGGCCCGCCGGAGAGAATGTCAAGACCTCGTCGTTCCCGACGTTGACGACGACGATGTTGCCTTGAGGGTCGAAGGCGACGCCGTTCGGCCGACGAAGTGGCGCGCCTTGCACGAAGATCGACGCCGTTCCTTCCGGTGTGATCTTCCAGACCTGCCAGGTCGCGGCATCGGGCTTGTCACCGCCGTCACCCGTCTGCGTTGCGTAAATCGTCCCGTCATCTGCAACCTCGATGTCGTTCAACCACGCGGAACGTTCGACTCTGATCTCACCGGCTGGCGCCCCCGTTTGCATGTTGAACCGGCGAATGACGGCGACACTTGGTTCGTTCGGCGTCGTGCCACCGTCACGATCGGCGACGTACAGCAAGCCGTTGGCGATATCGCTGCCGTACGGCTCGTTGAGCACCAGCGGCGGCGTCAGGTTGCCGCGATCCGCCGGGTTCTGCACGCCGATCCATCGTGCGGTGTGGACTGACCCGTCGTGATTGATGAACGAGATCCACGCGTTATTGGTCTGCACGTTCTGCGGCACGCCGCGGTTCGGCACCACGATGACGCCACGCCCGGCGTCGTACGAGCAGCTCTCTGCCGAGTAAATAGATCCGTAGACCTTGACATTCGACGAGATGCCCTCGAAGGCGCCGTCCGGAGCCGGATTGACGGGTAGTCCGAGTCGATTGCCGACGAAGAATGGCTGTGGTCCTTGCGCCTGCTGGGCGAGCACCGCGCCGGCGATGAGGCCTGCGACCAATGCCGCTGCGCTGGCGACGAATGTGATTCGCTGCATATCGATCTGGAATCTTATTCGATCAGTCCTGGCTCAGAGGCACGACCCGGACTCTATAATTGCTTTTTTGCGCCCTGAATCCCAAAAGCGGTGCGAGTTGTGCCTTGCGATAAGGAGGAGCGACTGATGCTCAACCGTCGTGAATTCCTCGAGACGATCGCCGCCACCGTGCCGGCGCTCGGCTGGCAGGGGATGCCGGCGAATGAATGGGGCTCGCCGGTGTTCGACCTGCATTTCCATCTTCGTCCGCAGCCGGCGGCCAATCTGGCGCACCTCGACGGGGCGGGAGTGACCAAGGCGAATTTGCTCACGCGTGGTGCCGCCCTCGAGCGGGTGAAGGCGTTGCAACAGGCGGCACCCGGGCGGTTCACGTGGTTCAACAGCTACGACGTGACCAAGCCGGATGCGGAACAGGTGCTCACGCAGGCGATTAAAGATGGAGCTCAGGGTTTCGGCGAGATGAAGTTCCATGTCGCCGCCGACGGTCCCGAGTTGCGTCGGATGTATGCACTGGCAGCCGACCTGCGAGTGCCGATTCTGATTCATTTCCAGGAAGTCGATCACTTCCCGAACGAGGGGACCTGGAGTACTGGCTACGCAAAGATATTCGAGTCAATCCTGAAGAGCTACCCGCGGACCACGTTCATCGGACACGCGGATGCATTTTGGGCCAACGTGAGCGCGGATTATCACAATGAAGCGGCGTATCCAACCGGCCCGGTCACACGTCACGGCGTCACGGACAAGCTGCTCGGCGACTATCCCAACCTCTTCGGCGATCTGGCAGCCAATTCGGGCAACAACGCCCTGTCGCGCGACGCCGAGTTCACGGCGGATTTCCTGAAACGCCATCAGAACAAGCTGCTGTTTGGCAGCGACTGCAACTGCGCGGACGGCCACGGCGCCGGCGTCAGTCAGAGCAACAACCCGGCAGCCGCACGACTGGCCGGCAAGTGCGTCGCGCGCGAGACGTTGAGCCTGCTGAAGCGCACGGCTGCTGCTGACGTCTTCGAGAAGATCGTCTGGGGCAACGTCCATAAGCTGCTGCGGATTCCGGCGTAATACAGGAGATCAAGAGATCAGGAGAGAGGTAAACAGGAGATCAAGAGATCAGGAGAAAGTCCGCGTCAGGCCCGGTCCGCGTGGCAGGGACGTCGAATGCGGGCCGGTCCTGACGCGGACACCCTCCTAAACTCCTGATCTCCTGTTGATTACTCCTGGACTCCTGATCTCCTGTACGACTGCAACCTACCGAAGATACTTGTTGAAGTGGGCGAGCGTCCGCTCCCACGCGAGCTTGGCTGCGGCCGCCTCGAAGCGTGGCGTCGTGTCGTTGTTGAAGCCGTGCTGCGTGCCGGGATACAGGTGGCGCTCGTAGCGCACGTTGGCCGATTTGAGTGCTGCTTCATAGGCCGGCCAGCTCGCGTTGATGCGCTCGTCCACCTCGGCGGACTGGATCAACATCGCAGCCTTGATCTTGGGCACGTCCTCGACGTTCGCTGCGCTGCCATAGAAGGCGACGCCGGCGGCGAGGTCGGGCACGCGGGTGGCGAGGAAGTTCACCATCCCGCCGCCATAGCAGAACCCGACGGCGCCGACTTTGCCGTTGGTTTCAGGACGGGCTTTGAGCCACACCACCGCGGTGACGAAGTCCTCGCGCGTCTTGGCCTGATCCAGCTTGGGGAACAGCTCGCGGGCCTTGTCTTCGCTTCCGGGGTAACCGCCGAGCGGGAACAGCGCATCCGGCGCGAACGCCACGAAGTTGTCCAGCGCCAGCCGGCGGGCGACGTCCTCGATATGCGGGTTCAATCCGCGGTTCTCGTGGATCACCAGCACGGCGGGCAGCTTGCCTGCGGCCTTGGCCGGCTGCGCCAGGTAGCCGCGCATCTTGCCGGAGCCCTTCGGTGAGTCGTATTCGATGTACTGCACCTTGATGCGGGAATCTTCCGGCTTGACGACCTGCGCTTCCAGGAACTTCGGGCTGAGCTGATCCAGCAGCATCGCGGCAGTCACGCCACCAACCGCGTACTTGGCGGCCTTGTCCAGAAACCCGCGCCGGTCGAGTGCCCCGTGCACGTAGGCGTCGAACAGAATGAGCAGTTCCTGGTCGAAATCATGAGCGGTCTTGCGTTCCATCGGTCCTCCTGACACACGGCATCATACTCATGAACGGCTGGCGTTTCGAATGCCGGCTCCAGGATCCGCTCACTCGCCGGGTGGAAGCGTCCGAGGCGGGCCAGCACGACGCGCCGCTCGTGAGTGGTCAGTGCCTGCGAAGCGCACTCACCGGATCGACGCCAGCCGCACGACGCGCGGGAATATAGGTGCCAAGGAGCGCCATCACGATGAGAACGGTGGACACAACCGCGTAGGTGGCCGGATCCGTCGAAACCACTCCAAAGAGCAACGTCCGCAAGAGCCGGCTGAGGGCCAGCGCTCCAACGATCCCAATCCCAAGTCCCCACGCGACGATGATCACGCCTTGGGCCATCACCATGCTGAGGATGCGATGGGTTGTGGCGCCAAGTGCCAGGCGGACGCCAATCTCTCGAGTGCCCTGGCTGACGAGATATGAAACCACTCCGTAAATACCGATGCTCGCCAACACCAGCGCCAGGCCGGCGAAGACCGTGAGCAACCACATGACAAACCGCCGACTGGCGAGCGAATCATCGACGCGGTGGCGCATAGTCTTGACGTTGTAAACCGGCAGGTCGGCATCCACTGCTCGGACGGCTGCGACAGCGGCACCAGTCGTTGCCGCGGGATCCGAACTGGTGCGAATGACGAGGTTCATGGCTCGAGACGGGGCCTGCGTATGAGGGTGGTACATCGCGATGCGCGAATCGGTCTCGTCCAGCGTGTACTGCTTTATCCGTGCGACGACACCCACCACCGTCAGCCACGGAGCCGCCGCATCTGAATCCATTCCGCCACGCCGGAGTCGCTTTCCGATCGGATCCTCATTGGGCCACAGCACTTGCGCCATGTGATCGTCAATGACGACCACTCGCGGCGCATCACGAGTGTCATGCTCCGTAAACAGCCGGCCCCTCAGCAGCGGAATCTGCATCACCTCGAAGTACCGACCGCCGACGGTTCGCTGATCGACGTTTACAAAGGAGACGCCGCCGGGCAGCTGCCGATCCTCCAGGACAATCGGTCCCCAGGCGTACATCTGGCTGACAGGGAGCATCGACACGCCTCCCGCAGCCGTTGCTCCAGGGAGCGACGCGAGACTCGTCCAGAGGTGGCGATAGGTTTCGAGTACCCGTTCGGGTTGTGCGTACTTGCGGCCCGTCATCGTCAGCTCGAGCGTGAGCACGTTCGAGGCATTGAAACCAGGGTTCACCTGCTGAAGGTGGATGAAGGTCCGAATGAGCAAGCCCGAAGCAATCAGGAGCATCACAGACAGAGCAAGCTCGAGGATGACGAGCGTTCGGCGAAGACTCGAGCGTCGGCTCCAGATAGCGCCAGCGCCGGCCAGGCGATGGGATTCCGCCAGTTGGTGAATGTTGGGACCGCTCAGACGCAGCGCGGGTGCAAGACCAAATAACACGCCCGATGCGATCGAGATAACCAGGGTAAACAGGAGAACGGGGACGTCAATCGCAATCTCCGGAAGTCGCGGCACGCTCCGCGCACCAAGAGCCTGGATGCCCTCGAGCGCCCACTTCGTCAGTATCAGTCCGACCGCGCCACCGATCGCCGAAAGAAGGACGCTCTCGGTCAGCAGCTGTCGAATGAGTCGGCCGCGATTCGCCCCGATGGCGGCCTTCACGGCGAACTCACCCGCGCGGCCGAGTACCCTCGACAGGAATAGGTTGGCGACGTTCGCGCAGGCGATGAGCAGCACCAGCCCAACGGCAACCGTCAGCACGATCAGCGGCAGCCGCACATTGCCGACCACCTGCTCTTGCAGTGGAACGATGCTGAAGGTGAGCCCGCCTGACGGAGGGTAGACGTCTGGATGCTCGCGACGGAGCCTTGCGGTGATGGCATCCATCTCCGCCTGCGCCTGCGCGAGTGGCACGCCCGGCTTCAATTTGCCAATCAGGTTGTAGTCCTCGCCGTTGCGCGTACGCGCGGCGTTGGCACCGAGCGGCAGCGGCAGGATGATCTCCGCGTGTTCGACGCCGCCGAGCGTCGGCAGCACTTCGCGCGGGAGATCAAATGACGGCGGCAGCACGCCCGCAATCTCGTAGGGTTGCCCGTTGAGCAGCAGGGAGCGACCAAGTACCGATCGCTCCCCGCCGTATCGCCGCATCCACGTGCCGTGACTGAGCAGCGCGCGGCCGCCCCGTCCGGGGCGATCGTCTTCGGGCGTGAAGAGATCGCCGAGGATGGGCCGCACACCCAGCAGCGGCAGCAGGTTCGAGGAGACGCGCAGCGCACCAACCCGCTCCGGTTCCCCGTCACCCGTCAGATTCCAGTTCGCGCCAATGGCGATGGCGATCTCCTCGAAGCCACCGTGGCCGGTCTTGATGTCGAAGTACTGGGCTGTCGAGAACCAATCCTCCGCGACACCTATCCCTGGCGATCGATTCCAGAGAATGGCGAGACGATCCGCATCGCGATACGGCAGCGGCCGCAAAAGCAGTGCGCTGACAACACTGAAGATGGCGGTGTTGGCGCTAATTCCTATCGCGAGGGAGAGGACGGCAGCCGTGCTGAATGCCGGCGCACGCTGCAGCGCTCGGGCTGCGTAACGGAGATCCTGCAACATACGAAGTGCTACTTCTTCGGCGCGAGCGATCGAATGTAGTTGATGATGTTCCAGATGTCGTTGTCCGGGATCCGCCCGTCCCACCCTGCCATCATGGTCGGCGGAACACCTTTCTTGATGACGGTGTAGATTTCGCCGTCGCTCGAGCCGTAATCCCACTGGTCATCGGTGAGATCCGGCGGCTGCTTGCCACCCTGTTCCTCGATGATCGAGATGGCCACGCCGGCTTTCAGCGCGCCTTGCCCCATGTTGCCGTGACAGGCGGCGCAGTTGACGTCGTATGCCTTTTTCCCCGCGGCGATCGACTCCGGGGTCGACGGGACAGGGTTGTTCTGTTTCACGATCTCCGGAGTCTTCACGTCCGGTGTCGCGGCCACGCTGCCGCCAGTGGAGACGGAGCTGCTGCCGGTCGTGGCGGCGACGACGCGACGGATCATGCCATCGCTCTTCGTCAGGATGTAGATGTCGCCGTCGTTGTCCACCGCGAATCGCAAGTCGACGCGGCCGCGACCCGAGACGCCGGCCGCGCCCGGCAACGCTCCTCCCACTCCTCCGCGCGCACGATAAGTCGCCTCCACGAGCTGGCGAAGACCTGAATTGATTTCGTGAATCGGCGCGACCGTCGCCGGATTGTCGTCGTCAGCTGCCAGAACATCGGAAAGCTGCGCGTACCAGATCCGCCCAGTCGTGATGTCGCCGAATACGAGCTTGTTCCTGAGCGCAGGGACCTTATTGCCCCGGTAGACGAACCCGCCGGCGATAGCATCGCCGCCGCTGTCTCGCACGTGTGGATATTGAATGACCGGGTAGGTTGGCTTGACCGTGCCTCGAACGACGGTGTCCGAGATCCGCACCGGAATTGTGTCGTCCTTCGGCAGCGGCCCCATCCCATCGGGTGACATCATCTGCGTGCCTTCGCGCAAGGAATAGCCGTAGTTCGCCCCCTTCCGGACGATGACGACTGTTTCCCACGTGGCGAGTCCGATGTTGAACGCGAGCAGTCGCGGCGCGCGGGGTTGCACGGGATCGACGTCCCAGATCAGTCGGTGCGGATTGCGCAGGCCGACCGCCCAAATCTCCTTTCGCGCGCCGCCGAGCGACGAAAACGGATTGTCGTTTGGGATGCGATATCGACCGTTCTCGCTGACCGTGCTCGTCGATGTGTGCTCGCGGAGATCGGGCACGATCCGCAGGATCTTGCCGACCAGCGTGTCGAGCCGCTGCGGGCTCATGCGGCGGCTATCGCGCTGCTCGCCCGACCCCGAGTCGCCGCTCCCGATGTACATGACTCGCCAGTCAGGATCGCCGCGGCGGGCCACCGGATTGAAAGCGATCTCACCCATCGGATGAATGGCCGTGTTGAGCTGCAGTCGCATCAGTTCGCGCGCCGTCCCCTCGAATGTCGCGTTCTTGATGTTCCGGTCAGTCCATTCGATGAGGACTGCTTCGCGGTTGATGATTTGCCCGTCAGTAGTCGGCGTTTCGATCGCCGTCGTTGTCTTGTACTGCGACAGGTCCAAACCGGCGACCACGCCGGTCCTCGGCGCCGCGGCCCCGTCAAGAGTGGGATCCTCGAGATGGATCGTGTAGAAGACGCCGTTGCGCGCGTAATCCGGATCGAAGTGGACGTTGGTGAAACCGGTGGCCAGGTTGCGCTCGAACGTCAATTTCGCAAAAAGGCCGGGCCGTCCTCCGGCGCCGTTGAAGTCCAGGTAAGTCGTGAACGTTTTCGATTCCTTGTCCAGGATGTAGAGCGGCCCGTTCTGATCGTTCACGAAGAACCGTCTCCCGCCCGGCTCGTCTCGCAGGAAATTCACCCTGGAGAGCTGCGCCATCGTGTTCTGCCCGTTCGGCTGGGCCGTGATTGGCATCTGGACGTAGTCGGCGAACTGGAGTGTGAGCGTGGGCGTCGGCTGCGCGACAAGCACGCGCACGGCCGCAAGTCCGAACCCAAGAGCCCAGAGTGACCTCGATGACCGCAGGTGACCGTTCGATTTCATGTGTCCTCTCCGAGGGTATCTTTCCTCGTCCGCGAATTGTCCCATCAGTCGGGGAGAATTCGAATCAGCGCCATCGCCCGACATGATCTTCTCCAGCCGGCGAGCGCGGAATCTCTTAATATTGGAGCCAGTTCTACCGCAACGCACCACTTGTGCGGTCATCCTGCATCGGCCACGGTGTGCCAGCAGTCACTCCGAGGGAGATCCTATGAACGCTGTCATGATCCTGACCCTTCTCAGTCTGATGCGCCCCACGGCTCCCCAGACCTTCAGCCCGGACCCCGAAGGATTCATCCGCAACTGGCTGGTCCTCGCGCCGATCGCGATTGAGGGGGAGTCGGGCGCGGCCGCAATCGACATGGAGATGCTCGCCGGCGAGGCGACGCTCACGCCCACAGCCGGCGACAAGGCGATGGACGGCAACCGGGTGCTCAGTTGGACCGCGCACCAGACCGACGACTACTTCATCGACTTCCTCAAGGCGTTCGGGAAGGAGCGCGGGGAATACGTCGCCGGCTACGCGGTGGCGTACATCACGGTCCGGGCCGAGATAAAGGCGACTCTGGCACTCAGCTCGAACGATCAGGGCAAGGCGTGGTTGAACGGCAAGCCGGTCTTCCGGTTCGCCGATACGCGGACGCTCGAGAAGGACTCAGACCGCGCCGAGGTGACGCTCGTGAAAGGCCAGAACGTCCTGGTGCTCAAGATCATCAACGAGGTGAACAACTGGCAGGGATGCGCCCGCTTCCTGCAAGGCGGCGTGCCGGTGACGGACATCAGCGTCTCGGTCGCACCGAGCGCGAAGTGATTGAGGATGGACGCGGCGCGCGGGCCGTGCTTACGCGTCGGTCGCCGTTCGGCGGCGACGCCAGCGCGACGCGAGGGCGCCGGATCCACCGAGGGCGAGCAGCGTCAGCGTCCCGGGCTCCGGCACCGGCGACGGATCCGGCGGCGGCGGCGGGGGAGGCGGGGGCTCGACTACGTCAAGCGCGGTGTGGATCGTCAGCAGGTCCTGGCCGCCCTCCCCGGTCGGTAATCCCCAGTTCGCATAGACGCTGACGACGTCCGCAGTCGTGCAGTACCCCACACCACCGAGGTTAGGCACTCCGGAGATGACGGGTGGACAGCCGGCGAGCTGGCCGACGGACGGACTAATACCGTCAATGGACGCTCCTGTACTGGCGGCGGTGAAAACATCGTCAAAACCTATGTTGAACACCGTGTTCGAGAACAACTCGAACAGCGTGTCGTGGATGACCAGAATGTGCGCGACGTCGCCGGCTTGAAAACCGTCGCTCAAGTCCGCCGCCTGGTTCAGCAGGAATGTGTAGCCGAGGAGATAGCCCCCCAGGTTGCCTTCGAGGAGGCCGAGCGCAGATGCCCCTGGCGATGCGTAATCCGCGAAAATATCGCACGCGCCGAGGCCGGTGGTGGCATCAATGGCACATTGGTTCGTCCCGATAGGTAAGGCGCTGGCCACGCCCGGAACAGTCGCCAGACCGACCGCCAGGCACATCGTCGCCACGAACTTCCGCATTAATCCTCCTACCCCCACACGAAGATGGCAGTCGCGACTACCTCTGCGTTGAACCAAAAGGACCAGTGATCGCGAGCAAGTTCTGCGCCGCGGCGGCCCGAGCCCGTCGCTGGAGAATCACCTGCCAAACTAACGCCAACCCGATCTGTTGAAACAATCGGCTTTCCTGCGCGCGTTGTGCACAACATCTCCGGCGCGATCGCGAAGAGCGTCTCGCACCGTCCTGGTGTGAAGGTTGTTGTTTCTCCGACGAAAGCCTCCTTGCGTGCGGACTTTTTGCCACCCACAAATCACGTTGGTGCCGATTCCACGCAGTCGCGACTGGTGTTCTCTTTGCGTTGCTCAAATTCTGCTCACGCGTGGCTATATCGTGTGCAATTCCACTTGACTGACCAATGAGGCGCGAGAATACTGAGCCACTCAATTCCCCTCAACGAGCCCAGTCACCCGCGCGCGGGTGCGCCCGGCGATGTCGCCCTCCCGCGGCGACAGAGAAGAAGGAACTCGCGATGAGGACCGCATCCATGGCCATCTCTTCCCTGACCGCAGTTCGACATGTCCGCTCGTTGCCGATCGGGTTTCTGATCGCGCTGCTGGTCGGCATGACGGTGGCGACTGCATCCGCAGAAACGCTGATGATGCCGAAGCGGGACATGCTGCGCGGCACCTCTCAGGTCGTGTGGGGAGTGACCACGTTGCCGAATCACGTCGCGACGGCGCCGACGACGTACTCGATCAATTTCGGCGACGGCACCCCGAACGCGACCGGCAACGTCACCGACCGTTCCTACATCGCCGTCAACCATACCTATGACGCCGCAGGCACGTTCACCGCAACTCTGCAAGTGACGCGGGCCGGGACGACCGAGAGTGCGTCGGTTGAGATTCGGGTGTTCGACGGCAGCGTAATTACCCCCGAGCAGCTTCGTGGCGTCAGGATCAACAGCGCAATCGAGGACGGTCTGCGGTATCTCTGGGTTAACCAGAACAGCCGAGCGGCGAACTTTCCCAACGCGGTGACTACCAGCTGGGTTGCCCACAGCACTCAGTCGTTCACGGCCCTCGTGGTCCTGGCGTTCGAGAACCATAACTACCGCCTGGACAACAGCGACGCTGCACCCACGGGGCTATATGAAAAATACGTGGTCCGCCGTGGACTCAACTTCGTCATCGATGAGCTGCGCCAGGTGAGCCTGACTACCCTGCCGGGAAAGGATCCCTGCGTCGAAGTGGAGCCCGCTCCGTGCGTTGGCCTCCGGCAGAACCAGCAGTCGGAAGGCTACGCAACGTCGCTCGCGATTCTGCCGCTGGCGGCGAGCAACGCCTTGAATCGTCACGTCTCAGAAATCACGGGCGCCGACAACGCCGGCTTTGTCGTCGGCAAGACATACAAGGAAATCCTCCAGCGCCTGGTGAACGCACTGTCGTGGGGGCAGGGAGACACTGGGATTGGCCGTGGCGGATGGACATACTCCTTCCACGGCGGCAACATCGACGGATCGACGATTGGCTGGAACGTGCTCGCGCTGCTCGATGCCGCAGCAGCGGGCATAACGGTTCCGGCCTTCGTGAAGACGGAGTTTGCCACTTACGCGATTCCCACGAGTCTGAACACCGACGGCACGTGGGATTACGGCGGAGACGGCAACCCGGCCTTCAACAACATCCGGAATATGGTCAAGGCCGGCGTCGCGCTGCAGGCGCTGTTCTACGCCGACATCATCGGTCTCGGCGATTCGCGAGTGCTTGCGTCGCGCAACGCGGCGAATCTGCGGTGGCTCGCGCAACCTTCCGGCGACAGCTACCCGTGCGGCAACGGGCACAACAAGGGCTGCGCCTACGCGATGTTCAACGTCTTCAAGGGTTTGAAGCTCCAGGGAGTTACTACACTCCCCAATGTGACCCGTCCGGCGGGCCCGGGGAACATTCCCGCAAGCGACTGGTACGCCGACTATGTCGACTGGCTGCTGACGAATCAGAGCGCACCGACGACCCTCACAGGCGGAGACTGGCCAACGCTCAATTTCTCGTGCTGTGACGGATCCACGGGCCCCGCCAGTGCCGCGATGGCCGAGTTGATCCTCTCCAACGTTGCGCTCATTTCCCCAGATCCGACGCTTTTCGCCACCGTAGGCCTGGCCCCCGTGACGGCGCTCCTCTCGCCTGGCGGCACCCACACCGTCATCGCGACGGCGACGAGCGCGGGCGGCGCGCCGGTGCCAGGGGTCACCATCAACTTCAAAGTGCTGACGGGTCCCAACGCCGACGCGGCAGGCGAGGCGGTTACCAACGCTGCGGGTCAGGCGACCTTCACTTACACGGGCATCGGCGGTGCGGGGAGAGACACGATTCAGGCATTTATCGGAACCCTGGGATCGAACCTCGTGGAAGCAATCTGGCAGGTGCCAAACTGCAACCCCACCAGTTTGTCGGTGGCGCTCGCGACCCCACTCTTCCCGCTCGACCAGGGCTGGAGAGCATTCAGCGTCAATGGCGCGCCCGGCGCCACCATCACGCAGGTCTGTCAGGACGAACTGCCGAATTTCGAGAACATCGCCTCTTGGGCGATCGACGCCGATGGCGTCGGCACGAGTGCTGCCAGCATTCGCGCACAGCGCTCGGGCACACGCACGGCTCCTGGCAACGGCCGCGTCTACCATATCTACTTCACCTCCTCCGCGTGCACCGGTCAGGTGACACTCGGCGTACCTGCCACTGCGGGCGGAAGTGCTGTGGACGACGGCCCGCGCTACAACTCGGTGACCGGGGCACCCTGCGCCGTTCCGACGATTCCTGCAGTCGTCGCGGCTCCCAACATCGTGGGTGACACGCAGTCTGGCGCGACGACGAAGCTCGCAACCGCCGGGCTGCAGGTCGGACTGGTGTCTCAGCTGAATCACCCGAGCATCCCTGCTGGCGTGGTCATGAGTCAGGCTCCCGCCGCCGGCATCAACGTCGCGGCTGGTTCGGCCGTCGCGATGACGGTTTCGAGCGGGCCTTCGTCTGTTGCGGTACCGAATGTCGTGGGCGCGCCGCAGTCGACCGCCACGTCGAACATCACCGGCGCTGGTCTTGCGGTCAGCATCAATGAGGTGAACGATCCGTCGATCGCGGCGGGGCTCGTGATGTCTCAGTCGCCAATCGGCGGCACCCAGGTGGCACCTGGAAGTTCGGTCGTTTTGACCGTGTCGCTCGGAGTGGCGATCACCACCGTCCCGAACCTGGTGGGCCTCCCGCTCCAGGGCGCGGTCAGCACCGTCGGCGGCGCGGGGCTGAATTTCGGCACAGTGGACCTCGTGCATCACGCAACCATCGCGGATGGACGGGTGATTTCCCAGAGTCCAGCGCCGGGCAGCGTCGTCGCGCCCGGGTCGTTCGTCGACTTCGTCATCTCGCTCGGACCATCGCCGGTGCCCGTGCCGAACGTCGTTGGCCAGACGCAGGGAGCGGCAGAGGCCTCTCTCGTGGCGGCGTCCCTGACGCTCGGTACCGTGGCGTTTGCAAACGATTCGATAGCGCCGCCAGGCCAGGTTATTTCACAGGCGCCAAACGCGGGGTTGACGGCAGCCCCCGGTTCGAAGGTCAACGTGACGTTGTCACTCGGACCCGTGATGATTGGGGTGCCTAGTGTCGTCGGGCTTGCCAATGTTACGGCGCAGACGACCATCGTCGGTGCCGGTCTTGCTGTCGGCTCGTTGACGATGGCGTACGACGCGGTCGTACCTGTCGGCTCGGTTCTGAACCAGTCACCGGCCGGCGGCGTGAGCGCACCGCTCGGGTCCGCGGTGAACCTGACGATCTCGAAAGGGCCGGCGCCAGTAACGGTACCGAACCTCGTCGGGCAGGGTGAGGGCGCGGCAACCGCCAGTCTCGCGGCCGCGACGCTCGTCGTGGGTACGATCAGCCGGACGAATAGTGCGACGGTGCCGCTGGGAATCGTCATGGGCCAAAACCCGTTTGCCGGGTCGCCGGTCCCTGCGGGGACGGCCGTCAACCTGCTCGTCTCCGATGGGCCCGTCATGGTGACGGTGCCAAACGTCGTCGGGGCACTGAAGGACGCGGCGATGTCCACCGTCCTCGGCGCGAAGCTCTCGGTGAGCGTGAATTACGCCGCCAGCGCGACCGTGCCGTTGCACGCAATCATCAGTCAGAATCCGGCCGCGGGCACGAGTGTGCCGCTGGGTTCTTTCGTCGATCTCATCGCGTCGAGCGGACCGACGATTGGAGTCGTGCCCAATGTCATCGGACAGACCGAAGCGGACGCCGGCCTCGCGCTGACGGCGGCCAGCCTGACCACCGGCACGATCACGCTGATGAACAGTCCGACGGTTCCCGCCGGGCGGGTCATCTCGCAGAACCCGGCTCCCGGATCCACCGTGCCCGTGAACAGTGCCGTGGCGCTCACCGTCTCGCAGGGTCCGGTCATGGTCACGGTGCCGGCCGTTGTGGGCGATACGGACACGGTCGCGAAGCAAAAGATCCTCGCCGCGAACCTTGGCTACGACCTGACGTACCGCGCGGATCTCGTGGTCCCGGCGCACGGCATCATTAGTCAGGATCCGGCTGCGGGCCAGAGTGTGCCGATCGGGACGATGGTCAACATCGTCGGCTCGTCCGGTCCCACGGTCACCGTGGTGCCCCATGTCGTCGGTCTCCAGCGGGCAGCGGCGGAAACGGCCATCACCACCGCGGGCCTGTCCGTCGGGCCGGTGACGTTGACGAGCCACGCGACCGTCCCGGCCGGAGCGGTCATCAGCCAGACGCCGGCAGGCGGCTCGAACTCGGCTGCGGGCGTCGAAGTGTCGCTCGTCGTGTCGGTCGGACCTCCGGTACCGACCGTCGTGCCGAACGTAGTCGGTCAGCCGCGAGCGGAAGCCGAGCAGGCCCTTACCGCGGCGGGCTTCTCGATCGGCACGGTAACCCAGCTGAATGATTCACTCATCCCGCTGGGTGCGATCCTCAGCCAGACGCCAGCCGGCAGTTCCACCGCGTTGCGCGGATCGGCTGTCGATCTCGTCGAGTCGCTGGGATCGTTCATCCCTGGTGTCCCACACGCTCTCGACCTGCAGCTCTCCACCCAGGTCGTGAGTTCCGGCGCCGCGATCGGAGTCACGTCGGTGGTCACCGACGGCTTCGGCACTCTCGTCACGCCGACGCCGCCGATCACCTACGAGATCGTTCCGTCAGCCAACTCGCGCGGTCCGCTTCCGATACTGACGGATGGTCAGCTCTCGACCGGCGCCGACACGCGTGGGTCTTACACACTGCGTGGCACGGTGGACGGCACGGGAATCGTCGTCGGTCGGCCGTTCGTCGTGCTCAACGGCGCACCGAAAGCCGTCAACGCTGCCAAACTCGTCAAACTGGCTACGGCGGAAGCGACAATCGCCAAGGCCGTCGGCGACCTGTACAGCGCGTACCAGACACCGGGTACGCCGGCGGATGCCGCAGCCGCACGCACCGCCCTGGCAGACGCGCTGCTGACGGTGCCGGTTACTGGACGGCAGTCAATTCGGCGCAGCACCGTGCTCGCTCCTGAAGTCGGCTTCCTGCCGTCACTCTCTCAGGTCACGGCAGCGGGGTACCCGCTGACGCCGGGAGACTCGGCCTTCGGCAATCTGATCGGTCAGATCAACGCGAAGCTGATACAGATCACCGCGTTCTACAACAACCTGAACCCTGATGGCACCGTGGGATCAGGCGACTCGGTGGCGCAGCTGAATACGTTGAATGCGGAGCTTGCCGCACTTCAGGCGCAGCTTGGAAGCATCAACGTGACGCCTCATGGCATCGTGCGCTATGCGTCTCAGATAAACGCGCTGATGTCGCACACGATTCCTCTGCACCTGCACGCAGTCACGAATCGTCTCATCTCTGTTTCGTTGCAGTACCCCGATCCGGGTGCCGTGCCGGCTGGCGTCGCTCGAATGGAGGGGACGGCAAAGTTCTTCGCCGCGCTCAAAGGCGCTCCTCAGGTAATCACACCGGGCGCGTTCTATGGCCGCACGCAACCGGCCTTCTTCTTCCTGCTCGGCATGTTCGGCGGGTCGAGCATCCAGATGCAGATGATCCAGAAGATGTATGGGGAGGTCATGCATGAAGTGGATCAGATGATCGGTGTGCTCGTTGCCCATGGGATTCTGTCGATGTTCATTTCGACGGGCGTGGGTGACCTCGTCAGCGGCGCGTCACTGTCGTTCCATGTTCCGCTCCGCCCGGGAAGCACCATCGAGGGCTACGGATTCGGGACCAGTCCCACGGACAATGAAACGTGGTTTATTGGCCCCCAGGCGTTCCAGGCGGTGGAAGATCTCGTCAAGGAAGTGAAAGACGCGTTTACCAATTTGCACGACAGCATCGAGGAGTGCCTCGACGCTGCTGCCCAAGGGCAGGCGGCGTTCTGCGATACCGATGCGGTAGACGACTTCTTCGGCAAGATCGACGGAGCGATATCTGCCACGCAGGAGGCGTATGACAACGCTCACACGCAGCCGACAGCGGTGACCTACGGGTGCATCCTCGATGACAGTAGCGGGTGCCAGTCGCTGGTCTTTGGGACCGGATTCCCGGATGTGAACACGACGCGGTTCCCGTCACCCGTGATCGTCCTGCACCGGAACTGGATCGGCGGAGGGTGGGGGCTGGGGATTTTCAACTTCATCCCGTAAACGGAGGGGAAAAAAGGGAAAAGGGAGAAGGGAAAAAAGAAAATTCCCCTATTTGCGGGTTGCGAGGAAGGCCCTGAGGACGACGGCCGATGTCGCGAACGCGATGCCCTGTCCGCCCGCGACGAGGCTCGTCGTCGCACCAACGACCTCGCCGGCGAGGTTGACCACTGGGCCGCCGGAGTTGCCGGGGTTCACCGCGGCGTTGATCTGAATTCGGCGGGCGAGCTCCGGCGACGCGGTGATCGCCCCGGGCGCCGCGCTGACGATGCCTGCGGTTGCGGTCGTCCCTGCGCCGAACGGATTGCCCACCACGACGATCCATTCTCCGACCTTCGGCAACTCCTTGGCGAGCGTAAGAGGCGGTAGCCGCTGCCCGATTTCCAGCAGCGCGATATCGTCGTCCGGATGTATCGCCAATACATGGGCGGGCTGGCGTCCCCCGGCGGACGTCACGATCGCCTGTGTGCCGATCGCCTGCATAAGGTGCGCGGCCGTGATGACGAGCTGTGCGGCGACGGCGAAGCCCGATCCCAGTGTCTGTTTTGCATCTCCGACCGCAACGACTGATGGCCGGACGCGTTCGATGAGCGCGACGAAGTCGGGTAACGAACCCTGCCGCCGCGCCCGCGCTGCACATGCCGCTGAACCAAGCAGTGGAACGCCGAGGGCCAGCAGCCCGGCGAAGCGACGCCGGGAAAGACCGGCGGGTTCCTTCGTCTCGAGAGTCACATCAGACAACGTCGGAAAGATGGAATCGCTGGTTTCAGAATCCGACCACCCGGCTCGCGTAGACCTCGAAAATCTCTCGTGACTGCGCGGCAAAGTCGCTGGTGAATGATGCCGCGGCCGGGGACTCGATCACGCTGCGGTGCTTCCTCAGGATATCGGACAGGACCATCCCGAGCACTTTGCCCTCGCCTTCGTAGAGATGTGCAGCGTGCTGAAGCCCCGCCGCAGATTTCTGGAATTCGGCGCTCATGGCTTCGATGCGCGCGGCGCGCTCGAAGTTGAACGACACGTAGCCCTGGACGTCGTCGAGGAAGGCTGCGATCGGGTTGTCATCCGCGAGCGACGCCCGGGCGGACGCCGCGGCCTCGTCTGCCACGATCCGCATCGCGCTGGCTTCGGCGATTCTCCGCAGGCCCACAGCGCGATAGTCCGGCATCAGTGGCGTGTTTCGCAGAAACAATTCATTGTGGAAATGCCACGTATAGTTCCGATCGAGGATGTGATACCCATCCAGCATGCGGCGCAGCGTCCCTCCGTAGCCGCTAAACGCCGCCTGCAGTGGCGCCGTGGCAGCCGGCACGATCGGGGTGCCTTTGGGAACGGCGAGGCGGTCGAGGCGATAACCACTGCTTTGCTGGTGCGGATCCATCAGAAAGCTCGGGCTTCCCTGATAGGCCCCCGGGCGGTTCTTGAAGCCAACGTAGAGGCCAACCGACACGGCCACGCCAACCAACAACAGGATCAGTGCAGAACGCTCCGACCGCGCCCGATGCAATGACGCCGGCGGCGTGCCGCGTGAAGGAAACGTCGAACCCCAAACGAGGACCGCGAGCGCCATGAGAATCAGAGTCCCCACCATCAAGGCGCCAAGATAGTGCATCGCCAGTCCGATCTCGCAGACCAGCAGCGATGCCGCAAGCATGGCAGTTCCCTCGCGAGCGCGCCCCTCGGCAAGGAGTCGCATCCCCGGCACAAGAGGAAGGAGGGGTGAGACGAATCGCGCGGCAAGCACGATGACGCCGACCGGTGTCGCGAATATGGCGGCGAGGAGAACGTGCGTGATTATCCGCATCGGGACGATCGACAAGTTGTCGATGATCTGGTCGCCTTGCGTGATGACGGGAAACAGCAGCCACGGCGCCACGAGCGGCAGCGATGCGACGAGTCGATGCTCACGATGGAGGGTGACGCCAGCGACGGTGATGAACACGAGACCCATGAGACTGACGTACTCACCACCATCGATCAGATAGTGCAGCCACAGGTTGGTCTCCGCCAGCGCGATGACAAGAACGAAGATGCCGAGAACCGCCGTCGCGACAAACAGCCACACTGGAGGACCATGACCCACACGGCGTTGCTGAGGAAACTCCAGTTGGTGCGCCGCGACAGTCGTCACGGCTTGAACCCGATGACGAGCGAGTGCGGATTCGGCGGCGGCAAATCGCGAACCTCCACCTGAGCGAATCCTGCTGCTGTCATCCATCTGCACATCTCCGTCTTCGCGTGCGCCGACCCGTGTTCGGCCATCAGCATCATGTTCAGCGCGAAATAGGTGGCAAAGGGCGGACTGTTCTTGTCGTCGTTTTCAAAGAATACGTCGCTGACGACCGCCATCCCGCCAGGTACCATCGCGGCGAAAGCCTTCTGAAGGAGCAGCCGGCAGGTTTCCGGCGTTTCCCGGTGCATCACACCAGACAGCAGCGCCGCGTCGTAACCGGAACCGAAAGAGGCGGATCGGTAGTCGCCATCGACCAGCTCGATGCGATCGCTCGCGCCGTGTTGCGCAACGATCTCGCGCGTGACCTCGAGCACCCCTGGAAGATCGAGGACGGTGGCGGTGAGTCCGGGTGTCTGCCGCACGAGGGTGATCGAATACGTGCCGGGCCCGCCACCCACGTCGAGCAGGCGATGCCGACCGGAAAAATCCACGTTGTGAGGGAGCACGGCGCTGATGCCGCGTGCACGTTCGTGCATCGCGTAGACGAACGCTCGCGTCTTCGCCTTGTCCTCACCCAGCATGGTTTCGTGCGGTATCGCCGGCCGGCCGGTCCGCACCGTGTCCGCCAGGCGGCCCCACGCGGGGTACAAATCCTCGGCGAACTTGAGGCCGTGCGCCACGTTAGCCGGGCGACCCTTCACGAGATACGCATCGGTCAAGGGAGTATTCTCGAAGAGATCGCCCGTCCGTGTGAGGAGACCCTCGGCCGCACACGCGTCGAGCAGCATCCGGGTGGGCTCCGGTTGCGAGCCGCAGACACGGGAGACATCCTCTGCCGACATCCCGCCCTTCGAGAGAGGCGTGAACACGTCGAGCTCGGTCGCGGCAAACACTACCATCGACGAGCGATACGCCAGCGCGAGGCGCATGAGCAGCGCGGGATTGGGAAGGGACGCGGTACCGGACCGCGGGGGCGTATCAGCCATGTCGCGCACACTCCAAGTGATGTACCAGGGCGCGAGAATACCTGCTCCGTGGTCTCCACGCCATCATCGCCGTCCCGGCTCGCGGGATGAGACGCAATGGAGCGGTTTTTCGCCGCGGATAATCTAGACAGCGCTGCGCAGACAATAGTCAGGCCCGTCTTCCCGCTCCAGGAAGGGCTGCGCCAGGCAGACAAATGCCCGATGCTGTGAAGACAAGTCCACGATCAGTCTTCGAGATTGAGTACGTGCTTGTCTGGCACTTCCGTTGCTCGAGTCAGTCACCGCCACGACCGCTTCTGTGTGGCAAGTGACCACTCGGCAACCAGATGACGTTCATCTCATTGTTGGCCGCAATGGTTCGGGAGTCGATGCGCCGGGCGCGAATCTGCACGTTCGACTTCGCTGCCGGTTCTGAACCATGAGATTGCTGGGCGTCGTCGCCCTTCCCGTCCTATCGCTGGCCGTGATCCTGGCGGCCGACCCACCGGGGCTCGGATTTGTCCAGCTCGCCAGCGTGACCCGCGCTCGCCTCGTCGGCCAGATGTTGCTGACCGAGGTGGCCATGCTCGTCCTTTGCGCGCCACTGGCTGGCCTTTTCATGGCCTTGGGGACCAGGCCTGTCGGCGACCGGCCCCCGGGCCGTTCACAAGCGGTGATGCTGATTCTCAGTGCCTGGCAGCTGGGGTGGCCTTTGGTGAAGCGAATCACGCTGATGACCGCAACGTCAGCGCTGATCGCATTCACGATCCGAGCACCGATTGACGCGAACACGTTGTTGCTGTCTCATGTGATGCTGTGGGCGGCTGCACTGGCGCTCGCCACGCTCGGCGTTGTCTGTGCGCCCATGTTTGAGGAGCCGCTCGATGCGGCGGCCTGCGCGATCGGCGTTGCGCTCGCTGCGACGACGCCGGTGTTCGTCGGCGGTCCGGCACTCGACAGCATTCCGCGATGGCTCGTAAATGCGTCACTTGTCGCCAACCCGATCGTGGCCACGGCGGCGTCGGCGAACATCGACCTTTTTCGGATGGACCTGCTATACCGGTTGTCCCCGCTGGCTCACGGACACGTCGAGTATCCGGCAGCGACTACCACACTTGCCGCGTACGTGCTCATCGCTGCCGCATCGCTGCTCCTTACCGCTCGGCAGTTCAACAACAGAGTGATCAGGCTCTCAGTCGAAAGGATGTCTTCATGAATCGTTGGCTGTTCCCCATCGGCGTATTGCTCGTGGCTTCGGTCGCCGCCGTAGCTGCCGGGCAGACTCCACGTGGGACCACTCGAGAAGGCGCGCTTTCTGCCGAAACGCGCCAGAAGCTGATGCAGAGTCTTGGGCGCGCGGCCGACTATCTGCGGCAGCAGCAGGGGGGCGACGGAACATGGGAGAAGCATCCGGGGATTACGGCGATGGCTGCCACGGCTCTGCTGCGACAGCCAGGCACCACTCCAGCGGCGCAGATGCCCGTCGTCGGCAAGTCGCTCGACGCGCTTGGGAAGCTGGCGAAACCGGACGGCGGCATCTACGAGAAGATGATCCCGCACTACATCACGGCGGTTTCGGTGATGAGCTTCGTCGCCGGCGGCCGGCCGCAGGACAAGGGGCTCATCGAGAAAGGACGCCGCTACCTGGCCGAGCACCTGCTCGATGAAGGTGAGGGCGTCCAGGCATCAGACAAGTTCTACGGCGGTATGGGATACGGCGGCACGAGCGACGGCGGCCGGGCCGACATCATCAGCCTGGAGTTCGGCCTTCGCGCGATGAAGGAAGCGGGGTTGCCGGCCAACGATCCCGCGTGGGAAAAGGCGATCAAGTTCCTCCAGCGCACGCAGAACAACAGTGAAACCAACGACCAGGAATGGGCGACGACCGATGGAGGATTCATTTATTACCCGGGTTTCAGCCAGATCCCTGGCGGGACGCGGTCGTACGGCAGCGCGACTTATGCGGGTGTCATGAGTTACGCGTGGGCCAACCTGAAGAAGACCGACGCGCGGACGCAGTCCGCGCTCAAGTGGATTCGGAATAACTACACCGTCGATGAAAATCCCGGGCTCGGGCAGAAGACTGTCTACTACTACTACATGGTGTTCGCGAAGGCGCTGCAGGCGTCAGGCGAGAACGTCATCGTCGATTCCACCGGCGTTCGCCACAACTGGCGCGAAGAGCTTGCGCGCAAGCTTCTCAGCCTGCAGCACCAGGACGGGTACTGGGTGAACACGGACAAAGCAGAAATGCAGGACAACAAGGTGCTCGTCACGGCGTTCACCATGATGGCTATCGAAGCCATCCTTCAGTAGCGAGCTTGCACCAGACAACTCTCGTCGATAGGCGGAGCTGGCCGGGATGCCGCTGATCCTGCTGGCGAGCGTGTTTGCTGCCGGCGTGATCTCTGGCGTGACTGACACGTCGGCGCCGGTCAGCCTCGTGCTGCGCGCACAAGCGGGGCTTGGCGGCTTCGCCCGACCGGGACGATGGACACCGCTTCGAGTCCAGATCGACAACCACAGCCGCGATCTGAAGGGTGAAGTCCTCGTGGAGTGGGGGGAAATGCGATTACACCGCGCAATCGACATTCCCGCGCCCTCGCGAACCGTCATTGACCTCTACGTACGGACGCTCGACGTGCGGAGCTCGATTGGCGTGCGCTTAATCGCGAGTGGCGGAACGCTCGCGTCCGCAGACGTCCCCATCGGCGTCGTAGCCGACGAAGAGCTTCTGGTAGTCTGCGTCGGCACCGAACCGAAGGGTTCGAGCGGGCCCCCGTGCACGACGACGATGCTGCCCGAGGCGCTTCCACGCTCGATGCGAGGCTACGTCGCCGCGGACGAAGTGCGAATGCAGCCCGGAACCGAATCGCGTCTCTCTCGCCCGCAACGGATGGCACTTCACCGGTGGCGCGCCTACCGCGAGCTCGAAGGTCAGGGCCTCCTCACACGAGCTCCGCAGGCGCCGCTGACCGCGGCCATCCCGAGTGGCGTCGGACGCGCGACCACGATCGCGGCGGTCATGCCGATCGCGTTGCTGCTGGCCTCCACATTCATCTGGATGCGCGGTCGTGGTTCTGCCTTGCGATCGTATGCTGCGATCGTCGGTACCAGCGTCCTCGGCGTTGGGGTTGCTGTCGGCGCCGGCCGGTTCGGTCCGGGTGCGCATGTCCTCGTACGTCATTCCACAACCTTGCAACAGGTGGGCGACGGAGCGATCGTGTCGATGCGGGGAACCATTGAGTACCCGGCTGTTGGGGGCTACACGATGCGCGTGCTGGGGGTCGACGGCGATCTGACGTCCCGGTGGACGAGCACAGCGGAGCAGTGGCTGGATGCGAGCGGCACTCCTATTCGTGCTGGCACCTTCGGCCGTGGCACCCGTGAAGAGGTAGAGGTACGCGGCGTCGCGGAGTACGCGCCATTTCAAGTGCATAGAGAAGGCGACGTCGTCCGCGTCCTCAATGTGTCTGACGCCACGCTGATTGACTGCTCCTTTCCGGAAGGGTTTTCCGTGAGACTCGCCGGCAACCTCGCCCCTGATCAATCGGCATCGGCATATGCACTCGCGCCGACCGATGCGCCGTTCTTCTCGTGCGTCCTTCCTGTGCCGCCGGTCAGCTTCAGCGAAGTCAGTTTTCCGGTGCGAGTCGAGGGCGCTGCGCTAGTCTCGGTGACATTGCCCGAGCGGTCATCGGAGGAGGCCACTCCGGAATGACGGCGATTGTGCGCACGCGAGAGCTGGTGCGTCGGTTTGGCAGCACGGTGGCCCTCGATGGGATTGACCTGGAGGTCGCCAGGGGCGAGCGCGTGGGACTTTATGGTCCGACAGGCGCCGGACGGACAACCTTGCTGCAGATCCTGGCGGCCGTGCACCCCCCCTCGTCTGGGGTCGTCGAGATTGCAGGCATCGACGCCGGCCGCTTTCCCTTCGACGCACGCGCCTTCACGCTGTATATCGGCCGCGATCTCGTGGCGTCGAATCGTCTCCGTGCCGTCGAGTATCTTGATTTCGTGCGGCACGCGCGTGGCAAGGATGCGAATCGCCCGGCGAGGATGAGCACGCCTGCCGCATTGCGGCGAGCGGAGCTTCGGGCCGACGTCAGCATCGATCGACTTGCCGTTGGAATGCGCAAACGACTCGCGCTCACAGCAGCGCTCGTCGTCGCGCCGCCAGTGCTGCTGCTGGACGAACCGTTTTCATCGCTCGACGACGATGACAGGTGGTTCCGCGACTGGTTGACTGAAACGCGTTCCATGGGAATCACGATCATTGGCTCCATCAACTCGCGAGTGTCCGGCGCCGTGCGGTACGAAACCGTGTGGCGCATGGAGCACGGGCGCATCGTGTCACGGTTGGCACCTCCCGGAGCGGAACGTCGCCCGGAAGGGCAGGGCAGACCCGTGAAGGTGGGAGCTCACTGATGCGTGCGCTGACGACTCGCGAGCTCATCGTTGCGGCTCGAACCGCCGCAGTCCCTCTCGCTGCGTTGACCATCCTCGGGCTGCTGACGACGTTCGTGCTTGCCTGGTCGCCCGGCGTGCCGGTGCTCGCGCCGATGAATCTGTACGAGCAGGTCCGGGTGCTGCACTGGGGACTGGTCGCTGCCGTACTGCCTTGGATCGCGGTGCGGTCGTCATCGATGGATCGTGGAGATGTCCTGGTCATGACCACGGCGTTCATTGGATTCCGGCCCGCGTCGGTGGTCCTGGCCAAGGTCTTCGCCGCGTTCACCGTACTGGTGGCTGTCGTGCTGTCGGGAACGCCCGCACTCGTCGTGGCACAACAGGCCGCCGCGGTGTCGACCGCCGGCGTCTTCGTCGATCTGCTGCCGCTTCTCGGGCTCGCCTACCTCATCGCAGCGGCGTCCACGGCGTCGATCATGCTCGCTTCGGATGGACTTCGAGCCTGGCTGTGGGCGTCGAGTATCGTCACCGCGATACTCGTAGCGGCGGCCGGCCTGGCGCGCGAGTTCTCGATGGTGGGCGTGTTCTGCGGAGCCGCTGGCGTCGCGGGGACGGCGTGGCTTTGTTCCACAGCTGGCAGGTTTCTCACCTATCTGGGTTGTTCAGATGCCGCCTAGCGACTCGAACGCCGTGCTCGGCGCGGCCCTGCGGCGCTTCCGGCGGCGTCTGCGTCTGGTGGCGTTCGTCCGGTATGTGCCCGTCGCGAGTGCGATCGCGCTTGGACTGGTGAACGTCCTCGTGATCGCGCGGCCTGACATAGGTGTTGACCCGGCCGTATGGGCGGGGTCGCTTGTGCTCGCCATCGTATCGGCGTACGGGTTGGCGGTACTCCAAACGCCTTCTCTCTCCGCCACGGCGCGCATCGTCGATCGGCAGTTGGGACTTCAAGATCGCGCCACATCCGCGTTGGAGTTCTCTCCGGCAACGGATGCAATTTCTCGACTTGTGATCGAGGACGCCGCGGCACGTCTCCGAACCGTTCCGGTGTCCCGGCTCCCGTTGAGTGTGCCAGTGTCCGCCCGATGGCTGGCTGCCTCCGCGGTTGCGGCGTCTGCGCTCATTCTCCTTTGGGCGCCAGGTTCGACATCTGACTCGTATTTCCTGTCCGATTCAGTTTCGACCATGGTCGCTCGTCGTACGGCCGCAGAAACCGGTGTCCGGCCAGAAGGCTCGAAGGCAAAGCCTCTTATGCCCGGAACGGTGAGTGTTGGCAATGGTGGCCGCCGCACGGCCCGGGTATCTGCCGCGATACCCGACGTTCCACCGCCGCAAGCAAACAACGCCGCAGGCCGTTCGGCCGGGAGCAACACGGGCCGTAGTGACTCGACGACGTCGAAGGGGGAAGCCCGCGCCAGTCAGCAGGCTCCGCTTGCGTTACCGCCGCCGTCGCGTTCTTCTGCCGCATCCGGGTTGAGCGGACGTTCCGCAGGTGACGGACGCGCGCGTGGAGAGGCCGCGCGAGGTTCATCGTCCATGCAGACGGCTTCAGGGCGGGGCGCGGGCGCCGCCGCCACGAAGGAGAGCGCGGGCGGCGGTGTCGGTGGCGGCGCGCTCGTCAGCGTGAAACCGGGCGCAGCAGTTTCCGAACCAACCACCGGACATCGACAGACAGCGGACTATGCCGCCGCGTACGCTCGCGCCGAATCCGCAATGCCAATGGAGCACGTGCCGCCCGCTCTTCGGTCGTACGTTCGTGCCTACTTCCTCGCGATTCGGCCCACGGCACGCCAGTGACAGTAACCGAGCATCCGTTGGAGCAAGCGGCGCTGTTCCGCGACTGTTTCACGCGGTTGCGATCAGAGATCGGGCGCGTCTTCGTCGGCCAGCCATCGGTCGTCGAGCAGCTGCTCCTCTGTTTCTTCTGTCAGGGGCATGGGTTGATCGAAGGGGCCCCCGGTCTGGGCAAGACGCTGCTCGTGCGCAGTTTGAGCGAGGCATTGAGCCTGCGGTTCGCCCGTGTGCAGTGCACGCCGGACCTGATGCCCGCCGACATCACTGGAACGAACGTCATGGTCGACAGCCCGGATCGTACCCACAGGTTTCTCTTTCAGCCAGGTCCCATATTCGCCAACATCGTGCTCGCGGACGAAATCAATCGCGCGACGCCCCGCACGCAGTCGGCATTTCTCGAAGCCATGCAGGAACGTCACGTGACGGTGTTCGGCACGACGAACCCGATCGCCCCGCCGTTCTCGCTCTTCGCCACGCAGAACCCCGTCGAGATGGAAGGCACCTACCCGCTTCCGGAGGCCCAGCTCGACCGGTTCTTCTTCAAGCTCACGGTTTCGGTTCCGGAAGTCGACGAGCTCGCCGAGATCATGGCCAGGACCACGGGGGATGAAGAGCCCCGCGTGGCGCCGCTCTTTGGCGCCGATGTCGCGCAATCGTTGTTCACCGTGATCCGGCACGTGAAGATCGCCGATCCCGTGCTGCGCTACGGCCTGCGGATCCTCCGCGCGACGCATCCGCAGGTGAAGGATGCGCCGGAGAGCGTGCGCAAGTACGTGCGTTACGGGGCGAGCCCGCGGGGCGCTCAGGCGATGGTGCTGGCGGCGAAGGCGCTGGCGCTCCTCGCCGGCCGCTTTCACGTCGCGATCGAGGATCTGCGGCAGGTCGCGTTGCCCGCGCTGAACCATCGGATCATCCGGAACTTCCATGCCGAGGTCGAACAGGTCCCCGCCGATTCGCTCGTCGCTGATGTGCTGGCCTCGGTCGTTGAGGAATAGGTCCCAATGCTTTCGGCTGACGAAGTGCGACAGCTTGATCGTCTGACCTTTGGCAACGGGAACGTGTCCCCCGAGTCGACGTTGTCGGGCGCCCGTATCGCGAGAGTCCGCGGCTTCAGCAACGAATTTCAGGATCTTCGCCCGTACCAGGCCGGTGACGACCCGCGGTCGATCGAGTGGACGGTCTATGGTCGCCTCGGTCAGCTCGTCACGCGGACGTACCGCTCGAACGCGCAGTTGAAGGTTCATGTGCTCCTGGACATCAGCGCATCCATGAGCGGCGGGGTGCCCGACAAGCTCTCCACTGGAGCGAAGCTTGCGGCGCTGCTCGGCTACGTCGCCATCCGGGCGCGTGAGGCGGTTGGACTCGTGACGTTCAACGCTGCGATCACCCAGCGTTTCGCGCCTGCCACCGGGCGCCGCCAGTTATTCCGGATTTTCGCGGCGCTGAGCAAGGTGGTCGCGGAGGGGCGCTCCGCGATCGGCGCGTCGCTGATGAATTACAGTGCGGTGGAAAAGGGGCCCGGCCTCGTGGTCGTGATCTCGGATTTTTTTGACGCGAACGATGTCCTCCAGGGGTTCCACACCCTGCAGCACCGGGGACTCACTCCCGCTGTCGTGCAGCTCCTCTCCGCCGACGAGCTCGACCCGTCGTTCGTGGGAGATGTCGAGCTCGTGGACATCGAAACATCGGATACGGTTCGCTTGATCGCGGATGCTGAGAGTATCTCCGCGTACAGGGCCGGACTCGACGAGAATCGGGCGTCGCTGCGCGAGTTTTGCGACGCGAATGCGCTGCCATTCCTTCAACTGACCTCCTCCGAATCGTTCGCGGACATGCTCCGGGCGTGCGCAAGCGCCGGCCTGTTCGTCGGCCAGCCATAGCGGCATGTCCCTTAGGAATCCGGCGGCCCTGTGGTTGCTGCTGCTTGTCTTGGTGCCTCTCCTGTTGTCCCGCAGCAAGCCCCGGGTTCGGCACGTGGTTTCGAACGTTTACTTGTGGCGCGAAGCGGTTCGGCGTGCTGGTGGGCGCGTTGCCCCTCGACGTGTGCGTCTGACATGGCTGGTGCTGGTGCAGATGACGTGTTTAGGCGCGATGGTGTTCTCGCTCGCTGGCCCCGTCGTCTCGCTCGAGGGCGGTCTGACGGTTTTCGTGTTCGACGTCTCGGCAAGTATGGCGGCACGCGATGGCGGAGCCACACGGCTAGATGCCGCACGCGCACGCGCGCGGTCCATCGTCAGGGCCCTGCCACGTTTTGCTCGAGTCCGCCTGATCCTGGCGACCGCATCCCCGCGGCAGGCAGGGCAGTGGGCCGCCTCGGACCCTCTCTTGTTGGCGGCGATCGATGCGCTGGCACCGACGGCCGGTACCGCGGACGTGACCGGGGCGATGGAACTCGCAGTGGGAAGCGGTGATGTCGACAATATCATCGTCTTTGGCGACACGGACGTAGCGATCGTAGAAAGCGGCCGCGATTCGCCCGCGGTGCAAATCGTACGCGTCGGCAGCGTTGCGGAGAATGCTGCGGTTACGCGCGTCGCCGTTCGCGAAAGAGAGCTCGGTGGCCGCGCAGGCCAGGCATTGGTGACCTTGCGCAACTACGGCTCGACCCTCCGCGCCGCAGACGTAGAGGTCTCTGTCGATGGCCGGATCGTTCACCGCCAACACGTGCAACTTCTCCCCGCTGTTTCGCAGACTCTGAATGTGGAGTTGCCCGATGTCGGGCATTTTGTCACCGCGCGGCTCGTTGGGAACGACGCGCTGTCGCTCGACGATTTACGCTCCGTTGGCGTCCCTCTCGCGAACGCGATCCGCGTGGCGCTCCTCGGACCCAGAGGTTCGTTCCTCGAACGGGCTCTGGAAGTGAATCCCTCCGTGTCGCTCCGGACCTACGGTCCAGACGGCACCTTGCAAGAGATCGCCTCGACCGAGGACTTTGACGTGGTGGTCTGTGACAGATGCCGCGACTCAGACGCGGAGATTCCGTCACTGGTCATCACCCGCGGCGGCGGTGAGCCGATCCATGACGTCCTGAGAGTTGTCAGCACCGACCACCCGTTGGCGGATGCCCTCGAATCCGGCAAACAGATAGCGACGGCAGGATCTTCCACCGCGACTGCTGACCGTGCCGACGTTGTGCTCCGGGTAGGCAGCGCTCCCGCAGTAACGGCTTCCGAGCGCGACGGACAGCGTCGAGTCGATATTCATCTTGACCTGACAGAACCGGACTTCGTTGTGAGCGCCGCCTTTCCTCTGCTGGTCGCGAACGCTGTCGGCTGGCTCGCCGCGCAGTACACCATGCCGTCGGAAGTAATCGCGGGTGAGCCACTCGCGTTCAGACTGGCGACCACGGCGGCCAACATGGTTCGCGTCCTGGGCCCTGACGGCAGCTCGCGCGACGTGCGGCGCACGGGCGGCCTGTTCATCGTGGCCGATACGGAAGCGGCGGGACAGTATCGTATCCACGTGGACGGATCCGAGCGCCTTGTTGCCGTCAACCCGAACGTCGAGGCGGAGTCGAACCTCTCCGCGGCGCAGGGTGCATCGTTCAATCGAACTGGTAACGCGACGGTATCCGTGCGCGCGCCGATCTCGGTGGCGAGATGGCTGGTGTTGCTGAGTGTCGGGCTCCTCGCGATGGAATGGCGCATCCGACTCCACGGTGCATGATGAGATTCGCACAGCCGCTCGTGCTGGTTGCTGCTCTGGTGCTGCCGTGGATATGGTGGGCCGCCACCAGGAGGCGTCCGCCGATCGGCCGGACTGACATTGCGTGGCGCACATCGACCGCTGTGCTCGCGATCCTGGGGGCTGCCGGCCTGGCGGTGTCCGCGGGGGATTCGCCGATGACGGTAGTGGTCGCGGTCGATCGATCGGCGAGCATCCCGCTCCGAGCGCAGGCACGGGCACTTGCCCGCCTCGACGCGGTGCAGTCAAGGATGCGGTCAGGGGATCGACTGGGGCTCGTCTCCTTCGGCGCTGATGCCGCGATTGAATGGAGGCCGCTCGACGCTCGGCAGCAGGGGCCGGTCCGGGCAACGGTGTCGAACTCCAGTACTGATATCGGCGCGGCCCTTCGTTTGGCGCGTGCCGTTCTGCCGCAGGACGGTTCGCGGCGCATTCTGCTCATGTCCGATGGCCGTGATAATGCCGGCTGGGCGGAGCGGGAAGCATTGCACGCGGCGGCCGCTGCAATACCGATCGACGTTGTCCCATCCGTCATCGAGGGTCCGGCACCGCTGACCGTGACGCGTCTCAGCGCGCCACCGAACGCTGTGCTTCGTGAACCTTACTTAATCTCCGCCGAAGTCAGCGGCACACCGGGAACGCGCGGGGAAGTTGTGCTCTCTCGTGATGATGAAGTCATCGGTAGGGCCGAAGTTACCGTTGGCGCCGACGGAACGGGCAGTTTCGTTCTCACCGAACGTCGAGACGACGCCCGGTCCTACGTTTATCGCGCAACTGTCGAATCCGACCACAGCGAGGTGGACGCACATTCCGCTGGCGCCGTTGTCGTCGTCGAGGGGCAGCCGGCGATCCTTTACGTTCGTACCTCAGCTCCCGCGCTGCAGCTGCCGCTGGCCCGCGCAGGATTTCGCGTCATCCCGATCGCGCCTGAGGATATGCCCACGACGGCGCAGGCGTTTTTGCCGTTCGCTGGAGTCGTCCTCGACGACGCGCCGGCCGAGCGCTTCACGAGCACCGCGATGAGTGCGCTCGCGGAATACGTGGAGAATTCGGGCGGGGGGCTGCTCGTGCTGGGCAGCGCACGTACGCTCGCGCTCAGCGGATACCCCACGACGCCACTGGAACGGATTCTGCCCGTCGACTTGCGCCCGCGCGCCGGTCAGCGCGGCGTGCCGGTCGAGCTGATTCTGTTGTTCGACAAGTCCGGAAGCATGGCTGAAATGGTTGGCGGCTTGTCGAAAATCGAAGTGGCCCGGCAGGCCGTCGCGCAGGCCGTCCACTTGATGCCACCGAGCGACGCCATCGGCGTGCTGGCATTCGACTCGGCCACCGAAGCGGTCGCCCCCCTTGCGCTGCATCGAGACGAACCCGTGCTCCGCGCTGCGCTTGGAAAGGTGCGTCCCGGCGGCTCGACCTCCATCGCTCCGGCCGTCGAAACGGCTTTTCAATGGTTTGAGTCGCGCGGCCGGCCGGCGGTCGCACGCCGACACGTCGTGCTCATCTCCGATGGCAGGACATCTGAGGATGACGCGGCTCGCTTGCTGAGTCTCGCGCGAAGCGGCATCGCCGAGGTCTCGGCGGTTGCCATCGGATCGGATGCGAACCGTGCGCTGCTCGAAGACGTCGCGAGGGCATCCGGCGGGCGTGCGTACTTTCCGGAGAGCCTGCGCGAGTTACCGCGCATGGTCGCCCGTGAGGCTGTGCGATCGTCAGGCGGTGGCTCAGTGGAGGAGCGGTTCGTGCCACGCGGTGTCCGCCATCCCGTGCTGTCTGGCGTCGACACGAGGACGCTGCCGGCGTTGAACGGATACGTGGTGAGTGCAGTCAAACCGTCGGCAGTGCCGATTCTGGCTTCTCACCTCGACGATCCGATTCTGTGCGCGTGGCATGCCGGACTTGGCCGCGTCGCTGTATTCACCGCCGGCCTCGCCTCTTCCTGGTCGGCGCGTTTGCGGTCGTGGCCAGCGGCCAACCAGATGTGGACCCAGACGGTCCGCTGGCTGAGTCGGAGAGAAACGGAAACTGCCCTTCGCCTGCGGATAACCGAGGCGGCTGGAGGACCCCGAATCGAAATGGAGGGGGAAGGTCCGGGCGGATCGTTTCTTCACGTCGACACGGTCACGGCCACCGTGCGGCAGCCCACTGGCGAGTTGACCGACATCACCCTGGAGCCATTCGCACCGGGACGCTACGAAGCGTCGCTCCCGGTCGCCGGCCCAGGGCCCTACGTCATCGCTCTAACCGCCCGGGACGGGAAGACGGGGATCGAGCATCGCGTCGTGCGCCCTCTGTACTGGTCCGCTGACCGTGAGATTCGGATTCGAGGCGCCGATCTCCAGTTCCTCTCGCGCCTCGCGTCATTGACAGGAGGCCGGGTGCTCGCGGAGGGCGAAAGTCCGTTCGACGCCCGCCGCGCATCCGGTTATTACGATGTCTCCAGGTGGTTGGTCGCTGCGGCGCTCGCCATGTTCGTCCTGGATATCGGTCGCGGTCGCCTGACTACTCGACCATCTTCTTACGAAGCGTCGCGCGGTTCACGCCCAGAATGTCGGCAGCTTTGACCTGATTTCCATTGGTAATCGTCAGCGCTTCGCGCACCAACGTTGATTCGACCAGGTCGATGATGTCGTGATAAGGGGTCGATGACCGAAGCGGGGACCGATCGACCAGGCGCTCGTGCAGCGCAGTCCTTGTGGCCTGCGAAAGCGCCGTTTCAACGTCCTCGCGGTCGAAGCGGCTGTCCGTCAGGCTATCGGCAATCTCGTCGATGGTGATCACGTCCCCCCGCGCGATGATGCACGCACGTTTCACCACGCGCTCGAGCTCGCCCACGTTGCCCGGCCAGGGGTGTTCCTGCAATCGGCGCAGCACCTGGTCGTCCATGCCGCGGATGGTGCGACTCAGCTCGTCGTTCAGGCGCTGAATGAAATGCCTGACCAGCAACGGGATGTCACTGGGGCGTTCGCGCAGCGGCGGAAGACGCAGCGTAATCACCGACAGCACGTCGTGGAGCTCACGACGAAGTGAACCCGACCGCAGCCCCTCCGCGAGGTCAGCTTCGCTGGCAGCGAACACGCGTGGGTGTGCCGCACTCTCGTCCGTCCTGTCCGATGTCAGTGCACGGGTCAGACGCGATTGCAGTAGCGCTGGCATACGTTCTATAGCGCTGATGTAGACGCTCCCCCCCTCGCGGTCGAACAGAGACGATTCCACTACGGACTCCGGCATGCTTTCGCAGTCGAGCGCCACGAATGGTCGAGTGCTGCGCCCGCTGCTCTCGTGGATCGTCCTGGCGACCAATTGCTTCCCGGTGCCGCGTTCTCCCAGGATGAGGGCTGGCACATCGTTGGTGGCCAGCCGGCCGATCATCTTGTAGACCTCCTGAATCGCGGGCGCCTCGCCGATCAGCCGTACCCGAGCCATCGCTGCGTCTTCTGCTGGCGCGTCTCCGCTGGAATCGCGAACCCATTGCGCCGCGAGCGCCTTCGCGATCACCGATCTCAGGTTGTCGAGATCGAGCGGTTTGGTCAGGTAGTCGAATGCGCCGGCGCGGATCGTCTCGATCGAGGTGCGGCTGCTGCCGTACGCGGTCATCATCACCACGTACACTTGCGGGAATTTCGCACGGATGGCTTGAAGCGCCTCCACGCCGTCGCCGCCGGGCATCCGAACGTCCATGAAGACGATGTTCGGCGGGCGTGCTGAGATGAGGCTCAGGCCTTCTTCCGCACTGCTGGCGATCCGAAAGTCGTGTCCTTCGTCCTCGAGAAACCGGCGGAACGCAGCGGCAATCGACTCTTCGTCATCAACTACGAGGATGTCAGCCATGACACGTTTCAGGCAGTGACGTTGTGGACGTCTAAGAAACCGGCAGCGAAATCGTGACGCATGTGCCTCTCGGGTGCCGGGGCGCAAGGCGCACCGAACCGCCGTGACTCTCGATGATCGATTTGGTGTTGACCAGACCGAGTCCGACGCCCTCGCGTTTGGAGGACACGAACGGGTCGAACACGTGGTCCAGCATGGTCGGATCGACGCCGGTGCCGTCGTCGCAGATGGTGAGATGAACGGACGAGGCGTCCTCTGCCAAGCGGGTCGCAACCGCCAGCGTTCCGCCGCCCGCCATCGCCTCAATCGCATTGGTGATCACGTTGAGCAACGCCTGTTTGAACCGCGGCGCATCGAGAGGAATTGCGGGCAAGGACGCGGCCAGGTCCGCTGACACGTCGACCTTGCTGTGAATCAGTTGCAGTCGCATGTACTCCAGCACTTCGCGAACGACGGCATTGAGTTGCGACGGATGCGGGCTCACTTCGCCGGGACGGGCGAGCTCCAGCAGACCGCGAACGACAGACTCGACCTGTTCGACGTCATGCAACACCGCCTCAATTATGGTCCGGCCCTCGGCGGTCGCCACTCGCGAGCGCAGGAGTTGCGCCTGCATCTTCAGTGAGGACAGCGGATTCCGGATGTCATGAGCCACGCGCGCGGCCAGCAGTCCCGCCAGCGCAAGCTTTTCGGAGCGGACGACCGCGTTCTGTGCGGTTTCCAAGCGGTCGAGCATATCGTTGAAGGCGCCGGCGAGGGTGCCAATCTCGTCGTCTCCGACGGGCGCCCTCTGTCCCGTCTTGCCGGCCGCGACGTCACGCGTGAAGGCGACAAGTCCGGCGAGCGGCCGGGTCACCCGCCCGGCGACAAGCTGGCTCACGAGCACCAGCACGATCGCTCCGAGTGCCGCGGAGAGCAGAATCGTGCGTTGGATGGCCTTGGTTGCGGCGTTGAGCTCGGCAGCCTCGTCGACGAGCGCGACTACGGTGTCAGGTGTGGTCGGCACCCGCGTGTACACTACGTAACATGGAACCGCCGCGCATGTCGTGCGCCTCACCACGGTCTGCCCGCTTGCGGCGGAGGCAACCGACTGGTCCTCGGAGACGATGGCAAACAGCTCGGCGCGCATGGCATTCGTCGCCGTGCTCGCCAGGACGTCGCCACGGAGCGTATACGTGAGAACGTCCGCACCGGTGATCTCCTTGACTCTGCCGAGAATCGTCTGATTCAGCGCGAAATCGGAGCGGCTGACCGCGAGCGCTGCGCCGGCCAACTGCGTCAGGACGCGGGTCTCCAACGCGCGGCGGGTTAGCGAGAGAGAGACGAATGCCGCGACGGAGGTGGTGACCATCGCCACCAATACCACGGGAATCACGATCCGGTGATGAAGACCGAGCGCGCGCGGCCACATGACGTCAGGCCATGATCTGGGTCGACAAGGTCGATGTCAATTCTCGGCTGCGCGGTGCGTGGGCTCCCCTGGACGCGTGACCGCGTCCTGGCTGCCCGTGCCCCGGCTTGACAGTGGTGATTTGGCGCGCGATGCTCAGGCCACCAAAGGTGAGAACCGAATGTCGTTACGCCTCTGCTTCACGTCCGCCCTGGTGATCCTGCTCCCCGCCCTGACGGCGGCGCAGGGCGGCCAGAAGCCCGCTCAGCCGCAATCTTCGTCGAATCAGCCTGCGTTCGAACGATTGGGCCCGAACCTGGTTCGCCTGGGGGCAATCCGTGTAGATACCGCCGCGCGGGAGCTGGCGGTCGGGGGAACGATCAATCCGGACGTCAAGGCGCTGGAATTCATTGCGAACGCCCGCGCGGGGCTCAGGGCTTACGAGACCGCCGTGACATTGGACACCGATGCGATCACGTTCAACGCCGCGCTGCTGCTCATAGGCCTGAATCGTTCACGCACCAAGAATGCACCAACGGTTCACTTCGACCCTGCAGTTCCAAGCGGCGACACCGTCGAGATCTCAATTGAGTGCCCCGGACGCGAGTGTGAGCCCTTTCCTGCCGAACGTCTCATGTACGACCCGGAGGCGAAGCGTGCATTGAGTAATGGCAGTTGGGTCTATACCGGATCCATGTTTTTGCCCGATGGCCGCTATCTCGCTCAAATCGACGGCGCCCTTATTGGTTTCGTTCATGATCCAGCTTCGATCATCGAATACGCCGCCGGAGCTGGACTCAACCGCTATGGCTCGATCATCCTGAACCCGACTCTTGGTCTCTCCTCCGGCACGGCGATCGTGCTGAAGGTCAAGGCGCTCCGGTCATCCCCGAGCACAGAGCCGAAACGCTGATCGCGTCGTTCGGTTGCGCGGCTTATCTCTCCCGGTTCGGACCCAGAAGCTTCAGGTAGGCGACGATGTCGTCAACGTCGTCGTCGGTCAGCACGATGAAACCGCCAAGTGACCGCGAACCCACTGGATCCTGCGCCTCAGTGAAGTTGAAGAACCGCTGATAGTGGGCGACGGCGTCGCGGAGTGTCTTCGCGCCGTTGTTATGAAAGTAGGGGGCGGTGTCCTTGATGCCCCAGAGCGTCGGGATCTTGAACGCTCCCGCAAAGAAAGCGCGCGGCACGACGGACAGTGGCGGTTGGGCCGCCGGAGGTGTAGGGTCCAGGATCACCCCGACATCGGGCGAGTGAACCGTCACCACTGGGTTGATCCCGTCATTGATCACCCAGGCGCGAACTGGATTGTTGGGTTCGTTGACGATCGTCACACCGGTGTTGATGAAGCGAACTCCCGGCGGCGGACTGCCACCGCCGAACGCTTGATGGTGGACGTTGGTCATGTTCAGCATCGGACCGCTATGGCAGAGGGCGCAGATGCCCTTCTTGGAAGGAGGGGTGAACGGGGCGTCGACAAAGAACGTGCGCCCTCGCCGTTCGGCCGGCGTGATTCCAGCGGGCAGCTCGGGCGGCGGTCCACCAGCCGCGAACCGCCGGAGCTCATTCGAGGAGAAGAAGTGCGCGTCGGTTCGCTGAAATTCCGCAATGGCATCGAGCTGCGCTGGCGTCGGTTCGACGGTGTTCTGGGCATGGTCGTGGATGGCGTCCAGCGCTTGCTGCTGCAGCGTCGGGGCGCGTCCGTCGTGGAGCAGAACCGGGTCGAGCGCTGGTGTGTTCCGGGTCGATGGAATCCCGCGAAAGACGGTGACGTGCGTCGCGCTCGGGTCATCCGCCAGCGAGAGCCACGACGGCAGCGGGATGGTGTAGCGGATGGTTGCGTGCGTCTGGACTCGCGTCGTCCCGACTCCGTCCTCGTCCAGCGCGTCGTGGATCAAGAAGGTGTCGTCTGGGTCCGCCTTGTCGATGAGCCGCTGCACGTCAGCCAGGGTGAGCGTACCGGTGAGCTTGCTGTGGCAGGTGAGGCAGGTACGCCCATTGCCGCCGAACGTCTCCTGCTCGAAGAGCTTCTTGCCATTGAGCTCCACAGGCTCGGCCCGGCCAGGGCTCGTAGATAGAGAAAGGTCCCTGCCACCGCCTACGGCACAAGCCATCGTGACGCCCAACGCGACAAGGTGAGATACGGTTCGAGCCATGGGGGACGCCTCCTTGAAGTCGGCAACGACATTGAGGCCCGTCGTCGGGAAGCGTCAGATCTCTACGGTGTTCTACCTCTGGAAACGGGCGGGAAAAGTCTCCGCGCACACTGTTGTACACTCCGTCCATCCGCACGGAGCGCCCGATGCCGTCCGAAACCGACGCCAGCGCCCAGGCGCGAACCGACCTGCCGGATGCCGTCATCCGCGCTCAGCTCGAGAGAATCCTCGCCAGTCAGGTCTTTTCTCGATCTCAGCACCTGAGGCGCTTCCTCTCCTTCATCGTCGAGCAAAGCCTGGCCGGCCAAGGGCAGACGCTCAAGGAATCAGTCCTCGCCCACGAGCTGTACGGGAAGGGAACGGACTTCGATGGCGGTACCGATCCGGTGGTTCGAGTCGACGCCAGGCGGCTCCGCGACAAACTGCGCGAGTACTACGAGGGTCGATCCGATGCGATCGTGATCTCGCTCCCGAAGGGCAGCTACGCGCCTGTTTTCGACACGAATCCCGCCTCACCCATCCCTACGCCCCCTCCAGTTGTTCTCCCAGGGACGCAAGAGAGGCGTCCGGTCACGCGTGTCAGGCACGCGAGAATGGTGGTCATCGGCGCTCTCGCGCTGGCCGCCGCGCTCGTCGCGGCCGGCCTTGCATGGCGCGCTCTCCCCAGTGCCGCGGACGCTCCAGCCCGGCTGCTTCCCTTGGCCTCGTTCCCGGGTGTGGAGGGACCGCCTGCATTGTCCCCGAACGGTGACCTTGTCGCCTTCGCGTGGTCGGGAGGCGCCGAGGCTGATCCGACGGATATTTATGTGAAAGCCGTCGGGAGTGAAGCGCTTCGGCGGCTGACAGCGACTCCGGGTTCGGAGAACAACCCGTCCTGGGCCCCAGACGGACACAGCATCGCTTTCGTCAGGGACGGGCAGGGTGTATTCACCGTCTCCCAGCTCGGCGGAGCCGAACGCCGGTTATCAGCTTCCGGCACTCACGTCGGCTGGGCGGGTGACTCGAAGTCAGTCCTCATCCGCGATCGAGACGGTAATACCGGTCCCTTCGGGATCCATCAAGTGTTCCTCGACACGCTGGAGCGCCGCCCGCTGACGCAGGCTCCCGTCGGCGCCGGGGACTGGAGGTTCGACGTCTCACCGGACGGGAAGACCCTCGCCTTCATACGCTATGAAAAAGTCGGAATCGCGGACTTGTATGTCGCACCGATACAGGGGGGCGAACCGCGCCGGCTGACGGACTGGAACTCGGCGCTGACTGGATTATCGTGGACGCCCGATGGTCGGGAGATTGTCTACTCGGTCGAGGAGCCGCCGGCGAGCCGTCTGTGGCGCATCGACGCAACCTCCGCCAGACTCGGCCGAGGATCGCCCATCAGCAACATCCCGGCGGGGGCCACATACCCGGCGATCTCCAGGCCGATGCCCGGCCAACCGGCACGGCTGGCGTTTCAGACGATCGTCCGGGATATCGACATTCACATGATGAGCCTGGATGCCCGCTTGGTGCAGGAGACCATCGAGTCGACGCCGTTTTCGAATTCGACTCGCATCGAGGGTTCAGCGAAATTCTCGCCAGACGGCGGGCGGATTGCGTTCGCATCGTACCGCTCGGGGGGCCCGGAGATCTGGGTCGCTGGGCGCGACGGGAGCGGACTCCAGCAGATCACGTCACTTGGCGCTCCTGAACTCTTCGTTGGTGGATGGTCCCCGGACGGCACGAGGGTCGCGTTCGAGGCAGCGGTCGCTGGAAATACTGACGTCTATCTTGTCGGGGCAGATGGCGGGCACCTGCGTCGACTGACCGCCGAACCCTCCATCGACGGAGTTCCGTCGTGGTCCGAGGATGGACGGTGGATCTATTTCGCGTCGACACGCGCAGGAGTGATTCCGGACATCTGGCGGGTTTCTCCCGACGGAGGGCAAGCTATCCGGTTGACACGCAGCGGCGGCTTCGAGCCGCGAGAATCTACGGACGGCCGGTACCTCTTTTATCTCGACCGTCATCCGATGGGCCTGGCGATCGACGGGACTGCCAGGCTGATGCGCATACCTCTCGTCGGCGGGCAAGCGGAACCGGTGCTCGAGCGCGTTCGGCCGTTTCTGTGGTCGGTCGCTGACACCGGGATCGTGTTCGTCACCCGCGAGCAGGACTTCGATGCGATTGACGTGTACCGGTTCAGCGATCGGACGGTTACCCGCGCGGGCCGGCTGGCATTTCCGCTACCGGGCATCTTCAGGAACATGACGGGGTCCCGAGACGGACGCTGGGTGTTGGCCACGAACATGGTGCGCTTCGACTCCGACCTCATGCAGCTCGACAACTTTCGATGAGCGCCATCGCGCGGATCGGCGCGGTGCGACTCACCGACGCGGGGCAGGCTCGAACAGTTCAACAGGGTTACCGTCCGGATCGAGCAATTGAATCTGCTTGCCTCCAGGCCCGACGACAATGTCACTTCGAAACCGGAGGCCGCGATCCTTCATGGCCGCGACTACGGACGGGAGGTCGTTGACGGACAACACGAGCCGATTGAATCCGCCCGGTTGCTGCTCGTGGCCGTCTGGCAACGGACGGGCACCAGAACTTTCTGGACCACTCAAAAGGACGTCAATGCCGCCGCACGACACATTCGCGAACGCAGCCCCTTGCTGGTGCTTCAACACGAAGCCCAGCTGTTGGGTGTAAAAGGCAACGGCACGATTCACGTCTCGAGTCTGATAACGGACTCCGTGAACTCGAAATGAAGCCACCGGCATGATGCCTCCTCAGTGCAAATCTACACCGACCGTGTGGAACGGCGCGAAGGGCTGGCCAATGCGAGATTCAACCCACTGGCGCGGATTTATCCGCGCCGGTGAGCCGGTCCCGTCGTGAACATCCCAGCAAGTATTGGCCCGGATAGTGCGTCCGCATGGCCGGAGCTTTGCTCAAGCCGTCGGCACGTTCGGCGCCCTCCGGGGCTCGATCGAGTGGAGGTCCATCATGAAGTCGGGCCGCATAGGTACCCTCGTCCTCGCGCTGTTTCTTGCGCTTGCCACATCTGTCGCTGCTGTCCATGACTGCGCGATGGAGGAACCGCTGGCCAGCCTCGATGAGTGCATCACTCATCACTACGAGGCCGGTGAGCTCGTAACGGAAGGCATCTACGTGAGCCTGCTCGCGAAAGCATTGGTCGCCCAACGAGCCGCTGCCGCCGGCCATGATGTCGTCGCCGTCCGGGCGCTCGAGGCGTTCATTCGCGAGGTCGACGCGCTGAGCGGAGAGCTCGTGACCGGCTCCGCCGTGCATCTCGCGCACCACGCCGAAATGGCCATTGCCGAGATTGAGACGACGTGACGATTCGATTTGAAGCAGATCGATGAGCATCGACTCGTACCGCTTCCTGGATTTTGCGACTCGACAAGTGATGAAGGCCTGGGCCGGCCGGCAGGAGCGAGGCGTCATTCCATTCACGCCGCTCCCAAAACCGCTGCGCGAGTGCACCGTAGCCCTCGTCTCGACCGCGGGGATCGCACGCAACGATGACCAGCCCTTTGACCAGGAACGCGAGAGACGCGATCCGTGGTGGGGCGATCCGAGCGTCCGCGTGATCCCCCTCGGCACGACGGAGCACGACGTGCGGCTCTACCACATGCACATCGATCCGCGTTTTGGGCAGGCCGATCTCGATGTCGTGCTGCCCATGCGGCGGCTCACCGAACTCGCCCACCAGGGCATCGTCGGTCAACCGGCGCCCAGACACTATTCGCTCATGGGGTACATCCTGGACCCGACGGTCCTGGTCGAGGAGACTGCGCCGGCGATCGCGGTTCAGATGCTCGCGGACGCCGTCGATGCGGTGGCCCTGGTGCCTGCGTGACCATTCTGCTGCCGGTCCGTGGGACTGGTGCAGCGCGTCCTCGAAGCCAGGAACATCCCGACGGTGGCGCTATCGATGATTCCCGACCTCACGCGTGCCGTCGGTGTGCCGCGGCTCGCCGGTATCAGCTATCCGATGGGCCGGCCGCTCGGCCGGCCGCACGATGTGGATGGTCAGCGCGCCGTGTTGCGCTCCATGCTGGAACTCCTCACCACCGCGCAAGGTCCCGACACCTACGTCGAACTCCCGTTCGTGTGGCCGGAGTCACCCGCTCAGGCTCGAAACGCGTCCAGGGGTCTCCCGCCGCCGCCTATCGTCGAACTTCTGACGAAGAAGCCGTGGCTGGCGGTCAACCTGTACACCGGCCGCATCCCGCACGAGGCGTCGGCCGCCTGACTCGACCTGATCAGACGGTACGGCGTCGCGCGGTCCAGTCCTTGTCCTGTCATCTGGAGGCCGCCGATCCACATTACTCGAGCGGTAACCGGATCTTGAACACGGCGCCGCCACCCGGCTCACCGCTCGAGGCCCTGACCGTGCCCCCGTGCAGCTCCGTTAACTGTTTGACGAGCGCCAGGCCGAGGCCGAGACCTCCTCGACTTCGGTGAATCGTCCGAGCGTCTTGCACTAATGGCTCGAACACCTTGGTGAGCATTTCCGGAGCGAGTCCTGCCCCGTTGTCTCGCACCTCGATGATTGCGGTGTTGTTCTCGGCGGCGTCGAGCGAGAGCACCACGTGTCCTCCCCGCGGCGTGAATTTCGCCGCGTTTTGGAGAAGGTTGCCGACAGCCTGGCCAATCCTCGCGCGGTCCACGCACCCGCGGAGGGGTTCGTTGGCGACCTTGATGTCGAACTCGATCCCCTCCTGTTCGAACATTTGACGATGATCTTCACCAGCGGTTCGGACGATCTCGTTCAATTCAACGGACTCGCGCCGGAGATGGATCTTGCCCTTCGAAATCCGCGCGATATCGAGCAGGTCGTGGAGCAGACGATCCACCTGCGTGACCTGTCGCTGGATCACCGGCAGCGCGCGTTGCCCCTGCTCGCTCGCGATGCCTGCGCGGTCGATCAGCGCCAGGCTGGTGTGTATGATGCCGATCGGATTGCGAAGTTCGTGGGAAAGCCACGCGAGGAAATCCGTCTTGTGGCGGTCCGCTTCGCGAACAGCCTCCTCTGCGCGCTTCTGGCTCTCGATGTCCGTCGCGGTCCCGAACCACCGGACGATTCGATTGTCGTCATCTTTCACGGGGACGCCGCGGTCGAGATACCAGTGCTTGGTGCCGTCGCTTCGTATCAGCCGGTGGGCAATCTCGTACGGCGTGCCGTTGCGGACAGCTGTCGCCCAGGCCTCGATCGTGGCGTCCCGGTCGCCAGGAACTAACACATCCGTCCAGGACCAGGTGCCGTCGTCCAACTGTCGAACTCCTGACAACTCGGCGCTGCGTTCGTTGATGTAGTCGATCTGGCCATCCGGTCGGGCCATCCACACGACCTGCGGCATGGCGTCAGCGAGCTTTCGAAGTCTGGTCTCGCTCGCACGCAACGCCTCCTCAGCGGCCTGCTGCTCGGTGATGTCCGTGTTGGTTCCCAACCAACGGGCGATGTTCCCGGCTGCATCGCGAATCGGAGTCGCGCGAGAGAGAAACCAGCGGTACTCGCCCGTTCGGGCCCGCAATGGAAACGTGTCTTCCCAGGTCTCACCCGTCGCGAAACAGTGATGGAGCTTCCGGACGACGCGAGCGACGTGATCCGGATGATGGACTTTCTGCCATCCCCATCCCTGCATCTCCTCGAGGGTTGTCCCGGTGTACTCGTACCAGCGCCGGTTGTACCAGAACACCGAGCCGGTATCGTCGGCCATCCAGGCAAGCTGGGGGATGTTCTCCGCCAGCGTCCTGGCTGCCTCGCTGGCCCGCAAGGCCTCTTCGACGCGCTTCTGCGCGGTGTGAACCAGGTTGAGGGCCGCGACGACGTCCCCTCGCTCATCACGAACTGGCACGAAGGAGTACGACACGAACGGCCCTTCATCGCCAGCGCTACGTGAGAGGGGGAGAAGCGCGCCTTCGAGCTGAACGCACTCGCCATGTTCCATCACCCTGCGCAACTGCGGACCGAGCCGCGACCAGGATTCCAACCAGACCTCGCGTGCGGGACGCCCAAGCGCCCCGGGATGTGTCGGAGCGCGAAGGACCTCGGCGTAGCCCTGGTTGTAGATCAAGGTGAGTTCCGGTCCCGCCCAGATCGCCATCGGGACGGTCGCCGCATCGAGGCACATGCGGACGACGGTTCGAAGACTCGAAGGCCAGCCGGCGACCTCGCCAAGGGCCGTGGCGCCCCAATCAATCGAGCGGCAGAGGAGGGGAGTCTCGCCGTGTCCGACAAATACTGGTTCCACGGGTTCGACGTCGATGACCATCATGATGGTGCTCCAGACGATCTCGGACCACGTTCGCTTCGAGCTCTACCAAAGGAGGCCGCCTTGGCCCGGGCGTGCGCCTGGTGCCCGATGAGCGGGCAGGAAGAGAACTCTGCCATAAAGCACGGAAGTTGCCAGAACGGTCCGGCGTTCGCTCGGTCGGAAAACACGCCAAATCCGAAAGAAACGCCTCCGACTCTACGGTTCAGCTACCGACAAGTCCGCACCCGCTGCGGATTTTTGCGAATGGCGCACCGGGAGGCGCCCTCCTCCTCTTTCCGGGAAGCACATTCCCGCGCTCGCCCCGCATGGTCCAGAGACCCGTGCGACCGACGTCCCCTGGGCGGCTCGACGGCGATCGTGCGAAATGCACGGCGAGACGGCCGGGACAGGATCTAGCGAACGGTCGTCGGGGCGGTCACCACGACGGCGCTGCACAACCGGCCGCCGCTGCGTCGGTACGCGTGCGGAATCGTCGAGTCGAAGTAGATGGTGTCCCCCGCCTCGAGCGCATGCTCCTCGCCGTTCATGTGCACGCTCAAGAGGCCTTGGATCACGTAGATGAACTCGACCCCCACATGGTCGTGGGGCCGCAGCTTATCCCGCGCTACCGGAAGGAACTCAGCGTAATAACAGTTGAAGCGGCGCTCGGTAGCCGGGTAATCGAGCGACGCGAATCGATAGGCAGCCTCGCGCGCGCCAGGGCGCTCGGGCAACTCCACGCGTTGGCTCTTCCTCGTAACCGCCACGAGCGGCTTTTCACGCGCGCCAACGAAGAAGAACTCCAGGCCGACACCAAAGACGAGCGCGATCCGAAGGAGGGTCGGCAGTGTGGGGAAGAGACGCCCGCGCTCGATTTTCGAGAGCAGCGCCGGCGACAGCCCGGTGTGTTTTCCAAGATCGACAAGGCCAATCTTCTTCTTCAGGCGGAGCGCGCGAATCTTGGCGCCAATCCCATAGTCGTTCAGTCCGTCCTGCAGGGTCTTGGTTAGCATCGCCCCCTCGTTTGACTGTGGTTCACATTTCGCGCCGTTCTTGTCGTGCGGCTCACACGACTTTGCGTCAACGGCATACTTTTACTGTTATTCAATTGAATTGGCATTATAGTCAAATCCAGGCGTTCTTCTGGAAGCGCGCGCGGGGCCGGTGGATACAGCCGGCGACGCCCCATGCGTGCTCCAGGTATTGCTCGGTTCGTTTTTCAAGGAGTGCACATGAAGACTATGCTTACGTTCACCTCACTGGCGCTCGTCGGGATCATGGCGGTGGTTTCACCGGCGCGCGCGCAGCAGACCAAGGACATCGTCGACACGGCGGCCGCCGCCGGGTCGTTCACGACGCTGGCCAAGGCGCTGACGGCAGCCGACCTCGTCGCCACGCTCAAGGGCCCGGGCCCATTCACCGTCTTTGCCCCGACCGACGACGCGTTCGCGAAGCTGCCCGCGGGCACGCTGGACAATCTGCTGAAACCCGAGAACAGAGCGATGCTGCGGCGGGTGCTCACGTATCACGTCGTGCCGGGCAAGGTGATGGCGGCCGACGTCGTCAAGCTCAGCTCGGCCACGGCGGCCAGCGGTGACATGCTGTCCATCAAGGTCAGCGGCGGCAGCGTGACCGTGGACAAGGCGCGGGTCGTCAAGACCGACATCGTCGCGAGCAACGGGGTCATTCACGTCCTTGACACCGTCCTGCTTCCGCCGGGCGAGTAAGACAATCAACCATGGCCACAACGGTCCTGCTCACCGGCGCCAGCGGATACATCGGCAGCCGCCTTCTTCGAGTGCTCGAGGAAGGCGGCTGTGCGCTGCGGTGCCTCGCGCGTCGGCCCGAGGGCATTGCCGCGGCCGCGGATTCCCTGTCGGCACACTTGAGGAGCCGACTCGAAACAGGAGAGGCGCACCTCTCGACCTCCACCCATCGTCGCTCGGCGCTCACGCTCACGCTGGCCGTCGCCGCCGCGGCGACGGTGCAGATGATGGTCGCCGCCGCGCAGACGGCCAAGCCGGTGGGCACCGTGCCATTTGTCGATCTGGATCGATATGTGGGCGACTGGTTCGAGATTGCGCGGTATCCCAATCGGTTTCAGCGGCGGTGCGTCGGCGATGTGCGCGCCAGCTATGCCCGCCGTGACGACGGCCGGCTCGACGTCGTCAACCAATGCCGCACCGACGATGGCCGGATCGAGGCGCGTGGGATCGCACGGGTCGTCGACGATCGCACGTTCGCCCGGCTCAAGGTGCGCTTCGCGCCGGCCTGGCTGGGGTTCCTGCCGTTCGTTTGGGGCGACTACTGGATCATCGGCCTCGCGGAGGACTATTCGTGGGCCGTCGTCGGATCGCCGGACCGCGAGTATCTGTGGATTCTCGCGCGCACGCCGCGCCTCGACGAGGACAGCGCCGCGGCGGCACGCGGCGTCGCTCGCGCGAATGGATTCGATGTCGAGCGTTTGATTCAGGCGGCACAAGAGGAGAACCGTCGGTGATGACTCGGAAGATCATCGTCAACGACACGATGCAGAACGGCTACGTCTACTCCCTGACCGAGTCCGTCGGCCGTAACTTCGCGCCCGGCTTCACACCGCAGCTCACCCCGAAGGAGATGCTTCGCGTGGGCGTGTTCGGCGGGAAATACCTGACCGACTGCCGCGGCGAGTTTCCGGCGAGCTGGTTCGCCGGCGCCCGGTTGTGCGCCGAGCGACACGACCCGCGCCTCAACTGTTTCGGCGTGAACGCGTCGCAGTCGCTCGCGGAGTGGCGGCGAAAGGGCTGGATTCATCCGCAGGATCCCCGCGGATGGTTCCAGTGGTACTGCCGGTATTACATGGGCCGGAGGACGCGAGACGACGCGCGGCAGATTCGGCGGTGGCGGGCCATCGGGCGGCATGTCGCCGCCATCCGGAAGCACTGCGAGCAGGGCGACCTCGACTGCCGCCGGAAACAGCGGCAGGCCGTACTGCACTGGGCCTACGATAGCCGCAGGCTGTGAACGATGGTGGACGACGATGCCGAAGCACCTCCACCTACTTCACGACTGCATCAACGCGGCTTCGGGAGCCACTGCACTTGCAGGTTATGCTCTCCCTCGAGCGGTTTGATCTCTGGATCACCGGTCAAGAGTGTCGCCTGAAACTCGAGCGCGGTCGCAACGGCAAATGCGTCGGCATATGCGATCGCATGATTCGACTTCAGTTCGGCCGCTCGACGCACCCGACGCTGGGTCGCCTCCTTTACCGACACGGGCAACCCTCGACGCAACGCCATGCGCCACACCGACTCGGCTTGTTCACGCCGATCGACCCGAACAAGCCGGTAATACACTTCGCCCAAGTTGATGATAGAGGTGACACAGTCGGCCTGGCCCCGCTCGGCTTGATCGAGGCAGCGCTGAACGGCAGCCGCGCCGGGTTCGTCCTGTAGCCAGGCGAGCCAAGCGAAGGCGTCGAAGCAGAACCTAGCGCTTGGCTTCACGCCGGTGTTCCTCGAGGTGCTGCTTTAGCGCGTCCGTGCCCTTGGCGGATCCGCGCAGGGCTCGCCATCCAGGCTGGCGGGCCGAAGCCCGAGCTCCCTTCACGGCGGAGAGCACGAGCCCCTCATCCGTCTCGCTGATCTGAAGACGCACTCCCGAGGTTAGCCGGTGCTTTTCCCGCAGGCGGCGTGGAATCACAATCTGGCCTTTTGAAGATACCGTGGTGGTGGTTGCCATTCTCGTATCTTACTACAATGGTAAGACGTGAGAACATAGTGCGGCATGGGCCGCGAGGCCCCGTTCGAACGCGTGGTCCGCTGCAGGCCGAGAGAGAGCCGACTACCTTGCGCGTTTTGAAATCGTGACCGGATACTCGAGCGAACGTTCTGAAGATCGAGAGACTCTACGCCGGCCCCGTCGCGAACTCCGCCAGGAGCCTCTCTAAATCATCCGGGCTGGTCGGTTTCGTCAGATGGTAATCAAAGCCGGCCTCCGATGTGTGGCGATGGTCCTCCTCCTGTCCCCATCCCGTCAGCGCGACCAGTCGCACGTGTGCCATCTCGGGATGTCGCCGCAGTTCGCGTGCCACATCGAGACCGCTTACGATGGGCAGGCCGAGGTCGAGGAGGACCACATCGGGCCGGTACGACAGAGCCGCCGAAATCCCACTCTGCCCGTCGAGCGCGCTGCGTACCTCATGCCCCATCCCTTTAACAGCCCACTCCAGCATCTCCACCAAATCATGGTTGTCTTCGACCACGAGCACCTTTAGTGGCCTGTGCGCGGGACGCAGCGGCGGCTGGCGCTCCCCGCCTCGAGTGGGTTTCGGCGCCGGCACGAGCGGCAGCCGAATGACGAACTCCGTGCCACATCCGAGCCCGCCCGAGTGCGCTTCAATCGAGCCGCCGTGCAATTGCACGAGCCGCTTCGCGATCGCCAATCCGACGCCCAGCCCGCCCTGTGACTTATCCGGAGGATTGACCTGCGTGAACATCTCGAACAGCCGCGGCAGCTGATGCTGGGCGATGCCCATGCCAGTGTCTGCCACCCGAATAACCGCCTGGTTGATGTCCCGGCTCACGTCTACCGTGATCTTCCCCCCGCGAGGCGTATACTTGGCCGCGTTTGTCAACAAGTTGCTGATCACCTGCGATGCGCGGTCCGAATCGACCTCCACCCAGAGCGGTTCGTCAGGGGTAACGACCTCGAACACGTGCCGCCCGGCGTCGATGAAGGGCGAGACCGACTCGACGGCGACGTTGATGATCGCGTCGAGAGCCACCGCCTCGCGATTCAGCGCTATTTTCCCCGTCGTAAGCCGCGTCATGTCGAGCAAGTCATCGACAAGGCGGCCGAGTTGAGCCAACTGACGGCTGATGACGGCGAGTGCCTTCCTTGCGGGTTCGTCCAGCGGCGCCTTCTCGATGGGTGCGAGCGCGTAGCGAATGGCGGCCAGCGGGTTGCGGAGCTCGTGCGACAGAACGGCGAGGAAGTCGCTCTTGGATCGGTCGGCTGCAGCAGTCTCCTGAGCGTGTTCCTCCAGTTGGCGCTCCAGCCGCTTCCGGTCGGTGATGTCGCGGATGTTGCACTGGATCACTTCACGGCTGTCCTCCTTGTAGAGATTACTGACGAATTCGACGTCGCGCCGCACCCCATCCCGGCTTTGGAGCGGCAAATCCTCATACCTGATAACGCCATCCTGCTGCAGGCGCCGGAACGCGGCTCGGCTGTTCTCGATGTCCTTGAAGACACCGATCTCCCAAAGCTCCTTGCCCAGCAGTTGCTCGCGGGAGTATCCGAGTAGCTCGGTCATGAAGGGATTGGCGTCTTCGATCGTTCCTTTTTGGGCGTTGAGAATGAGGATGCCGTCGCGTGCCGCTTCAAACAGGCGGCGATAGCGCAATTCAGAATCCTGCAGAAAGCGCTTCTCTTCCATGGCACGTGCCTCGCCCCGCATCGGCTACGCGACGTCTAAGAACAATATAAACCCGGTTGCGGCTCAGGTGACCGTCGCGCAATCCTGCAGCGGGTCAGCTGGATTGCCGCCCGAGAGAACTACGGCGTGGGGACTGGTTCACTGCGCCACCGGAAGGCCTCGACACTCTTGCGGCGGTGAACCCACCGTGTCGTGGGTTGTGGATAAAAGCCACCGCACTTCACTCAGCAGGGCATCCGGGAGGCACGGCTTTGATAGGAACACGTCGCACCCCGCGAGCTCAGCGCGCTTTCGGCGCCACGCACACGCGGTGAGCACGATGATGGGCTTGTGCATCGTGCCGTTCTCACCGCGCAGACGCGAGACGAGTTCGATGCCGTCAACGGTGTCGTCGAAAAGGATGCCGGTGACGATGATGTCGGCCTCAGGCGCGAAGGTCAGGGCATCCTTGGCATTCGAGACGGAAATCGCTGCGAGGCCGGAGTAGCGCAGATACTCGGCGTACATTTCCAGCCCGTCGTCACGCGTCGATTGAACGAGCAGGACCACCGAGCGCCTGGGAGTGGGCATCAATGCTCGCTGCAGCTGGCTCGAGGGCTCGCTCGAGCGTGACCGCCGTGCGACTCGACGAACGGCCGTGGCTGACTGTGTCGCCGAGACTCGGGCTGAGGAGTCGGCAGCGCTGACGCCGGCGTCGGTCGTTCTCTGTGATTTCGTCATCACGACCCTCGGGTTGCGGAGTATGTGGGCATCCGGGTGGGGGTAAGGTCGCAGGCGCGACGCGCGACCCCCGGGCAAAACCCCGAACACCAACAAGCATGAAACAGCCGAGTCCCCTCGGCTATACGGTGGATTCTGTATGTCTCGGCACTTCAGACGGCTGAGGCGGTCGCCTCGGGACCGTTGTAAACGGTTTGCGGCGTGGCTGTCAGGGCTCGATGATGCCGTTCCTGAGGGCGTATCGCACAAGCTCGCTCATCGAGTGGAGATCGAGCTTGGCCAGGATGTGAGCTCGGTGTGTTTCCGCGGTCTTGGTGGTCACCCCGAGTATCACGCCGATCTCCTTGTTGGACTTGCCTTCGGTGAGCAGCTGCAACACCTCGCGCTCGCGCGGCGTGAGACGTCCAGATGCGCGTGTGACGGCGGCTCCGCGGCGCGGCCCTGCCCCGTGCGCCGCAACCACGCGGACACGTTCGGTGAGAAACTCCTGATGCCGGAGCAGTGCGCGGATGGCCTCGACCAGTGTTCGTCCCGCGTCCGTTTTCAACACATAGCCGTGCGCGCCGGCGTCCAGCACCTCCGTGACGACCTGATCGGATTCGTGCACGGTCAAGATGAGGATCTTGGCCGAGACGGCGCGGCGGATCTGGCGCGTGGCCTCCAAGCCATTCAACTCCGGCATGCTGATGTCGAGAACCACAACGTCTGGCTGCAGGTCGATGGCCTTGGCCACCGCTTCTCGCCCGGTGCTCGCTTCGCCGCAGACGACCCATCCCGCCTGCCCTTGCAGCACGGTCCGTACGCCCTGACGCACGACGTCGTGGTCGTCAGCGATGAGGATGCGGACGGGATTCATGGGGTGGCCCTCGGCACGCGCACGCGAACCGTCGTGCCCGTGTCCCTGAATTCGACGTCGAAGGTCCCACCCAACTGACGGACACGCTCTCGCATCCCCTGAATGCCCACGCCCAGCGTCTCGCGTAGCGTGCCATGGTCGTGTGAGACCGGGTCGCAGAGTCCGTGCCCCTCATCGTGGATGTCCAGCGCGACCGCGTCGGTTGTGGCTGTGAGACGAATCGAGGCGGTTGTGGTTGACGCGTGACGATGGACGTTCGTGAGAGCTTCCTGCACGATGCGGAAGAGGGCCGTCTCGACCGGCCGCCGCAACCGCCCGATCTCGCCCAGATCCATCGCGACATGAATGCCGCTTCGGTTGGCGAAGCCCTCCGCGTACCATCGCACCGCCGATAACAACCCCACCTCATCGAGTAAGGGGGGATGCAACAGATACGCGAACGTCCGTACCTCTCGAGCACATTGGTCAGCCAGGGATCGACTCTCCGCAAGTGCCCGGCGCGACCGGGCGTCGAGCGCCTTCGCCGTCTGCTCGATCACGTCGAGATTCATGGCCAGGGCGGCCAGGCGCTGACCGATCAGGTCGTGCAGGTCGAGCGCGAGCCGCCGTCGCTCTTCGTCCTGCAAGGTGAGCAACCGGCTGGAGAGACGTCGATACTTCTCTTCGCGCTCGCTGGCGTCCTCCACCATCGTCGCTAACTGTTCATTCGCGCCACGCAGCCGGCTCATGAGATCGTCGAGTTCTGCTCTGGCTTGCGCGGCCTCCAGGTGGGCCTCGTCGGACAGGTTCTGCGCCTGAACCGCCGCGACGATCAGCCGCTCGTTCGCTTCCCGCATCTGGCCCATCAGCCGCTCGATTTCCGCGCGGGTCCGCGTCGGAGGCTGTGCAGCTCGAAATGTCGCTTCCTCCAGCCTTGGCGCGCGCTCCGGACGGCCCGACGCTTCTTCGGGCGCGACCCGAGCCCGCTCGCGCTCGACACGCGAGTTCGCCGGCGCGCCGGCACTAACGCCGCGCCGATGGCGCAAGGCGTGCACACCCGGCGGTTTCCTCACGTCGTCAGGCGAGGCCTTCTTCGCGCGCCGCCTCCGTGACAACTTCATGCTTCACGACTTCGGCCGGCGGGTCGTGGGCCGGCCATGTGACAGTCGACTGCCGGACAAAACCAGATGAGGGCTCCCCGCGAGGAGTCCCTGGTAGTTCCCGATCCGTTCACCGACGACGATGCCATCGGCAGTGATCTCATACAGGCGAAGGTCCTTCTGGTGCGCACTCGCACGGACTTTGACGACCGCCATCACCCTCTTGAACTGTCCTTCGAGCACGACGTATCGCTGCAGGATGATCGCGTCGGTCAGAAACGCTGTCGCGTGCGGACTGAAGCGGAGATCCGTGTAGCTGTCCTCCAATTCGGCCGTCATCATCACGGTGAGGCCCATCCCGGTCAAAGCCGCGACCAGGCGGTAGAGCGATTCGCGAAAGTCTTCACGAAAAGTGGGGGCGAGCGCGAGCTCGAATCCGGAGAGGGAATCGATCACGACGCGCCGGGCCTTGATCCGATGAATCGCCTCCGTCAACTCGTGCAGCGTCTCGTCGATCGAGAGGTCAAGCGGACGTGTGTGGATGATAGCCACCCGGCCGGCCTGATCAAGACCAATGGCGTCGGTCTGTGCGTATTCGCTCGGGCGCTTTTCGAACACCGCAATGACGCCCGGCTCGCCGCGACGCGCACCCTCGCGGATGAACTCAGTGGCGAGGACGCTCTTCCCCGATCCTGACGGTCCGGCGACGAGCACGGAGTATCCGGAAGGAATGCCGCCGCCCAACATCTCGTCGAGACCGGTCACTCCCACCGACAGCCGCGGCGGTCGGCGCTTCGTCTTGCCCTCGGCATCGGCCGGTGGCGGCTCGGGTGGCCCGGCGATCAGTCGCGGGAACACCTGAATCCCACGGTCGGTGACGCGAAAGGTATGCAGGCCGGGAATGGGTCCCTGACCGCGCATCTTCATGACCTGCATCTTCCTCACCATCGAATTGCGATCGAGGCTTTGGTACAGCCATACGAGACCGTCCGCGACGGTAAAGATGGGATGGTTCTCGGTCTCGGTCAGCTGAAACTCGCCGACAAGAAAGGTCGTCGCTTGCCAGCCGGTCAACCGCATGCCCAGTTCCTGGACGAAGTGCTGCACGTCGAGCCCCTCGGTCTGCCGTCTTGCCGCCTCCATCACCGATCGAAATGAATCGACGATCACGATGGCGGGTGAGGTGGCCTCCACCTCTTGGACGATGCGCTTCAGCACAGTGTCGAGCCCGCCGTCGAGCGCCTCCTTCGCCAGGTTGATGAACCGAACCGACGCGTTCACCTTCGCCAGGTCGAAGAACTCGAATTGCTGTTGATAGCGGAGCATCTTGAGCGGTGGCTCGCCGAGCACCGTGAAGAAGAGCGCGGGTCGATCGGCACGCGCCAGCGCGAACATGATCTGCTGCACGAGCGTCGTCTTGCCGGCGCCCGGCGCACCGGCGATGACATTGAATGAGAACTCGGGCACGCCCCCGCCCAGGACCGCATCCAATCCAGGGACGCCCGTCGCCAGGCGACGGATGGGCACCTTGTCAGTCATGTGGCAGTCTCCTCGGTGATGTCGCCGGCAAAATCGTCGGGCCACGCCTCGCACAGGAGCCGGGTCGTCAAGCTCTCTCCGATGAACGACGCCAGCAACTCACTAGCCGTGGCGAGCACGGCGATCGCAATCTCGGTGGCCGCGCCCGGATCCTGCTGCTCCAGGGACAGCTGCAAGAGTGCGAATGGCGGATGGTCCTGAGCAGCCGTACGGACCGGCGCGAGCCCTGGAAGGTTCTGTCGTGTCAGGTACAGGCTGCGAGCGCAGATTGCGGCGACGCCGGCGTCCCCAATCAGTGGAGTCAATTGTTGGGCGAAGCGTTCGCACAAGCGACGGGCCGCTGCGGCAATGGCTGGAGCGTTGGCACCGTTTCCGGCCTCCCGCTCCAGCATGCGCCGGAACACCCGCTGCCGCATGTTGTCGCTCGTCATGGGCTAAACACCAGTGGTGCCGGATTCTATCCCTCCCGCTCCGACGCACTCATCACGAAGGCCGCTCGCGGTGCTGGCCGCACGCCGGGCGGAGGCGTGCGAGTGGAGGGTGTGCATGGGGTATACCGGGGCGGGAATTCTCGGCACCGGGTTCTTCACCGTGCCCGCGACACGCGCCGGCCATGATCTCCGGGAAGTTTCGCGCTGTCCCGGCGGGATTTTCCCCTCCGGTGCTGTGAACATCAGCGTTCGGAGAGGAGTTCCTCGTTTCTCCAGCGTATTTGACGCGGGCGTAGCTGTTGCACTCCGCGATCGTACTTCATGCTGCGATAGGTGGGATATGCAGATGTCGGCAAAACCGGTGGGTTCGAAGGTTTCGCGAAAGGGGAGCGGCGCAAGAGCCGCGCACGGTGGACGAGGACGGGACCGCCGCATGGCTCAGATGCGCGAAGCCAACGCCCACCTGATTGTCGCTGCGGTTCGTGCACAGACGCTGACCGAGGAGGCCGAGACGGCCAGCCATCGCAAGGACGAGTTCCTGGCGATACTGTCACACGAGATCCGGACCCCCTTGAGTGCCATTCTCGGATGGGCGCGGATGCTGGAGTCGAAGCAATTACCCCCTGAGCGCGCGGAATATGCGATCGCGGCGATAGGTCGCAGCGCAGCTGCTCTCGCGCACATGATCGACGATCTCCTGGATACGTCGCGAATCCTCAAGGGAGCCGTTCGATTGGCGCTGCAGCCCGTCGATCTCGCCGTCGTCGCGCAGGACGCGTTCGATGCCGTTCTGCCCTTCGCGGCGACCAAGAACGTGCATGTTGCGTTCGATGCTGTTGCCGGGTCTCGAACGGTCAGCGGCGACGCCGAGCGGCTGCGGCAGGTGATCTGGAATCTGCTGGCAAATGCGATCAAATTCACACCTGAGGGCGGACGCGTGAACGTCTTGATCGAGTCTGCGACCGATCATGTGGGGGTCAGTGTCGTCGATACAGGCTGTGGGATCAGCTCGGATTTCCTGCCACACGTATTCGAGCGCTTCAGTCAAGCCGAAGATGCCACAACACAACGTCACACCGGACTGGGTCTCGGGCTTGGCATCGTCCGTGAACTCGTAGAGCTGCACGGGGGAACGGTGCATGCGGCCAGTCCCGGCGTGGGACACGGAGCGACGTTCACCGTTCGTCTGCCGATGGCAGCCGACAGCGCTCCTGCAGGTGTACAGCAACTCCAACTTCGGGCTTCCCGGTCTGGTCGTCGAGAAGGCTAGTGGATTTCGCTGCGCGGCCGGCGCGATCTGCCGCATTGACACAAATAACTTTGTAACTTAAAGTTATACGACATGTTCAAGAGCTGGAAGCAGACCTTGCTCGTGTTGTTCGCCCTCGGCATCGGCGTGCTGATCACGTTCATTCTCGGGCTGCACGGCTACATGAAGGCCACCGCGACGCCGCTGCATCCGGATCCGCAGAAGGTGCCGGCCGTTGCGCAATTCACCCCGTTGCGACCTTGGGCTGACGCGGTGGATCAGGGGCGCCGGCTCGTTCGGGCGAGTCTCGTCGAGCAGAACCTGCCGGGGCTTTCGGTAGCGGTGGGTGCCGGTGGCGACATCGTGTGGGCCGAGGGCTTTGGCTATGCTGACCTCGAGAACCGGGTGCCCGTCAGGCCAGGAATGCGCTTCAGGATTGGCACCGCCTCCACCGTGCTCACCTCGGGCGCGGTCGGCCTGTTGTTGGAGAAAAACCGGTTGGACCTCGACGACGAGATTCAGTCGTACGTCTCAGAGTTTCCGAAGAAACAGTGGCCCGTGACACTGCGGCACCTGATGGGGCATGTGGGTGGCGTCGGGACCGACGGCGGCGACGAGGGGCCGCTTTTCTCCCAGCGCTGCGAGAGGCCGGTCGACGCGCTGCCGTTCTTTGCGGATCGGTCGCTGCTGTTCGAGCCGGGGACCCAGTATCGCTATTCGAGCTACGGCTGGATTCTGGTGAGCGCGGCGGTCGAAGCCGCCGCGGGCGAGCCGTTCCTCGCGTTCACGCAGAAGCACGTCTTCGAGCCGTTGGGCATGCACGACACGAGAGCCGACTCCCTGAGGGAGCCGATCCCCGATCGGGTAACTGCCTACTTCCCGAGGTACGCGGCGGATCCCCGCTACGGTCTGCACCTGATGCGCGACATCGAGTATTCCTGCTACGCGGGATCCAGCGCGTTTCTGTCCACCCCGTCCGATTTGGTGCGTTTCGGGATGGCGATCAACGGCGGCAAGTTGCTGCAACCCGCCACGGTTCAGTTACTCCAGACTTCACTGCGACTGCCTTCGGGCGAGGAGACGGGTTACGGTCTGGGCTGGGACCTCGAGACCGTCACGCTGGCGGGTGAACAAACCCACGTAGCCGGCCACGACGGCGAGTCGCTGGGCGGGATGGTCGCGTCTCTGCTGGCGGTTCGCGAACGCGGGATCGTCGTGGCCGTAACGTCGAACATCTCGTACGCGGATACGTCTTCTCTGGCGTCGAAGATCGCCGAAGCCTTCGCGAAACCCGCAAGCACTCCAGCACGCAAGTGATACTTGTCCGCCGTCGCGCGCAGAGCGAAGGCGGAACCAGAGGCGGTCACTCGGCCATACGCGAGGTTTGTGCTGTCGGCCGGCCATGCACTAACGTACTCGCGTGGCTGAGGCGGCATTCGCTCGGTTCGACAATCATAAGTACATTTCGCTCGAGACCTTCAGAAAGAGCGGCCAGGGCGTCAGGACACCGGTGTGGTTTGTGCTGCACAATGACGCGCTGTACCTGTACACGAAAGCCGATTCGGGGAAGGTCAAGCGCATTCGGAACAATCCGCAGGTGCGCGTGGCGCTCTGCACGGTGCGCGGCGAGGTCACGGGACCATGGCTTGATGGCGCCGCATCGCTGGTCGAAGGGGACGAGCGGCGCGTCGCCAACCAACTGCTCGACCGCAAGTATTTCCTCAAGGTGCTCTTCAACTGGCTCACGTGGATGAACTGGCACGAACGCGTGATGATCAGGATTCAGCCTGCGTAGCACGCGCGAGTCGTGCCGTGCGGTCATCGTGCCGGGAGACACAGCCATGGAAACGCGCAAGTTGGGAACCAGCGGATTGGAAGTCTCAGCCCTCGGGTTCGGCTGCATGGGCATCAGCTTCGGTTACGGCCCGGCGGTCAGCCGTGGGGAGGGCATCGCCATCATTCGCGCGGCGGTTGACGCGGGGGTCACATTCTTCGACACCGCCGAAGCGTATGGCCCGTTCGCCAACGAGGAATTGGTCGGCGAAGCGCTCGCGCCGGTTCGCGATCGCGTCGTCATCGCCACCAAGTTCGGTTTCAAATTCGAGAACGGCAAACAGGCCGGGCTCGACAGCCGTCCGGCGCACATCAGAGAAGTCGCCGAGGCGTCGCTGAAACGGCTCAAGACCGATCGCATCGATCTCCTGTATCAACACCGCGTCGATTCTGAAGTCCCGATTGAAGACGTCGCCGGCACGGTCAGGGATCTGATTCGTGAAGGAAAGGTCGGACATTTCGGCCTCTCGGAAGCGGGCGTGAAAACCATCCGACGCGCGCACGCAGTGCAGAGGGTGGCCGCGCTGCAAAGCGAGTACTCGTTATGGTTCCGCGATCCGGAGAGAGAAGTGCTGTCGGCGCTGGAGGAACTGGGGATCGGGTTCGTTCCGTTCAGCCCGCTCGGCAAGGGCTTCCTCACCGGTCGGATTGACGACAAGACAACGTTCGATCCAACGGACTTTCGCAACGTCGTCCCGCGCTTTACGGAGGAGAACCGCAAGGCGAATCTCGCGTTCGTCGCCTGGCTGACGAAGTTCGCCGCACGCAAGAACGCGACACCCGCGCAGATCGCGCTCGCGTGGCTGCTCGCGCAGAAACCCTGGATCGTGCCGATTCCGGGCACGACCAAGCGTCATCGGCTCGAGGAGAACCTCGGCGCCACCGCGATTCGACTCACGCCGGACGATCTCCGAGATATCGATCGCGAAGCATCAGCGATCGCCGTGCACGGCGCTCGATACCCGGAGCACCTGATGCGATTGGTCGGGCGCTGAGCGCGGTTACAATCGCATCATCATGACCGCGCGCTACCTCTCGCTCGTACTCGTCGCCTTGCTCGTCCAGGACAGCACCTCTGACGGCAAACGATGGTGGACGCACGTCGAGTTCCTGGCCAGCGATGCGCTCGAAGGGCGGAACGTCGGGACGCCGGGATTCGAGAAGGCCGCGGCCTACGTCGAATCGCAATTCAAAGAGATTGGATTGAAGCCTGGGGGCCCGTCAGGATATCGGCAGCCGGTCGAACTCGAATCACGCCAGCTGATCCCCGAGGGTTCGAAGCTCGCGCTCGTGCGAAACGGCGTCGACGAAGCGCTGATGCTGCGCGAGGAGGCGACGCTCGGCGGGCGCGGGACGTTGAATGGCTCCATCGACGCGCCGATGGTGTTCGTCGGCTACGGCTTGTCGATTCCCGAAGCTGGCTGGGACGATCTTGCAGGACTTGATCTGCGCGGTAAAGTGGCCGTTTACGCCAACACCGCGGCACCCGTCGATGTGCCGGACAACGTGCGATCGCACCTCAGCTCCGCGCCGGAGCGGTGGGCGGCGCTGAGGAAGGCGGGCGCCATCGGAGTTGCAACGCTGCCGAGTCCGCCTCCGGCGCCCGACGCAAGCCAGCGTGCCGCAGCCACGACGCTCGTTGTCGGGGGCGGCCAACCGAGTCCTCAGCCCACCGTGGTTCTTGTCGATCCGGAGCTGCAGGAGTACGCGGGACTGGCCGTGTCTGTCACGCTGACTCGGCGCGGCGCAGAGAAGTTGTTCGCCGGCAGCGGGCACACGCTCGAGGAGCTTGATGGCTTGATTGCCGACCGGAAGCCGCTCCCGCGTTTTCCGCTCGTCGGCACGCTGCGCGTGCACGCGGCGCTCAAACGCGAGACGATTCAGTCCAGTAATGTCGTCGGCATTTTCGAGGGATCGGATCCACGCCTGAAGTCCGAATACGTGGTGATGTCAGCGCACCTGGATCACGTCGGCATCGGACGTGCAATCGATGGCGACGATCTCTACAACGGCGCGATGGACGATGCGTCCGGCGTGGCCTCGGTGATTGAGATCGCCCGAGGGCTGAAGGCCTCGGAAGCCAGGCCGAAGCGCTCGATCCTTTTCATCGCCGTCACGGCCGAGGAGAAAGGGTTGCTCGGCTCGAAGTATTTCGCGGCGCGGCCCACCGTGCCCTTCACGAGCATCGTGGCGAACGTCAATCTCGACATGTTCCTGCCGCTCTATCCGCTCAAGGTCATCGAGGTGCAGGGGCTGACCGAATCATCGCTCGGCGAATCGGTGCGCGCCGCCGCGAAGGAGCTGGGCGTCGACGTGCAGACCGATCGCGAGCCGGAGCAGAACCGCTTCATCCGCAGCGATCAGTACAGCTTTATCCGGCGCGGCGTTCCCTCGCTTGCCTTCAAGTTCGGCTACGAATTCGGCTCGCCGGAGGAGAAGATCCGTCGGGAGTGGGTGCGCGATGTGTACCACAAGCCGAACGACGACCTGAGACAACCGATCGACGTTGAAGCCGCCGCGCGCTTCAACCGTGTAATCCTCGATCTCCTGCAGCGTGTCGCCAACGACGCCGAAAGGCCGCGATGGAACGAGACGAGTTTCTTCGCGCGGTTTGCGAAGCCCGACGGCCAAAGATAAGGTCAGTCCGTCCCGCGTGACTGCCTCACTGTCCGCCTTTGACCATGGTCATCAGCTCGTCATGCGTCCACGGCCGGGTGCGTGACGCGGTCTCCGCACGGGCCTTGGCAACTTCCGCGGCGTTGACAGGCGTCCCCGTCTGCCCCCACTCGCGCCGAATGTAGGTGAGAACTCCGGCAATCTGATCGTCGCTCAATACGGAACCGACTGGCGGCATCAAACCGACGGAACCTTCTTTGCCATTCAGCAGGATCCGCGCGGGAATGTCAGGCGCGGCGAGTGCGAGCGGCGAATCGATGAGGCTCG
>JBAROV010000112.1:0-2215 GCA_049642465.1 Vicinamibacterales bacterium
TGATGCTGATCGTCGCGGCGGTCACGGTGCTGTGCCTCCTCGTCCGGTCGCGTCTGAGCGTCGAGCATCCCGGCAAGCTGCAGATTCTTCTCGAAGACGGACTGCGTGCACTGCTCGGCATGATGGAACAGTGGATTGGGCCCAAGGGACCGCGGTACTTTCCGCTGGTCGGAACGCTCTTCATCTTCATCCTGCTCAGCAACTATCTCGGGCTCGTGCCTGGATTCATGGCGCCGACCAGCAATCTCAATGTGACGCTCGGCTGCGCCCTCACGATCTGGGTCTACTACCACTTTCAGGGATTCAAGGAACAAGGGATCGTCAATTACCTGAAACACTTTGCGATGCCGCCGGGATCTCCGGTGTGGATGGCGCCGCTGATGCTGATTATCGAAACGATCAGCCATCTCGCACGCGTCATGTCGCTGTCGCTGAGGCTGTTCGGGAACATCTTCGGCGAGGAGCTCGTGATTCTGATTTTCTTCAGCTTGATGCCGTTTCTGCTGCCGCTGCCGATGATGTTTCTCGCGCTCATTACCGGAGGACTGCAGGCATTCATCTTTGCGTTGTTGTCGATCATCTATTTGCAGGGAGCCGTGGCCGTCGAGCATGAGCACGACGAGCACGGACACGACGCGCCGCACGGCCACCACGCGCCGGCGGCAGCGTGAGATCTTCGGTCGCCGGTCTTCGGTCTTTGGTCTTCGGTCTTGGGTCTTTGGTCTTGAACCAGACAGACTCGAGCCCGGAGCCCGAGCCCCGAGCCCCGAGCCCCGAGACTAAAGACCAGAGACGCTCTTGGAGGAGGCTTCGATCGTGAGTAAACGCTTAGTTCTGACTGGTGCACTCATCCTGATTGCCGGCATGTTTGCGCCGGATCTCGTTCTGTATGCGCAGGAGCAGCAAGCGACCGGCGGCGCCCTGAGTCCCGAGCTCGTCCGCTGGTCCATCATCACCGCCGGATTCGCGCTGGCGTTTGCGGCCGGACTCGGTGCGCTCGGTCAGGGCAAAGCGGTGGCTTCGGCGGCCGAAGCGATCGCCCGGAACCCAGGCGCGACGGGTGATATCCGAGGCGCCTTGCTCCTCGGTCTCGTGCTCATCGAGTCGCTCGTGATTTACGTTCTGCTGATCTCGCTCTTGTTGTTCTTCTTCAACCCGTTCCGCGGTTGAGCGACGGCAAGGGGTCGACGGGACAACCGCTGTCCCGTTGACCCGTTGATCCGCTGGCCCGTTGACTCGCATCGACGCCCTCCTGCTCCTGATGACCCTCATCTGGGGCGCCAACTACTCCATCGTCAAATCCGCGTTTGCTGAAATCGATCCGCAGGCGTTCAATGCCGTTCGGATGTTGTCGGCGACGATCCTCTTTCTCGTCGTCATGACGGCCGCTCGGCGGAGCGAGGGCCTCGCATCGCGCGCCGGCGTGTTCTATACGCCGGAGCCGTTTACCAGACGCGATTGGTGGACGCTCGCGTGGCTGGGCCTCATCGGCCACTTTCTCTACCAGGTGCTGTTCATCGGCGGCCTCGCGCGCACGAGCGTGGCCAACAGCTCGCTCATCATTGCGGCGAGCCCCGCTGTCATCGCCCTGGGCTCTGCGGTGGTGCGTCACGAGCGAATCGGTCCGCTGCACTGGGCCGGCGCGGCCCTCTCGATGGCCGGCATCTATCTGGTGGTCGGACGCGGAGCAGCGATCGGAACCAGCGGACTCATCGGCGATCTGATGATGGCCGCCGCTGTTTTCTGTTGGGCCGCGTACACGATTGGAGCGGAACCGCTGATGCAGCGTCATTCGCCGGTTGGCGTCACGGGCCTGTCGCTCGTGTTTGGGACGCTGCTGTATGTGCCGGCGACGCTCCCCCGGATCGTGGCAGTCAACTGGACCCGTGTCAGTGCCGCGAGTATCGCGGCGCTGCTTTACGCAGCAGTCCTGGCGATGGGTGTCGCGTACACGATCTGGTACTCCGCAGTGCGGGAGATCGGCAGCGCGCGGACCTCCGTCTACTCGAACCTGATCCCGATCGTCGCCATGCTCACGGCCGTCCTGTTCCTGGGGGAGCAGCTGACCGTCCGTCAGGTCGCTGGTGCCGTCCTGGTGCTCGCGGGCGTTGCCCTCACGCGTATCCAGCCGCGCAAGCTGCTGTCGGTTAATGTCTAGCCCCGACCTCCCACCTCAATTAGTGCTCGCGGGGCCCCACCCCCGCTCGCTCTCGCT
>JBAROV010000118.1:0-24115 GCA_049642465.1 Vicinamibacterales bacterium
GATTCGTCGCGCCCACCCGAGAAAGCGCTGATCGCCCGTCATGCTGGCGATGCGAACGAGCGCCTGCAGATAGTCGCCATTGGTTTCCGCGTCGGCTGCCGGCAGTGGACCGAAACGGGATGACACCGGCGCATCGGTCATCGCGTCCGCCATCATGTCCACCATGCGATAGAACCACGGCGTCCGTCCCAGGTATTCGGTGACTGCGATAAGGCCGTCTTTTGCGTACTCCGCCGCGCCGAAAAAGCTGGCTGACCCCGGCCGATGCGTTGCGAGATTCAAGTCCGCGGGAATCGAACGCTGGACCGTCGTATGCTGCACTTCGCTGCGCAGCATTTCCATGAAGCGGCCGCGGTACAGATCCGGGTCGGTCAAATGAGCGGTCAGGATCAGATAGGGATAGAGATCCGCCCCGGAGTTGTGGGGCGTGTACACCCGGCGGCTGCGATCCGGAAACGGCCGATCAGGCAGCAGTAATGTCTGTTCATCGGCGTGGGCCAGCCACGCTCGGAGGACGCGACGGGATGCGTCCACCGCGCGTTCGAATTGCGCGGCGTTGGCACGCGCTCGTACGGAGGCGCCATCCTGCGCGGTCAGAAATGCGACACCTTGGATCAGAACCAGCGCCGTGATGGTTATGCGTCGCATAAGGGTCGATAAGCTGTGGGGCAGATTCTAACGCGCCAGCGGGGGACGTCGCTGCTCGGGTAGCGCGGCAGTGGACCCAGGCAAATCGGTGCCGCGTATACCTCTATGAGAACCGGAGTCGGGCTGCCGCACACACGGTGTGCGGTCCGGTCACCGAATCCGTTGAATTGAGAGGGAACAAAAGGTTGGGCACTTGTGACCCAGGCAGCGGCCAAGAATTGGCCTGTATCAACGATTCAGGCGATAATCGGGGCCGCGCTCAGAACAGTCCATCATGACCTGCCCTCAGTGCGGGAGCTCCGCACCGGCGCTCGGAGGACGCTGTCCGGTATGCGGTGCACGGTCGAGCTCGAAAGTGCCCGCGGTCGCGACCAGCCTCCTGACACCAACTCCAGTCGCATCAAGCGATTCTGGAGACGCCAGTCCAGCTACGCCACCGCCTGAGCTGGCCGATCCCGAGGCGACGAGACTGGCAACACCTTCGCCCGGTTCACCGATCGGGGCACCCCCGGCGTCCGCTTCGGTCGGCGCCGCCGCTGGTTCCGGTCGTACCGGCATGCCGACCGGAGCTACCGCGTCCGGTGCCCGCGGTCCCGGCTCCGGTCCGCTCATCATCGGGCAGAACTTCGGGTCTCGCTACCACATCATTCGCCTGCTTGGCACCGGCGGGATGGGTTCCGTCTATCAGGCCTGGGATCAGGAGCTCGAGGTCGCCGTTGCGGTGAAGGTCATCAGGCCGGACGTGACGGCCGATCCTATCGTTGCCGCCGATCTCGAGCGCCGGTTCAAGCGTGAGCTGCTCCTTGCCCGTCAAGTTACTGACAAGCACGTCGTCCGCATCCACGATATTGGAGAGATCGACGGCATCAAGTACATCACGATGCCGTACATCCACGGGTCCGATCTCGCGACGATCCTGAAGCGGGAGGGACGCCTTCCCGTAGCCCGAGCGCTGTCCATCGGGCGGCAGATTGCCCTGGGCCTCATCGCCGCCCACGAAGCCGGCGTCGTCCATCGCGATCTGAAGCCGGCGAACATCATGGTGGACGAGTCCGATCACGCCGTGATCATGGACTTCGGCATCGCCCGCTCGACGTCGGGCGCAACCGCGTTTGCGATGACGGTCGGCGCGCAGGTGATAGGGACGGTCGAGTTCATGTCGCCGGAGCAGGCGAAGGCGGAAACCGTCGATCAGCGCGCGGACCTGTATGCCTTTGGTTTGATCCTGCGTGACATGCTGCTCGGTGGACGGCATGCCGGGACGACGTCTGGCGTGACCGAGCTGATGGCGCGGATGCAGCAGCCGCCGCCGGCGCTTAGAACCATCGATCCGACGATGCCGGAGGAGGTTGAGGCGCTGGTGAGCCGGTGTCTTCAACCCGAGCCAGCGGCGCGATACCAGACGGCGAGCGCTTTGTTGCGCGATATCGATCGGGTCGCGCAGGGGGAAGCGCCGGCAATTACGGCGCTGCCGAGCGGCGGCCTGCTGAAGGGGCGCGGTCCACTCATCCCGATTCTCGGTGGGATTGCGGCGCTGTTGATTCTTGGGGCAATCGGGTTGGCGGTGAAGGACCGGTTCCCCGGTAGTCAACCTGCTCCTGCCGTGGCAGCTCCCACAGTGCCGGCGGTTACGCTGGCGGTGCTGCCTTTCAGGAATGCGTCTGGTGATCCGACGCTCGATTCGCTTGGTTCGAGCGTGAGTCAGGTGTTGAGCACGACTCTTGGGCAGTCGGCACATGTCCGTACGGTTCAACCCGATCGTCTCAATCAGGTGTTGAGGGACCTCCAGATTGCGCCGAACGCCACACTCGTTCCGACGCAGCTGGCGAGCGTTGCCGACTTTACCAATGCGGGTCACGTCCTGTGGGGCACGGTGACGCGTCTTGGCAGCCAGATCCACATCAATGCGACGCTGCAAGACCTCGCCAATACCGAGACATCCGCCTTGAGCGAGATGGCGCCCAACGAGGACGCGTTGGTTGGCGCAATCTCGCGACTTAGCGACGCAGTCAGGGAGCGCCTGGCGCGCGGTTCGCGCACCGTACTCGAAGAGCTGAAGTCCACCTCGTGGAAACCGTCGACCTCTTCGTTCGAAGCATTACGGTTCTACAACGAGGGTTTGCAGTTCATCCAACAAGGGACGTATCAGGAAGCGCTGAAGCGGTTCGAAGCTGCTGCGAAGCAAGACCCGAGCTTTGCTCTGGCGTTTTCAGGGATGGCGCAGGCGTACTCCGAACTCGGGTACGACAACGAGGCGCAGCAGGCGTCCAGGCAGGCGATGACGCTCGCCGAATCGCTGCCGGCGCAGGAGAAGCACCGGATTGCCGCGAATCACTACGGCATTCTCAACGACTCGGAGAGGGCGATTGAAGCCTACGAACATCTCGTCACCGCGTCGCCGGGCGACACGATGGCCAGATACGACCTGGGACTTCGCTACGAAGAGAACGGCGACCTGGATAAGGCGCGTGAGCATTTTGCGAAGGTTGTCGAACTCGATCCGAAATTTGTAGCGGGGCTACTCGCCCTGGGTCGGGTTGAAATCAAACGAGGTAATCCCCAACCGGCGCTCGATCCGCTCGATAGCGCGCTCCGCCTGGCGACACAGCTGGAGAACGACGAGGCGCGGGCGAACATTCAGCAGGCGATCGGCATTGCGTACATGCGGCTGAACCGTCCAACCGAAGCTCTCTCGCGGTACGAGGAGTCGCTCAAGATCAAACAACGCCTCGGTAACAAGCGAGGCATGGCGGCGAGTTACGTACAGATCGGTGAAGTGCAGAAAACGCTCGGTCATCCCGGTGAGGCGGAAAAGAGCTACAACGCGGCGTTGAAGCTGCGGCGCGAAATCGGGGATAAAGCGGGCCTCATCGTGACGTTGATGGACCTGTCGTCGCTCCTCGACGAGACATTCGGTCGATCGAAGGAGGCGCTGCCACTTCTCGAGCAAGCACTGGCGCTGACGCGCGAAACCCAGAACCGCAACCTCGAAGCACGCGCGCTCAACAATCTCGGTGCGGTATACCTCGCCCAGGGGCGATATTCCGACGCGCAGACGAACTTCGAGCGGGCATTGGAAATTCGCGAGAAGGCACAAGCCCCGCAGGAAGTGGCGGACACGCGACATAACCTCGGCGACACGTTCACGCGGATGGGTCAATACGATAAGGCGCTGCAACAATACGTCAGCGCACTCGATCTTCGCCGCAAATCCGGTGACAAACGCAGCGTCGCGCTGGCGTCGTATGGGATCGGCACGATCTTCGACTACCAGGGGAAATACGGATCAGCGACGAAATCGAAGGAAGCGGCGGTCAAGGCGTTTCGCGATCTGAACCAGCGTGATATCTGGTTGGCTGAGTTGCTCAGCGGCTACGGCAACAGCTTGAGTCTGAGCGGCCGCATGGCAGATGCGGAGGCGCCTCTCAATGAAGCTTTCAAGCTCGCAACCGAGTTAAAGAACGCGAACCTCATTGCGCAGACGATGAGGTTTCAGGCGAATCGTTTGTATTACGCAGGCGACCTGACGCGGGCATCTGGATTGTCGAAACAAGTGATCGAGGCCGCGAATAAGGGCTCCGATCGCAGCCTCGTGCTGCTTGGGCAGGCGGAAATGACGATGATCGCGGCCGCGTCCGAGCCGACGCGCGCCACTGCGTCGAGACTCGCGACGCTTTCGCAAGAGGCGGACACACGCGGGCTGAAGTCCCTGTCGGTCGAGTGTTCGGTCCGACGCGCGGAAGCGCTGCTCGCGCTCGGCGACCGGTCAGAGGCCCTGCGTGAAGCGGAGCGGGCGATCGGAAGGGCCGATGTTTTGGGGCTGAAGGTGCCGCTCGCGCGCGCGCGTTATGTAAAGGCGTCCGTGCTGCGGGCCAACAATGATTCCAGCGCACGGCGGGAGTTCACGTTTGCCGTGCGGGTGTTCGAGGATGTGAAGCGTGACGGCGGCAATGAGCACGTCCTCGAGCGCGCCGATCTCGCCAAGATGTACGCGGAGACGGTGAAGGGGGCTGCAGGAAGCTAGCGAGACGGCTCACCACCCGTGATTCCGTAACATCCCCATTTCAGCAATCCGGGTGACGGCGCTTGCATCGCCTTCGGTATGGGGAAAGTCCGCGCGTCGATGTTGGGTGCTGGCGCGCTCAAGTCGTAGAGGTGAACCGACGCGCGCTCGGTAGGGTGGTTGTTGTTCCCTGGGATGTCAACGACGTCCAGTTCTCGCCCCAGCTGACCGAGATATCCGAGAAGGAATTCCCGCTCGCCTCGCTGCTGCTCGTGTGTCATCACGATCCAGACCCGCGGTCTTCCACGGAGACCGTCCAGCTCCTTCAGATACTGACGGGGTTCGGGAATCGCGCACTTTCCGAAAGTCGCCCCACTTGAAGGTAAGTCGAGACGGGCGGCGTAGTACCGAAACGCAAGACTTGCTCCGGAGTACACGTAAACGGCGTCGCCATCCTGGCGTTGTCTTGCCATGTGCTCCAACGCTGGGCGCAGGTGTTGGATTCTGGAGGGAGGCAACGCAGTGGCAACCGCGTAAAGAGGCGATCCACCAAGGATCGCGAGCGCGACAGGCGTCAGAAACTGGAGCCGTTGAGGAAGATCTGCGACGAGCTGACGGGCGCCGGCCGCCACACCGAGCAGGAAAAATGGGATGAGAAACTGCACCAGGCGGGCGGTGAAGGGATAAATGCCGGCGGCTGAGGCACCGAGTACGGCGAGCACTGGCAATGCCAGGAACAACGCCGCCTCGCGCCGCGAGCGCCACAAGCTCCACAGGCCATAGAACATCACGGCTGTAAATACCGGTGACCACCGATAATTCAAGCCGCCGTGGATGTGTCCCAATCCCGTCGCGAAGGCGCCGAACACCCATATCAACTGTTCAGGGACCCAGAACACATCTCGAATCCGTTCGGGAGGGAACGGCATGAATCCCACGCGCCAGAATGCCTGGAAGTACTGACGGTCCAGATCGTTGACGTGTGAAAACGCGTGGACAGCAGCGGCAGCACCGCTGATGCCCCACACGGAGAGCGCTATCAGCAACAGGCGACGATCGCTGATATCGCCTTCCCAGTACAGCACCAGAAACGCCACGCTGATTCCCGCCATGACGAAGAGCGCCGTCTGCGAGATCCATACGATTGCTGCAACCAGGAGCACCATCAGCACCAGACGGTCCTTCCGAATGCCCCGCGTGTGAAGGTCGAGCGCAACCAGGAGCAGCAGCATGGCAGCGGCGATATCGCTGGAGTACTGCTTGACCTGCGAGGTGGCATAGATGAAGGGGATGCCCAAGGCGAACAGCCCCACCGCGAAGACGACAGACCATCCGTCGAGGATCCGCCGCGCAACAGCCCGGAAGATGAACAGCGCGCTGATCCCGCTGACGACCGGGAACAGTCGAAGGGCGTATTCGCTCGTTCCGAATAGCGTGACGGCAGCCTTCTCGAGCGCGAGGAAAGCCGGCGGGGCAACCTGGGCGTAATGCAACGATCCAAAGAGTTCTGGAAGAGGGCGTTCGATGATGTTGCGCGCGAGCGCCGCTTCATCGATCCACAACGAACTGTTGGCAAGATACTGCCAAAGACGCAGGATCGTCCCGGCGATCAGGAGTGTTGCAATGAGTACGCGCTCAGCGGGGCTGGCGGGGCGGGGAGGCGGAGCGGTCGAAGGCCGGGCCGTAGATGCGACTCGGCCTTCGGTTGCGCGCGATGAGCGACGTTTCAGACGAGGGGGCGTCGGCGTTAGGGCCGACGACGCCTGCGCAAGCTAACAGCGCTTACCCCGGCCCCCAAGAGCAAGAGCGTCGAGGGCTCTGGAACCGCCGTAGCCGGCCGGTAAGCCGCGATCCACTGGCTGAAGTCCGTGTCACCCGATCTAATACCGGGATCGGGATCAATTTCACAGTCGTCGTACAGCGCTGAGAGGCACACGTCGTAATCGTAGTCGGTCGTTCCATCATTGGGCAGCGCGTCGCGATTGACGAGCATAGTCATTCGCAACGGGTCGAGAACCTGACCGTCGATCTTGTTCCAATGGATTTCCAGCTTGTAGTGGGTCCAATCGGTCCCGGCACTTCCCTGAAACACGTCGACGTCAAACTCCACGCAGTCGCCGTTCGAGGTGATCTCCAGGCATGCATACCCGGGGAATGCATCCGCCTTCGACTGGAAAGTTTCATTGTCAATCACCGTCGGGTTGACGCTGACGCCAATATATCCTCCGCCAACCATATCGAAAGTGAGCGCCAGATAGTACTCGCCGAAGCCGAATGTGTAGCTTTGAGCTCCCTCGCCGGTACACCCGAATTCGTTCTCGATGTTGCAGTCGAAGTACCAGACGGACCCCTCGAGAGCGACGGTGCCCAACGGCACCAAGACGCAGGCCAGCACGGCTGCCTGGAGCAACGTCTTCAGCGTCCCGGATTTCGTTTTCCTGGCAACCGATTCAGGGTTGGCAGATGTATTGGACATCATCATCCTCATCCTCGCAGACTCAAAGCGGTGCAAGGGCCGTTCGCGCGCTTCGCACCGTCGCAGGGTCGTCAGCCCTTAGCAACGTGCACGCCAGTGCACACACCTCTGGGTGCCAGCGTAAGGCATGACGATTCAATCAGTTATGCGGGTGTAAAAAGGGCCGAGCTGGCAGGAGTCTCCTCGTGCGCAGACTTACGTCGGCCGCACGCATCCAAACCCTCGGACGCAAGGATTTCGGATCTATGGGTGTCGCGATGCGAGCGACGTTGGAAGTTGGGAGTAGGCTGTTGGGAGTTGACCGCCGGTCAACTCCCCCAAACCACGGACTTCTTCGCCCACGCGCTGTCCTGATAACGCTCCCGGAATCCCTTCGCCGTCTCCGCGAGCGCGGACGGATCATTGGTCGCCTTGTAACGGGACACTCCCGCCCAGTAGAACGCCTCGGGCGCCGCATCCGTATCGGGATGATGCTGGACGAGGTCGCGGAATCGCTTTTCGGCTTCGTCGAAGCGCGCTGAACCGAACGCGGCCTGGGCCCAGCCCAGCTCGAGTTGGGCGAGGAATTCGTCAGCGGGGAGGAAGCCCTCGAGCCGGTGTCGCTCCTCTGCGGATGAACCGACTACGAGGATCGTCGGCGTCCATTGCACGGAGTACCGGCCGCCGATCCGCTTCCACTCGTCTGCCTGTTGCCGCACGTGAATTCGCACGGGGATGAAGTGCTGATTGACGAACTGGACGACCCGTTCGTCCGGGTACACCTCGGCATCCAGCCGAGCGCAGCCGCTTCACATAGGTGCCGCGGAAAAATCGAGCAACACCTCACGCGACTGCGCCTTGGCGTCAGCGAGCGCCGCATCGAAGTCGTGGCGCCACTGGATTTCCTTCTCAGCCGTAATTTCCGCCATGATCGCCTCCTGTGGCCGGACGTCCACAAACCGTGCCGGAAATGGGAAAAGGGGACAGTCCCCATTTTTCTCGAGTGTCCGCTTTTGGAAAATGGGGACTGTCCCCTTTTTCTCAAAGCAGCCGCTCCACGATCACCGCGTCAAGCCAGCGACCCTCGAGTTGTCCGTGCTTCTCGTAAATCCCCACTTCTCGAAAGCCGGACGAACGGCAGAGCGCACGGCTCGCCGTGTTAGAAGGGAACACCCGCGATATCAACTTCCAAAACCCGCGCTCGCGTGCTCTCTCGACGAGCGACTCGAGCAGCAAGGTGCCAGTGCCCTGACCGCGCGCATCAGGACGCAGGTAGATGGAGAATTCGGCGATCCCGGAGTAACACTCGCGGGGACTGTACTCGCTGAGCCCCGTCCAGCCGACGACGGTATCAGACGAATCGACTGCCACGAGTAACGGGAATCGATCCAGCGCCAGGAGCCGCTCTTCAATCTGCTCGACCGTGCGTGGCTCGGTTTCGAACGTCGCGGCGCGTTCAGCAATCCCGATGTTGTAAATGTCGGCGATGGCGGCGGCGTCGGCTGCCTCAGCCATCCGGATTCGAATGCTCATAACTTCTGGCGTCGCTCCCCGCGCTTCGAGTAGCGTACTCGCAGATCGTTCGGTAGCTCACGGCAGCCTGACCTTGCCGAACAGCGGAGGCTTTGACATGTTGAGAGCTCCACTCGCGCGTCTGTCCGAACCGGTGTACGCGGTGTTTCGAATTGTTTTCGGGGCCCTCTTCGCATTCCATGGCGCCCAGAAACTCTTTGGCCTGTTCGGCGGCCGCGTCGTCGAAATGGGAACCCAGCCGTGGGTGGCCGGCGTGATCGAACTGGCCGCTGGAATCCTGATCGCTGTAGGATTGCTGGCCGGCCTTGCCGCATTTGTCGCCAGTGGCGAGATGGCTGCCGCGTATTTCATCGCCCACGCTCCCCGCGCGAACTGGCCGATTCAGAACCAGGGTGAGCTGGCGGCGCTCTATTGTTTTGCATTCCTCTTCATTGCGGCGCGCGGCGCCGGAATGTTGAGCGTCGACGGCGCTCGCGGGGCGCCGCGCAGACGATGAAGAAGGCGTCTGCGAGCGACCAGCGACGGCGACGTCTCGCCGCAGCGCGCATGAATCGTGGGCGCGGAGGCGGAGGGCCCCACGAGCATTGAGCAGCGCCTGCGGCCCGAGCGAGGCGCCGGAGGGAAGGGGCGCGGAGCGCCGCCGCCGAGCGAGAGCGAGTGGGGGTGGGGCCCCACGAGCATGGAGCAGCGCCTGCGGCCCGAGCGAGGCGCCAGAGGGAAGGGGCGCGGAGCGCCGCCGCCGAGCGAGAGCGAGTGGGGGTGGGGCCCCACGAGCATTGAGAAACGATGGAGGGTTTCGTGTCAGTGGTGAGAAGGTCAGTCGGGTTCGTAGGAGTATCCCTGTGTCTGGTCACGAGGCTAGTAGCACAGGAACCGGCACAAACGCCTGCGGCAGCAGCTGACGATCCCATTCGAACGCTCGTCGCTCGGCTCGATCTCGAGAAATACAAGGCGACGATCAAAGGTCTGACGCAGTTTGGCGATCGACGTCAGGGCACGGACCGCAATCGTGCGGCGATCGATTGGATCGAAGCGCAGCTCAAGAGCTACGGATGCACCAACACGGAACGCCTGAAATACGACTTTCAGCCGGCGCCGACGACCGCGGGACGAGGGGGAGGTCAGCGAGGACGCGGCGGCCGAGGCGGGCTTCCGCAGAAAGGATTCCGTGGGCGGACCGGCGTCAACAACGATCCGATGCGGCAGTCGGACGAAAAACTGCGTGAGCTGAATTCGCAGCCGTCAACGCCTGGACCGCGCGAAGAGGTGTATTGCACGAAGATCGGGACCACTCGTCCGGGTGAGATGTACATCATCGGCGGCCACATGGATGGGATCGGCTACGGCGAAGCCGCCAACGACGACGGGTCAGGAACAGCGATCGTGATGGAGCTGGCGCGCGTGTTCCATTCACCGGGCGTCGAGACCGAACGATCCATTCGGTTCATTTTATGGAACAACGAGGAAACGGGGCTGAACGGGAGCCGCGCGTACGTGGAACAGCGGAAAGCGTTGCAGGGTAAAGAAGACCCTCCTGGTTCGGGGCGGTTCCCCGAACCGAAGTGGCTCGGCATGATCCAGCACGACATGATGATGTTCGATCACGGGATGCCGCGCGCCGATGGAACGGTCAGTGCTGAGCAGCGAGCGGAGGCGGATGTGAACGTAGAGTTTGCCGGAACATCGAAGATGGCGGCGGAAGCTCAGGCGCTTGCCTGGGCGTTGAGAGCTGCGAACGAACGTTACGCCACAGATTATCCGGCTACGGTTGGAAACCGCATGCAGAGCACTGATTCGGTGCCGTTTCAGGATGACGTGGCCGCGATCAGCGTGCGAGAGAACGAACGGGGCGCGCAGATCGGCAGCGGCTGGGATCCGCACTGGCACCAGCCAACCGACCGCTACTCGACGTTCAGCGACAACGATTTCCGGCTGGGGCTGAATGCGGCGCAGACCACGCTCGCGGCCGTCGCGCAATTGACCGGGGCCAGGCTGTCGCGGTGAATTCGGGGGTCAGACTCCGGTTTGACCCCGGTCTGACCCCGGTTTGACCCCGGTTTGACCCCTGCTCGCGGCGACACGTTGCGGCGTGCCTTGCCAGAGCGTCTTCACGATCCGAATCACGATCAGGCCGCTGACGACAAAGATCGCCGTCAGCACCAGCGCGTAGCCCATCCGACCGTACAGGTAGTTACCAACCGCGAACAGGGACGACCAGATCGCCGTGCATCCGGCCACCCATCCGACGAGCGCCATCGGAATGTTCTCGCGTTCTCCTTGCGGATCAGCGCCGAGAACGCCGACCTGTGCGCGGACCCGTGCCCAGCCCGGCCCGAACGGCCGCACCTTGCGGTAAAACGCCTCCAGCACGTCGTTGTCGGTCTGCGGCGCCAAGTACGCCGCGGCCAGCCAACAGACCGTCGTCACCGCGACGGTTATGAGGAGCGCGGCATGCGTGCTGATAGATGCGCCGTTCCGCACGAGGCCGAGCAGCACCACTGATGTCAGAAACGAACTGATCATCGCCACGATCTCGCACCAGGCATTGACCCGCCACCAGAACCAACGGACGAGATAGAGAAGTCCAGTGCCGGCACCGACCTGCAGAATGATGTCGAACGCATCCTTCGCGGTGTCCAGCAGGTAGACGGTCGCCGAGGCGCAGACGAACAGCAAAATCGTGACGATCCGTCCGGCGAAGACATAGTGTTGCTCACCGGCATCGCGTCGAATAAAGCGACGATAGAAATCGTGGACGAGATACGACGCCCCCCAGTTCAAGTGGGTCAGGATCGTGGATGAATTTGCCGCGATGAGCCCGCCAACCATCAGACCGATGAAGCCGACCGGGAGAAACTTGAGCATCGCGGGATACGCAATGTCATGCCCGATCAGGTGCGAGTCAACGTGCGGGAAGGCACGCTGAATGTCGGACAGCTCGGGATACACGATGATCGAAGCGAGGCCGACGAGAATCCAGGGCCATGGACGTAGCACGTAGTGCGCAACGTTGAAAAAGAGCACGGCACCGAGTGCGTCGCGTTCCGATCTCGAGGCGAGCATCCGCTGGGCCACGTAACTTCCACCGCCGGGTTCTGCTCCCGGATACCAGACCGCCCACCACTGCACGGCAATCGGCATGATGAACACCGCGACAGCCACATCCCAGTTGTTCGTGAAATCAGGCAGGACGTTCAGGTAATTGATGCCGTTCGGCCCCGTCATGTTCGACAGCCGTGAGACGAGCGCGTCGAGGCCGCCAACCTCAGGCGCATTGACCGCGAAGTACGCCGCCGCGATGACTGCGGACATCTTGATGAAGAACTGGATCATGTCGATCACGAGCACGCCCCACAATCCTGAGTGCGCGGCAAAGACGACGTTCAAGAGCCCGACAGCCAGCAGGGTTTGCCAGCGTTGCAGGCCGAACAGAACGTTCGCAATCTTGACGGCGGCGAGGTTGACCGTCGCCATGATCATGCAGTTGAACAGCAAGCCGAGATAGACGGCGCGGAATCCCCTCAGCCCGCGAGCGGCCGCACCCGAATATCGGATTTCGTAGAACTCGAGGTCCGTCATGACCCCGGACCGCCGCCACAACCGAGCGTAGAAGAAGACCGTTGACACACCGGTGAGGACGAACGCCCACCAGACCCAATTACCGGCCACACCATTACGGCGAACGATGTCGGTGACGAGGTTCGGCGTATCGCTGCTGAACGTCGTCGCCACCATCGATAAGCCGCCCAGCCACCAGGGGACGGCGCGTCCGGAGGCGAAGAACTCAGAGGTGCTTCGCCCCGCACGCCTGCCGTAAAAGAGCGCCGGTACGAAGCAGATGGCGAGCGAGGCGACCACGATGAGCCAGTCCAGGGGCTGTAGATGCATCGAATCTCCCGCCTTGCAGGCACACTATAGTTCAATCACATTTATGAGTGCGCGTGGGGCCCCACCCCCACGCGCTCTCGCTCGGCGGCCGCCACCGGCCGGCTCCCCTCCAACCTTCGCGCCGAGTTCTCGCGAAGGTTGCCCGCCGTAGCTTTAGCGAAGGCAGGCCGGCGCTCCGGCTGGCAAGCCGGCGCCTCGCTCGGGCCGCGGGCGGAGTCGCCGCCGAGCAGCAGTGTCTGGTATCTTTCCCACTCAGATGCATCCGATTCTCAGCGCCGGCATTCTCATCGGCGTGCTCTGCGCGATCTGGACGTTCGTGATGGGGTTCACCGGCTGGTACAAAGATCCGGCGATGGCAAATGCCTTCTTCCTGGTGATACCGATTGAGATTGCCGGGCTCGTGTGGGGGCTGAAGCGAACGTCAGCCGAGGAGCGTACCTATCGAGCGCAGCTCGTCGCCGGCACGCTGATGTCGGTTGTAGCCGGCGTCATCATTGTTTGTTCGTCGTTGCTGTTTACGACGGTCGCCTTCCCTGAATACTTCCGTGAGCTCGAAGCGGCGCAAAGGAAAATCATGCAATCTCAGGGCAAGTCCGCCGCAGAGATCGAGCAGGTTGTCCGTGATAACGCGTCCTCAACGACGCCGATGGGGCAGGCGATGGCCGGCTTTGTCGGCACACTCGTCACAGGAATTGTCGCATCCGCGGTGATTGCGATATGGGTTCGTGACACACGTCGCAAAAACGCGCCGCCTCACTGACCAAACGGATCGCGTCCTGCTACAATTGAAGCGCCCTGCCAAGTCGCCCGTCGCGCGATCCGGAGCCCTCTGATGACATACCCGAAACGTAGTGTGGCCGCCGCGGCGTGCGCGCTCGCAGTGTGCCTTTTTCCAGCGGCTGCGCAACAGCAGGAAGTACCGACCAAGGAACTGGTTGCGGAGCTCACCGGCCTTCCGGGAGTGGATCGCGGGTTTCGGGCGGAGGCTCGCGTTCGCACCGGGCGCGTGGAGCGCGAACCATCACGAGACGGGGGATACGTGTCGGGGAGAGTCCTCGTCCGATGGCGCCAGGGTCGCGAGCCGTCTCTTCGCGATCTGACCAGGGACGGCATTCCGGCGCGAGACATGGAGCGTCCGGATCACGCGGACTTTACGATCCTCCGCATCGCGCAGGAGGCGGATGCTGAAGCGGTCGCCAGGCTGCTGGCTGCTCGATCGGACGTCGTTTACGCACAAGCGTCATATCGCGTGCACTCGCGCCTCAGGCCGAACGATCCCAGATACAGCGCCCAGTGGAACCTGCCGGCGATCGATCTCGAACGCGCCTGGGACATCAACGCCGGTGCGAGTGCCAACATCACGGTTGCCGTCCTCGATACCGGAGTGGCGTTTCGCAGCGGTGTATTCCGGTATACCGCTCGAGCATTCCGCTTCAACGGGGTGAACTTTCCGGCGCTCGGACCGCTCGATGTCACGATTGCGATGGCTCCGGATCTCGGGCCGTCGGATCGCTTTGTATCGCCGCGAGATTTTATCTGGGACGATCAGCTGCCGTTCGACCTTGACAGCCACGGCACGCACGTCGCCGGCACCATTGGCGAAGCCACAAACAATGCGGTTGCGGTGGCCGGCATTGCGTTCAACGTCAAGATCATGCCGGTGAAAGTCCTCGATGGTGACTGGGACTTCATTTTCGGAGCCCCAAACGAAGGCACAGACGAGACCGTGGCCCGGGGCCTTCGCTATGCCGCCGATAACGGCGCAAAAATCATCAACATGAGTCTGGGCCGGACGGGTCCGCCGGCGCCGGCCGTGGAAGAAGCCGTTCGCTACGCTGTCTCGCGCGGGGCATTCGTGGCGATTGCCGGCGGAAACACGTTCGATGAAGGAAACGACGTCGAAGTCCTCTCGCAGATCGGGTCGCGCGTGAACGGCGCCATGTCGGTTGCAGCCGTGGGGCGCAACCTCGAACACGCCAGCTATTCGACGACCGGCGATTACATCGAGATTGCCGCGCCTGGGGGCAACTTCTCGGAGGGCGGTTCCTCGTCCGGAATCCTGCAGCAGACGATGGACGACGATTTCATTTTCACGTTCGAGGCTGGCGCTGGGCGCTACACCGCGCCGCGCTTCGACGTCTTCGGCGAGTTTTTCTTTCAGGGAACCTCCATGTCGGCTCCCCACGTCTCCGGACTCGCGGCGCTGCTCTACGAGCAGGGCATCACCAGCCCAGCCGCGATCGAGGCAGCACTGAAGAAGTTCGCGGTAGACAAGGGCGCGCCTGGCCGAGACGATGAATTCGGTTCCGGATTGATCAGCGCGCGCAACACGCTGCGCGGTCTTGGATTGGCACGATGAACCCATCGCGCGCGCTTGTCCGAATCGCGCCGATCATCGCGGCGGTGCTGCTCTCCGTGGTGAACGTTTCCGCGCAAACGCGTCCGCAACCGCGTCCGCCGTCGCGGCCTGCCGTGCCTCCACCACCACCGCCGACATTTGCCGTTCGTCTCTTCGCCGATGGCGGCGTGAACAAGTTCGCCGCCGGACGAAGCTTCAACGCAATCCTGGGGAAGGATAGCGGGCCCGTTTACGGTGGCGGTGGCGAAGTCGTCTTTCGCGGCCGATGGTTTGCCCGAGTCGACCTCTGGCGCTTCAAAGGCGAGGGAGAACGGGCGATTCGATTGGAGAATCAGACGTTTCCGCTCGGTATCCCGCTCACCGTGACCATCATGCCGATCGAAGTTGATGCCGGTGTGCGTATGCCGCTCGGGAGGAGAAGAGCGCTGGTTCCATACGCCGGCGCCGGCGTCAGCAGCCACAGCTACAAAGAGACTTCGTCCTTTGCCACGGGGGAGGAAAACGTCAACGAGCGTTTCACGGGCTACCAGATCCTCGGCGGCGTCGAATACAGACTGCACAGGGTCATCGGCATTGCCGGCGAAGTCCAATACACGACCGTGCCCGATGCGATCGGCGCTGGCGGCCTGTCCGCCGAGTTCAACGAAAACGATTTGGGGGGCCTCATCGTGCGGGCGCGGGTGCTCTTCGGCCGATAAGTCTTTCTGGTATGACTGCTCTTCGAACTGCCGCTCTTACAGTTTTGCTATCCGTGCACGTGGTTGCACAGTCCCCGGCGCCAGTCGCGCCATTGCCATCGTCCGTGCCGCCGTTTGATGCGTGGCTCGAGGACCTGAGAGCAGAAGCCGTCGCTCGCGGGATCAGCGAGGCATTGATTGAGAGGACGCTCACCGGCCTGGAACCGGTCGAGCAAGTGCTGGAACGCGACCGCACTCAGGCCGAGTTTGCGCTCGAGCTCGACGACTATCTGAAGCGCCGGCTGACACGCGAGATGCTGCGCACCGCACGATCGATGTTGGCTCGGCACCGAACCCTGGCAAACAAGGTCAGTGCACAGTACGGTGTCCCCCCACACCTGCTGATTGCGGTGTGGGGACTCGAATCGAATTTCGGACGGTTCTCCGGGGTTCGGCCCACGCTGCCCACCCTTCTGACGCTTGCCTACGATCCCCGGCGAGGGCCGCTCTTCCGCAACGAGTTGCTGACCGCGCTCGAGATCGTGGACAAGGGGGAGATCCCCCTCGAGCAGCTGAAAGGTTCCTGGGCCGGTGCGCTCGGCCAGCCGCAGTTCATGCCTTCGAGCTACGTTCTGTACGCCCAGGACTTCGACGGCGATGGGCGGCGGGATATCTGGAAGTCGCAGCCTGACGTGTTCGCGTCGATTGCGTATTTCCTGCAGCAGCACGGCTGGAAAAAAGGGCAGGGATGGGGACGCGAAGTGAAACTGCCGGAAAAGGCCGCCAAGGCTGCCGATGAAGTCCCGTTACGGCCGGAAGGCTGTCGCGCGCTTCGTGTGATGACCGAAGCGCGTCCGCTGAACTACTGGCGCAAGATTGGCGTTCGCACGGTGGCTAACGGTTCACTCCCGCAGAGTACGCTCGCCGCTTCGCTGGTCCGTCTCGGCAAGAGGACATTCCTCACCTACGAAAACTACGAGGCGCTCCTCGGCTACAACTGCTCGCACAGCTACGCGTTGAGTGTCGGAATGCTGGCCGATCGCCTTCGCCAATAGGCCCCGGCGTGTCGTCTCGGGTCTTCGGTCTGTGGTCTTCAGTCTCTGAGGTCTTGACGCAAGACCAAAGACCGTCTCAGTCTCCGTCCGTCAGTCCGGCCGCGGAGGTCGTGGCCGGCTCAATAATCCCCAGCGACGCGATTGTGACGACGGCAAGCGTGACCAGGATGGCGGCCATTCCGTCGTACGGACCAGCCACCAGCGCAGCCGATCCGAGCAGCACCAGCGCAAGCACCGCCTCCGCCGTGGCAATGGAGGTGTACAGACGCGACCGATGACGCGGCAGGGTCGCCGGATGAATTCGCGAGATAAAAAGAAGATTCAGGCGCAGCGTCACGGAAATGGTGGCGAGTGCCAGGACCGCGAAAAAAGCAATTGAACCGTACGGAGGCCCGGCCCAGCGGCGAACGAACCAGGCAGCCACGGGTGTGAAGCCGTTGACGATTGCGACGGTCACCTGATGGAACTGCCACCACCAGAGCGCTGATGACGGCTGCTGGATCACCGCGCTGCCGCTGTCGCGATCGAGACGGAGCGCTCGAAGATCGGGGAGCAGGGCCCCTCCCGACGAGTAGCGCTCTGCAGGACTCACGCGAAGACACCGGCGCAGCACGACGCTGAGCCCTGGCACCGACAGCGGCTGGGTGAATCGTCCGGCGCCGCGGCCTTCCATCAGCTCGGCAAGGTTGGCGAGCAGTTCGAGATTGTCTGCGCCGAGCGGATGCCGCCCGGTCGCCAGCTCCCAGCCGACAATGCCGAACGCAAAGATGTCCGTGCGGGCATCGACCTCATGACCGTGCAGCTGCTCGGGCGACATGTAGCCAGGCGTGCCGGGAGACGTGCTGACCTCCGTCAGTTGCGCGGTAGTGTGCGCGTTGGTGTTCGGTAATCGAGCGAGGCCGAAGTCGAGAATCTTGACGTGCCCATCGGCGCACCGAATGATGTTGTCAGGCTTCAGATCGCGGTGCACGACACCGGCCTCGTGCGCCGCGGCGAGGCCCGACGCAATGTCCACGAGCGTGTCGAGCAGCCGCGCCGGTTGAAGCGGGCCGCGTTTGAGTTCTTCGCGCAGATTCTCTCCGCGCACCAGTTCAGAGATCAGAAAGAGCTGACCGTCCACCTCGGTGAGGTCGAACACCGTCGCAATCGCGGGATGCGAGAGTTTGGCGGCCGCTTTGCCCTCGCGTCGCAGCCGCTCGCGCCGGGTGATGTCGCTGGTGTATTCAGGAGGAAGGGCTTTGAGCGCGACCAGGCGATCGAGGTTCGCGTCGCGCGCCACGTAGACGATGCCCATGCCGCCGCGGCCGATTTCCTCGAGCACTTCATAGTTGCCGATTTGCCGTCCCGTCAGGGACGGCTCGTCGAGGATGAGAGACGCGGCCACCTGATACGCCGGCTTCTCGAGAAAGTCCGGCGAGGAGTCGTGCGTCGCCAGCAGCGATCGCACCTCGCGTGACAGTTCGGCATCATCTGCCGCGACGGTCGAGAGATAAGCCTCGCGCGCCGACGCTGGCTGTTCGAGTGCGGCGTGAAAGATCGCCTGGACCTGTTGCCAGCGTTCGGGCGTCACGCCGGGTCAGCACCGGCCAGTTCGCGCGCCAGCCACGCACGCGCGACGGCCCAATGTCGCTTGACCGTTGCTGGTGAGATGCTCATCGCTTCGGCAGTCTCTTCCACGGTGAGGCCGCCAAAGAAGCGCAGCTCCACGAGCCGCGCCTGTTCCGGATCCATTTGCTGCAGACGTTCGAGCGCGTGATCGAGTGCCAGGAGATCGATAGATGGGTCTTCACCCGCGACAAGCGCCTCGTCCAGCGTGACCCGTGGGCCTCCGCCGCCGCGTTTCTGCGCACCGCGCGCGCGGGCGCGTTCGATGAGGATCTGCCGCATGGAATGGGCGGCAATCGCACAGAAATGGGCACGGTTCTGCCAGCGATCGGGCCGGTCCTTCAGCAGTCGAAGGTAGGCTTCGTGGACGAGTGCAGTGGGCTGGAGGGTCTGTCCCGGGCGCTCGCGGCGCAGATAGCTCGCCGCAAGCCGGCGCAATTCCTGATACACAATCGGCAGCAGCGTGTTGGCCGACTGCCGATCCGATTCCATTACGCTACCCGCTCGATCGTAACGCGGTTCATGACAACCGGCGTCAGCGGACGATCCTGGCGTCCGGTTTTCACCGAACCGATCTTCTTCACCACATCGAGTCCCTTCACGACCTCACCAAACACCGAATGCCGATTGTCGAGGTGCGGGGTCGGACCGAGCGTGATGAAGAACTGACTGCCGTTTGTATTGGGCCCAGCATTCGCCATCGAGAGGATGCCAGCCTTGCTGTGGCGAAGTGAAGGGTGGAATTCATCGGCAAACTTGTAGCCGGGCCCACCCGTCCCTTGACCAAGGCGATCGCCCCCCTGAATCATGAAGCCGTCAATGATGCGATGGAAGATCACCCCATCGTAGAAGGGAGTTTTTTTCCGCTCGCCCGTGGCCGGGTCCTGCCACTCCTGCGTCCCTTCGGCGAGCCCGACGAAATTGGCGACAGTCTTGGGCGCGTCCTTGTCAAAAAGGCGAACGGTGAAGGAGCCTTCCGTGGTGTCGAAGTGTGCGTAGGTGCCGGGTTCCAATGAACAGCCTCGTTTCAGTGTATGTAATGAATCGAAATTATAGCGAAAAGCTGGTCCACGAAGTCCTTCGTTGACAATACGAAGGAGAAGGGAAAAGGCCTTGGCTACAGCGTCGGCGTTTGCAGGTGCCACTTCGTGGCGCGCTCGTACGCCAGGCCCACTCGCAGCACGGTTCCTTCGTCGTACAAACGGCCGGTAATCATCAACTCGACCGGGAAGTTGTTCTGGAATCCGGCGCGGAGGGCGAGGGCCGGGTGCCCCGTGAGGTTCGTGAGCCCGAGGCTCGAGCTGCCCGTTGGCGACAGGAAGACATCAAAGTCCGACATCAGCTTGTCCATCTCCCGAATGAGCAGCGTTCTCGCTCGTTGGGCGCGAATGTACTCCACAGCGGGAACGAATCGGTGGGCCCGAAATGTGTTGGGCCAGTTGCCGAGCGAGGGGTCGTTGATGCCTGCGCTTCGAGTGAGGTCGTCGAACGCCGCCGCCGCTTCGGTGCTCAAGACGAAGCTAATCGCTCCGGCAATTCTCGTCGCGGTCAGTTCGATGGGCTGAAGCGTCGCGCCGAGACTTCTGTACACGTCCAACGCATCGTTGAGCAGCTTGCGCTGCGCTTCGCGCTCCTCGGGAGATAGGCCGCCGCGTCCTCCCCTTCCGGCCGCTTCACCGCGTCCGCTTTCCGCGGCTCCTCGCCCTGCGGTTTCGCCGCGGCCGCCGCGACCCTCACCACGGCCGGCGTCCGGCCTCGCTTCGAATTCCGCCTTGATGTAGCCAATCCGCAACTTCGGCAGCGGCACGTCCGGATTCCAGGCGAACGGCGCGTCCACGACGGTGTCGTCACGGCCATCCGGCCCGTAAATCGCGTTGAACACCAGCGCGCAATCCTCAACCGACCGACACATCGGCCCAATCTTGTCCATCGTCCAGCTGAGAGCCATGGCACCGTAGCGACTGACGCGACCGTAGGTCGGTCGCAGGCCGACGACGCCGTTCACGGCCGAGGGCGAAATGATCGAGCCGCGCGTCTCCGTCCCGAGCGAGAAGCCGACGAGGCCAGCGGCGGTCGCGGAACCGGGTCCTGCGGAGGAACCGCTGGAGCCGCCGCGCTGAGGATGTTCGGGGTTCCAGGGATTCTTCGTCTGGCCTCTGAACCAGCGGTCGCCCTGCGCGAGTGCTCCCATCGAGAGCTTCGCCACGAGGACAGCACCGGCGTTGCGCAAGCGCTCAACCACCGTCGCATCGTAGTCGAACACCTGCGATTGAAACGGACCGGCCCCCCAGGTTGTCAGGATTCCCTTGGTCGCAAACAGATCCTTGCCACCCCATGGAATCCCGTGCAGGGGCCCCTTGTACTTGCCTGCGCGAATCTCACGATCCGCTTGTGCGGCTTGTGCGAGCGCGAGTTCCTCTGTGAGCGTGACGACGTTGTTCAGTTTTGGACCGTACTTTTTCAAACGCGACACATACATTCGCGTCAGTTCCGTAGACGAAACGTCGCGTCGCTGAACGAGCGGGGCGAGTGCGGTGACCGGGAGGAATGCGAGATCCTCAACCGACGAGTGGCGCGCCGCTGGCGGCTGCAGCGTGACTTTGATTCTGGCGCCGGGTGTCGCGCCCGGCTTCGGTTTCTTCCCGGGCAGATACGGCCTGAAGGTGACCGCCGGCTCGGTGTCGAGCGGGATATCGATGGTTCGGAGCTGCTCGAATGCCTCGAGGTTCTGATTGGCGACGCGCGCCGCCGCTTCTTCTTCCGCGTCGTTGAAATCAACGCCGAAGACCTTTTCGCTGCAGTCCAGCGTCGCTTTGGTGATGCGAGGCGTTTCCTGTTGCGCGAATGCGGGGACCGCAAGCCCTCCGGCGACAGCAGTCGGGATGGCTTTGAGGAACCGGCGGCGGCCGGTGGTTTTGTTCCCCGCATTCTTCATCGTTGGTTCTCCGCTACTTTTGTTTGAAGCCCGCCGGAATCGCCAGGTCATTGTCTGCCACGTCCGTGGATATTTCCACGGTCTCGTGCGCCAACGTGAACACAGTGGCGCGGGGTTTCTCTTCTTTCTTCATCATCCGTCGAGCGAGCATCCCGCCGATGCCACCACCGCCGCTCGTTTGTTTCTGCTGTTCCAGCGCTTCCTTGCTCTTCACACCTTCAAATGTGGTCGTTGTGGCAAGCGGGGTGCCGCGGAGTTTGGAACCTTCTTTCTGCAGGCGCTCGCTGGCGGTCTTCAGCATCGGATAAAGGGCGACGACAGTGGCCAGCTGTTCGGCCGACAGCGTCGGCACATCCGGATTGATGGCTTTCGCATAGCGCAGATCGAACTCTGCGAGTTCCTTCAACGCCGGAAGCTCCGGTCCCAGCCAGGAATCAACGGTCATTACCGCTCCGCCGCCCTCTTCGAGCGTGCGCCCTTTCTCACGAACGACCACCGTGGAGATGACCTGACGCGCCTGATGTCCCGCGATGGTTCGCTGTTGCCCCGTTTCTGTGACGTCGAAGTCAACCTCGTACTCCTTCGAGGGCTTGTCTGGCTGTTGGTCGGGCTGCTGACGTCCTTCTTCCTTCTGCGCATCCTGCCGAGCTCGCTCCTGGGCCTCCTTCAAGCGACGGCGGATCTCCTCGAACGTGGTGACCTCGTACGTCTTCTTCTTCATGTCGAGGTCATACACTTTCTCTTCTTTCAAATCGATGATGCGGCCCGTTGTATCCGCGATTTCGATCTTCCGGTTCCCTTTGACGGCGTTGGTCGTCTCGACGCCTTCCCTTGCCGCCTTCCCTCCAAACATCCCGGCGACACGACCCAACATGCCTTCGAGCTTGAGTTGCGTTTTATCTCGAGTCTTGACTTCCGCCGACAGCGCGACCGTGGTCGTGGCCGCAAGCGTCAGCACCAGCCCACACTTCACCAGACGATTCATGCGATAACCCTCCAGGGGACCTGATGATTTTACCGCCGAACACCCCTTCGACTCGCGCGATCCCCGGCTCGCTCAGGGCAGGCCCTGCGACTCGCGCGATCCCCCGCTCGCTCAGGGCAGCCCCGGTTAACGCTTTGGCGCCCCATGCGTCCTCCTTGAAGTGGAGCTTGCCGTCTCTCGACAGCGCCCTGTGGCGGAGGCGATGACAGCTGCCCGCTTCCCGGGGGTGCAGGCCGACGATGATGCGGTGCTCGTGCGGCGCGCCCGTTCAGGCGATGAGGCGGCCTTCGGTGATCTTTATCGGCGCTACGCCCGTGTGGTGCATGGCCTGCTGCTGGCGCGGATCCCACCGAGCGAAGTCGAGGATCTCGTGCAGGAAGTCTTTTTGACTGCGTGGAAGCGGCTGGATTCTCTGCGCGATCCCGCGGCGTTCGGCGGCTGGCTCGCGATGATTACCCGCAATCGCGCCGCCGATCTGTACCGCCGCGCGGCGGATATGCCGCGACAGGCCGAATTGCCCGATTCCGTCGAGTCACATGACACGACCGTAGAACGCGTGGACGCACTGACGGTTCTCGCTGTGATTCGCCGCTTGCCTGACGCGTACCGCGAGACGCTCGTGCTGCGCCTGGTCGAGGGGTTGACGGGGCCGGAAATTGCGGAGCGCACCGGGCTGACCGCCGCGTCGGTCCGCGTGAATTTGCATCGCGGCATGAGACTGCTGCGAGAGAAGTTGCAGGTATGACCAACGATCTCAAAGACGACGCCTATCTGTGGGATCGGTCCGGCGAGCCGGATCCGGAAATCGTTCGGCTCGAGGAGGTCCTGGGATCGCTAGGTTATCAGGGGCAAAAACCGACTTTCCCGCGGCGAGAGCAGCTTCGTGCGCCCCGCTACCGGATTGGACGAATAGGTGCCCTTGCCGCGAGCCTCGTCCTGATCGTTGCGGCATCTTCCTGGCTGCTGACGTCCTTTAGAGGATCGGCCTGGGACGTCGCCCACATCGCTGGGGCGCCCGCGATGGATGGCCGGGCGGTTACCAACACGGCGCGGTTTCCCGTTGGCTCTCGGCTCGAGACAGACGCCTCGTCTCGCGCGCGGCTGCTGGTCGGCCACATCGGCCAGGTGGACGTGGATCCCGATACACGCGTGCAATTGATCGAAGCGCGGACCAGGGAGCATCGTCTCTCGCTCGAGCGCGGCACTATTCACGCGCGAATCTGGGCGCCACCCAAGTTCTTCTTCGTCAACACGCCTGCGGCCACTGCCATCGATCTCGGCTGCGCATACACCCTGCACGTGGATGACTCGGGAAGCGGGCTGCTGAGGGTCACATCCGGCTGGGTGGAGTTCGAGCGCGACGGCCGCGAGGCATACATACCGCAAGGCGCGATGTGCGAGACCCGCACGGGCATTGGTCCCGGAACGCCGCGCTACGAAGATGCCCCAAGCGGTTATGGTGTCGCGCTTGCGCTGCTTGATTTCGGAGACCCGCAGGACAACGGCCGAAGAGCGGCGCTGTCCTTGATTCTGGAGCAGGCGCGTCGTAAAGATGCGCTGACGCTGTGGCACCTGCTCGCGCGCGGCACTGCCGATGAGCGGGCGCGCGTGTACGACCGGTTGGCAGCGCTGGCGCCTCCGCCGCCCGGAGTCTCGCGCGAACTGGTGCTTGCGCGCGATCGGGGTGCGCTCGGTATGTGGTGGGACTCGCTTGGGATGGACACCGGCAGCTGGTGGCGATTGATGAAGAAGAAGATCTAACGATGCCCACTCTTGTTAGAGGCACTGTCTACGCGCTGATTCTCATCCTCGGTGGGATCCAACTGGTGCGGCCGGAGCGGACGAACCCGCCGACCGATCCGTCGCGCACCCTGTTTGCGACCGCGTCTGTTCCGCGAGCCGCGGCAGACGTCCTGCAGCGGTCGTGTCGTGATTGCCACTCGAACGATACGCGCTGGCCGTGGTACAGCAA
>JBAROV010000119.1:0-24964 GCA_049642465.1 Vicinamibacterales bacterium
TGCAGGACAACGTGCGCCGGGGCGCGGAGCTGGTGGGCGGGCAGGGCCGCTCGGCGCCCGATTTCGCCTTCTGCACTCTGTACCGGCACCGGCTCTGGGCCGGCGCGGGCTTGCGGTACCACTACGAGGGGGGTCGCACGATTGCGGCGGGGGAAAAGGTCGCAGAGGCGCTGCTGAAGACCTGAGCGGATTCCTATATAGTCTCTGCGCAATAACGATCGACCCGCCACCATGAGAATCGCGCGCGCCCTCGTCATGATTGCCGCCAGCCTCACGCTGGCGAGCGCCCAGCAGGCTCCACCAGACAGCCACGCACCGGTCGGCGTCGTCGAGGGTGACACGCTGGCGCGTCTCGGCGTGACCCCTGCCGACGTCAGGCTCGCGGAAGTGAACCCCTCGGTGCGCTACAGCGGCCTGACCAAGTTTGTCGATCGAACTCGAACGGCGGTCACGGGGACGTTCGACGACTCGAATCGTGCGGTGCTGAAGACGATCGACACGCTCGACGCGTATGGGATCAAGGCGACACTTGCGATCAGCACGCAGAGCGGCGCCATCGCTGAACTGTGGCCGCGCCTTGGTGCCGCGGTCGCGAACGGCCACGAGATCGGATCGCACGCCAGGCGCCACCTGTGCCAGTGGCCCGACACCGAGACGTTCTGCCGCAGCGCGTACAGCCGCGACGAGGTCGAGGGCTCGCGCGACGACATCGTCGCGCGGACGGGGCAGCGCTACGTCTGGACGTGGGTCTATCCGTGCGGGAACTGCGCCGACTACGAGTTCGTCCACGAGCGCCTCCGCCGCGCGGGGTATCTCGTGGCGCGCACCTATCCCGACGAGCGGCGTGGCGGCCACATCGTCCCCGACCTTCAATCGTGGGCGGCGGACCCATATCGTGCGGCGTACACGCAGGTCGTGCAGCGCCAGGGAGGCATTGCGCCGGCGGGTCGAACTGACGTCGCGCTACTCAATAGAAAGTTCGATGACATCCACCCGGCTCTAACCGAAGAAGGCGGTCGTCAGGGCGCCGGCGGCGGGCGTGGGCGCGGCGCCGCCCCGTCTGCCGAGGGCGGCATCTACCACCTCGTGTCGCACCCGAGCCTTCTCGACTTCGGCCAGGAGCAGTTCTTCGAGAAGCACCTTGCGTACATCGGAAACCGGCCGGATGTCTGGTACGTGCCGCTCGGACCGCTCTACGCATATCAGATCGTGCGGGAGAACACCGTGGTCACGCCCCTCGGTCCAAAACAGGGATGGGAGCGCTTCGCCGTCCACAACACGCTCGACCCGAAGGTGTACGACAACGTCGTGACGCTCACCTTCGTGGTTCCCGCGGCGAGCGCGGTGAGCGTGCGCGTCGGTGGCCGCGCCGTGCAAGAGAAGACCTCAAAGCTGACGGATCGCTGGAATGTCGAGTACTACCGCCGCGACGACACGTCCACGTTCGTGACCGTCCGGCCCAACCAGATCGTCGAGGTTCGCGTCGTCGAGTAACCAAGAGACGAGGCTGGTTCCTGAAACAGCGGGAGGGAGGAAACACATGCGGGCTCGTCCAAGAATGTTGCACCTGAACTCACTCCTGGCCGCAGGCCTCACGGTCCTCGGTCTTGCACTGGCGCCGGCCCCAGCGGCGGCGCAGTTGGCGTGGGGCGGCCTCGTCGGCGTCGTGAAAGACGCACAGGGCGCGGTTCTCCCTGGCGCTACCGTGACCATTACCGAGGTCGGGACGAACCTGACGCGCGAAGCCACGACCGACGCGCAGGGAGCTTACAACTTCGTCAACGTCCTTCCCGGAAAGTACGACGTCAAAGTCAGCCTGTCGTCCTTTCGTGCAGCCGTGCGAACCGGCGTTCCGGTCACTGTCGGCGACATCAGCCGTGTCGACGTGACGCTGGAGGTCGGCGCGCTCACCGAGACCGTCACCGTGCAGTCCGAGGCGCAGCTTCTGCAGACCGACCGGGCGGACGTTCGGACGGATCTCGGAACCGCCGAGATCGGCAACCTGCCGCTGAACCAGTTCAGAAACTACCAGTCGCTCGTCGTGCTGGTTCCCGGCTCGCTGCCGCCGACGTTCCAGAACGCCGAAACGGACACGCCGCAGCGTTCCCTCCTCATGACGGTGAATGGACAGAACGGGAATGCGAACACCACCCGCACGGACGGAACCGCGAACACGTTCGTGACGATGCCGCACCATACGGCGTATGTGTCGCCGGCCGAGACGATCGAGACCGTCAGTATCACAACGGGAAGCATGGACGCGGAACAGGGCATGGCGGCCGGCGCCGCGATCAACGTGGTCACCAAGTCGGGCAGCAACATCTTCAAGGGGTCGGCCTTCGAGTTCTTCAACAACGAGAAGCTGAACGCGACGCCGTACTATTTCGGGCGCGGCGCCACACCGGCGAAGCTCCCGATCGAGCGAAACATCTTCGGCGGCACCATGGGTGGCCCCATCCGGTCCAACCAGCTGTTCTTCTTCGGCTCCTACGAGGGCTACTTGAGTCGCCTCGACCAATACGCGTTCTTCAACGTGCCGGACGCCGCGTTGCGGAACGGGGACTTCAGGGGCGCGTTCAACGCGAACGGCACGTTGCAGAACATCTACGATCCGATGTCGGCCGCGCTGACCGGGGCAACACCCGGTCGGGTGCAGTTTCCGAACAACGTAATTCCAGCCGACCGTATTCACCCCATCGCGCGGACGCTGCTCGGCATGTATCCAATGCCCAACGTGGAAGGCACGGGCGCCGGCGGCCTGACGAACAACTACCGGACGGTACGCAGCAGCACGACGGATCGCCACAACTTCGACTTCAAGTTGAACTGGAACCGGACGAGAGCCCATCAGCTCTGGGGCAAGGTGAGCCACATGAATGCGCTCGTGGACGACCTGTACACTTTTCCGATCGGTTCATCGGACGATGATGGCGGGGACACGAAGGTGTGGCACATCGGGGCCGGTCATACGTGGACGATCAGCCCGACGCTGCTGCTGGACGGGTCGTTCGGCGTCGCGACTCAGGATCAGTTCGTCAGCTCACCCGACTTCCACATGGGCATGATCGGCCTCGAGCTCGGCATACCGGGCACGAACGATCAGGGACGCGGGGATCCGCGGTATGCAGGCATGCCGCAGTTCTCGACCGGGTTCACCGCGCTCGGCAACACGCCGTCATGGAGCCCGATCTACCGTAAAGAGTACAGCGAGTCGCTCAACCTCAACGTCACCAAGGTGGCGCGTTCGCACGACGTGAAGGCAGGATACTTCCTCAACCATCTGACGCTGGACGACTGGCAGCCGTCGGTGACCAATCCCCGCGGCATCTTCACGTTCGCCACCAATGCCACGCGAACCTTCGGGGCCGGCTCGCAGACCGGCAACTTCTACAACCAGTACGCCGCGTTCCTGCTCGGCCTCGTCGGCAACGCCCAGAAGGCCTACCAGTACCAGAACTTCACGGGGAATGAGTTCCAGCACGCGCTGTACATCCGGGACCGGTGGACCCCCGCGCCAAACCTCACGCTCGATCTGGGGCTGCGCTGGGAGTACTACCCGACCCTGAAGCGCAAGGGCTGGGGCATGGAGCGCCTGGATCTGAATACGCTCGAGATGATTCTTGGAGGCCACGGTGGCAATCCCAGGAACGTCGGACTCGACGCGCCGAAGGATCTGTTCGCGCCGCGCGTTGGCGCGGTCTATCGCCTCGACGACAAGACGGTGCTTCGCGCCGGCTACGGTCTGATGTACGACGGCCAGAGCATGATCGGAGAGTTCGCGTTCTACGGATACCGGAGCTATCCGCTGACGCTCAACGCGACCTTCCAGCCGCCGGAGGCCGAATTGCCGTTCGGCTGGTACAGCACGCTGGATCGGGGCATCCCGCAACTTCAGGATCCCGACTTGAGCACTGGCCGCCTCCGGCTCCCCAACACTGTCGCCATCCAGACTGCCGTTCCGGAGTCGGTGAATCGCGGCAAGACGCACTCGTGGAACGTCGCGTTCGAGCGGCGTCTGCCGTTTGCCTCGGTCGATCTGGCCTACGTCCAGAATCGCGTCGTCGGCGCGCTGACCCGATTCAATCTCAACGTTGCGCAGAGGCTCGGCGGCGGCGGTCTGGATCGGCCGTACCTCGTCTCCCACGGGCGGCAGCTGGCGGTGGACGTGTATGCGCCGCTCGGGGATCCGTCGCGCGACTACAAAGCCCTGCAGGTCGGCGTCACCCGGCCTCTCCGCAAGGGCCTCATGATCAAGGGGCACTACACGTACAGCAGTTCCTGGGCCCTGGTCACGAACTACGAGCTGCCGACGGCCGAGGCCCAGGCGCGTAACTGGGCGCCTGCCGCCAACAGCCGCCCGCACACGTTTACGATGGCGTTCCTCTACCAGCTTCCCTGGCAACGCGACGGCAACGGCAGCCTAGCGAAGGCGATCATCCAGGACTGGCAGATCAACGGCGTGATCCAGGCGTTCAACGGGGCGCCGTTCACCGTGACGGCCAGCGATACTGAATTAAGTACGCCGGGCAACACGCAGACCGCAGACCTCGTTGGCACGGTGAGTAAGATCGGCCAGATTGGCGCGGACGGCTACTATTACGATCCCGCCGCGTGGGCGCAGCCACGGGGAGTCCGGTTCGGGGACACGGGCATCAACCAGTTCAGGGGCCCGGGAGGATGGAACCTGGATTTGTCGGTGTTCCGTTCGTTCTGGCTGACCGGTCGCCATCGCCTCGAGGTGCGACTGGAGGGGACCAACATCACGGACACGCCGAACTTCGGCAACCCGACCAACGGAATCACCAGCGGTGATTTCATGCGCATCTTCACCCTGAACCCTGCGTTCACGGAGCGGCGCATCAGGCTGGGGGTGCGATACAGCTTTTAACCGCGTTTCTTCATTCGGTCACTGGGGTGGTGCCGGCAGGCGGCGTTCGATTAATGGCTCGCCGAGCCGCACGCTCTTCCGATGCGCGTCCACGAGTGCCGTCAGCTCTCTGACAGGGCGGTTCGTTCGGTCACCTTGGAGTGTGCTTGCCGATGCAGTCCTTCGGGTCGGGTAGGCCGGCTTGGAGGCCCGTCCGCGCGAACTCACGCGTGGCCATCGAACCGACGTAACCGAGTCAGCGACGGCAAACCGCGGCGTTCGCCGCCATCTCGCCGGGGCGCCTCAGGCGACCGCGGAAGTGTCCGAGGCTGATTGACGCGTCCAGAAGACGACGCCTAAGATCCGCCGAAGGAAACCACCTCCATGGTAATCATCGGCGAAACCATGTCCCATTACCGCATTCTCGAAAAGCTGGGTGGCGGCGGGATGGGAGTCGTGTACAAAGCCGAGGACATTCGGCTTGGCCGAGTGGTCGCCCTGAAATTCCTTCCTGATCGTCTGGCCCACGATCGTGAAGCGCTTGACCGCTTCGAGCGGGAAGCTCACGCCGCGTCCGCGCTGAACCACCCCCACATCTGCACTATTTACGACGTGGACGAAGCAAGTGGCAGTCCTTTCCTCGTGATGGAGTTTCTCGAAGGTCAGACACTGAAGCACCGGTTTGCAGGTGCTCCTGCGCCTCTCGATGAATTGCTCAATCTGGGGGTGCAGATCGCCGAAGCACTGGAGGCCGCGCACGCAAAGGGCATCATTCATCGCGACATCAAACCAGCCAATATCTTTGTAACGAATCTCGGGCAAGCAAAGGTGCTCGATTTTGGCCTCGCCAAACGCACGGGGTCGCTCGACCCCGGGGATGCGACGATCTCGGCACAGACGCTTGTTACGACGCCCGGCGTGTCGGTCGGAACGCTCGCCTACATGTCGCCCGAGCAGGTGCGCGGCGAAGAACTCGACGTACGAACTGACCTATTCAGCTTCGGTCTGGTGCTTTACGAACTGGCTACCGGTCGCCAGGCGTTTGTCGGTAGTACGGGAGCGGTCATTGGAGAGGCGATTTTGAATCGGGCACCCACGCCGGCGGGCCGTGTGAATCCCGCGCTCCCGCTGAAGCTGGACGAGATCATTGCCAAGGCACTCGAGAAGGATCGCAAGCTCCGCTACCAGAGCGCCGGAGAAATGCGCGCGGATCTCGCGCGCATGAAGCGCGACACCGAGGTGGCGCGGTACGCGTCGGGTCGTGAAACACAGCTCCTTCAGAGCGATGGTTCGTTCGTTCGAAAACGGAGGGCGTGGGCAGTTGGCACCGTCGCTGTGGCGACATGTGGCGCACTGTTGGGAACAGGCCTCTACCTCAACAGCCGGCGGGACGCGCCGATTGATTCACTCGCCGTGTTGCCCTTCGTCAACGCCACTGCGGATCCGAATACCGAATACCTGGCGGACGGAATCACAGAGGCTGTGATCAACAGTCTTTCACAATTGCCGAACATTGCCGTCATGTCGCGCAGTTCGGTGTTTCGGTACAAAGGGCGGGACATTGATCCACAACAGGTCGGCCGCGATTTGAACGTCCGGGCGGTTCTTGCGAGCCGCGTCGTGCAGCGCGGTGATGATATATCGATCAGCACCGAGCTGGTGGATGTTCGTAACAACCAGCATATCTGGGGTGATCGCTACAACCGCAAGGTCGCCGACGTGTTGTCGTTGCAGGACGAGATCTCGCGCGACATCACGAACGAGCTGCGTCTGAAGTTGAGCCGCGAACAACGGGAGGCGCTGACCAGGCGCTATACGGAGAACACCGAAGCGTACCAGTCCTACCTCAAAGGCCGGTACTACTGGAACAACCGAACTGAGGACGGGCTCCACAAGGCGATCTCGCTATTCCAGGATGCCATCGCGAAGGATCCCGGTTACGCTCTGGCGCACGCGGGCGTGGCCGATTGCTACACGCTGCTCGGAGCATGGAGCTATCTTCCGCCGAAGGATTCCTACCCTCGCGGAAAGGCCGCCGCGCTCAGGGCCTTGGAACTGGATGAGAAACTCGCGGAGGCGCACGCGTCGTTGGCCCGGAACAAAATAGGCTTCGACTGGGACTGGTCTGGCGCGCGTGCTGAATTCGAGCGCGCGTTACAGCTGAATCCGAGCTATGCGACGGCCCACTACTGGTACTCGTACTACTACCTTGCGATGGGACGTCTCGACGATGCATTGCGGGAAGTGCAGAGGGCGCTGGAGCTCGACCCTCTTTCGGTCAATATCAATGCGGAGGTCGGCAGGACACTGCTTTATCAGCGGCGATATGACGCCGCGATAGAACAGGAGCTGAAGACTCTGGAGTTGGACCCGGCGTTCGCTCTGGCGCATGAATTGCTCGCGATGGCATATCTGCAGACCGGTCGATACACAGAGGCTCTTGCCGAGTCGCGGAAATCTCTGTACGGAACGGTCACGGGCCGGGCGTACCTCAAGTCTGGCGATGTGGCAAACGCGCGAAGAGCAGCCGCGAGCCTGAAAGAGCTCTCGAAGACGCGGTATGTCTCGGCGCATCGCATAGCGCTCGCCTACATCGGCCTTGAAGACAAAGAAGAAGCCTTTCGGTGGCTCGAGAAGGCTTATGAAGAGCGTTCGTTGAGGCCGGACTTCATGAGAGTCGATCCGTGGTACGACAATCTGCGTTCGGATAGCAGGTTCGCAGACCTGATGAGTCGCGCAGGATTGCGGCCGTAGTCGCCCTACACCTTCAGCGAGGCGAGGTATTCCAGCGACCGTGGAATCTGTTTCTCGGACTCCGGGTGTTCGTCTTCGATGAAGTGGATCTTCACGCCTGCCTTGTTTGCGGCCCGAATCACGCCAGCGATGTCGACGATCCCGTCGCCGAGCGCGACGCTCGTATCGTCCGGCGCGTTTCCCGTAGGCTCGTTCACCTTCGTGCCTTTCCTCATGTCTTTCAAATGCGTGGAAGGAAAGCGCCCCGGATACTTGCCGAACAACTCGACGGGGTTGCCGCCGCCGTGGACGACCCAGAACACGTCCATCTGAAAGTCCACGACGCCGCGTTCAGTCTGCTTCGCGAGTGCATCGAATAGCGTGCCGTCGGGTTCCTGTTGAAATTCGTAGCCGTGCACGTGGTAGAGAAACCTTAGGCCCGCGTCGCGCATGGCGCGTCCGACCTTCGTAAAGACGGGCGCGGCCCTGTCGACGTCCGCGCGGGAGAAGCGCTTTTCGTGCGGAATCCACGCGCACATCACCTGCTCCGCCCCCAAGATCTGTGCTTCCTTGATCACGCTCCCGACGTCCTTCGCCAGCAGGTTGAAATCCGCTCCAGTGGACGTGATGCGCAGCCCGGCTTTCTTCACCTGTGCCGCGAAGTCGGATACGGAAAGCTTGTACGTGCCGGCGGCCTCGACGTCCGTGAACCCCCATCGGCGCACCATCGCGAGCGTACCTGGGATGTCGCCCTTTTCGAACAGATGCCGCAGGCTGTAAAGCTGGAGGCCGATCGGAGCGTTCGCCGGATGCTTCAGCGTGCCTTGTGCGAAGCCGCGTGAGACTCCAAGCGGCGACAAGACAGCGCCGGTGGCAAGGGTCTGTAGAAACGTGCGTCGGGTGGTAGTCATGGCAGGCGTGATTTTACTGCGTCGTCTTCGGTCTTTAGTCTTTAGTCTTTTACCAGAGACCAGAGACCAGAGACCAGAGACCAGAGACCAGAGACCAACGACCCGCGACCAACACCCGTCAGCTCCAACTACCGCCGCACCTCTTCGAGAAGTTGCGTCACGTTGATCGTTCGCGCTTTCTCTTGAATTGCCGGCCATGACCGTGCCTGGAGGTTCTTCGCCTCGCCGAGCAGGCTCTCGTACGTATCGTGCAGCACTTGTTTCGAGAGTGTCCGGGCACCGGCGTAATAGCGAACCGCGAGGCGTCCGAGCGCATACGTCGTGGCGAAAGAGAAGCCGGAGCTGACCGACTGGCCGGCGGCGCCGCGGAGCAACCCGCCGAGCAACCCTCGCCCGAACATCTGCCCAACGAGCTTCACGCCGATCTGCTCGACATACTGCGACGCCATGCCGACGCCGGCGGTGGCCAGGAATTCCTTGATGTGGTCGCGGTCCAGTTCGAAACCATACGACTGGCCGATGCGATACACCATCTTCATCTGCAGCGGGATGATCGCCATCGACGCGAGTGTGTCCGGCAGCAACTCGAGCGCGCCGTTCAGAATCGCGTAATTCATGATGAGGCGCTCCTGCTCGTCCGAGCTCATTTTGCTCGCGACCGTGGGTGGCTCGACGCTCGATGCCTTCGCCAGTGGCGCCACCGCCAGCGCCTCCGCGTTGGCCGTAAAGGCGGCTGCTTCGCCGGCATCGAAACCGAGCGCCGCCTGCAATGACTTGAGGAACGCACGCTCCGCATCACCCTGGGCACCATCCGCATCGCATACGCCCACGCAAAGCTCGTACGCGAGGCGCTTGGTCTCCGCCGATGTCAGCGCTGCGGCCGTGCTTTCGAGGGAGACGCGCTTCAGCAACACGTCCTGATAAAGGGCCGCGACGTTGATGGCAGTACCACTCGAGAGGGACTCGGCAACTCTCGTGACATTCGCTCGTTCCCTATCGTCATTCTTCCCATCGGAGAATGCCGCCATCAAGACGAGCGTCATGGTGGCTTTCTGTTCCTGTTCGGTCATGCCCAGCTCCTTGAATCCAATGGTACGACTGACGAGCCCGCCTTCGCGCGTCCGCCGGGCTTGCGATTGGCGTAATCCTGTCTGGCGTGGTGGCACCCTGGCACCTTGGCACCCTGGCACCCTGGCACCTTGGCACCCTGGCACCTTGGCACACTGGCACCTTGGCACCTTGGCACCCTGGCACCCTGGCACCTTGGCACCCTGGCACCTTGGCACCCTGGCACCTTGGCACCTGGCACCTTGGCACCTGGCACCTTGGCACCTTGGCACCCTGGCACCTTGGCACCTTGGCACCTTGGCACCCTGGCACCCTGGCACCCTGGCACCTTTTCGTAACGTCAGCGATGAGACGAGCTGGTCAGCGCATTCAGTGACGCCTGCAGCGTCGTCCACGGTACAGGCTTGCCGTGCACTGGCGCGATCAGACCGACGTCGAGTTTCATGCGCTCGACCTGATTGGCGAAGCTGCGCATCGCAGGCAGCTGCGCTGCTCTCGGCGGTTCGTGGGTGTCGAACAGATCCGCCTCGAACGCGATCCGCTCGGCGGGAAGATACGCCATCAGCATGCCCTCGACGTGCTGCAGGGGCTGCACGTAGTAGATCCGGAGGACCCGCTGATTGTCGGTGATCACGTAGTTCTCCTGCACCGCTTCGTACGTGTAGCCTTCGGATAGCTCCGTGGGCGGCCATCGTGACACGATGTCTGGAGCGACGGTGCGCGGCTCGTAGTTCAACACGTCCCGATTCAGGAACGCGATGTTCTTCATGTGCGCGACGATGGTAGCACCGATGTGGAGATACGTTCTGAGGCCGCCGATGTGATCGAAGTGCGGGTGGGAGCTCACCAGCCACCGAATCGTCTTGTTGGGCGCCAGCCTGACGACAGCTTCGATGACCGCCAGGCTGCGTTCCTCGTTTCCCGGCGCTTCGAATACTGCCACGAAATCGCGGAACTCCACCATGTAGCTGTTGGCCGGCCCACCACCCATCAGGTACACGCCATCCGCGATTTTGTCGACCGTCACTGCAGTCGGGAACGTTGCCCGAGCCACTGACGCCGGGACAGGGACGGGATCACCACAGACATTCGGCTGGACGTTGGGAAACGTGCCGCCATATCCGTTGTGTCCGGTGCTCTGGCGGTAGAACTGCCAGTTGTCGTCCCATCCGTGATGCGAGTGCCACGTCGTGGGCCACCTGACGTTGCCGAACGAGACCTGGTTGGTCGATTCGTGCTCGATGTTGAAATCGCCGAGTGCCGGCTCGCCGACGGTCGTCTTGATGCGAGTGATTTGGTTCTGCGAGTTGATCGTGGCATCCACGCGATATTTTCCGAGCATCGTGATCGCGACCACGTGAACTCTTTCTGGATGCACGACGTTTCCGTCGCGGCCCTTCTCGATCTGCTCCCAGCGCCAGAAGGCGACGGGATTCGCACCGGGCAACCGCGCCGCTTTGAGAAAGCCGGGCGGGTTCAACCACAGATCCAGTTGGTACAGTTCGGCGAGCGCTTGCGGCACCGCAACCGGTTCGCCATCCCCATCGATGTGCCACCCGAAGCGACCATTGACGATGTGAGTTTGACGGGTGGCCTTCTGTGCGGGTGTGCCGCCCTGCCAGCCCAGTCCGTACTTCCACGACGCCGGATTCAGTCCCGGCATGCGATCGAACGTCTCTTTGCTCGTGCCCGCGGCCCAGTCGATGGTGCGAGTGTAATTCGCGAGCTTGTCGATCCGTGGCCAGTCCACGTTGACGGCGTTTTCGAACGTCTGGCCAACCGCGCCGGCGTAACCCTCACCCGAGTAGGTAATGCATTTCAGGTTGGCTTCGCCGATCTCTCGTGAGGCCGCAGCCAGCAGCGGCGCGGGGTCGACGTAGCCGGGAGGGAAGTGCTGGGCAGGAACGTGAGCGCCCAGCAACAGCAGTAAGGCCAGCGCGGCGGACACATGCCTGGTCATTCGCGTCTCCGACTAAGAGGCGCAAGTGTATGTCAAGTCGGTGCGGCGGCAGATTGCGGAGGACGAGCGTCAATCGGCTCCATCCGTGGAGCGCAGCTTTTCGTCCGCGTCATGGTTGCGGTAGCATCCGGGCGTTCTGTGACATGGGAAAGTTGGAGGTTGCGGTCCAAGTAACTGTTGGAGGAGCGCATGAGGGTGCATTCAGTGGCTGTTGTTACCTGCGCGTTGACTGCGTTGGCAGGGCAAGCGCTTCAGCAACGGCCCGCGTCGACTGGCAACGACAAGGGCCGTGCTGCAGACCTGGCTGCCATCGAGAAGGTCCGCATGCAGGACATTACCGCCACGATCGCACGCGATCCTGTTGCGCTCACCGATCTGTGGACCGATGACGCGATTCGTCTCGGCGTGGGTGCGCCGGCCGAAATCGGCAAGGCGGCGATCCGGGCGAGCAACGAACGGCAGACCGCCAACAAAACGTTCAAGGTGCTGAGCTACGTTCCCGAAGTCAAAGACTTCACCTTTCTGGATGGCGGCTGGGCCGTCGAGTGGCGTACGTTCACGGCTTCGTACACCGACTCGCCGGGTGGCGAGGTGAAGCAGATTCGCGGCACTGTGTTGGGTCTGTTGAAGAAGCTTCCGGATGGCAGCTGGAAGGCCTTCCGCGCGCTGGGGGGCGTAGAGGCAGGTCCTCCCGGCAAAGCCGGGGGCTTGTGACGTGGTGCGCGCGTGGTCGCGTGGCCGTCGAACCGACATAGCCAAGAGCGGCCATGCTGGCCTGCAGCTCGGTCGTCACCAGCGTTCGTCGTTCGCGCTCCTGCACTGACCCGCCAACCTTCGCCATCGCTCTGGCACGCGCGGTCATCGCTTCCCCCATCGCTCGACGCTCATCGTAGATGTTCCGTTCTTCGAACGGATCGCGCTGGAGATCGTAGAGCTCAGGGCGGGGGGCGTCGATCAATTTGAATCGACCGTCTCGCACGGCGTGCAGCGGGCTGCAGCCAAATCGCTCCGGATACAGCGATTCGGAATACGCCTCGAGATTGAGGCCGCTTCGCTGCCCGCGCATTAAGTTGACGAGACTGATGCCGTCAACCGGTGGAACGGGTACATCGACGAGGTTCAGGACGGTGGGCATCACGTCTATGAGTCTGACGACTTCTCCGATTCGGAACGGCGCCAGCGAAGGCGCACGAATCATCAGCGGCACTCGCAGAACATTCTCGTAAACGAAGACGCCGTGGTCGCGCTCCCCACGTTCTCCCAGCGACTCGCCGTGGTCGCCGGCGACGACGACAATCGTTCGATCCAGTAGGGCCCGTCGCTTCAGTGCCTCGAGTAGCCGGCCGATCTGAGCGTCGGCAAACGCAATCTCGCCGACGTAGGGATTGTGCGCATAGGTTGAGGCGAATGGTTCCGGAGGGTCGTAGGGCCGGTGGGGGTCGTAGAGGTGCGCCCACAGGAGAAAGCGAGATCCGGCGATCGTGTCGAGCCATTGAATGGCGTCGCTGACAACCCGATCCGCGCGTCGCTGGACGCGATGCGACGTCCGGGCGGGGTCGCCATCGACGCCTCGGTACTCCTCGAACCCCTGCCGCAGGCCGCGATCGGGATCGAGCACGACCGAACCGACGAAGGCACCGGTTCGAAACCCGCGGGCGTGCAGCGTCTCGGCCAGCGTTGTGTGCGTCTCCGCAAGCGGCGGGTCCGCGTTGTCGCGGACGCCGTGATTCGGCGGCAGGAGGCCGGTGAAGAGGCTGGTGTGAGCCGGCAGCGTGAGCGGCGCTACGGATGTGGCCTGATCGAAGACGACCCCCTCGCGCGCCAGCCGCTCGAGGTGCGGCAGCGAAACGTTCATGAAGCCGTAGAGCGACAGCCGATCGGCTCGAGTCGTGTCGAGAGTGATCACGACGATGCCGACCGGATCGGCGGCGCGCGTGACGCTCAGCCTGAGTCCCACCAGCGCGGCAACCGCCAGGGCACCCGCGACATGGATCCTTCGCATCATTCGCTTCTCACGCGATTTACCGTGCAGTCAGCGTGAACCGATGCGTCGTCGAATAACAGGATCCCAGGAGCCGCAAGGGGATGCTCGGGAAGGTCGAGTCGTAATGCAGCAGGAACCCCTGAAGATTGCCGGAAAGACCGCCGCGCGATCCCGTGGTTCGCGCTGTTCCATCTATGCCGAGAAAGCTTCCGTTCGACAGACGCTCCACAATGGTTGGATAGGTCAGAGGGTCATACGAAGGACCGTAGTATGGGTAAAAATTGTCTCCGAGCGTGAAGGTTGCGCCTGCAGCATCCACGCGACCCGTGAATCGATCGCCTCGGCGTGCAGGGTTGATCCTGAAGCGCGAGGGCTCAGCAAGGACGACTTCTACGGTTGATCCGCTCTGGGTCACGGAGGCGGCATAAGTTCGATGCCTCAGATCCGCGGCAACGGGCGTGGAAGTGGCGCATGCGGCATCGATTGCCAGCGTGTATCGTCCCGCGAGATCGAGCCGCGCTCCGGACAGCTCCAAGCGAAAATCCTGCGTTATATGTTCGGCGAGCTGGACTCTCTGAACCTGCGGTTGGTAGCCGTCCCTCGTCACGCGAATGTCGGCGATGCCCGGCACGCCGTACAGGCGGTACCGCCCATCAGCATCTGTCGTGGCGACGACCGGCGTGCCGCCCATGACCTCGACGCGTGCGCCGAAGATCGGCACTGCCGGACTGAAGGTCTCGGTGACCAGGCCGACCATCCGATACGTGTTTTCGGGAAGGATCAGAATCTCTCTGGAGCTCCGTAACGCGCCGCCGGAAGTCACCTCCACGGACAGTGTGCCTTCACCGGTCAGCTGCCCGGCGGTGGCGAGGCCGGACGCATCAATCCGAATCAAGCTGGTGCCGGAGAACCAACGCACGTTCGGGGTTGTCTGGCGGGTTCCGTCGCTGAGACGGGCGATGACGGTGAACTGGGCGGACTGACCCGGCGGGATCGAGTCGGGCCCGCTGATCTCGACGCTGACGACAGCCGCTTGATCGTTCGGGCTGGGCCCGGCAATGCGTTGGGGCTCTTTGCCGCAGGCCTCTGTCAGGCCCACAACCACGAGCGCGGCTAGAAGAGGCGCGACGAGCGAACGGTTTCGCATGTGGGCTCCTACTCGACGTGTGGTTCCGGGCCGCCAAGTTTCGTCCGCGTGGTCATGTACAGATCAAATCCTCCACAGCCACCGGGTCGATTCGACATGAAGAAGAGCGTCAGGCGGTCCGGGGCGATGTAGGGCTGAGCGTCCACGGAGGTGCTGTTGACTATCGAGCCAAGATTCCTCGGCGTTTCCCAGGCTTCGAATACCGTCTCTCGTGTCGATACCCACAGATCGGAGTTGCCCAGCGAGCCAGCGCGGTTCGAGAAGAGGAACATCTCGAGGGCGTCGAAGCGAACCGATGGACGCTGGTCGCTTTGCGCGCTGCTAAGCTCTGGAACGAGCACGGCGTCACCGAACGAGCCATCTGGCTGCAACTCGCTCATATAGATATCCGGATCCACGAGCGTTGCCCCGCGGCCGAAGAAGAGAAGTGGAGCACCCCCTTGATCATTCTCGAGGTAGCTTGCACCGAGTTCGAGAGCCGACGAGTTGACGCCTGCGCCGGCATTTACCGGGGTCTGCCAGCCGAAGTCATCGTGGACGTTGTCGCGGTACGAGACCCAGATGTCCGCGGCACCGGAGGTTCCCTCGCGGTCGCTATTGAAGAACAACAAGTGTCCGTCGCGAGACAGCGCGGGGATGTTGTCGACGCCGGAGGTATTGACGACCGCACCGAGGTTCACGGGTGGTCCCCATGGCTCGTCCACGGAGGCGCGCTGCGAGACCCAGATGTCGCTGGCCCCGAATCCTCCTGGCCGCATGGAACCGAAATAGAGACTGAGACCGTTTTTCGAGATCGCAGGTCCTTGGTCCCCGTCGGGCGAGTTGATCGCGCACCCGAGGTTCACCGGCTGGCTCCACTCCGAAAACTTGGCGGCCCCGCCGACTCGAGGAACCACCATCACCAGTGCGATGCCGATCAGAGCGAACGTCGCAACGGTTGATTTCATTGACCCTCCTTGGCGCATCTGCATTCCAAAACACCGGGGGACCCGCCTACTGCACACCGGGGGCACCTCCCCTTTGGGTCCCCGACGGCTTCCCGCGCTGTACCTCGAAATGACCATGAGCGAAGGCCGGGCCCGGCGGTATGCTCGACACGACTCAAAACCAGCAGATCAGAGGACCGCGGGATGAGCGAGGACTTCCGCAATCAGGACGAACATGCGTCGCCGGATGACGCGCAGGTGCCGGCAGATGCGACGTATCAGTTGCTCGAGCGCGCAAAAGCCGGCGACCGCGCGGCGCTCGACGTCCTGTTCACGCGACATATCCCCGCACTGCGGCGATGGGCGAGCGGACGGCTGCCGCGATGGGGGCGCGACATCGCTGAGACGCAGGACCTTGTGCAGGAAACCGTGCTTCAGGTGTTTAAGAGAGTGGAAGCATTCGAGCCGCGCGGCGAGGGCGCGTTGCAGGCCTATTTGCGTCACGCAGTGATGAACCGGATTCGCAATGAGTTCCGGAAAAAGAGCCGGAGGCCGTCATTTGACGACCTCGACGACCAGGTTCCGGGCGACCGTACGTCGCCCCTCGAGTCCGCGATCCGGCAGGAACAGCTCGATCGCTACGACAGCGCCCTGTCCCGCCTCAGCGAGCAGGAGCGCGACCTGATAGTCGCGCGCGTGGAAGTGGGCCTGACGTACGAAGAGATAGCCGAGGCGCTGGGGAAGCCTTCGTGGAACGCTGCACGAATGGCGACGGCCCGAGCACTCCTCCGCCTGGCCCAGGAGCTGAAGCGTGGCCAGTGAGGAGCCGCTGCTCGACGTGGCCGCGGCCCTGGCCGACGGCACGGCCGTCGACTGGGAGTCGGCCGCGCAAGCGATGGACAACGATGAGGATCGCCGGCTTCTCGCCGAACTGCGATTCATCGCCGGGATGGCACGGAGCGCCACGGCGGGCGGGTCGTCGGTGGTCGTCACTCCGGCGGCCACGCAGACTGCAGAACCGCCAGAGGGATCGCCTCAGACGAACCACTCGTCTGGAGATTTCTGGGGTCCTCTCAGAATCATCGAACACATCGGGCGCGGCACGTTTGGCGACGTCTATCGGGCCTGGGACACTCGTCTCGATCGCGAGGTCGCGCTGAAGATCCTGCGACGCAAAGAACGCGATGACCAAATACGCGGGTCGACGGTGATTCACGAGGGCCGGCTGCTGGCCCGAGTGCGTCATCACAACGTCGTCACGGTCTACGGCGCGGAACGGATTGGCGGACAGGTCGGCGTCTGGATGGAATTCGTTCACGGGAACACGCTGGAAGAGGAACTGCGGATTCGCGGGCTATTCGACGTCGAGCGAGTGATCAGAATCGGCGTGGAGCTCTCGGGCGCGTTGTCCACCGTTCATCGTGCCGGCCTGATCCATCGCGACGTCAAGGCGCAGAACGTCTTGTGCGACCGCGACGGACGCCTGGTGCTGACGGATTTCGGGGCGGGCTGCGAGCTGCAGGAGACGGCCGAGGGCGCCACACGCGAGCTGGCGGGCACGCCGGCCTCGGTCGCGCCGGAGGTGCTGGGCGGACAGGCGGCAACGCCACAGACCGACGTCTACAGTCTCGGCGTGCTGCTCTATCATCTCGTGACGGGTACCTACCCCGTGCGCGGACGATCGCTGAAGGAGATCCGCGAGGCTCACGCCCTCGGCGCGCGGACGCCGCTAGCCGTCGCGCGGCCAGATCTGCCCAGCGCGTTCGTGCGGACGATCGACCGCGCGCTCGATCCGAAGCCCCAGAATCGGTACGACAGTCCCGGCGGGCTGGGTTCCGAGCTCGCTTCGCTCATCCCTCGAGGAGTCGAAGAGCAGTCCACCAGCGCGATCGCCGCCCCAAGGAAGTGGAGATACATCGCGATCGCTGGCACCCTGGCCATTGCAGCAGTCTTCGGCGCAATCGCGCTGTGGTGGAGGTCTGAAACGCCGAGGATCGCGGTTCTGCCGTTCAAGAACCTGAGCGCCGAAGCGGGCACTGAGCACTTCGCCGATGGCCTCACCAGCGAGATCATCCGCAACCTCTCGGCGATCGAGGGAGTGGAGGTGAGATCACTGACCTCCTCGTTCATGTTCAAGAGCAGGCCTCGCAATCTCCCTGAGGTCGGTCAGCAACTGCGCGCGAATCTCGTGGTGGAGGGATCCGTCCGGCTCTCGAGCGGGAAGCTGCGCGTCGACGCGCAACTGGTGCGCGTTGCCGATGACACGCCGCTCTGGTCCAATCATTTCGATCGCGAGGTGACGGACGTCTTTGACATCCAGGAAGAAATCTCGCGATCCGTCATCAATGAGCTCCGGTTGAAACTGGGACGCGGCCAGCGGCGCTACAACACCAATCCGGAAGCATACGAGCTCTACCTCAAAGCCAGCGCGCTCGTTGACCCCCACGCCGGCGCAGCCGTGCAGCAGTCGATAAAGCTCTTCGAGCAGGTCATTGCCAAGGACTCGACGTTTGCGCCGGCGTATGCGGGATTGGTCGACGCTTGGGCGACGCTGTCGGTAAACCAGTACGGTGCGGCTGCTGATGAAGCGTACGTCAAGATGCGGTCCGCGGCCGACAAGGCGCTTCAGATCGATCCGCTTCTCGCCGAAGCTCACGCAGCGAAGGGGATCGTGTTGGCGCGTAATCGCGACTGGGCGGAGTCGGAAGCAGCGTTTGGCCGCGCCCTGGCGCTGAACCGCAATCTCTCATCGATCAAGATCGCCTTTGCCATGAACACGCTTCTTCCTCAGGCGAAGGTGAACGAGGCGCTGCGGCAGCTCCGCGAAGCTATGAACCGAGATCCGCTCCCGAATGACGTGCGCAGGCATCTGGTGACGGTGCTCGTGAGCGACGGCCGCTATGACGAGGCGATCGACGAGTGTCGACGCGTGCTCGCCACAGATCCGGACGATCGACATACACGGCAGGTCATGGCGCGGGCGCTGCTCCATAGAGGGCAGACCGCCGAGGCGATTGCGATCTTTGAGCAGCTCGGAGAGGGAAGCCACCACTTCCGTGGCTACGCGTACGCCATAACCGGTCGGCGGGCTGAGGCTGAAGCGCTGTTGGCGCTGCCCCCTCCCCATCCAGCACGTCTGGTGATCATTGCTGCTGGCCTGCGCGACAAAGATCGCACATTCGAGGCGCTCGAGAGAATGGCCGCTGAAAAGGATCCGCGCATCGGACGGTACCTCACCTACCCCGAGCTGGCATTCATCCGCGACGATCCGAGAATGGCCGCGTTTCGGAGGACGCTCGGAATTCCTGGCGCGTGAGATCGCTGGTGATCGAGCCATGAGTAAAGTTGCGGCAACGCTGGTGTTTCTGTTATGCGGACCAGTTGGTCTCGCTGGCGCGCAATCGCCGACCGGGGCTATCGGCGGCGCCGTGACGGATCAGTCCGGTGCGGCGTTCGCAGGGGTCCAGATCAGGATTACGAACCGCGACACCGGCCATGTGCGAATAGTCACCGCATCGACTGCCGGCACCTACAACGCGTCCGCACTGCTGCCCGCCGAGTACACCGTGTCGGCGGAGTTTCCAGGATTTAAGCGCGTGCAACGCGTCGCGAGCGTGGAGGCGGGAACGACAACGACGGTCGACCTTGCGCTCGAAGTCGGTGAGATGCGCGACACGGTAAGCGTCAGGGGTGCTGTGCCGCTCATTCGCCGCGACCATCACCAGGTCAGCGGCGTGGTAACGCGCGACCAGATCGAAAGCTTACCGCTCAACGGCCGAAACTTCCTGGAACTGGCCAAGCTGGAGCCGGGCGTGACCAGTCCAGTGCGAGGAGCGTTCAATCGCACGTTCGTGCCCTCGTTGGGCGCCGGTGTGCAAACGATTCCGCGCATCGGCTTCACCCGTACCACAGTGGATGGCGCGAGCATCCATCCACCAGGAACGATTGGCAGCAGCTTTCAAGTCTCTCAGGAGGTCGTTCATGAATTCCAATTGTCGACCGTGAACTTCGATCTGGCCACGAGCCCGACAACGATTGCAGCGCTCAACATCGTGACGCGGGCCGGCGGAAACGACGCTCATGGCACCGGCTTCTCGTTCTATCGAGACCACAATTTTGCCGCCTATCCGGGTCTCGGCCGTGACCCGTTCAATCCCGCCCCATTCTTCCAACGGCACCAGTTTGGCGCCGCCATCGGCGGACCGATCCGCGAAGAGCGGGCGTTCTTTTTTGCGAGCTACGAGCGCCACGACCAGCGCGGCATTGTCTCGGTTCGGCCGAGCGATCCGGAGCTCGCCTGGCTGGCCGGGCTCTTTTCGAGTCCATCTCTCAGCGATCTGGTGAGCGCGCGCGTCGACGTGCAACTACATTCCAACCACCACGCCTTTGCCAGGTACACGCACGACCGCAGTCACTCATTCTTCAGCGGCGCGGTCCTGCCGATCCTGCCCTCCGGCTGGTCGCGGGTAACCGGTCGGCTCAATCAGAGCATCGCCGCGGTCACGAGCGTGTTGTCTCCCAACCTCGTCAACGACCTACGGTTCTCGCGCTTTTTCCAGAACGGGTCCCAGAATCCCGTTGCAGCCGAGGATTGTCCCGCTCCCTGTTTCGGCCTGGGCGCTCCCCGCATTGTCGTGTCCGACTCCGGGGTCACGCTTGGAGTATCAAGCGCGGTCTCTGACGTCGGCCGTCGCTTTCAGTTGTCGGACAGTCTGATCTGGCAGAGAGGCGATCACAATCTGCGTCTCGGCTTCGAGTGGGAGCACAGCAACGTCACGCCGACGATGCTCGACGCGGGGCAAATCACGCTCTGGTCGCCCGGGGTGGTCCGGCAGCGCGACCCGACGATTCTCCTCCCCGCCCTCTTCAACGGCGTGGACGACATCCTTGCGCTCCCCCTTCGAAGCTTCCAGGCCGTCGCGGGGCCTTCCTGGGTTCCGCAACGTGGCTTTCGTCCCGACCGCATCCTCGATCTCTATCGTCTCTCTGCTGGTGATGTCTGGCGCGTCGGTCCTCGTCTCACCGTGAATGCCGGCCTGGCATGGTTCTATGAGCCGAACGCTCTGAACCACGACCTGACCAAGCCGGGGCTCCTCATCCCGTTGCTCGGAGAGAACGGCCTGAAAGCTCCGCGCGCGCGACGGACGAATGTTTCACCGACGCTCGGTTTTGCCTGGACGGTGACCGACGAAGGGAAGACGGTCATCCGCGGTGGTGCGGGTCGGTACCTCGACCCGGCTGCCAGCACGAACTCCGGCGGCCTCGCGAACGAGCGTATGCTTCTGTCGCCGCTGGGTTCCGGCCGCATGACGATCTCGGGGGGCAGCATCGTTCATGACGGCCGGCCGCTGGACTTTCCGCAGCAACCGACCGCGTTCACCGGCGGAGAGTTGCTCGCGATCTTGCCGGGCAAGTTGGCTGAGTTACTCCCATCGTTCAAACCAGACAACCGCGACTTCTCGGTCCGTACGATCGATTTCACCAAGACGGGGATCACTCTTTACGATCCGTCCTACAGCGCGCCGTTCGCCATTCACGTGAGCCTGGGCGTGCAGCGTGAGCTCGCCCGCGGCTTCGTCGTGAGCGCCGACGCGGTCTGGAGACGCTTCGTTGACACGTTCATCAACGGAATCGATTACAACCGCTGGAACAGCAGTGGCGGAGCAGTGATTCCGCGCTGCGAGGGATCGCAAAGGAATGACGTCACTGCCCGCTGTTCGAATGGCAATATCTTTTTCGACACCACCATCGGCAGAGCGCGTTACCGGGGGCTGCTCGTGCGCGTCGAGAAACGGTTGGCGCGCCGCCTCCAGTTTCTCGGGTCCTACGCGTTGGGCAGCTTTGTGGGTACGAATGGCACGGGCACGGGAACGGTCGAGCCAACCGGCGGACGCGCCTTCGGATTCAACAACGACAATTGGTTCGAGAACTACGGTCCGTTGCCAACCGATCAGCGGCACGTATTGAATCTCTCCGGGTTCGTCGAACTTCCCTGGCGATTCCAGGTGGCCTTCAGTGTCTCAGCCTACAGCAGGCCACCGTTCTCGGCCTATGTCGCAGGGATGGACTTCAACGGCGACGGCACGCAGAACGATCTGCTGCCCGGCACGGGCGTCAACCAGTTCGGTCGCGGGCTCGACAAAGAAGATCTTGTGAGGTTGGTGGATCAGTACAACGCGGAGGTTGCGGGCCGGCGGACCCCCACCGGTCCGATCGCGCCACGCGTGACGCTGCCTGATGCTTACGCGTTCGACGACAACTTCTTTGCTCAGGATCTGCGCCTGACCCGCAAATTTCGGTTCGGCCGCGGCAGGGCGGGCGTTTCGTTGTTCGCCGAGGTCTTCAACCTGCTCAACACCCCGAATCTGGTGGGATACAGCGGCAACCTCACGAGCCGGAGTTTCGGTCAGCCTACCGGCCGCTTCACACAGGTCTTCGGCTCCGGTGGTCCTCGGGCCATTCAGCTCGGGGCGCGCGCGAGCTTCTGACTCAGCTTCTCTTCACGCCTTCACCTGTCAGTCATCAGCGGATCGTTTATTTCCTTCATCCTCGCGTTCAGACGCTGCTGCAATTGTGCGCGGGTCTCGCGATACGCCGGATCTCTGTACAGGTTCTTCTTTTCCTCGGGATCGTTCTTGAGATCGTACAGCTCGTCCAGTCCGTTCGCGCGATAGTGGCGTACCAGCTTCCACTCTTTTGTTCGAAGCATCCGCATGTAGGCCAGTCCCAGGTTATGCAGGTCGTACTGACCGAAGATCTCGCTTCGCCAGTTCCGATCGCGCGTGCCGAAGAGCAGCGGCGTGAAATCTTTGCCGTGGTGCCGGTATTCGGCCGGCGGGTTGATCTTCAGCAAGCCCAGGACCGACGGAAACATGTCGAGGTTCAGCACCGTCTCATCGATCTCGGCTCCCGCCTCGATCGTACCGGGCCAGCGGACGATGAGCGGAATGCGAAGCGACGTATCCCACATGTTCGGCCGCTTCGGACCGTTGACGCCGCCGCCAATCCAGAAGCCGTTCCCTTTGGTGTGAATGCCGTGCTGCCCGATGTTGTACCCGTGATCGCTCTGGAAGAGGACGATCGTTCGACGATCGAGATTGAGTCTTTGGAGGACCGTCAGTAGCTTACCGAGGTTGCGATCGACGGCGTGAACCGCGGCGTAGTAGTCGCGATAGAACTGTTTCACCTGCGCGCGGTCGAGTCCGGGCACATCGGGGATCGTCGGATCGAGATCTTTGAAGAGCCGCGCATCCTCGTCTGGCATCGGGGTGTAGGGAAGATGCGGCTCGCGGAAGTGGATGAGCGCGCCGAATGGCTTGTCGCGATTGGCTTCGATCCAGCGAATCGCATCATCCATCACGACGTCCGACCCCGCGCCCTTGACGTCGGTCATCCGCCCATTGACCTCGAGCCTGGGATTGACAGGCGCGAAGCTGCCCTGCAGCGACCCCATGAAGTAATCGAAGCCGCGGCGGGTCGGATGGAATTCGGCGGCCGTGCCCAGATGGTATTTGCCGAACAGCGCCGTGCGGTACCCGTTCTGCTGCAATACGCGCGGCCACGTGAGCGTCGACTCCGGCAAGCCCATTCCGTCGGCGCCTTCCTCCGGCGTCAGGTAATCGGTGATACCGACCTCGGTGCCGTACAGGCCGGTCAAGAGTGCCACACGGCTGGGCGAGCAGACCGGCGTCGTGACAAAGGCATTATTGAACTTGGCCCCCTCGCGCGCGAGCCGATCGATGTTCGGCGTGATCGCTTCCCGATTACCGTACGCGCCGATTGACCACCGCGCCTGGTCGTCGGTGACAATAAAAATGACGTTGTGCTGTTCCGCGGGCGACCGCTGCAGCTCCGTCGACCTGGTGGTTTGACCCGACGCCGCCAGGATCACGCATGCGATCCAGCCGAATGGTAGGAATCTTCGTTGCGTCACGTTCAGCCTCCACGCGCACCATCGGGCGCCGCCGCCCTAGAATACAAGGGGAGCCGTGAACCTGGAACGCGCTGTTCCCGTCTTTTCACGTGGATCCGAACAGGCTCGAAATGGAGAGGAAGGGATCTATGAGACGAGCTGCCTCGGTCACCCTGCTGGCGGCCTTCTTGTCCTCGAGCTTCGATGGCGCAGCGCAGAAGAGCGAGGTCTGGTGGCCTCAATTCAGAGGTCCGAACTCCTCTGGCCTCAGCGCTGGCAGACCGCCTGTTCACTTCGGCCCCGAGCAAAATGTCCTTTGGAAGATCGCAGTGGGCGCTGGACTGTCGTCACCCGTCGCGTGGAGCGACCGTATCTTCCTGACGGAATTTGACCAGGCGAACAAGCGACTCTCCACCGTGTGCATCGAGAGGCGCACGGGGAAAATTCTCTGGCGGCGTACCGTTGCGCCCGAACAGATCGAGAAAGTCCACGAACTCAGCAGCCCCGCCGGCCCGACGCCTGCGACGGACGGAGAGCGCGTCTATGTCTACTTCGGATCGTACGGGTTGCTGGCTTACGACCTGAACGGCAGTTTGAAATGGGAAAGACGACTTCCGTTGCCGGAAAACCCCTATGGGGCTATGTCTTCGCCGATCGTCGCGGGTGACTTAGTCGTACTCAACCACCAAGGGAAAGAGGCGTACCTGCTCGGCGTCAATCGTCGGGACGGCCGGACGGTGTGGAAGACCGACCGCTCGATGTTTCAGTACGGTTGGTCGACTCCTGTGCATTGGCGTCACGACGGGATCGACGAGATTGTCGTGCTCGGAGGCGACTTCAAGCCCAACCAGCGTCTCATGGCATACGGTCTGGCGGATGGAGCGGAGCGCTGGTGGGTTGGCGGCCTGCCGCCGTCCGGGAAAAGCACGCCGGTCATTGGCGAGGGTCTGCTGTTTTTCGCCGCGCCGGACATCATCCTTGAGACGGCCACTGAAAAACAGAACCCCGACCGGGCCGCGCAGTTCTATGCGAACAACGCGGCTCGCGTCATCGCTGTACGTCCGGGCGGCACGGGTGACGTGAGTCAGGCGAATATCGCCTGGTCGGAGAGAAGGGGTGTGCCAGGTGTTCCGTCACCCCTCTACTACAACGGAAGACTCTACACGTTCCAGAATGGCGGGATCGTTTTCTGTCGCGTAGCAAAGACAGGTGAGGTCTTGTACAACGCCCGGCTCGGAGTACCGGGGTACTACTACTCGTCACCCGTGGCGGCGGACCAGAAGGTATACATTGCATCCGAAGAGGGCACAGTGGTCGTGCTGGATGCGGGTCCGAAGTTCAGCGTGCTCGCTACGAACAAGCTTGACGGCGCGATATTGGCTACACCGGCGTTGGTCGATAGAAATATCTATGTCAGAACCGCGAATCACCTGTACGCGTTTGGCAAGTGAAAGGT
>JBAROV010000135.1:0-69620 GCA_049642465.1 Vicinamibacterales bacterium
CTCCTAGTGTTCCAGCCAACACCGCGAAGCGGCTGTGCAGCCATGGCAACACCGCGAGCGCGACGCCGTGCCAGAAAAAGGGGACAGTCCCCCTTTTCCGTTCGATTCCGGGAAAAGGGGGACTGTCCCCTTTTTCTGGCACGGCGTCGCGCTCGCGGTGTTGCCATGGCTGCACAGCCGCTTCGCGGTGTTGGCTGGAACACTAGGAGCGCTGCTCCTGCTGCGGCTGTCCCGAACGCAACACCCGGCGTCGAAGGCCGTCGCGCTCCTATGCGCGCCGGCGCTGAGCGCCGTGCTGTGGGTGGGGTACTTCATGGCGCTGTACGGCACGCCAGATCCGTCGGTGCCGTATGCGCCAGGGCAGATGGGTTCGCTCACCTGGGCGCCGGGAGGAATAGCGGGATTGCTCTTCGATCAGCGGTTTGGACTCCTGCCGTATGCGCCCGTACTTGCGTTTGCCATCGCGGGCTTCGTGCCGATGATGATGACGCCCTCGACGCGCAGGCTCGCGCTCGAACTGCTGTTCGTCATGGTGCCGTACCTGCTCGCGGTCGGGCAGTTTGCGATGTGGTGGGGAGGCAACAGCGCTCCGGCCAGGTTTTTCATGCCCGTGCTGCCCGTGCTGTGCGTTCCGGCCGCCGTCTTCTGGACGAAGGTTGCGGCGCGCCCGGAGCGGCTGTTGCCGATTGCCGCCTTGTGTTTCACGGTGCTCGTGACGGCTGCCGTGGTCTCTGCCGATCGAGGTCGAATGGCCTTCAACGCACGAGAGGCACCGGCGCTCTGGCTCGAGTGGTTCGCGAAAGCGGTGAACCTGCCGCAGGCCACGCCGTGGTGGGCGCGTGAATCAGTGCCGACGTTTGTTCGCGACGTGAGTGTGTGGTTGGTTGCAGTGCTGGCGTCGCTGTTTGCCGCGCGCGCGGCGCGGCACCGTGTTTCACCCCGCGGTCAGCCGGTCGTCCTCGCCTGGGCGCTGGCGGTCGCTGTGATGGCCGCTGCCACCATCGGCTGGGCGCTCCGTGGTATCGACGGCCGAAGTGTCGTGCCGGCGCAGCTCCAGCTGCTGCGCGCCATTGCCGCCTCACCAACGGCGTTGCTCCTCGATCTCCACCCAACGCGCATCGTCGAGCGTTCATCGGTGATGCACCAGCTCCGTCTCGAGGTAACCAGACCCTTGGCTGCCGGTCGAGGCGGACGCGACAGCACGTTGTTTCAGCTTCCCCGCATACCGGCGGGGCAGTATCGTTTGGTCCCGCCGGCAACCGCACGCGGGTGGTTGATGATCGGAGTCGGGCGCGATCAGTTTTCCTTGCACACCACGCCGCTGCCGGTGCCGTCGGGATCGATCGATCTCGACTTTCCCATTGGTGTGCGAGCGATCGTCATTCGCGGCGACGAGGATGCGCGGCAGACCATGGACAGCGTGGTTATCGAGCCGCTCACGATTCTCACCAATGACTCCTCGACGAAGGCGATCGCGCGGACGGCCGTGAAATATCGATCCGCAGCCGTGTTCTTTCTCGACGATCGCAGCTTTCCCGAGCCCGAAGGGTTTTGGATTGGCGGAGCGCGCTCGACCGCATTTGTCGTTCGTCCGGATCAGCGCGCTCCATCTGTGTCATTAGTGTTCCGCAACGGGCCCGTCGCGAATCATGCCGTGGTGGAGTCGGGAGTCAACCGCACCGAACTCGACCTGGGGCCCGCCGAGGAGCGTCGAATCAGCGTTCCTGTGGAACAGGCACGCGGCGCCAGCCACGTCGGCGTGCGCGTCACCGGTGGATTTCGACCCTCAGCGGAAGACCCATCGCGCCGTGATACGCGGTTTCTGGGTCTGTTCGTGAGAATTGAATGAGTCGCTAGTCGCTAGTCTAGAAGCGCGCGACGCCGCCGAAATACAGCCCCTTCATTTTCAGATCGCCCTGGTCCTGTTCGATCTTGTAAAAGACCGTCAGCGATCGATACCCGGCCTGCGCGCCGAAGTTGTCGCTGAAGTTCACCGTGCCGTAGAGATCGAAGTCGAAATACCTGCCCTGATAATCCTCGTCGATGCTGCTGGGGAGTTTGAAGAAGCTGAACTCGCCGGTGATCGAGATGTTGGGCACCACGTAGCCGCGGCCGATAAAGCCAATTGCGGGAATAGGTGCCTGGGCGTGCACGAACTCCTCGCCGACGAAGGCGTTCGAGAGCGAAGCCTTGATGTCGGTGTGCTTCAATTCGAGGAGCAGCCCCGCGAAGCCGCGATCGCGATACACAAAGTCCCACTCATAGCCGAAACGGTAGGCATTCCATTTGAGCTCGGTGGTAACGGGAATAGCGACGTCAAAGCGCTGGCCGTTGAAGACCAGTGTGCGGCGGAGCGTGGATTCCGTGTCGTAACCAATCGGCGTGTATTCGAATCTGAACTTGTGCTTCGTCGCCGGGCGAAGCACGACCTTCAATTGTTTAAAGGTCTTCTTCTCAATCCCGAGGTCCTCCTTGAAGTCGATCTGTGTGCCGACGATGCCCAGCGACTCGCTGGTGATCAAAACGGTCGGGGTCGGCGACCAGAGGTACCCGCCAACTTCGACGTGGTAGTTCTCGCCAGTGGCGCGATTGCCCCCGCGGACGGCGTACTGCGCGGCCGCCGGAGTGGCGGCGACGCCGCAGGTCAACAAGGACATTGCTACTGCAACTACATGATTTCGCACGCGTAACCCCTCTCTGAACCCCGTCTGAACCGACCTGGCTGCGGCTCGTCTCGCTATTCGCTCGCTCTCGGCCGCAGGCCTCTCTGAACCTTTTCGGAATCTCCCGATGTATACTGCACGTATACACAACAATGGCTCTGATGGATTCGCCCCTTCACCCCGAATCGCCGCAAGTCGAACGCGCCTACCAGAACATCAAGATGGGCATCGTGCGCGGCCGCTATCCGCCGGGCGCCCCGCTTTCGGAAGTCAGTCTTGCCCGCGAGCACGGGATGAGCCGGACGCCGGTGCGAGAAGGTCTCGCCCGTTTATGGCAGGAGCGGTACCTCGATCGTGTCGTTGGTCACGGATATTTCGTCGCTCGTGTCACCGTACAGTCGATCCACGACACCTTTGATGTTCGGCGCCTGCTCGAAGGGGCCGCTGCTGCGCGCGCGGCCGAGCGCGCCACCGAGGACGAGATTGCCGCGATGCGACAGTTCGCCGTGGTGTCGGCTCCGCCTGGCACCGCCGTCGCGTCACGCGACAACGACTATCGCGAAGCCGAAGCTGCCAACGTCCGCTTCCACATGGCCATAGCCGCGGCGGCGCGCAACACGCTCGCGCAGGAGTTGATCGAGCGGTGCCTCGCGCAGGTCGATCGGTTCATGTCGCTCGGCGTGCAGTTCGGTCCTTTTCAGGAGGGCGCGACCGCCGCGCACCTCGAAATCGTCGACGCCATCGCGCGTCGCGACTCGGCCGCAGCAAAGGCCCGCATGGAAGAGCACTTGGACTGCGGCAGCCAGCTGATGAAAGACGCGCTGCTCCGGGGCCAGCTGTCTACGGTCGGCGTCGAGTAGCGCCGGCATCACGATTGCTCCGTGCAGCGCTGGCGCGCGATAGCGCAGCCGGCACTGCAAATTTCCAGGCGTTTCCACGCGGCGCACACCGACGCCGCGCTTTCGTTCGTCTCTCGGCGATACGGTTTTCCGAAGGCGGACGTGGTGTTTTTGGATGGATGGGCCCGGGTTGTCGTTCCTCATTTCGATCATACAGAAAGCGTCTGGAGGATTGTGATGAAACATCGTGTGTTGTTCGTGGTGCTCGCGGTGCTTCTTGCCGCCAGCGGCGCTGCGGCGCAGCAGGGCACTTCTGAGGTGCGGGGCCGCGTACTTGACCCGCAAGGCGGGGTGTTGCCAGGCGTCACCGTGACCGTTCGCAACCAGGACACCGGCATGTTCCGCGAAACCGTCAGCAACGCCGACGGCACTTACTTCATCAGCGGCATTGTGCCCGGCGCCTACGAGATCACGGCGGAGATGCAAGGCTTCAAGAAATACGCACGCCGGGACGTGCGGCTGGAAGTCGGGAAAACAACCAGCCTTGACGTGGAGATGGAGGTGGGCACCCTCGCCGAGACGGTGACAGTGTCCGCCGAGTCGCCCATCGTGGACGTGACCTCCAAGGAAGTCGGCGGTCACATCACCGCGCGTGAACTGGTTGAACTGCCGTCGATCAACCGGAACTTCGTCGGCTTCGTTGGCCTGCTGCCGGGAATCATTCCCAGTATCAGCACGGAATCGTTCGGCAGCGACTCCATTACGGTGAACGGCCAGGACCCCCGCAACAACAACTACATGCTCGATGGTGCCAACAATAACGACGACGTCATTGGCCAGCGGGCGGGGACGCAGGCGCGCACCCCGATCGAAGCGGTGCAGGAGTTCCAGGTCATCACCAACCAGTTCGACGCGGAGTTCGGGCGAACCACCGGTGCGATTATCAACGCCGTCACGAAATCGGGGACGAACAATTTCCGCGGCAGCGCGTTCGGATTCTTTCAGGACGCGAGCCTCACCAACAAGGACTACTTTGCGAAGAAGCTGAGGCTGGACAAACCTGACACCTCACAGCAGCAGTTCGGCGGTACGATTGGCGGACCGATCGTTCGAGACAAGGCCCATTTCTTTGGCAGCGTGGAGCGCGTCCGTATCGACGAAGGAATCACGATCAACATCCCGGCACGTCCGGAGTTCAATGCCACGACCACCGAACAGACGCGAGTCTGGAATACGGTCGTGCGGTTCGATCATCAGCTCAGCGCCAACCATACGTGGGGCGTTCGCTGGTTGCGGGAGTATTCGCCGCAATTCAACCAGATTATCGGCAGTGTGACCCTCGAAGCCTCCCGTGAGGAAGACGACCTCGATCAGACCGTCGTGACCTCGCTCAACTCCGTCATGGGGAACACTCGGGTAAATTCGTTGCGGATCGGTTGGACCCAGGAAGACGTGTCGTTTGCGAACCCCTGTTTCAACGGCAACGGGCGTATCCAGTCCAACTGCCAGCCCACGCTCGCGTTTCAGACGTTCACGACGCAGCAGAGTTCGGTTGCCCAGGCGCGCATCAACGACGCGGTTCAAATCGAAGACACACTCTCGTGGTTTTTGCCTGGGAAGCGCGGCGACCATGACCTCAAGTTCGGGGTGCAGGGGCAGTACTCGCAATCCAAAAACGACGCGCAGGACAACCTGAATGGCACGTTCAGCTTCGGGCGCAGCAACGGCCCCTTCGACGCCAACAATCCCTCGACCTACCCGGAACGGTTCTCGATCCGAGTGGGAGGGCCGGGGCGGAGTTTGAACAAATCGAATTTCTTTGCCGCATTCGTCCAGGACAAATGGAAGATGACAGACCGGCTCACGATGAGTCTTGGACTGCGGTACGACCTGGAAAAGATTCCTATCAGAGAAGTCGACAACCCGCTGTTCGCCGACGAAAACGACTATCCGGTCGACAAGAACAACATTCAGCCCCGCATTGGCCTCGCCTACAACTTGGCCGACGGCCGCAGCGTCGTCCGTGGCGGCTACGGCCGGTTCTTCGACAAGACACACTTCGAATTGATCGGTGGGATCTACACGAACACCGTGTTTGCCTCCTCGTTCAACCGCAACTTCCCACTCGCTGATATCGATCCAAACCCCCGTCTGGGGTCGTTGCCGACCGATCCATTCCTGGTGGGCGGCCCTACGCTCACCGATGCGAAGCGGGCGCTGCTCGAGCAACAGTTTGGCGGCGGGGCGTCACTGCGCAACACCGGAGCGACATGGGACAGTCCTGACCGCCGTCTGCCCTACACGGATCAGGTCACCGCGGGGTACGAGCGCCAGTTCGGCGGGAGCTACTCGGCGAGCGTTGATTACGTGCATGCGTTCGCCCGCGACCTGTTCATTTCCCGTCAGCTCAATCCGCAGCTTCGTGCCACGACGGCGGTCACCTCGACTGCCGTCCGGCAGGGGAGTGCGGTGCTGAGCGAGGCCACACAGGCGTTGCGCGCCAAATACGGCGCCGGATTTGCCGCTTTCACGGGTAGCGTCACGATTCCCGAGAACGTGGCGCGCACGGATTACGACGCGGTGATGTTTCAGCTCGAGAAGCGTTTCAGCAACCACTTCAGCACGCGCCTGGCGTATACCCTGGCTTACTCGCGGGGTAACACGACCGGCGTCGGAATCGCCGCGAGCAATTTCCAGGTGCTCGACGATCTGCATCTGGAGTTGAACGAAGGGCCGACCAATCTCGACCAGCGCCACAATTTCGTGATCAGCGGCACGGCAGTCGTGCCGCGCACCGGCGGACTGACCGTGAGCTGGATTGCCCGAGCGCTGAGCGGATCTCCGTTCACGATTACCAACGGCAACATCGATCCGGATCGCAATGGCACGCAAGCCGAGCCGCTTCCGTCGGGAAGCTACTCGGGTCAGGGCGACGACTCGTACACCGTTGACTTTGAAAGCAAACGGAACGGCGCCTACGGTCCCGGTTTCTTCAAACTGGATCTTCGGCTTGGGTATCGTGTCGACCTCGCCGGCCGCCGCTTCGAACTCTTCGGCGAGATCTTCAACGTGACGGATCGCGTGAATTTCGCAAATCCGTCGGGGAACCAGGCGAGCACCGATTTTCTCCGGCTGACGACGTATTCCACGAGCACCACGCCGCGCACTGGACAGTTCGGCGTCAGGTTCGCGTTCTGAACAAGGGAAAGGGAGAAGGGAAGACGTTCCTTCTCCCTTTTCCCTTCTCCCTTTTCCCTTCTCCCTTTTCCCTTTACTCTATCCAGCATGGGCCCCGCGTTTCGGCGTCTCCTGCCTTTTGTTGTTCGCTACCGCCGCTCCTTCCTCCTCGGGCTTGGGTGCGTCGTCATCACCACGGCGATACAGCTTCTTTCGCCGTGGGTCCTGAAGTACGCCATCGATGATCTGAACGCAGGCGTGACGCGATCAAAACTGGCGCTCTACGCGGGGATTCTCCTCGGCCTGGCGTGCATCGGCGCGGTCTTCAGGTTCTCGATGCGCCGCATCATCATCGGCGCTTCGCGCGACATCGAGTACGACATGCGGAATGCGTTTTTCGCCCGCCTGCAGCTCATGCCGCTCGGATATTACCAGTCGAGGCGGACCGGCGATCTGATGTCTCGCGCAACGAACGATCTCAACGCGGTCCGCATGATGGTGGGACCGGCCGTCATGTATTCGGCCAGCACCATCCTGACGTTCCTGGTCGCCATCATTCTGATGATGTCGATCGACCCTCGGTTGACACTCATCGCGCTCGTTCCGCTGCCGTTCGTCTCCATCAGCGTTCGATATTTCGGCAGCGAGATTCATCGCCGGTTCGAAGCCATTCAGGAGCAGCTGGCCGATCTGAGCGCGGTCGTGCAGGAAGCCTTGTCCGGCGTCAGGGTGGTACGCGCCTATCGCGAAGAAGCGCACGAAATTGCACGCTTCCGAACGGCAAACCTCGAGTATCTCGCGCGCAATCGCGGCCTCATCTCGCTGCAGGGGTTCTTCTATCCGAGCATGACGCTCTTTCTCGGCCTCGGCTCGCTCCTCGTTCTGTGGCAGGGCAGCCGCGCCGTGATTGGCGGACGCATTACCCTCGGTGAGTTCGTCGCCTTCAACGCCTACCTGGTGATGCTCAGCTGGCCGATGATTGCGTTTGGGTGGGTGACGAACATCCTGCAACGCGGCATGGCGTCGTGGAAGCGCATGCTGGAGATCCTCGAGGCCGAACCCGCCATCAACGATGCCGCGGTGAGCGCGGCGGGGCGGAACGTGAACATTACAGGCACGATCGAGTTTCGCGACGTGACGTTCCGGTACCCCGGCTCGGACCGCGTCGTGCTCGACAGGGTGTCGCTGGGCATCGAGGCAGGGAGGACCGTGGCGTTTGTAGGCGCCACGGGGTCCGGCAAGTCCACGCTGATCAGCCTGTTGCCCAGACTGCACGAACCCCCGCGCGGGACGGTGTTTCTCGACGGTGTCGACGTGCTCGAGATTCCGCTCGAGAGGCTTCGCCAGGCCATCGGATTCGTTCCGCAGGAACCGTTTCTGTTCTCGGACACGATTGGAGAAAACATTGGGTTCGGCGTGCCGCCACGCGACGATCTCGACGAGCGGGTCCGAGCCGCCGCAGCAACCGCGCGTCTCGACGTCGACCTCGAATCCTTTCCGAAAGGCTTCGCCACGCTCGTCGGTGAGCGTGGCATCACGCTGTCGGGCGGACAGAAGCAGCGCACCGCGCTCGCGCGGGCGATCTTGACGGATCCAGCCATTCTGATCCTGGACGATGCGATGTCCGCCGTGGATACGTATACGGAGGAGGAAATCCTGTTGCGGCTTCGCGAAGTGATGCGGGCGCGGACGTCGCTGATCGTCGCTCACCGCGTCTCGACCGTCCGCCACGCCGATCTCATCGTCGTCCTCGACAACGGCCGAATCGTCGAGCAGGGACGTCACGACGAACTCGTACGCCGGGGGGGGATGTATGCGGAGTTGAACCGGAAGCAGCAGCTGGAAGAGGAGCTGGCGGAAGCATAGGTCTAGTCGCTAGTCGCTAGTCTCGGGTCCTGACCAAAGACCGAAGACCGAAGACCAAAGACCAACGTGCACGAAGAAGACGTTCTCGGAAAAGCGTACGACGCCGTTCTCATGCGTCGCCTGCTGCGATATCTGCGGCCCTACCTGCCGCAGGTCGCCGTGGCACTCGTGGCGATCATCGCCGGCTCTGCCCTTCAGCTCGTGCAACCGTGGCTGATGAAACTGGCCATCGATCGCTACATCGCCACGGGCGATCTGGCCGGCCTCGACTGGATCGCCGGAGCCTTTCTCGCCACACTCCTCGCTTCGTTCGCTCTCGAATACGTGCAGACCTGGGTGCTCCAGATGACCGGCCAGCGCATCATGTTCGACATGCGGCTGCAGATCTGGCAGCACCTCCAGCGGATCGACCTGCAGTTCTACGATCGCAACCCGGTCGGACGGCTGATGACGCGGGTCACGACTGACGTTGACGTGCTGAACGATCTGTTCACCGCCGGGGTCGTGTCGATCTTCGGCGATGTCTTCACGCTCATCGGCATCATGATCGTGCTGGTGGCGATGGACTGGCGTCTGGCGCTCATCGCGTTTTCGGTCCTGCCACTGATCGTCCTCGTGACGCAATGGTTTCGCCGGAACGTGCGCGATACCTACCGCACGGTACGGCTGTGGATCGCCCGGATTAATGCCTACCTGCAGGAGCACATCACCGGGATGTCCACGGTGCAGCTCTTTCGCCGGGAGCGCCGCAGCTTCGAGCGGTTCGACGAAATCAACCGCACCCATCGCGATGCCAACGTCGCCTCGATCTTCTATTACGCCGTGTTCTATCCCGCGGTCGAAGTCATTGGCGCGCTGGCCTCCGCCCTCATCATCTGGTTTGGCGGCATCTGGACGCTGCAAGGGGCGCTGACGCTCGGTTCGCTCGTCGCATTCCTGCAGTACTCGCAGCGGTTCTTCAGGCCGATCAGCGACATGTCGGAAAAGTTCAACGTGCTCCAGGCGGCGATGGCTTCCTCCGAGCGCATCTTCAAGTTGCTCGATACGCCGGTGAAGATCAGCTCCCAGCTTCCAGCACAGGACCTCCGAGCTCGCGAACTCCCGGACCGCCGAACTTCCCGACGTGGTCACATCGTCTTCGACAACGTGAGCTTCGCGTACAACGCGGACGACCTCGTGCTCCAGGAGGTGTCCTTCGAGGTGAAACCCGGAGAGCGGATCGGAATCGTCGGTGCAACCGGGGCGGGGAAGTCAACGCTCATCAATCTGTTGTTGCGCTTTTACGACGTCTCGAGCGGCCGCATCCTGATCGATGGCGTGGACGTGCGGGACATGGACCTGCACGGGTTGCGCGGCTTGTTCAGCCTCGTATTGCAGGACGTGCATTTGTTCTCGGGCACGGTAGCGTCCAACATCCGGCTCGGAAACACCGTCATCACGGACGAGATGATCCGCAAGGCTGCGGGCGCGGTCCATGCGGACCGCTTTATCGGCGAACTACCCGATGGGTACCAACACAAGCTAGGAGAGCGTGGCGCGACGCTCTCAGTAGGTCAGAAGCAGTTGCTGTCGTTTGCCAGGGCTCTGGCGTTCGATCCGCGTATCCTCGTGCTCGATGAGGCAACCTCCAGCGTCGACACGGAAACCGAACAGCTGATACGCGATGCACTTCACGTGCTGATGGCGGGGCGAACGACTCTCGCCATCGCCCACCGGCTCTCGACCATCCAGGATATGGACAGGATTCTCGTCCTTCACAAAGGCCGGTTGCGGGAGATCGGCACCCATCAGGAGCTGCTCGCTCGCCGCGGCGTCTACTATCGGCTCTACCAGCTTCAGTACAAGGACCAGGAACGCCAGGCCGCTGTCACTTCGACGGAGCAGTAGCAGGTCCCGCGGCGGCGGGAGCGACTGCAGGTGGCCAGGGGGGAGGCGGCGGGAGGTTGGCCTCCCTCTGACGGAACAGCCGATCGATCAACCCCGGTTTGCTAGCGCTGGGGCTCCACCCCATTCTCAGCACGGTCAGCTGCATCGTGCGGCGCCCGAGTTCGAGCGCCTCGTTACAGTTCCACATGTAGATGTCGATGTGGCGGCCGTGCACCTTGGGACCGGTGTCCATGATCGTGTACACGCCGTCGTAGCGTTCGCCGAGCCTATCGACCTGGATGACGGATCCCACGGGCAGCAGATCGGGGTCGGCGGCGGCGATGCCCGTCCGCACATTCACTCCCGAGGCGGTCATCGTGCCTTTGCAGTAGGCCGTGGCGGTGAACCTGAGCCGAGAGCCCGGCGTCGGAGCGGACCGGGATTCCCGGAGCTCCGCCTGCCGCGCCGCATAGCGCGAGTCGAGGACCGTCACCTCGTAAAGGAGCGAAAAGCCGACCGCCGCGAAGGCAGTGGCGACGATCTTCCGTCCGGACGATCGGGAGAGGAGCATCAAGGGTCCTTCCACGAGCCGGGCTGGGGACTCTCCACTATAGCCAGAGGGTGCGCCCGGGGTCAAAGGGCCGCTTTTGTCTACTCCCCTAAGTCGTTTCCGTTCTGTTCGTTACGAAGTTGCTTCCGGGTCCGGTGGGTCACGATCATCACGTACGAAACCCGGTAGGCGACGATCGCCAGAATGATGGCGCCCAGGGTGGATCCGAGCGTATACGCCCATGCCAGGGGGGCCAGTTTTGTCGCGTGACGCCGCATCTCGCTCCACGATCCGGACGAGAGCGCCGCGCCAAGCTCCTCGAGCAGGTCCGCCGGCACGTCCGCCCCGAGGATCAGGGCGCCGGCAAGCGTCGTCAGGGTGTAGTACGCCGGCAATATCCACGGCAGGTTCGAATAAATGCCGAGCAGCACGGCCACCCGATTGAGGTTCAGCGCGAATGCGACGCCCAATCCGAGGATGGTGTGCAGGCCCAGGAAAGGAGAAAAACCGAAGAAGACGCCGACGGCGTATGCGGCTGCCGTCCGGGCCGGGGTGTCGTGCGTGTGAAGCAGGTGCTCCAGCCAGCGCCGCGCCCGCGGAAACCTCGTCGCGTTCGTCATCGCGCGATCGCTAGAAATGGACGAAGCCGGGCGGGAGCGGCTCCGGTCGTCCGTCCCTGTTCAGAACGATCGCCCGGTCTTTCGTCAGCTCGCCGATGCGTGTGATCGGGACACCTCGGCTCTGCTGGGTCACGTGTCGCAGCTTTCCCCGGCGCTTCGGTGGTACGCCAAACAGCAGCTCGTAATCGTCACCTCCCGAAAGCGCTGCCGTGACGGGGTCGATTCCGCGACTCGAAAACCACTCGAATGCTCCGGGATGGATGGGGAGCGCCCTGGCATCGATCGTCGCACCGGTGCCGCTCTGCGAGGCGACCTGGGTGACCGCGTCGGCCAGCCCGTCGCTGAGGTCCATGCCGGTCGTTGCCGTCCCGCTTCGGCCGAGCATGCTCCCGATGCGCGTGCGCGCGCCTGGCCTTCGATGACGTGCGACGCACTCAGCGAGCATCGGATCCTGAGGTTCGCGAGGGGCGTGCCGCGGCTGCATCCTCAGCCAGTCCAGCCCGGCTGCCGCGGCGCCAATCGTCCCGGTCAGATAGAGGGCGTCCCCGGGCCGTCCTGCGGAACGAGTCAGGATCTTGCGCGGCCGCACGGAGCCGATGACCGTGACATCGACAACGAGCGGTCCGCTTTGCGGAGGACCGGCAGGCGACCGAGCCAGGTTGCCCCCCGCCACGGTGACCCTGGACTCCGCCGCCATGGCGGCGAACCCGTCCAGCAACGCGTCGATGTCAGCGATCGTGAGACGTTCGGGGAGAACGAGGGAGAGGAGTGCCAGCCTGGGGGTTCCACCCATCGCAGCGATATCGCTGACGTTCACCGCAAGTGCCTTGAAGCCGATGTCCTGGTAGGAGGAATAGGCGGGATCGAAGTGTACCCCTTCGACCAGGGCGTCGGTCGTCAAGACTTCCAGCGCGCCCCGAACGGGCTCCGCGACTGCCGCGTCGTCGCCAATGCCGACGACCAACGCACCCTCCGGGGACGCGAAACGTGCACGGATTTTCTCGACAAGCGCGCGTTCGCCCAGCTGCCAGGCAGAGGCTGACGCCGTTCCGCTAACGGGCGTACTCAACCGCGCGCGTCTCCCGGATGACGGTCACCTTGATCTGGCCTGGATATTCCAGCTCGTTCTCGATTCGACGGGCGATGTCCTTGGACAGCCAGACGGTTTCCTCGTCCGACACCCGTTCGCTCTCGACAACGATCCGAATCTCCCGCCCGGCCTGAAGAGCGAACGCCTTCGAGACGCCCTGGAACGAATCGGCGATGCCTTCGAGTTTTTCCAGCCGCTTGACGTACGACTCGAGGATGTCCCGACGTGCTCCCGGCCGGGCTGCGGAGATCGCGTCGGCGGCCTGAACGATCATCGCCTCGAGAGAAGGCCAGTCGATGTCCATGTGGTGCGCCGCGACGGCCTGCAACACCGGTTCGCTCTCCCCGTGCTTTCTCAGGAAATCGAGGCCAAGCTCGAGGTGAGTGCCCTGCAGATCGCGGTCGATGGCTTTGCCGATGTCGTGGATGAAGGCCGCGCGCGTGGCCACGTGACCATTGAGGCCGAGTTCCTTCGCCATGATGCCGGCCAGAAAGGCCACTTCCTTCGAGTGGTTCAACACGTTCTGACCGTAACTCGTGCGGAACTTCAACCGGCCCATCAACCGGAGGATCTCCGGGTGCAGATCGTACAGCCCGAGTTCGAAGGCTGCTGCTTCTCCCTCTCTCCGAACCGTATCCTCGATTTCCGTTTTGACCTTTTCGACGACTTCTTCGATTCGCGCCGGGTGGATTCGGCCGTCAGCAATCAGCCGTTCGATCGCCTGCCGCGCGACTTCGCGACGGAAGGGATCGAAACTAGACAGAATGATCGCCCCGGGCGTGTCGTCCACGATGAGCTCGACGCCCGTGGCTGTTTCGAGCGCCCGGATGTTGCGCCCCTCTCGGCCGATGATCCGTCCCTTCAGGTCGTCGCTTGGAAGGTCCACGACCGAAACGGTTGTTTCAATCGCGTGCTCGGCGGCACTGCGCTGGATCGCGTCGGTGATGATCTGCTGGGCGCGCGCGGCGGCAGTCTCGCGCGCTTCGGTTTCCAGACGTTTGACGAGATTCGCCGCGTCCCGTCGCGCGTCCGCCTCGATCTGCTTCAGCAGGAGGTCGCGAGCTTCTTCAGCGCTCAACCCCGCAACACGCTGCAGCTCGCGTTGCCGCTCCGCCACGGTCTGCTCGGCGCGCCGGAGCGCCCCGGCCACGCTTTCCTCCTGTCTGGCCAGCGCCTTCTCCCGATTGCGGAGGTCCTGTTCGAGTCGATCGGTGATGGCGATGCGTTCTGCCAGCGCTCGAGTTTTGTCCGCCAGTCCCTGCTCGAGCGTCAGGATCTCCTGCTGCCGTTCCCGCGCCTTCCGTTCGGTTTCCGCAGCCAACAGGTGCGCCTGTTCGCGCGCTTCGAGCGCCGCTTCCTTGCGCGCGCTTTCCGAGTCCCGTTCAGCCTGCCGAAGAATCCGTTCGGCTTCAGCGCGCGCCTGACCGACGGTCGCCTCGGCGAGCTGACGCCGGCTCGCAATCCACCAGGCGATTGCCGCCAGGGTCAGGCCCAGCAGGATGACAGAAAAGATGAGGTAATAGATGGCCGGTAGACCCATGCGTGTCCCCGTCCTCCCGCCTTCGCGCTCCGCGCTCCGGCGCGGCAGGCCCGCCTTCGCGCTTCGGGGCGGCCCGCCTACCCGCTCCGGCGCGGCAGGCTAAGTGATTAGAACCGACAGAATAGGAAGGAAAGGGCCCCGCTTTGCCGTGTGGGGAGGTCGGATGAACCTGCATCAAGCAGGTGGAACCGCTGCACAAGCCGCGCTTTAGGCTTCCTCTCGCAGAGGCATGCACACCACGCGACGTCGCGATTCTCTTATGGTGAAACGTTGGCTCAAACGAGCCTCCGAACCATCACGCGCAAAGCAGGGAACTCAAACTCCTGAGGCTGATCTTAGAAGATCGGCTATGGCCGGGCAAGCAATAAGGGATGTTCTAGCGGTGCGCGGCCGTGCGCGGTTCTTCACGACCCTCCGGGAAGGGACGGGACGCCCCGGCGCTCGTGGGCGCGTCGGCGATGCCGAGCGCAAGATCCAGCATGCGCTCGAGTTCCCCGGCTCGGTGCGCCAGGCTGTCGTGTCCCGAACGCATGTCGTCCCGCGCCCGGAAAAACTCGTCGGCAATGTTCAGCGCCGCGAGCACGGCAATCTTGAGACTGTCGCCCTGCGGACACTCCCGCATCGCGAGCCGCATTTTCTCATCCACGTACGCCGCCAGCTCGGTCACGTAGGTCTGTTCGAGCGAGCTTCGCACGGGGTAACGCTGCCCGTGAATCTCGACGTGGACGACGCGATCAGTCATGAAGCTTTCGTGTGTCAGTCGCTGGTCGCTACACCGAAACCGTCGCGATCACAAATTCAACGACTCAATCTGCTTGAGCATGTCGTCGACGCGCGAGCGGATGAGATCCCTCTCCTCCCGCAGCGCCGCGACGTGCGCATTAGCCGATTCGGCGTCGGACATGCGCGTGCGGGTGGCATCGAGCTCGCGCGCGAGCCGCGCATTTTCATCGGAGGCACGCGCATTCTCGGCGCGCAGCCGATCGATCATGCCGACCAGCAGCTTGACCTTTTCCTCGAGGCGATCGATCGGTTCGAGATCGACCGCGCGTGTTGCGATCCCTTTGGCCAACGGACGAACTCCACTTCTAGCGGTGCCTTCCACCTCGAGGCGGAAGCCACGAAATCGCCGCGAAAATTAGCGTTGCTCAGCCCCGTGCGTCGTGCGCAGGGCGGTCAGGATACGCATCGTCGCATCCTGGGCTTCCTGATCTGTGAGAGTGCGGTCGGCGGCGCGGAACGTCAGGCGCAACGACAAGCTGATGCGGCCTTCCGGCACGCCTTTGCCCTGATACCGATCGAACTCTGTTATGGACACCAGCGTCGCAGGCGCTGACGAACGGATAGTGCCACGAACGGCGGCTGCAGGCAAGGCTTCGTCGATCAGAATCGAGATGTCGCGGACGATGGACGGGTAGCGCGGCAGCGGTTGCGCCTTCATGTCATCCTTGGAGGCGTGCGCCGCGAGTGCGCGCAGGTCGATCTCAGCCACATACACTTCTTCCGACTCGGGGAAACCGCGTGCCGCCGCAACAGCCGGCGCCAGTTGTCCGATCAGCCCGAGCCACTGACGCCCTTCTCCGGCCGTCCAGACGTCGGCGTTTCGGCCGCGCAGGAGAAACGGACGAGACGCCGGGGCGAACTCGACCGGAACGCCGAACGCCGTGCAGATTTCCTCAACCACTCCTTTGATGTCGAAGAAATCCACCGGTCGTGCCGGAGCCGACCAGTGTGGGTGGGCCGCGCCGCACCAGATCAGGCCAACCGCGCGCCCCTCGCCGGCCGCGCCGAAGCGGCTGCCGTCCTCGAAGAGACGGATGTCTTTGCGCTCGCGGCGGCGATTGTGGACGCACGAGTCCAACAGGCCCGGCAGGAGCGACGGGCGGAGCACAGCAAATTTTTCGGACAGCGGATTCGCAATCGCGTGCGGCTCGCTTCCCGTTTCGCAGAAGGGGAGGGCCGCCTGGCGTTCGATGAACGCGAACGTCATCGCCTCCGAAAATCCGGCAGCCGTGAGGATCTCTCGAAGCTTTCGACTTCGGATGATCCCGGGGTCGGGCGGCGGTTGCGGCGCGTTCAGCGCCGGGAAGGTCACCGGCAGATGGTCGAATCCGTAATGCCGGCCGACTTCCTCGATGAGATCCGCTTCGGTCGACACGTCCACGCGAAAGCTTGGCACGGTGACAGCCCATCGCTCGTCGCGGGTCGAGGTGTCGCGCGCCACGCGAAAGCCGAGCGGCTCCAGAATGCGTGGCACGTCTGCCGAGGGCACACGCTGGCCAAGCAAATGTGCAATGCGGTCGGCGCGAAGCACGACGCCCACGGCGGGCCGAGGGGAGGCATATCGGTCCACCAGACGACCGACTGGGCGGCCCGCACCAATCTTTTCGAAGAGCGCAGCGGCGCGCGCGATGCCGAGCGGAGGGGCCGCCACGTCGCCGCCACGCTCGAAGCGAATCGAGGCTTCCGTCTTCAGACCGAGGCGCTTGCTCGTCCGGCGAACGGAGGCAGGCTGAAAGTACGCGCTCTCCAGCACGATGCGAGTCGTATCGGACCCGATTTCCGATTCACCGCCGCCCATGACGCCGCCAATGGCCGTCGGCTGCTCCGCGTCCGCAATGACGAGCATCTCCTCGTCCAGCGGCCGATCAATCTGATCCAGCGTGCGGATGCTCTCGCCCGGGCGCGCTCGTCGAATGATCAGACGATCGCCGCGCAGACGCGTCACGTCGAACGCGTGCATCGGCTGGCCCAGTTCGAGCATCACGTAGTTCGTCACGTCAACGATGTTGTTGATGGGCCGGACGCCGGCGGCATCGAGGCGATCCGCTAACCAGGCGGGCGATTGCCCAACGGTCACGTCAAAGACCTGCGCGCAATAGCGAGGGCAGAGCACTTTGTCCTCGACGTCCACCGCGATCGGCGAGTCACCGTTGGGCGGCAAACCGGCAACAGCTGGCACTCGGACCCCCGTGGACCAGATCACGGCCGCCTCGCGTGCGATCCCCATGTGACTCAGGCAGTCGGGACGGTTGGCGGTGATTTCGAAGTCAATCACTCCGCGGCGGGGTTCCAGTTCCGCGACTTCAAAGCCGCGCAGAGAGATATCGGTCGCCACCCGTTCCAGATCGGCGGGGATGTCGACCAGCTCCGCGAGCCACGCGTGCACGATCCTCACAGCGGGAACTGCTCCAGAAACCGCAGGTCGTTTTCGTAGAAGAGACGGATGTCCTCAACGCCCCACTTCAGGAGCGCGACACGTTCAATCCCCATCCCGAACGCAAAGCCCGTGTAGCGCTCAGGATCGTACCCAACTGCCTCGAACACCGCCGGGTGCACCATGCCGCTGCCGAGGATCTCGAGCCAGCCCGTGCGTTTGCACATGGCGCACCCGCCTTCGCTCGGTGGATGATTCAAGCCGAGCTTCGGCGCGGCAAGGCCGGTTCCTCCACACGCCCCACAACTGATATCGCATTCCGCGCTTGGTTCGGTGTAGGGGAAGAAGCTCGGACGGAAGCGCACCTTGCGATCCTCTCCGAACAGCTCGCGCACGAACGCGAACAACGTGCCTTTCAGATCGGCGAGCGACACGTGCTCTCCGACAACCAGTCCCTCGACCTGGGTGAACATCGGCGTGTGCGTCAGGTCGAACTGATCGCGGCGATAGACGCGGCCGGGCGCAATCAGCCGGACCGGCGGCTGATGTTTTTCCATATAGCGAATCTGCATGCCCGACGTGTGGGTCCGCAGCAGCGTGGCCGACGAACCGACCGCCGACTTCAGCGGTCCAGCGAGGTACAGCGTGTCCTGCATGTCCCGCGCGGGATGCTCGGGAGGCATGTTGAGCGCCTCGAAGTTGTGGTAGTCGTCCTCGAGCTCGGGCCCTTCGATGATCAGAAAGCCGAGGCGAGTGAAGATGGCTTCGATGCGATCGCGAAGAATGGTCAGCGGGTGCCGGTGGCCAATCGAGGGCCGCCGGCCGGGCAGGGTCACATCCACTCCGCCGCTCGGCGGACGCGATTCCGCCACTGCGGCCTGCCGCGCAGCCAGTCGGATCTCGAGATCCTCGCGAAGTTCATTGGCGAGCCGGCCAAGACGCGGCCGCTCGTCGGCCGGAGCGGATCCCAGCGACTTGAGCAGGGACGAAACCAGCCCGCCCTTCCGGGACAGGTAGCGATCGCGGACGGCTCGCAGATCGGACTCGTTCGCCGCCGCTCGGAGATCCCGATCGAATTGCCTGCGGAGGTCGTCGATCTGCGACTCAGACATGCGGGAGCTGATGCTGGTCTCTGGTCTCTAGTGTCTGGTCTCTAGTCTCTGGTCCTGGCGAAAGACCAAAGACCAAAGACGAAAGACCGGAGACTTCACGCCGGCTGGGACTTCGCCGGCCTCGCCTCCGCGGCCACTTTCGCGAGACGTGAAAACGCCGCGGGACTCGACACCGCAAGTTCGGCGAGGCTCTTGCGGTCAATTGGATTCCCAGCCGCTTTCAGCCCGGCGATGAGCTGCCCGTACGTCAATCCGTGCTCACGCGCCGCTGCATTGATCCTCACGACCCACAGTCGCCGGAAATCGCGCTTCTTGCGCCGGCGTCCCACGAAGGCGTACTTCAGCGCCGTATCGACCGACTCTTTGGCCGAACGATACAGCTTGCTCTTGGTCTGGTAGAAACCTTTGGCGCGTGCGAGGAGCTTCTTCCTCTTCGCGCGGCGGACGTTCCCTCTTTTAACTCTCGGCATGGGTCCTCGTTATTCAGTGCTCGTGGGGCCCCACCCCCACTCGCTCGCGCTCGGGGGCTCGGCTCCGCCTCGCTTCCCTCCAACCTTCGCGCCGAGCTCTAGCGAAGGTTGCCCGCCGTAGCCTTGGCGACGGCGGGCGGCGCTCCGGCTGGCAAGCCGGCCCCTCGCGCGGGCCGCAGGCGCTGCGGATTCATTGCTCGTGGGAAATCCATTTCATCCCAGCACGCACATTAAGCTGAGAGCTCTTTCAATACGGAATCATCCGGCGCAGCGACGCCGTGTCAGCATCTGACACGACGCTCGTGCCCTTCAGTTTCCGCTTCCGACTGCGGGTCTTGCTCGTCAGGATGTGTTGCTTGAACGCATTCCCGCGCTTGAACTTGCCCGTTCCGGTCTTCTTGAACCGCTTGGCGGCCCCTTTGTGCGTCTTCAGTTTTGGCATCTCTATTCTCTCTCAGCCGCTTCCTTGCGCGGGGCCGTCCGTTTTGCCGTGGTCCGCTGCGACAGGATCGTGTGCATCTGGTTGCCTTCCTGACGCGGCGCCGTTTCGGCAATGGCGACCTCCGCCAGGTCCTCAATCAGCCGCTCGAGAATCCGCCGGCCGATCTCTGGATGCGCCATCTCGCGGCCGCGGAAGAAGATAGTCGCCTTGACCTTGTCTCCTTCGGCGAGGAATCGCTCGATGTGTTTCTTCTTGAACTGATAGTCGTGCTCATCGACCTTCGGCCGGAACTTGATCTCCTTGACCTCGATGATCTTCTGGTGCTTCTTGGCTTGTCGGGCGCGCTTCTGCTCCTGATACTGATAACGCCCGAAATCCATGATGCGACAGACCGGCGGGTTCGCCGTGGCGGCAATCTCGACGAGATCCAGCCCTTTCTGTCGCGCAATCGTCAGCGCCTGCTGCGGGGGCATGATCCCCAGCTGCTGGCCCGTGTCGTCGATGACCCGCACCTCGCGGACCCTGATGCGTTCGTTCACCCGCGTGCGGTCGTCCCGCCGGGGGCCTCGGTCGAAAGCGATAAGAACCTCCTTAGAAAGACGTTAGACGCCGACCTTCTCGACTGCGGCGCGCTTCTCGGTGACCTCGCTGACCGCCTCGCGCACGAAATCGTCGAGCGGCTGCGATCCCCGATCCCCATCGACCCGGTGACGCACCCCAACGCTGCCGTCGGCGGCCTCCTTGTCTCCCACCACCAGCATGTAGGGGACTTTCTGGAGCTGCGCCTCGCGAATCTTATAACCAATCTTCTCCTGCCGGGCGTCCACTTCCACGCGCAGACCCGCCGCCACCAGGCGTTCCTCCACGCGGCGGGCGTACTCCGCGTGACGGTCCGCGATGGGCAATACGGCAGCCTGGACCGGCGCAACCCACAGCGGAAAGGCCCCCGCGTAGTGCTCAATCAGCAGCGCAATGAACCGCTCGAAGCTTCCGACAATCGCGCGATGAATCACCACGGGACGATGTTCGGCGTTGTCGGGGCCGATGTACTTCAAGTCGAAATTCTGCGGCTGCTCGTAGTCGAGCTGAATCGTGGCGCACTGCCATTTCCGGCCGATCGCGTCGGTGATATCGAAGTCGATCTTGGGCCCGTAAAACGCCCCATCGCCCGCGTTGAGGGTGTAAGCCTGGCCGGCCGTTTCCAGGGCCTTCTGCAACTGGGCTTCGGCGTGGTCCCACGTGTCCACTTCGCCGAGGAACTCAGCCGGACGCGTTGAGAGCTTCGCGCTGTATTCGAGTCCGAAGTCGCCATAGACGCGCTGCACGAGTCGCAGCAACCGCTCAATTTCTTCGCCGATCTGCTCCGGCATCAGGAAAATGTGGGCATCGTCCTGGGAGAACTGCCGCACGCGCGTGAGGCCTGACAGCACGCCAGATGCCTCGTTGCGATGGAGCGCCGTCTGTTCGTGCAGCCGGATCGGGAGATCGCGATAGCTATGGATCCCGGTGCCGTAGAGCAGGAAGTGTCCCGGGCAGTTCATCGGCTTCACGCTCATCGTCTCCCCCTCGGATTCGATGAGGAACATGTTCTGCCGGTAATGCTTCCAGTGCCCGGATCGCTCCCAGAGCGCCTTGTTGTAAATGAGCGGCGTCTTGACTTCGACGTAGCCTGCCGGGAAGAGCATGCCGCGCATGTAATTCGCGAGCGTGTTGTAGAGCGTGGAGCCCTTGCCCGTCCAGAACGTCGCGCCGGGCGACCACGGGTGGAACGTAAACAGCCCGAGCTCTTTCCCGAGTTTGCGATGGTCGCGTTTCTTCGCTTCCTCGATGCGCTGCAGGTGCGACTTCAGCTCGGCGTCGCTGAAAAACGCCGTTCCGTAGATGCGCTGCATCGGCTGGTTCCGCGCGTCCCCTTTCCAGTAGGCGTTCGACACGCTCGTGAGCTTGAATGCCTTGAGCCGGCCCGTTGAAGGCACGTGCGGCCCGACGCAGAAATCCACGAACGTATCGCGATCCTTGATCGTGTAGCAGGAGACCTCGGATTGCCCCTGCGTCTTCTCTTGAATCAGCTGGACTTTGAGGGGCTCGCCTTTCGAGGCGAAGAACTTGATGGCTTCCTCGCGCGGCCAGATCTGGCGCTCGTACGGCAGATCCTGCGAGGCGAGTTCGCGCATCTTCTTTTCAATCGCCTCGAGATCTTCGGGTACGAACGGACGCTCGACCACGAAGTCGTAGTAGAACCCTTCGTCGATAGCGGGTCCAACGCCGCACTGGGCGCCGGGGAACAGATGCGTCACGGCAGCCGCGAGGAGATGTGCCGTGCTGTGGCGATAGAGTTCCAGGCCCTCGGGACTCTTCGACGTCACGATCCGCACGCGCGCGTCACGCTGAATGGGAAACGTCAGATCGACGAAACGGTCGTCGACCACCGCGGCAAGCGCTGCTTTGGCGAGCCCCGGAGAGATCTGTGCCGCAACGTCTGCCGGCGTCGAGCCAGCGGGCACGCGACGACTGGAACCGTCAGGAAGCGTGACGGAAATCTCGTTCATCGAAAAATTGACGGGAAGGCGGTGGAGCCGGGAGTGGCCCGCCTTCGCGGGCTTGCCAAACGGGCCACCTTCGCTCGCGGCGCGAGCTACGGTGGACAACCTTCGCGTGGCTTGCCAACCGAAGCTCGCGACGCTGGCAAGCGCGAGCGAAGGTTGGTAGGCACGGGCAGACTCGAACTGCCGACCTCCTGCGTGTCAAGCAGGCGCTCTAACCAACTGAGCTACGCGCCTATGTCTTGAAAACACTGGCCTTACCGAAAAGATCAGTCTACCACGACAGACGACAACTCCCAACTCCAAACGGGCTGCTCGAGCTCGCTCCTCCGAGCCAACCCCTTGGGAGTTGGGAGTTGTCCGTTGGCGGGAAGTTGTCCTTCTTCTAGTTCAACGATTGCTTGAGGGCTTTGCCGGCACTGAAGCGAACCACGCGGCGCTTCGGGACCTTGATGGTGGCGCCCGTCTGCGGGTTCCTCGCCGTGCGCGCCTTGCGCTGGGCGGTCTTGAACGTACCGAAGCCGACGAACGTGATCGGCTGATTCTTCTTCAATGATTTCGTGATGCCTTCGATGAAGGAATCAACAGCAGCGGCAGCATTCGACTTGGTGATGCCGGTGTCCTGCGCGATTTTCGAAATCAGATCCTGTTTGTTCATGTCGCCTCCGAGGAGAGAGAGAGAGATCGCGCGAACCCGTATCCCACAAGGCTTCACGCGTGATTGACGGCGAAGTGGTTATACGCTTGTGCTCCGCTGCCGTCAATCAAAAGTTGCGCGAGAAATCGTCGATCGATTGCCCTATTTCGCGCGAACCTTGGCGAGCGCTGCGTCGAGGATCGGATCCGATGTGGGTGCAGCGGCGCCGAACTCGATGTCGGGTTCTTCGACGTGCGTGTCCGGTTGCAGACCGCGGCCGTGAAGCGGTTCACCGGCTGGCGTGAGATATTTCGCGTAGGTGAGCCACAATGCGCGGCCCTCGGGGAGGCGAACGAGTTTCTGAATGCCCGCACGTCCGAGCGTACGTTCGCCAACCAGCGTCGCGCGCGAGTTGCCGTCGAGTGCCGCGGCAAACAATTCCGCCGCGCCCGCCGTGCCCGTCGTCACCAGGAGCGTGACCGGCAAGTCGATAGTTCCGTCTCCAGGTTTCGCGGCGATGGTTTGACGCGACGCCGAGTCGCGACCCGTCGTAATTCCGAGCGTGCCGCTCTTGATGAACGCGCGAGCCGCCGCGAACCCGTTTTCCATGGGGCCTTCAGCGGTGCGCCGCACGTCGATGATGAGAGATTTCGCTCCGGCTTTCGCGAGCTCGCCGGCCTGACGCCGAAGCTCTTCCGGCGCACCATTCCGGAAAGACGCCACGCGGAGGTAGCCAACGTCGGTCGCAATCATTTTTGACGTCACCGCCGCGGCGGAATTCTTCTCCCGGACGAGCGAAATCTCGTGCGGTTCCGCGGCGTTTCCACGAATGACCGTCAAGGTGACCTTCGATCCAGGCTGGCCGCGGAGGAGCCGCGATCCTTCGAAGACCGACAAGTCGCGAGTGGGCTTCCCGTCAATCGCTCTCACGTAATCGCCGGTTTGCAGTCCTGCCTTGGCGGCAGACGACCCGTCCCGCGCCGCAATCACGCGGAGATAGTACTGACGCGTGAGCTCGAGGCCGACGTCACCGTCCGGCAGCGTTTCACCAGATTCCAGCGCCCGCACTTGCTTGGGCGTGAGATAGGCGCTGTCCGGATCCAGACCGTCGGCGAGTCCGCGCATCGCGCCTTCCATGACCCTGTCAACCTTCACCTCTTCAACGTAGTTGCTCGTCACGAGATTCAGAACCTCGTGGAACGTTCGGAGGTGCTGGAACTCCTGATCGCCGGCGAATTCCTTGCCCATCAACCCGCCAACGAGCACGAACGCGAGGACGGGCGTGGACAGCAACAGAACCGACAGTCGTGTTTTGGTCGTCATGGCTGGATGAGCGGCGTCAGCGCGGCCTTTTAAGCCATTGTAAGGGATCGACGGCGGTGCCGTCGATGCGAAGCTCGAAATACAGCGCGGGTGCGCCCGCCGGATTTCGTCCCGATGTTCCCACCGGGCCCTGGGCATCAAGCCGCTGCCCTGTCGCCACCTCAACCGAGTCGAGATGCCCGTAAAGCGAGTAGGACCGGTCACCGTGATCGACGATGACGAGGTTGCCGTAGCCAGTGAAGGGGCCCGCAAACGCCACGATTCCTTCGTGAACCACGCGGACGGTCTGTCCCTCTGCCGCCGACATTTCGATGCCGTTGCGGACGATCGCCGTCCCGAACCGGCTGCTCGGCTGCTTGCCAAAGCGGCGCGTGACCGTTCCGATGGCTGGCCAGAGAAGGGCTCCCTGAAAGGGGCGGATGGGTAATGAGAGAGCGGCGGGGGCGAGCGCGTCGGGGAGTTGACCGACCGACGACTGCAGGCGTTGCTGGGCGGCTTCGAGCTCGCCGGCGAGCTGAGCGTTGAGATCGCGGCGGTGATCGATCGATTCGACAAGCGCGTTTCGTGACGCGACGGCGCGATCGAGGGCCGCTCGCGCCTTGCGGGCCTGGTCGCGCAGGCCAGCTAACTCTCGCGAGCGGGCCTGGAGTGCCGTCTGCTCGCTCGCGAGCGCGTCGAGCGTCTGCTGATGCTGCAGCACGCGCAGCTTGTCGAGGCTCGTCATGGCCGACGCCGTCCGATACGCGCGTCCCATCGATCGCAAATCGTCCACATCGAGCAGGAGACGCCAGTACCCTGCGCTGCCAAGTTTGTAGAGCTGCACCAGCCGCGCTTCAACGTCGGGCCGCTGTTCGTCAGCCTTCTGCCTCAGCTCGTTGAGACGTTTCGCCGTGGCCGACAGTTTCCGTTCGACGTCCGCCGCTTCACGTTCGTGCTTTACCAGCTCTTCGACTTTCAGTTGGCGATCGACTTCCAGTTTGCGCAATTCCACGAGCAACGTCCGCTCTCGCGCGGCAAGTTCGTCCGATTCGCGTTGCAGCGCGCGAATGCGGTCCGTCGCACGCTTTGCCGGGTCAACCGGGCGAGGCGATGAGGGGGTGCTCTGCGCGAAGGCGAACGAGGTGAGCACCAGCGCCACGCCCGCCGTGGCCGTCGCGAGACGAGTGGGGAATCGCACCGACAGTCCGCTAAAACAACGCCTTGCCATCGATGTCTCCCGGGATTGGAACGCCGAAGTACTTGAGCACCGTCGGCGCGATATCCATGATCGACGGCGTCTCAGCGGACGATCGACGGTTTGTGATCAGCACGCCGGCTGTGGTGGCAAAGTCGTACCCGCCGTGGTCGGCGCTCCACTTCTTCATGTTCGCGTAGACGATGCCAGGCGGGGAGCCGCCGAGCGTGGTCTGCCAAGAGACGCGATACCCCTCCTCCATGCCGACCTGAAGCTCGGAGGCGTTGGCGAGAAACTCGCCGGAATAGATGTCGTCGCGCTTGTAGACGGCCCGGATGATCGGCGACCCATCGTCGGGATCCGTCATGGTGAGAAGGCGAGCGCCCAATTCATCCGCGAGTTGTCGGGCTTCGGCTCCGGGACTGACGATGCCTTTCGATTCGCGGCCGCGCAGGTTGAAATAGATCTGCCCGATACCCATCGCGTATGCACGCGTGCGGCTCCAGTCCACGTTCTCCCAGAACTCTCCGCCGCCAAAGAGGTCGTCCAGCTTCTTTTCGCCGGGCTGCTGGCCGTGGAGCACCATGTATCCCTGCTGCACGAGCCAGGTATTGAGGTTGACGGCCTTGCGCCACGAATGGAATCCATGGTCCGAGACGATGAGTACCGGGGTGCCAGGATCGATGCGCTTCAGCACCTCGCCGACAAAATCGTCCGCCCGACGGTAGACGCGCAGAATCGAGTCGCCGAATTGTGCGGCCAGTGCCGCGTCGTACATCGGGTGCTTCGGGTCGATGAGGCGCCACATCATGTGCTGCACGCGATCCGTCGATTCGATGACGCCCACGAGGACGTCCCAGTCCCGAGCGTCGATGCGATTCAGGATCACCTGCGCGCGGTCGTCGAACGCCCGGTACAGGTCCTCCATGAACGTCCGTTCGTCCATCCGGCCTTCATTGAGCGGCCACGTCGCTTCGGCCCAGCCGAGCGTGCGGTAGTAACCCACGCGCTCAAACAAATCTCCCGCAAACGAGTCCGGGTACGACATCGGCGCCGGCGGATTGTCCGGCTTCCAGTTCACCGGCGACACGTAAAGCTGCAGTTCGTTGTCGGCATTCATCAGCAGCATCTGCGCCATGCCGTGGACCCGGACCAGAAAGTTGATGCGAAACTCCAGATCGATCCAGCGGCTCCATTTGCCGGGTTCGAGCAGCAGCGATTCACCCGCGACTTCGACCGTAGCCGTCCTGGGCGTCCGGTTCCACCGGATCGTCATGGGCAGACGGACGTCTTCCTGCGGTTCGAGTTCGGCAATCGCGCGTTTGTCTTCTTCACTGAGCGTCGACCCCTTCTTGCGGATCGCCTGAATCTTGCTCCTGACAATCGGGTTGGGCGGTCCGACCAGCTCGGTGCGAGCCACGTTGGGTTCCTGCGGATCCATCAAGAGCCGTTTGAGAATGCCGCCAAACTCGGTATTCCCCTCTTCGTATCGGCTCAAGTCGGTCGCAAAGTAATAGAACGTCCCCATCGTTCCCCGTATGTCCGGGAGGGGGAGCCCCGAGAGTAGTTCGCCATTCGGCACCTGCTCCGGCGGAAAGGTGACCGGGACGGTCAAGATGCTCGAGCGCACGCCGGCGCGGCCGGCTGTCACCCAGAAGGATGTCGCGCCGCGTGTGGACTCCAGCCGGGGCTTCGCAATCGGCACGTAGTTGAAGAGGAACTTTGCAGGCTCACGGCGAACCATGCCGAGATCCGGCAGGTAGGTGGACGTGTCGCGGACGAGAAAATCGTAGATGTTGTGTTTTCCCGGATTGACGCCCGTGGCAAATGAGGCCCACGCCGTTGGCGATTCAGCCGAGTGCGTGGTGCTGAGCGGATAGAGTCCTCCCTGTTCGGCGAGGCGCCGCAGGTTCGGCAGTTTCCCTTCCTTTATCCATTGGGCGACCAGGTCCGGATCCATCCCGTCGAAACCAAGCACGACCATCTTCTGCCAGTACGTGCTCGTGCGGCGCGACGTGCAGGAGACGGTGCTCCACACGATGCAGATCGCAATGATCAGCGAGACGAATCGGAGGTTCATGGAAGGGTCGATTATACGACTACGATAATGTCTGAGCATGCGCGCCCTCGGGGTCGATTACGGGCACCGGCGGATCGGACTGGCGTTGTCGGACCCAACGGGTCTGCTTGCCCGGCCGTGGAAGACCATGACGCGGATTGGAAACATTGAACAGGTTGCCCGAGCGCTGGCGGCCGAGGTGTCTGCGCTGCGCGCCGAAGCTGACGGGCTAGCGGCTGTGGTTCTGGGATGGCCGAAGCGATTGAGCGGCGCCGCACACGAACAGACGCACGCCGTCGAAACGCTCGCCGATCATCTGCGGCGGCAGGTCGATCTGCCCGTGGTGCTGCAGGACGAACGTCTCTCGACGCGCGAGGCAGAGTCAGTCCTGGCCGCGCGTGAACCGGACTGGCGAAAACGGAAACCCTTACTCGACGCGATGGCTGCCGCCGTCATCCTGCAGGATTACCTGGACGGCCTGCCTCGCGCAACAAAGGACGTTGATTCGTGAAACGCGTGTTGCTCGCGCTCGTGATATTGGTCGGCCTCGCGCTCGCCGCCGGCTCGTTCCTCATCATTCGCGGCGCCGAATACCCATACAAGGGGTACGAAGGGACGGAGCAGTTCGTGGAGGTTCCAGCCGGAGCAGCCCCCAACACGATCGGGCGGCGCCTGGCGGCGGCCGGGGTCGTACGGGACCTCGCGACGTTCCGGTATGCGCTCGCGCGCAGCGGTCAGGCCCGACGTCTGAAGGCGGGGGAGTACCGATTCGATCGGCCGATGAAGCCCGCTGAAGTCATCGACATGATCGCACGTGGCGCGGTCTACCTTCGTTCGATTACCTTCCGGGAAGGACTCAGCATCAAGCAGATGGGTGCGCAATACGAACAGGCAGGATTCGGGCCGGCTTCGGACTTGGTCAAGGCGGCGACGAACGTCACGCTCATTGCCGACCTGGATCCCGATGCTCGTGACCTCGAAGGCTATCTCTTTCCGGATACCTATGCCTTACCGCGTCGAGCCACAGCCGCGGAACTCGTCGATCGGATGGTCGCCAACTTTCGATCTGTGGTCACGACAGACCTCATCGCTCGCGCCAGTGCCCGGGGACTCAGCGTGCGAGAACTCGTGACGCTGGCGTCGATCGTTGAAAAGGAAACCGGGAAACCCGAAGAGCGGCCACTCGTCGCGGCGGTGTATTCCAACCGGCTGCGGATTGGCATGGGGCTGCAGTGCGATCCAACCGTCATCTACGCGCTCGAACGGGCGGGACGATACACGGGCAATCTGACGCGCGAAGATCTTCGTTTCGATTCGCCGTACAACACATATCGCTACGCCGGTCTGCCGCCGGGCCCGATTGCGGCACCGGGCCGGGCGTCGCTCGAAGCGACCGTCGTCCCCGCTGAGGTTCCATACATCTATTTCGTCAGTCGCAACGATGGTTCCCACGCCTTCGCGGCCACCCTCGACGAGCACAATCGGAACGTCTTCGAATACCAGGTGAAGCCGTTTCGGCGGTGAGACTAGCGACTACCGACTAGCGACTAGCGACCAGCGACTTTACTACCCGTGGTAGTAACAGCGCGCGATTGGTACAGTCGCGCGGATGCATCGTGCCGTTCTTGGCTTCATCGCCTTCCTCGCGTGTGCTGCCCCAGTTCGAGACGCGATTGCATTGTCAATCGAGATCCGCGGCACGGTTCGCGATGCGTCCGGCGCGGCGATCGACAAGGCGGAAGTCCTCCTCACGACGGCCGGCCTCACCGTAGTCGGGACGACGCGATCGAATGCATCCGGTCACTTCACGATCTCGGCACCGGCGCCCGGCAGTTACCTGTTGATCGTACGGGCCCCCGCGTTTGGCGAGACGCGGCTTCCAGTGAGCGTTGGCGCCGGCCCTCCGGCGCCATTGGATGTCGTCCTGCAGATCGGTGCACTCGCGGAAGAAGTCACTGTCAGCGCCACCCGCGAAAGCGTGGACTCGTTGCGGCTGGCCGCGCAGCCGGTCAGCATCGTCACGCCTGAAGAGATTGCCGAACGCGTCAAGACCGTTGTGGCGCAAGCCGTTCAAGCTGAGGCGGGCGTTCAACTCCAGCAGACCAGTTCAACGATGGCCGGTATTTTCGTGCGCGGACTGACCGGCAACAAGGTGAACGTGTTCGTGGACGGCGTCCGCTATTCGAACGGCGCGCAGCGTGGAGGCGTCAATACCTTTCTCGACCTGATCGAACCGGACACGCTCGAGACGATCGAAGTGTTGCGCGGGCCGTCGAGCGCGCAGTACGGAAGCGACGCCCTCGGCGGCAGTGTGCAGTTCTTCTCGAAGCCGCCGTCGCTCGGAATCGAGGGATCGCCTCGCTGGGGAGGAACGGTTACCGCCTCTGGCGGCACGGCGCATCGCTTTGGTGCCGGCAGCGGAACACTCGGCTATCGAGGCAACTCGATTGGGATCACCGCCACGGCCAGCGCGCGGCGAACCGGCACGATCCGTCCCGGGGGTGGTATCGATTCGCACGCGGCGATCACTCGTTTTTTCGGTCTCGATTCATCCGTCTTGATGGACGGGAGATTGCCGAACACCGGATTCGAACAGTTCGGCGGTGTACTGAGGGCGAACTGGGCCGTCAATCCTGCGTCGAGCGTTGTCGCGACCTATCAGCGCTCGTACCAGGACGGCGGACAACGCTACGACCAGTTGCTCGGTGGAGACGGGAACTTCATCGCCGATCTCAACGACCTCAGTCTGGACTTGTTCTCCGCTCGCTTCGAGCGTCTTGGCCTCGGGCCGTTCGCCCACGCCACGGTGACGTATTCGCTGAACAGCCAGCGTGAAGAACGCGTCAACCAGGGAGGGAACGGCAACCCGGCCGCGACGATCGGTCACGAGCCGGAACGCACCACGGTGCACGGCGTTCATGGCGTGATGACCTCGCAGCTCTCGCCTCGACAAACGCTCTCGTTTGGCGCCGATGTCTATTCCGAGTCGCTGACCTCCGACGCATTCAACGTCAATCCGACGACCAACGCGATCTCACCACGGCGGCCTCGTGTGCCGGACCACGCAAGCTATCTGCAAGGCGGCCTCTACGCCCAGACCGCATTTGACGCCGTCCCGGATCGCGCACGGCTGGTTGGCTCGATTCGTTACGGTGGAGCGACGTACGAGGCGCGTGCCGATGACAGTCCGATCGTCAACGGCAGCCTGCTGTGGCCGGACGATTCGCTCGGCGTCTCCAACGTGACGTTCCGAATGTCCGCGGTCATCACACCCGACGATCGCTGGACGTTTCTCGGCTCGATCAGCCGCGGTTTCCGGGCACCGCATATGACGGATCTCGGGACGCTGGGCCTGACGGGTTCCGGCTTTGAAGTTGCCGCCCCCGACGTCGCCGGACTCAACGGCACGGTAGGAACGACGGCGGACGCGAGTGCCGTCTCAACCGGCGACCCGGTGGAGCAGGTTGGCCCCGAAACGAGCATGCAGTACGAGGGGGCGATCCGCTTCGGTCAAAGCGCATTTCGCACGGAGCTGTCGATCTTCGTCAACAACGTTCACGACAACATTCAGAAACAGGCGCTCATCCTCCCGCCTGGTGCAGTCGGCCAGATGCTCGGTGGGCAGCCAATCACTTCGCAAAACGCCAACGGTGTGGTGTTCGTCGCGGCCACGACGGTGCCGGTGCTCGTTCGCGATAACTTCGACAACGCGCGCATCTGGGGCATCGAGCACACGCTGAATGCGCGTTTCTACCGCAACCTCACGCTGCGCACCGCTTATACCTACATCCGGTCGCGCGATACGGTAACCGATCTTCCACCAAATATCGAAGGTGGTACCCCGGCCCCTCAGGTATGGATGTCCGTTCGCTACGCGCCTGAAGGGCGCCGCTGGTGGGTCGAGCCGTACGGGAACATCGCCGCGAAACAGAGCCATCTCTCCTCGCTCGACCTCGGCGACCGACGAGTCGGGGCGGGCCGCAGCCGTTCCTCGATTCAGGCGTTCTTCCGCAATGGTGCTCGCCACCGCGGATGGACCTCTCCAGGCCCGGACGGCGTGTTCGACACCGCGGACGATACCCTGATTGCGACCGGTGAAACGCTCGCCGAGATCCAGAATCGAGTTCTCGGCCCGGGCGTCAACTCGTCATCACTCTTTCGGGAACTCCCTGGCTATGCAGTGTTCGGGATTCGAGGAGGCCTGCGGCTGGGCAAACACGAACTGCTCGTCGACCTCGAGAACCTTGGCGACGAGAACTATCGCGGAATCAGCTGGGGCGTGGACGCGCCGGGCCGGGGACTTTCGGTGAGGTACGTCGCGCGCTTTTAACAGGAGGTCAGGAGGTCAGGAAAGGATCTACAGGAGGTAAGGAGTTCAAGAGGACTTTCTCCTGATCTCTTTATCTCCTGTTAATTCCCTCCTGATCTCCTGACCTCCTGTAAATCAGCGCTCTCCCCACTTCAGCTTCTGCTTCAATACATCGAAATACGTTCGGGTCGGGGCGCGGACGAGGCGCAGCGGACGCCCCGCCTTCCGAATCTTGACCACATCTTCCGCTTCGAGCGGATGCCCTGATTGCCCGTCAAAGGTCACGAAGACTTCGTCGCGCGATCCGCCGTCGAGTTTCGGTGCGACATCGATATTGGACACGCCGGGAATCACGAGAGGCCTGTTCGTCAGCATGTGTGGGGCGATTGGCGTCAGGAGAATCGCATCGACTGACGGATGGGCGATCGGTCCTCCTGCGGCGAGGTTGTATGCGGTCGAACCCGTTGGCGTTGCGACGATCAGTCCGTCCGCACGTACTTGCATGACACGATTGCCGTCCACTGCGACTGAGAGCTCGATGATCCGGGACAGCGCGGCACGCGTGATGACCACATCGTTCAGTACCAGGCGCTCGGCCATCACCTGACCAGACCTGACCGTCTGCGCCTGCAGCATCATGCGCTCGTCGATGCTGGCCTTGCCTTCTAGCACCGCCTCGAGGATCGGGTAGAGGTCCTGGAGCGTGATCTCGGTGAGAAATCCGAGGCTGCCGAAGTTGACGCCAACGATCGGCACATCGACGCCCGCGTGCGCGATGCGCCCGGCCATGCCGATGAGCGTCCCGTCGCCGCCCATCACCACAATCGTGTCGCATGCTTTTGGCAGCTGATCTCGCGTTGTTGTGGGTCGTCCCGGGGGAAGGCCCGCGAGCACGGCCGTCTCCGTTTCGAAGACGGCGCGGACGCCCTGCGCTTCGAGCCAGCCCGCAACCTCGGCGAGAACGCCTGCCGCCCGGTCGAGGCGATGTTTGGCAACCAGCCCAACTCTCGTGACTTTGTGCATCACGCGTGTGACCGCAAGTGGATGAAGAATTCGCGATTGCCTTCCATGCCGGTGATTGGCGACTCCGTGAGTCCTACGCGCGTTAATCCTAGCGCATGGGCCGATGCCGTCACTTCCTGGACGACCCGGGCGTGGACGGTTTCGTCGCGAACAATCCCGCCTTTGCCGACTTCGCGCCGTCCGGCTTCGAATTGGGGCTTCACGAGCGCAATGACGTCTGCGTCCGGCGCGAGGAGCGGCGGGAGCACAGGCAGAATGTAGCGCAGCGAGATGAACGACACGTCGATCGTGACCAGGTCAACCGGTCGTGCGTTCTCCGGCAACTGATCGGCGGTCAATGTTCTCGCGTTGAGGCGTTCGCGAACGACGACGCGAGGATGGTTGCGGACCGTCCAGTCCAGCTGTCCGTGACCGACGTCAAGGGCAACGACGATCGCGGCGCCCCGCTCGAGCAGGACCTGAGTAAACCCGCCGGTGGATGCGCCGATATCGAGCGCGTGGCGACCTTGGACCGGCACCCCGAATGTGTCGAGCGCGTGCGCGAGCTTGAGCGCGCCGCGGCCGACGTAGGGATGGTCGGGGGCGTCGACCGTGACCATCGCGGTTGGATCGACCGTGGTTCCTGGCTTGCTGACAGTGGTGCCGTTGACTCGAACCGTTCCCGCAATGACGAGGGCGCGCGCGCGCTCCCGCGACGGGGCGAGGCCTCGCTCGACGAGCAGGGCGTCGAGCCGCGGCCGGCCGGTCAATGCGTGCGGCCCGCGACCCACTGCGCGAGCGCCGGCAACTGGCCGCTCAATCCGCCGCTCGAGAGCTCCGCGAGTGCGCGCTCGATGCAGTCCGCGGCGAGCCGGCGCGACTCGTCCAGGCCGTACACCGACGGGTAGGTCATCTTGCCGGCGGCGACGTCTTTTCCGGCTGTCTTGCCCAGTTCGGCAGGCGCGCCTTCGATATCGAGGATGTCGTCCACGATCTGAAAGGCGAGACCCAGGTTCGAGCCAAAGCGTGCGACGGCTCCGAGCATCGGCGGTGCGGCCCCCGCCATGATCGCCCCGGCGACGGCGGACGCGCGGATGAGGGCGCCTGTTTTTCGTTCGTGCATCGCGCGCAGGGCATCAGCATCGAGACGAGACGCCCCGGGCAGCGCCGCCTGCAGATCGAGCGCCTGGCCGCCGGCCATTCCAGCGGCGCCAGCGGCTTCCGCAATGACTTCGATCGTGCGCAGCTTGCGGGCACTCAGCACATCGTCTGCAACGCCTGACGTTCCCGACCGGGGCTCGCGCGCCAACAGACCGAATGCCTCCGTCTGCAAGGCATCGCCGGAGAGAATCGCCTGACCGTCTCCAAACACGACGTGAGCCGTCGGACGGCCTCGCCGCAACGTATCGTTGTCCATGGCGGGCAGATCGTCGTGCACGAGCGAATAGGTGTGGATGAGTTCGAGTGCGCAGGCAGCGGGCAACGCGAGTTCGTGAGCAGCCTCCTGGCTGATGCCTGAAGGCGCAGCCACGGCTTCGGCGGCGCCGAGCGCGAGCAGCGGGCGCAGGCGCTTGCCGCCGGCAAGGACGCTGTACCGCATGGCGTCGCAGAGGATTGCGGGTGCCGGACCAGGCGACGGCAGATATCGCTGCAGTGCCACGTCGATCGCGCGACGCCGCACATCGAGCCAGTTCTCGATGGCCGCAGACGTCACCGCGGTTTCGCGCCTTCCTCGTCTCCGCCCCCAAGGCCGAGGACCGCCGGGGCGTTCCGCAGTTCACCGCGTTCGTTGAGCAGTTCGATTCGCCGTTCCGCTTCTTCAATCTTGGCGTGACAGAAGCGTGAGAGCTGCAGACCACGCTCGTACAACGCCATGGATTGTTCGAGCGGAAGATCCCCCTCTTCCAGCTTTCGTACGATCGAGTCGAGTTCCGCGGTGGCGGATTCGAAATCCTTGATGGTCGGATCCATGATCACTCAGCTTTCCGCACGTTGCACTGAAGCTCCCCTTGGTGCAGAGTGACGCGAACCGTGTCCCCCGGCCGTACCGCTGATGCGCGACGGATGACGGCGCTCCGATCTGCATTCCAACACACGGCGTATCCGCGCGCCAGCACGGCGAGAGGACTCAACGTCTCCAGCCGCCCGACCAGAATCCTGAAACGCGCGTCGGCGCGATCCCGATGACGGATGGCTGCACTGCGAAGCCGATTATCGGCTGTGACCACGCGGCCGCGAATGGCGGCGAGGCGCCGCCTGACATCCCGTGATTCGAGGGCCAGTCGAAGCGCCCGGTAGCGTTGCTGCTTTCGCGCGATCTGTGCAGTGGCGGCCGTTCGCACGCGGTGTGAGAGGTCCGACACCTGCCGTCCGCGGGTCGCGACGGTGGCGCGCCATCCCGCCAGCCCGCGATGGCTCGACAACAGGTGAATGCGATGCCGGTGGCGCTGCATCTGCGCGCGGACGGCTGCATCCAGGCGCATCTTGAGGGCGTCGATCCGCCGGCAGAACTCGTCTTTTGCCGCAACCACGATCTCGGCGGCGGCCGACGGCGTCGGCGCGCGAACGTCCGCGACGAAGTCCGCGATCGTGAAGTCCACTTCGTGACCGACGGCGGAGATGATGGGTGTCGGACAGGCGGCGATCGCGCGGGCAAGCGCTTCCTCGTTAAACGGCTGGAGATCCTCCGCCGATCCACCGCCACGAGCGATAATCACCACGTCGACGCCCGCCACCGTGGCGATCGTGCGCAGGCTGCGAACGATATCCGCGGCAGCCCCTTCGCCCTGTACTCTGGTCGGCCGAATCACCAGATGAACGTTCGGATGTCTTCGCCGCAGCACCTTGATAATGTCGCGCAGCGCGGCCCCATCGAGTGACGTGACGATCCCAATCTTGCGTGGCAGGGCCGGCAGCGCGCGTTTTCGCGCCTGCTCGAACAGCCCCTCGGCCTTCAACTTCTTCTTGAGTTGTTCGAACGCGAGTTGCAGCGCGCCTACGCCCTGTGGCTCGAGAAGCTCGCAGACGATCTGGTACTCCCCTTTGGCGTCGTAGACACCGAGACGCCCTCGCGCCACCACGTGAAGGCCATCTTCGGGCTTGAAGCGGAGGTAATGGCTGGCCGCTCGGAACATGACCGCTCGGATCTGCGCGGTCTCATCTTTCAGCGTGAAGTAGATGTGACCCGTGTGCCAGACGCGACAGTTCGAAATCTCCCCTTCGACCCACACGTCGCCGAACTGCGATTCGATGGCCGAGCGGATTGCAGCCGTGATCTGTGAAACCGTAAGGACGCGCCGGCGCGGCACCGACTTGGTGACTGCGGCGCTTTCCTCGGGAGGCTCTTCTTCGAATGGCTGCGAAAACAGATCGGACATGAATCGCTCACCCGCGTTCGAGTTCGTCGGCGGACAGATTCAGCCGTTCGATCCGAGTGGCCTTGCCGGACGCCGCGTCGGCGGTAATTTCGACGGCATTCAGACGTCCCGGACCCGTCGCCGCTTCGAATCTGGCCGGCATGGCATTGAGAAATCGGCCCAGCGCCGCATCAATCGTGACACCGATGATGGAGTCGTGCGGACCCGTCATTCCGGCGTCCGTCTGATATGCGGTCCCTTTCGGGAGGATTCGCTCGTCTGCCGTCTGCACGTGCGTGTGAGTGCCGACGACGGCGGTAACTTTGCCGTCGAGATGCCAACCCATCGCTATCTTTTCCGACGTCGCCTCAGCGTGAAAATCCACGAAGATGATCCGCGTCTTCGCGCGTAGCGCATCAATCTCCCGCAAGGCGACGGCAAACGGGTCGTCGAGCGGAGTCATGAAGACGCGCCCCATCAGGTTGATGACGCCGATGGGTTGCCCGGTTCGCGTCCGTCCGAGATACGTCCCGCGTCCAGGAACGCCGGCGGGGAAGTTGGCCGGCCGCAGGAGCTTTGGCTGACGCGGGATGTACTCGAGCACTTCCTTCTTGTCCCAGACGTGATTGCCCGACGTCATCACGTCGACGCCGTAACTGAGAATCGTTTCGGCGACGTCTCCGGTCACGCCAAATCCCGCCGCGGAGTTCTCGACGTTGGCGATGACGAAATCGATTTCCCGGCGCTCGACGAGAACCGGAATGGCGCGACGCGCGACGTCCCGGCCGGACTTCCCAAAAATATCTCCGACGAAGAGGATCTTCATGCGGCCGCCGGGCTCTCAGCCGACGGTCACCTCGATGGGAATGTCACGGCCGCGTCGCTCTTCGATTCGCGGCACGACGACGCGTAGTTCGCCGGCCGAGAGGGAGGCGCTGGCGCGCCCCGCGTCGAACGCCCCGGTCAAGGCAATCGCGCGGGCGAATCGGCCGAACGTACGCTCCGCCAAGTGGAACGCCACGCTTCGTTCGCACACGCGCGGCGCCTTTCGGCCAGCAATGATCAGCGTGCCATGCGCGACCACCACGCGGATCGAAGCCGTGGTGACGCCCGGGAGATCCATCGTGATTTCCACCTGGTCGCCGCGCTCGAGCACGTCGACCGGTGGCGCACACTCCGCGGGTGTCCCTGGATCCTGGTCGTCAAAAAACGAGAGGAATCGGCGGATCAGTTCGGCGTCGGGAACATCGTTGCGCCGCTCGATCTGAAATCGCGCCACGGCGCCCATTGTAATGCGGGGGAGGTGCCAGGGTGCCAAGGTGCCAGGTGCCAAGGTGCCAGGGTGCCAGGGTGCCAGGGTGCCAAGGTGCCAGCCATTAGTGTTAGACGCTAAGATTATATGCTTGACATCGGCTAATAAATGGCCTACATTGTCGGAGTGATCAATTCCGGCGCGAATTCGCCGGTTGTCTGAATAGCAGGAGGGATAAGCAATGGCGATTGTTCGTTGGAGCCCGGCACGCGACCTTGCGGGGATGGAGATCGATCGGCTGAACCGAATGTTCGCGGACTTCTACGGTGAGGCCTTTGGTGGCCAGGCCTGGGTCCCCCCAGTGGACATCTACGAGACCGATGATCACGAGGTGGTCCTCAAAGCGGAACTGCCCGACTTGAAACGTGAAGACATCAGCCTGACGTTTGAGAACGGCGTGCTGACGATCAAGGGCGAGCGCAAGCTCGAACAGGAAGTTCGACGCGAGAACTACCACCGCAACGAGCGGCAATACGGGACGTTCTCCCGTTCGTTCACGCTGCCGAACACGGTCGACACCTCGCGGATCAACGCCGCCTACAAGGATGGCGTGCTGACGGTGCGGATGCCGCAGCGCGAAGAAGCAAAGCCGAAGCAGATCAACGTCTCGGTGGACTAGAAAAGGGAAATGGGAAAAGGGAGAAGGGAAAATTTTCCCTTCTCCCTTCTCCCTTTTCCCTTTATTCTGTCCTGTCAGCATGGTGCAGACTTCAGATCTTCAGGAATCAGCCGCGCCGGAGGCTCCTGCCGAGCCCGCGGCTCCCATCACCAGCCGATTTCTTTTCGTGGACGTGGCCGCCCAGCGCGCGAAGCAACTGCGCCGTGGCGCGCTGCCCCGACTCGATCGGCAGTTCCAACAGGGTCCGCATAAACTCGAGCGGATCGCCATGGAGGAAGTCCGCGGCGGACTGATCCACTACACCCTCCCGACCGCGGAGGAATTCGGACGCAGCGTCAAGCGCTGAGGCCGGCTCGAGCGGAACTTCCCGGCCAGTTCCTCGTAAGTTTGATCAAAGGATGCTCCAGCTCGCCTTGTTGCCGTTCCGGCTGGTGTTCGCGCTCTTGATGATTCCAATATTCATCATCAAGTTTGTCCTCGGGGCTGTGTTCTTCCTGATTCTGGCGCCCCTTGCGGCGCTGGTTTTTCTCGTCGGGTTAGTTGTTGTAGCCGCGGTCGTGCTCATACCCTTCGCGCTCTAAGGCCAAACTGGCGCCGGCTTGTGTCACGATCTGTGGCATGAGCATCCCCAACACGTCCGTCCGCGGCGTGCTGCTGCTGTTGGTGTTCGCCGCCGCGCCGCTCGCGCACCCGCCTGCCCCGAGCAAGGTCGAGGGGCCTTCCCCGCCGCAACCATCGCAGCCGTACCGCATTCTCCTGACCAACGACGATGGTGTCCGCGCGCCTGGCATTCTCGCAGCCGCGCAGGCCCTCAAGGCGATCGGCGAGGTGACGATCGTGGCGCCGGCGACGAACCAGAGCGGCAAGGGGCATTCGATCACGATCGAGGACCCGATTTACGTGGACGCGGTGACTCTGAACGACGATGTGCAGGCCACATCCGTCGCCGGCACTCCGGCCACGAGCGTAAAAGTGGCGCTCGGTGCGCTCCTGACGCGCAAACCGGATCTCGTGGTGTCGGGGATCAATCGCGGATGGAATCTAGGCTCGGTGGCGTATGTCTCGGGTACTGTCGGTGCGGCCCGGGAGGCCGCACTGGCCGGCATTCCCGCGGTGGCCGCGTCACTCTCGTCGGAAGAATCCAATTACGCTCCCGCTGCGCAGATCGTGCGTCAGGTCGTCGAGATCGCGCGAAAGGCTGGGTTCGAGCGCGGTGTATTTCTCAACGTGAACGTTCCGGCCGGATCGGCGAACGCCATAAAGGGTATCCAGCTGACGCGCCAAAGCGCGTTGACCGGCGTCGAGCGGTTTGAAGAACAGCGGTCCCCGCGCGGTCGAAAATACTTCTGGAGCGTCTGGAACGAGCCAACCGGTGACGCGGAGGGCACCGACGTCTGGGCGGTGGAGCACGGTTACGCCGCGGTCACCCCGCTTCGTGCAACGGAATTCGATGCGGCCGCCTATGAGTCCTTTCGAAAGGTGATTCCCAGGGAGTGATCAGTGCTCGCGGGGCGGCAGGCGCTTCACGCCGCGTTCTTGACCAGACTGGGGAGCTCGCGGCTCCACGGCGTGACGTGTTCGTATGCGGATGCCGCGTGCAGCACAGTCGCTTCGTCCATTCGCCGGCCCGTCAGCTGCAAGCCCACCGGCAACCCCTCGGGAGTAAAACCGCAGGGGATGCTCACGGCGGGAAGGCCGGCGAGATTTGCGCCAACCGTGAACACGTCCGCCAGGTACATCTGGATGGGATCCGCGATCCGTTCGCCAATCGGGAAGGCGGCCGTCGGGCTCGTCGGCATGGCGACGAGATCCACAGTTTCCAGCGCCGCGTCGTAATCCCCTTTGATCAGGGTCCGCACCTGCTGTGCCTTCAGGTAGTACGCATCGTAATAGCCTGCGCTCAGCACGTAGGTGCCGAGCATGATGCGGCGCTTGACCTCGGCGCCGAATCCGGAACCGCGCGTGCTCTCGTACATCGACGCCAATGTCGATGCGTCGGCACGACGGCCGAATCGAACGCCATCGTAGCGTGCGAGGTTCGAGCTGGCTTCCGCAGTCGCGATGAGGTAGTAGACCGGGATCGCGTGTCGGCTATGCGGCAGTTCGACATCGATCAGCGACGCTCCACGTTCTTCCAGCACGGCGAGCGCCTGGTTGAAGGCCGACAGAACGCCGGCCTCGACCCCTTCTCCAACGAGGGCGCGCGGCACACCAATCCGGATGCCTTTGACCGAGTCCCCTGAGGAGTCCGTGTTGAAGTCAGGGAGCGGGTCGCGCGAGGATGTGGCGTCGCGTGCATCGTTGCCCGCAATCACCGAGAGCGCGAGCGCCACGTCTTCCACCGAGGTGGCCATGGGGCCGATTTGATCCAGCGACGAGGCGAACGCAAGAAGGCCATACCTCGAAACGCGCCCGTAGGTCGGCTTGAGCCCGACGATGCCGCAGAGCGCCGCCGGCTGTCGAATCGATCCCCCAGTGTCGCTGCCGAGTGCGAGCGGCACCATGCGCGCGGCCACGGCGGCTGCCGATCCTCCGCTCGATCCACCCGGAATGCGATCGGTCAGCCAGGGGTTGCGCGTCGGGCCGTACGCCGAGTTCTCCGTGGATGAACCCATGGCAAACTCGTCGCAATTGGTTTTGCCGACGATGATGGCGCCTGCACTTTCCAGGCGCTCGATCACCGCGGCGTCGTAGGGCGGAATGTACGAGTCGAGGATCCGTGAGCTCGCGGTCGTTCTCAGCCCGCGCGTGCAGATGTTGTCTTTGACTGCGACCGGCACGCCGAGCAGCGGCAGCCCGGAGAGCTCTGCCCGTCGCAGATCCAGTTCCGCGGCGCGCGCGCGTGCACGTTCGGCATCCACAATCCGAAACGCACCGATCCGGCCGTCAAGCGCGGCGATGCGTTCGAGGGTCGCGTCGCAGACCTCGGTTGCCGACGCACGCCCGGCGGCGATGGCGCGGCGGATTTCAACGGCGGTCTGCGGGAGCGTCATCCGCCGATCACCCGCGGCACCCTGAAGAGACCAGCCGCCAGATTCGCGTCAGGCGCCGCCGCCAAGGCATCGTCGCGATTGAGGCCCGGGCGCTCCTGGTCCTCACGGAGCGACTCCGGGCTCGCGAACGCGTGGGACGTGGGAGGGACTCCGGTGGTATCCACTTCCTGGACCTGTTCGGCGTACGCGAGGATGTCGGCCAGCTGCTTCGCGAAGAGCGCTCGCTCGTCACTGGTCAGTTCGAGGCGCGCCAGTTCTGCGATGCGATCCACATCGTCGGGAGTGAAATGAGCGGGCATAGCGGACTACGATGCTAACGCAAAATGGGTGGCGGCCGGTCTATTAGCTCGGTGGTTGATTAACAGCGGCTGACGTTCTATTACTCGTCTATGCGGATCCGACCTGCGGCAGTCGCCGGGAGCTGGTACCCGGGCACCCGGGGCGCGCTCGAGCGGGACGTCGATATCTACCTCTCCGCGGCCTCACCGGGCCCCGGGGGTGTGGTGACCGCCATCATTTCACCCCATGCCGGGCTGATGTTTTCGGGTCCGGTCGCGGCGTACGCCTACAAGGCCATCTCGTCCGCAGAGTATGAGGTTGCCGTTCTCGTCGGGCCGTCACACTACGTCGGCTTCGACGGTGTCGCTCTGTACTCCGAAGGCGGCTTCGAATCTCCGCTCGGGGTCGCCTGCATCGACGACGAGGGTGCGCAGGCCATCGCGGCTTCTTCGATCGTCCAAGAGTTGCCATCGGCGCATCGGCGTGAGCATTCGCTGGAAATGCAGCTGCCGTTTCTGCAACGAGTACTGCCCGATGTGAAGATCGTGCCGCTCTTGATGGGCTACCAGACGCGCGACACCATCGGTGCGCTGGCCTCCGCTCTGGCATCGTCGTTCGCGGCTCGCCGAACGTTGCTCATCGCGAGCACCGACCTCTCTCACTACTTCGACGCGAAGACGGCAACAGCCCTCGACTCACGGGTACAGCACGCCGTGAACACCTTCAATGCTGACGGCCTGCTGGATATTTTCGAGGAGTACCCGGAGCACGAACGCGGGCGATACGTCGCGTGCGGCGGTGGCCCGGCCATTTCGGTGCTCATGGCCGCGCGGATGATGGGCGCACGCGAGGCACGCGTCCTCAAGTACGCGCATTCCGGAGAAATCTCTGGCGATTACGATGCCGTCGTCGGGTATCTCGCCGCGGCCATTGGACTGTTCTGACTCGACTTGGATTGAATGCTGAATGAAACCCAAAAGGCAGCACTCCTGGAGTTGGCCAGAGGTTCGATCGCCGAACGAGTGCGCGGCGATCGACTGCTGGTCCCGGAGCTGCCGGAGTTTCCGGAGGCGACCGGGGTGTTCGTGACGATCAAAAGTGCAGGCACGCTCCGCGGTTGCCTTGGAACGCTCGAGAACCGGCGTGGTCTGCCCAACGAAGTTGTTCGGTGTGCCGCCGATTCCGCGACGCAGGATCCTCGCTTCTCGCCGGTGCAAGTCGCTGAGCTCGACGATTTGCGTCTGGAACTGTCCGTGCTTGGACCGCTCGAGAAGATCGACCCGGTTCCAGGGGCCTTCACGATCGGTGTGCACGGCCTCGTGGTGGAGCAGGGCCGTAGGCGAGGGTTGTTGCTGCCTCAGGTCGCCACTGAGTGGGGCTGGACGCCCGAACAATTTCTCGGGCAAACGTGCGTGAAGGCGGGGTTGCGCACCGACGCCTGGCAGACGGGTGCCACGGTCTACAGATTCTCTGCCGAGGTTTTTGGCGAATAATGTCCCGGCTCCCACCCCACCGCGCAAACGACGCGCGGCGGGGACCCCGGCTCGGTGCGCATCTTTCGATAGCAGGAGGTCTGCCCCGCGCCGTCGATCGCGCGGTCGCGTCGAAATGCGAGGCCCTGCAGATCTTTACGAAGTCAGCGGGTCAGTGGCGTGCTCGAACGTTGCCCGATGACGAAGTCGTGCTGTTTCGAAGACGGGTCGCGGAAACAGGTATTCGGCCCGTCGTGGCCCACAACAGCTACCTCATTAACATTGCGGCGGCCGCACCAGCGTTGCGCCTGCAGTCGCTCAACGCGCTGCGCGAGGAACTCGATCGCGCCGACAGGCTCGGGCTCGACGCGCTCGTCATGCATCCCGGATCGTACACCACGGGATCCGAAGAAGAAGGCCTGCAGTTGATTGCTGACGGATTGCGCACGCTCCTCGCTGAGCGGCCAGCGGGTGGGGCGATGATCCTGCTCGAACACACGGCAGGCCAGGGAACCAACCTCGGACATCGATTCGAGCATCTGGCGTCGATCATCGATCGCCTCGACGGATCGCCGCGCGTCGGTGTCTGTCTCGATACCTGCCACCTGTTGACCGCCGGCTACGATCTTTGTTCCGACGAGGGGTACAAGCGAACGTTCCGGGAGTTCGATCGGTTGATCGGTCTCGACCGGATCCAGCTCTTTCATCTGAATGATTCCAAGAAGCCGTGCGGCAGTCGAATCGATCGTCACGAGCACATCGGCAAGGGCTGCCTCGGCCTGGAGCCGTTTCGGCGACTGCTGAACGATCGGAGATTTGCCACACTTCCGATGTTGCTCGAAACGCCAAAGCTCGAAACGCCCGAGAGTCAGCGCAGATCCGACGTGGACCCGTGGGACGCCCGTAATCTCCGAACGCTGAGAAAACTCCTCCGAACGGTATGATCGTCTGTGGTCTTTGGTCTGTGGTCTGTGGTCTTCGGTCTCTGGTCTGGACAGCCCCGAGCCCCGAGATCAGAGACCAGAGACCAGAGACCAGAGACCAGAGACCAGAGACCAGAGACCAGAGACCAGAGACATGTTTCGACCGATGACTCTCCTGTTGATCGTCGTGGCGCTCGGCTGTCCGCACTCGGCCGAGGCGTGGGGATTCGAAGTCCACAAGTACATTCTCGATCGCGCCATCCCGCTGTTGCCTCCCGAGATTCGTCCGTTCTTTGCGAAGTACCGGACCAGCATCGTCGAGCACGCGATCGACCCGGATTTGTGGCGGACAGCCGGCTGGGAAGCGGAACCTCCGCGTCATTTCGTGGACCTGGATGCGTACGGTCCCTACCCGTTCAAAGAAATGCCCCGCGACTTCGAGGCGGCGGTCAAACGTTATGGGCGGGACTTCGTCGAAAAGAACGGCACGCTGCCCTGGCGGACGGACGAGATTTTCATCAAACTCACCGAAGCGTTTACGCAGAAAACGCCGTACTCCCGCGACAACATCAAGTTCTTCTCATCGGTGATTGGTCATTACGTCAGCGACGCGCACGTGCCGTTCCACGCGGCGCTGAACTATGACGGGCAGTTGACCGGGCAGCGAGGGATCCATTCGCGTTTTGAAAGCGAATTGTTTCTGCGATACGAGCCTCGGCTCCAGGTCAGCCCCGCGCCTCTCGTCCAGGTGCCAAGCGCACGCAATCTGATCTTCGATACCTTGGTCGAGAGCTTCCCGTTCGTCCAAACGATCCTGGATGCCGACAAGGTTGCCGTGAGCGGGCGCGAGTTCTACGACGACGAGTACTTTGCGAGTTTCTTCGCGAAGGTGAGGCCGATCGTCGAGCGTCGGCTCGCAGGGGCCATCACCGCGACGGCGTCAATCATTACGGCTGCCTGGGTCAACGCCGGGCGGCCGTTGCTGCCGCCCGAGGACAAACGCGAGCCTCGACGAGTGGGACGTTAATCCTTTTGGCGAGATCCGTAACGACGGTCGATCGCGGCTTCGATCGGGTGCAGCAGCAGCAGGACGACGACTGTGACGATCGTTGCGATGAAGGCGAGATGATATTCGCCCCCTCCTGCCGCGACGCCGACCGCCGCGTTGACCCAGACCGTCGCCGCGGTCGTGAGTCCCTGGACGCCGCCGTCCCTTCGGAGGATGGCGCCGGCCCCGAGAAAACCAATCCCGGTGACGATCTGTGCGGCGAGCCTGCCGGGGTCCGCACCGGGTATTCCTGCCGCCATGTCGATCGACATCAGCGTGAAGAGCGCCGAACCGATTGCGATCAGGATATTGGTCCGCAGACCGGCGGACTTCTGCCGCAACTCGCGTTCGAAACCCAACACGCTGCCAAGGAGGGCAGCGGTCAGCAGCCGGGTGACCAGCTCAGCATCTGAAAGTGACGGTGTCATAGGCTCGTGGCACTTTGCTTGCACAGTTCAGCTCGGAGGCTGAACAGCATGCTTTGGACGATCGTTGTAATCCTGCTGGTGCTCTGGTTGCTCGGAATCACATTGAAGGTCACGAGCGGTCTGATTCACCTGCTGCTGGTCATCGCGCTGATTGTCATCGTCGTCCGGCTCCTCAGCGGGCGGCGCGTGTAAGCTACCACTACGGGATCAGCCACAGTCTGGTCCGATCGAGAGGCACCTCGATATCCGCGTGCCAACTTGGCCGGGTGGGAGTGCGCAGCTGGATGTCGTACCGGCCGGCCGGTACCACGAACAGCATGTAGTCGTCATTCCCCCCCGCAACCGGAATCGCCGCGGGCCGACTCCTTTCGCCCGCGGCGTAAATCGCCAAATCGGGCACGGCGCCGGGGCTCGGGGATCGTACCTGCAACGCTCCGTATCCATTCGTAAAGTTCACGACCTCGAGGTGCCTTCCGCTCTCGTCAGGATAGGGCATGACCACGAGGCGTTCTGCCCATCTGATGTTGACCACACGGCCGTCGCGTTCCCTGACGACTTGTGCATCGTAGATACCTGGAGCGACAGTGAAGAGGTGCTTGCCGTCCTGCGCTTGTGCCTGCGCAATGGGGCTGGAACGTTCTCCGGCGCGGTGAATGGAGACGCGGGTGTCGCGCGTGACTTCCTCAGCGCCAACGAACACGCGAATCTCGAGCGCCAGCGTCGCGGGCTCTTTCTGCCCGAGCAGCAGACTCGTGGCCAGCAGCAGGCAGCGCATGCGCGAATATTACCCCGTCTTTGGTCTTCGGTCTTCGGTCTCCAGACACTAGAGACCTACGACTCCGCGCCAGATTCCGCCATACGTTTGAAAAACGACTCGAGATGCTCGAGCCGGAGCCTGTCGGCGATATCGCGGACTCGCGGCTCGCGCACTTCCGGGCCGAGCTCCAGGGTGCGGCGAAGCTCGCTCAGCGGCGCGCTGCTTTCGTTTCGCCATTCCATGACCGCCAGGCCCTGACGGGCGCCGCGGAGCGACAAATAGTGTCCGACGATGCGAAATGCGAAGTAGTACGCGAGTACGTTGGGTCCCGGAACGAGGATCAGCACGCCTGACGCAATGAAGCCGAGCGAGTCGATGATCAACCAGAAGCGGTGCTTGTCGAAATCCGCGCTGAGCTGGCGGCTTCGTTCGGCGACTGCCGTGGTTTCGGGGATATCGTCGGGGTAGAAGAATGCTGCCGTTTGCTGCCGTCGCAGATGCCAGAGCAGCCGTTGCTCCGCGATGCTTTCCACGACCCATCGCAGCGTTCGTCGTTTCACGCGCGACATCCAGCCAGCCGGCTCGTTATCCTTTTTGCCATGATGCCGCTCCCGCTCCGCTTCGGCGATGGTTTCGCGGAATCGATGCACCATCCGCTTGAAGAACCCCTCTGGCTGTTCGGAACCCGAAGCGTCGGGTTCGTCGGGGACCTCGCAATAGAGCTCGTAGCGTGCCGCGGCGACCGGGACCAGAAAGACTTCCATGGACTGGTCTACGATAGCATCCGCGCTGGCGTTCACCGGTTCCGAGCGCTTCCCTACTCCAAGGAGCCCTTTTGAAGTTGCAGGACATTGCCGATCGTCTGGGTTGTACGCTCGACGGCGACGGCACGATTGAGATCACTCGGGTCGCGCGGATCGAGGAAGCGGGTCCGGGCGACCTGACGTTCTTTGCAAATCCGAGGTACGCGTCCGAACTGCGTGCCACGCGGGCATCGGCCGTGATCCTGGGCGAGCGCGCCGAACGGGCACCCTGCGCCATGCTTCGGACGCGTGAGCCCTACGTTGTCTTCGGGCGAGCCGTGGCGTTGTTCGCCGGCACGGAAGCGCCACCGCCCGGTGTGCATCCTCGAGCCTATGTCGGGGCAGGCGCCAGCGTCGCGCCTGATGCGTCGATTGGTGCATTGGCCGTCGTGGAGGAAGGTGCGAAGGTTGGTGCACGCACCATCGTTCATCCCAACGTGACGATCGGCCGGCACGCGCAGCTCGGAGAAGACTGCATCATCCACTCGGGTGCGTCGATTCGCGAGCGCGTGAGAATTGGAAACAGGGTCGTGATTCAGAACGGTGCAGTCGTCGGGAGCGACGGATTCGGCTTTGCGCGGCGGGCCGACGGGACGCACGAAAAAATCCCGCAAGTTGGCGACGTCGTCGTCGAAGACGATGTGGAAATAGGCGCCAACAGCGCTATCGATCGGCCGGCAGTGGGGGAAACGCGAATTGGTGCGGGCACGAAGATCGACAACCTCGTGCAAATCGCACACGGTGTCGCGATCGGAAAGCGTGTGCTGCTTGCAGGTCAGGTGGGCATCGCCGGCAGCACCATCATCGAAGACGACGTGACGTTGGCTGGACAGGTGGGTGTTGCGGGACACATCACGATTGGCAAGGGGGTGGTTGCCACCGCGCAAACGGGCATTCCCAATTCCGTCGAGGCCGGCGGTTTCATCTCCGGCTACCCGGCCATCCCGAATCGAGACTGGCTCAAGGCGTCGGCAGTCTTCAGGAGACTTCCCGAATTGCGCAAGGAACTAGCGGACCTGCAGCGGCGGCTTGCTCGGCTCGAGGGCGAGCGGGGGGGCGAGTGACGTCCTCTAAGCAGAGGTAGCCGTAGTCTTTGTGCCATAATCGATCCTCCATGAGTTGCAACATTCGGCGGCTGACTTGCGCGGCCGCCGTCGCGTTGGCGCTGTTGGCGATCGATCCCGGCGCGAATGCTGCGGTCCGCCCGCCAAAACTCGACTACACGATGACGACGCTCGCCAACGGGCTGCAGGTCGTGCTGCTCGAGGACCACTCGACGCCAATCGTCCATGCGGAAATCTGGTACCACGTCGGCTCGAAGAACGAGCGTCCGGGCCGGACAGGCTTCGCTCATCTGTTCGAGCACATGATGTTCAAGGGATCGAGGAACGTCGAGCCCGAAGGGCATCCGTCATGGATCTCGAGCGTGGGCGGTCAGAGCAACGCGTACACGACCGAAGACGCCACCGTTTTCTGGCAGACGTTCCCCGCGCAGTACCTTCCGCTCGTCCTGTGGCTCGAAGCCGATCGGATGGCGTCGCTCCGTATTGAAGAAAAGGTTTTCCAGACCGAGCGAGAGGTCGTCAAAGAAGAGCGCCGCATGCGCGTGGAGAATCAGCCGTACGGTCGTCTGAACGAAATCATCTACGACCAGGCGTTCACCACTCATCCTTACAAGCATCCAACCATTGGCAGCATGCACGATCTCGAGGCGGCGTCGGTCGACGACGTCCGGGATTTCTTCAGGACTTATTACGTGCCGGAGAACGCAACGCTCGTCCTCGTGGGTGACTTCGATACCAAAGAGGCGGCGGGCCTGGTAAGTCAGTACCTCGGACGGGTGCCGAAGGCGTCGCGTCCGGTGCCGCGAGACATTCCCAAGGAACCGCCACAGACCAAAGAGCGCCGGGCGCAGTTGGAAGAGAGCTGGCCGCTGCCCGCCGTTGTCGTCGCGCATCACATTACTTTCGACGGGCATCCGGATTCGTACCCGCTGCACATTGCGTCGAAGGTGCTGTCCGACGGGCAAAGCTCGAGAATCCACAAATCGCTCGTCTACGACAAGCAGATTGCCCTTGCGGCCTTTGGCGGCGCCAACATCATCGAAGACCCCAATCTTTTCTTCGCGGTCGCGATCGTTCAGCCCGGCCATACGACGGAAGAAGCCGCGACAGCGCTGATTGCTGAGCTCGATCGCCTGAAGGCGGAGCCAATCTCAGAGGCGGAGCTTCAACAGGCGAAGAATCAATTCGCCCGTGATTACATCCTCGGTCGCGAGTCCAATAAAGAAAAAGCCGCGACCCTCGGCCATGCCGTCGTCATTCACAACGACATCAAGACCGCCGATGGCGAGTTCGACATCTTCCAGAACATGACGACGAAGGACGTCCAGCGCGTCGCGCAGACGTACTTCAAACCGGAGAACCGCCTCGTGCTGACCATCATGCCGAAGTCCGGGTCCCGCGGTCAGAGCCGATGACCCGGTTCTTTCGCGTGAGCGTCATGCTCGCGTGCGCGCTTGGCTTCGTCGATTCCGATGCCGCGACGGCGCAGGTGCGCGACTGGCCGTCCGAGCGGCCGCCACGACCGCTGCCGGCGCGTGAAGTCAAGTTCCCTCCCTACGCGATGCGGACGCTCAGCAATGGCCTGCAGGTCGTTGCCGTGTCGCACCACGAGCAGCCCGCCGTCAGCCTGAGACTCCTCGTGAGAGCCGGCGGGGCGCTGGATCCAGCCGATAAGCCAGGCGTGGCGTCACTTGCCGCCGCCGTTCTGGATCAGGGCACGACAACGCGCAGCGCGGAACAGATCGCCGCGACAATCGATTCGATCGGCGGCATCATGGGGTCGGGCTCCGGGACGGATCTGTCGTTCATCCAGGCGATCGTGATGAAGGATAGTCTGAACGTCGCGCTCGATCTGGTCTCCGATATCGCGCGGAATCCGGCCTTTGCTCCGGAAGAAGTCGAACGGCAGCGGCAGCAGATGCTGTCGGGTCTGAAGGTGAGCTACGACGATCCGGAATATCTCGCGGGCGTCGTGTTCGACAGACTCGTCTACGGGTTCCATCCATACGGACGGCCCGACGCGGGGACACCGCAGTCGATTGGCGGGATCTCTCGTCAGGATCTGGTGGCGTTTCACAAAGCCTGGTTCGGCCCGAACAACGCCATCCTGGCAATCGTTGGCGACGTTTCGTCGGAGGAGGCATTCAGCGGCGCCGAACGCGCGTTCGGAAAGTGGACGAAGCTCGAGTCGATCCCGGCTCGCGCCTCGGATCTTCCGCCGCCAACGCGTCGCGTTGTGGTCATCGATCGACCCGGGGCAGTTCAGACCGAGATTCGAGTTGGCCACGTCGGCGTTCCTCGCAAGCACCCGGACTACCTCGCTCTCGACCTGGCAATCAAAATCCTCGGTGGCGAAGGCGGTAACCGGCTTCATCGTGTGCTGCGGTCGGAACGGGGACTCACCTACGGGGCGTCAGCCGATATCAACGCCTTGAAGGATGGCGGCGACATCGTCGCGGAGACGGACACCCGCTCCGAGTCCACGGCGGAAGCGCTTCGGCTGATCGTCGATGAGCTGTGGCGGTTGCAGCGGCAACGCGTCAGCGAGCGGGAGCTTGCGGATGCCCAGGCATATCTGACCGGAAGTTTCCCGCTCACGATCGAAACGCCGAGCGCGATCGCGCTCCAGGTGCTCAATGCCGTGTTCTATGGCCTCGACATGGGTGAGCTGCAGACCTTCCGCGAGCGGGTCAATGCCATAACGGTTGACGACATTCAGCGGGTCGCGCGGACTTATCTTCGCCCGGACCGATTATCCATCGTGCTCGTTGGCGACGCGGACATCTTCGCGAAGCAACTGCCAGGAGTCGGATTCGAGCAGTACGAGCGCATTGCCGTGAGTGATTTGGATCTCGCGTCGGCTGATCTGCGCCGGCCGGCCCGCGGGGAACCTGAACGTCTTCAGCCGATTGCGTACCGGCCGCAGCAGTCCGTGAAACGACCCGAGAAGGATGGTTATCGCGTTGCATCCACGTCAGAAGATGCTCGCGCGTTGATTGAACGCGCAGTCGCCGCAAAGGGCAGCTTGCAGACGTTGCGCGGAGTGCGGACGGTTCGGGCGGTTGCGACGACCGCGATCCTCCAGAGTGACGGAAACCGCGTTGAAGTACCGACGACCACGTCGATCCGATATCCCGGTGGGTTTCGGATCGACGCGGATCTCCCAGCCGGCAAGCTGGTCCAGACGTTCAATGCGGGCGAGTACTGGGTACAGGACGACCGTGGCGTTCGCGAGGCGCCGCCTCAGCTTGCGATGGAAATCCGCTCGAACGTGCAGCGGGATGTGATCCCGCTTCTCCTGGGACTGACCGAAGGACGCATCACCGCCACGCGCGCGACCGACGAAGTGGAGGGCAGCCGCAAGTTTGCTGTGTTGTACGTGCACGGAGGAGGCATGAGACCGGTCAGCCTCGTGTTGGACCCGGACTCGGCCGCCATTCTCCGTCAGCGATACGACATGGAGAACGCGACGATCGAGGAACGGTATTCGGATTACCGTCTCGTCGACGGCCTGCAGGTCGCGTTCAAGGCCGAAGTCCTCCGCAACGGCACCCCGCTGGTCGAGCGGACCGTCAGAAGCATCGAATTCAACCTGCCGCTCGAACCCTCACTCTTCACCAGGCCGCGCTGACGCGAGGAACCGCAGGCATGCGCGTCATGATCTCCTGCGGGGAGCCATCGGGCGACCTCTACGCCGCATCGCTGGCTGCAGAACTTCTCCGCATCGATCCGTCGATGATACTCACCGGCTTTGGCGGCGAGCGCTTGCGTCAGGCCGGGGCTCATCTAGTCGGGGATTTTGGCGGACTGTCGGTCACAGGCCTCGTCGAAGTCGCCCGTGTCCTACCAAAAACCTACGCCATCTACCGCAAGCTCGTGGCTGACGCCCGCGCGAACCGCCCCGACGTGTTCGTCGCCGTGGATTTTCCGGACTTCAATTTCCGGCTCGCTCAGGCCGTGCGTCGGCTTGGCGTACCGGTCGTCTATTACATCAGTCCGCAATTGTGGGCGTGGCGGCCGGGGCGGATGAAGACGATGAAGCGAATCGCGGATCGCGTGCTGGTCATCTTTCCCTTCGAGGCGGAGATGTATCGGAAGGCGGAAGTTCCCGTCGCGTGGGTCGGGCATCCGTTGCTCGACCGGGCGTGGCCTTCGCGCCCGCGTCACGAGTGGCGTGTTCAGATAGGTGCGCTTCCGGATGTCCCGCTGGTGGCCCTCCTGCCCGGAAGCCGCGCAAACGAAGTTCGTGAAATCCTGCCGCTGTTGATCCAAACCGCGGATCGCATCAGCGCTCGACTCGGGCGCGTGCAATTCGTCGTCGCGCGTGCGCCACATCTGGACGATGCGCTGTTTGCGCCCGCCACGGAGCGCGGTGGCATGCTGCTGGTCGAGGGAATGACCGACGAGGTGTTAGCCGCGGCTGATGTTGCACTGCTGGCATCGGGAACGGTCACCGTGCAGGCAGCGTTGCACGAATGTCCGATGGTCGTCGTCTACCGGCTGGCGCCGCTGACCTATCGCCTGGGAAAACCGTTCGTTCGTGTCGATACATATGCCATGGCGAATCTCGTTGCGGGACGGACGGTCGTACCGGAGTTGATCCAGGACGCGTTCACTCCCCAAGCCGTGGCCGATCAGGCCGTCGATATTCTGACAAACGACGCGAGGGCGTCCCGGATGCGCGCGGATCTCCGGGAAGTGCGGCAGCGGCTTGGCGATCCAGGTGCCAGCAGGCGCGCTGCAGCCGCTGTTATCGACGTAGTCAGGGCGCGAAGCGGATGCGTAGGGTAGACTGCAGAATGCTCCGATTCCTCGTTCTTAGCGTGGTTTCAGTCGTCCTGATGGCTTCTGCGGTCCGCGCGACAGTACTCCTGCCCGCCGAATTTCGAGAGATCGTCGGCGACTCTCAGATCATCGCTTACGGTCGCGTAGTCGACGCCGTCTCCGAATTGAGTGACGATCGCAAACGAATCGAAACCATCGTCACCTTCGAAGTTGAAACGTATCTGAAGGGTGGACCCGGCGAGACACTCACCTTCCGGGTGCCGGGCGGGCAGGTGGGCCGTTACCGAAGCATTACGGTGGGGGCACCGGTGCTCGAGGCCGGAAATGAAGCCGTCCTGTTCTTGCGGAAACCCGAGCGAGGATTGCCGTACGTCTTCGGCCTGAACCAGGGCGTGTTCCGCGTTCAGCGTGATACGCGGACGCAGCGACGCCTGGTTGCGGCCCCGCTCCTCGCGCGCGGGGAAACGCCCGAATCCGTTGTGCGCGGCGCGGCGTCACGCCAGCCGATGCCGCTCGAAACCTTCGGCGCCCAGGTCCGATCCGTCATGGCCGAACTCGCGGAAGGCCGGCGATGAGAATTCGGACGTTTGCGCTTGCGGCGCTCGTCGCGGCGACGGTCATGAGCGGGCTCTCGGATCCGGTGCTGGCGTACTTGAAAATCGGCAGTCGCATCCAGGGTCGGACCGTCAGCCTTCGCTGGCGGGACTTTCCGATCCGCTATTACGTCACCGACACCGGAACCAGCGACGTCTCAGCCACGCAGTTTCAAGGAGCCGTGACACGAGCGTTCAATACGTGGAACGCCGTCGAAACCGCGACGACCTCTTCGCAATTTGCCGGCTTCACTCAGGCCCGGCCACAGAGCGACGACGGCATGGTGGTGATTGGCTATGCCAATCGGCCCGACCTCGAGCGCACCCTTGCCGCCACGAACTTTCTCGTTGACGTGACGAATGGCGAGATCGTGGAGTCCGACATTTTCTTCAACACCGCCTTCCCGTGGTCGACGTCAGCCAACGGTGACAGCGGGCGGTTCGACGTCGAGTCCATTGCCCTCCACGAGATTGGCCACCTGCACGGCCTTGGACACTCCGCGCTGGGCGAAACCGAGGTTCGGCCGGGCGGGCGCCGGGTGCTGGGAGCCGAGGCCGTCATGTTCCCGATCGCTTTTACCGCGGGGAGCACCGCCGACCGCACACTCAGGGCGGATGACATCGCAGGCATCGGCGACATCTATCCACGTGGCAGCGCTGCGTCGCGTCGTCTCGGCAGCATCAGCGGAAAAGTCTCGAAAAGTGGCACCGGTGTTTTTGGCGCGCACATCGTCGCCTTCAATCCGTCGACCGGCGCTCTCATCGGCGGCTTCACCCTCGGCGACGATGGCTCGTTCACTATCGCCGGCCTCGAGCCCGGGGCCTACGTTCTCCGTGTCGAGCCGCTCGACGATGGCGATATCGAAAGCTTCTTCGACACATCGTCGAACGTCGATCTGAATTTCCGAGTCCGCTTCCACGATCGGGTCGTTGCCGTGCCACGCGGCGGCGGCACGACGGGTGTCGAAATCAGGGTGGATCCGAAGTGAGGCGGCTGTTGATTGCCGTCACGGCGATGGCGGTTGTGGTGTGCGCGTCGCCAGCGTCAGCCCAGGTACGCCGGCCATTGGTGTACCGCGATACTCCGCACGCGGGGTCCTGGGAACTCGGGGGCGGGGTGGTCTGGACGGGTGGGTTCACCGGCCCGACCAGCTCTGCGGAGCTCACGCGGAACGGTCAATCGAGCGGCGGCTTCGACTTGTTTACCGCTGCGGGCGAGATGAAAGGGGGCGTTGGCGCTGGCGCCACCATCGCCGTCTTCTTGTCGAGAAGTGTTGCCGTTGAAGGCGGATTCCGGGTTTCGCAGCCGTCTGTCAGGTATCGCTTATCCGGAGACGCGGAGGAAGCGTCGGACATCACCGCGCAGGAGAACCTGACGCGCTATGTGTTCACCGGGTCACTCCTCGTGCATCTCCGGCGGATGTCGCCAGGAGTTTCAACGGTGCCGTTCATAGCCGCTGGGGCAGGGTACGTGCGCGACCTGCACCAGGGAAACGAACTGTTGGAAACGGGGACCGAATTCCACGGTGTTGTGGGATTGAAGTACTGGTTCAACACAACGGCGTCGAACCGGTTCGGGATTCGAGGCGAGGCAGGCGTGTCGATGACCGACGGCGGATTCGATTTCAGCGACAAATCGCGCCTCGTTCCGATTGCGTCTGCCTCGCTCGTTTATCTGTTCTGATCTGGGCGCCCTGAGTCCTTCGACGGCGGCACCGGGTCCGCCTCGGCCGGCTGGTCGTATCGGCGAGGCGTGGTATCGCGTTGCTCACTCGTTCGCCGGATCAGGTCCTCGCTATCGGCCCGATTCCGGGTGTCACGGCCGGCCGTCAGTCCGGATGCCGATCCCGTGGACTGGTCGGATGATTTTTCCGCCGTTGGATCGTCGAGGCGTGTGCGGCGTGGACGGGTCATCGTTCCTCCTGCTTCCGATCTCCGTGTCCGGCATGCGCCCCTTCTCGCGATTCTCCGCGCTCGGGCAGTGACGTCTGATTCTCGATCTCTTCTCCGATTGGCCGGTTCGTAATACCACCGCCCTCGTCAGCGCCGCTCTGTCCCAGCGTCTCGTCGTAACGTTCGACGGTTTCCGAGTCTGCTTTCCAACGGTTGCCTTCGGCCTGCTTCACGCTCGTCGGCTCGGGCCCCGGGCGCTTGCTCTTCGCTGACGCGTCGTTTGGAACGTTCTTGTTGGCCATGCTCCCCTCGTTTCCTGGCCGTCGTGTGGCAAGGGGCGTGCCCGCTGAGATACAGTCCAGCCGTGATGGAGTCAGACGCCGCGGTGATTGAATTTCACGACGTGTCATTTGCCCGCGCGTCGAAAAGCGTGCTTCGGCGCGTCTCGTTTCACATCGCACCGGGCGAAACAGTCGCGCTTGTCGGACGCAGCGGGGCGGGCAAGTCCACCATCTTGAAGCTCATCAATCGGATGCTGTTGCCAACTTCGGGGCGTGTGATTGTCTCGGGACGCGGCACCAGCGAATGGGATCGGTTTGCCTTGCGCCGCGGCATCGGCTACGTCCTGCAGGACGTTGGACTCTTTCCCCACATGAGCGTTGCCGACAACGTCGCTCTCGTGCCGCGCTTGGCCGGTTGGGATGAAGCGAGAATCGGCCGCCGGGTCCACGAGCTGTTGAGCCTCGTGGATCTCCCGCCGGCGGAATACGCGACGCGTGCGCCGGAGGAACTGTCTGGCGGTCAGAAGCAGCGTGTCGGAGTCGCACGAGCGCTCGCCGCAGACCCGTCGATTCTCCTGATGGATGAGCCCTTCGGCGCGCTGGATCCCGTCACGCGAGCAGAGTTGCACCATGCTCTGCGCCGGATTCAAGCCGCAGTGCGCAAGACGATCGTCATCGTCACTCACGATATGGGTGAAGCGTTCGCTCTCGCGACGCGCATCGGCGTCCTCGCCGACGAAGGAATCGCGATACTCGATCGTCCCGAAGCCGTCGCTCGTTCGAACGATCCGCGCGTGCGTCCGCTGCTCGAGCCGCTTCTCGAGGCGAGCGCCGCGCTCGAGAGTTCGCGACGGTGAGCCTGCTCGACTTCTGGCGTTCGCACGCCGTCGAGTTCAGAACCCTCGTCGGACAGCACCTGATGCTGGTCGGCATCTCGACGCTCGTCGCAACCGCGATTGGCATACCGCTCGGAATTCTGGCGGCACGCCGGCCCCGCGTTGGCGCACCGATCGCCTGGATTGCGAATGCCGCTCAAACGATCCCGAGCCTCGCGATGTTCGGATTCCTGCTTCCGCTTCCATTCATCGGCGGCCTCGGTGCGCGAGTCGCCATCGTGGTGCTGATCGTATATGCGCTGCTGCCGATCATCCGCACGACCGCCGCCGGCCTCGCCTCCGTCGATCGCGCGCTGATCGAGGCGGGGACCGCCCTGGGCATGACCTCTTCGCAGCTGCTTCGCCAGGTGGAGCTGCCGCTGGCGTTGCCGTCGATCGTCGCCGGCATTCGCGTCGCTAGTGTGATTGCGGTGGGCACGGCGACGATTGCGGCGGCCGTCGGCGCAGGCGGACTCGGCGAATACATCTTCCGTGGGCTCGCCATGGTCGACCCAACCGTGATCCTCGCTGGCGCGGTTCCCGCGGCCGTTTTGGCGCTGGCGATCGACGGCGCTCTGACCTGGGTCGAGCGAATCGTGCGACGCTCGCTCGTCCGGAGAAATCGAAGCGGTCGAGCCGCGGCCATTGCCGCCGCGGGGACGGCGGTGGTTGCCCTCGTCGCCGCGGTGGCGCTCTCACGCACGCCGGCAGCAAACGTCGTTCGCATCGGATCGAAGAACTTCACCGAGCAGATCATCCTCGGCGAAATCGTGGCGCAAGTGGTCGAGTCAACCACGGATCTCAAGGTCGAACGCCGCCTGAATCTCGGCGGCACGTTCATTTGCGATCGAGCGATTCGCACTGGTGACATCGATGCCTACGTCGAATACACCGGCACGGCGCATACGGCAATTTTTCGTGACCCGCCCGACACGGATCCGGCTCGTGTGCTGGCGCGTGTTCGGGCGCGATACGCCGCAGCGGGATTGACCGTGCTCGACCCACTCGGCTTCGAGAACACGTTCGCGATTCTCGTGCGAGGTGAAGACGCCCGCCGTCTCGGCCTCTCGACCATAGACGAGGCGGTGCCACATGCGCGTGCCTGGCGCGCGGGCTTCGGCTACGAATTTCTCCAGCGGCAGGACGGCTTCCCGGGTCTCGCGGGTCAGTACCGCCTACAGTTTGCGACGCCGCCGCGTGCCATGGACCTGTCTCTGATCTACCGGGCGCTCGCGCAGCGTGAAGTCGACCTGATTGCCGGTGACGCGACCAGTGGACTCATCGAGGCTTACGACTTGGTGATGCTTCGCGACAACCGCCATTACTTCCCGCCCTACGACGCCACGCTCGTGGTGCGAAGCTCCACCATCCTTGCTCACCCGGGGCTGCGAGAGGCCTTGATCCGCCTGTCTGGACGCATTTCCATCGACGCCATGCGGCGCATGAATCACGCGGTCGACGCGCAGAGACGCGATCCGGCGGATGTGGCCCGCGATTTTGTGGGCTCATTACCGACCCATCACTGAGGGAGCCTTGCTTGAAACGCGTGCCCGCTGTGAAGGATGATCAAAGGATGCCCTCCATGAACTCCTTCGACACGCGCACGTCTCTGCGGGCGGCCGATGAATCGTTTCAGATTTACAGCCTGCCGGCGCTTGAAAAGGCCTATCCCGGGCTGGCGCGCCTGCCGTACTCGCTCAAGATTCTCCTGGAGAATCTGCTGCGCCGCGAGGACGGTCGCTTCGTCGATCCCGAAGACATCCGCGTGCTGGCCGGCTGGGACCTGTCGTGCACCGATCAGAAAGAGATTGCGTTTACACCGGCCCGCGTGCTGCTGCAGGACTTCACCGGTGTGCCGGCCGTCGTCGATCTGGCTGCGATGCGGGATGGCATCGTCCGGCTCGGCGGTGATCCGCGCCGCGTGAATCCGCTGCAGCCCGTTGAACTCGTCATCGACCACTCAGTGCAGGTCGACTACTTCGCTGAGCGCAACGCGGCCGATTTGAATGCCTCGCTCGAATTTTCGCGCAACAAGGAACGCTACACCTTTCTCCGCTGGGGTCAGGAGGCGTTTCAGAATTTCCGCGTCGTCCCGCCCGATACCGGCATCGTTCATCAGGTCAACCTGGAGTACCTCGCCCGTGTCATCTTCAGGGAACCCTCTGCGCAGGGCATTCTTCTGTACCCAGACACGCTCGTCGGTACGGACTCTCACACGACGATGGTCAACGGACTGGGTGTGGTCGGCTGGGGCGTCGGCGGGATCGAAGCGGAGGCGGCAATGCTCGGGCAGCCCATCTCGATGCTGATCCCGGAAGTCGTGGGGTTCCGGCTGGTGGATCGACTGCCTGAAGGAGCAACGGCCACCGATCTCGTGCTCACGATTACCGAACGCCTGCGGAAGCTCGGGGTGGTCGGCAAGTTCGTTGAGTTCTACGGCCCGGGCCTCGAGTTCCTCACCATTGCCGATCGGGCGACGCTGGGCAACATGTCCCCCGAATACGGCGCGACGATCGCGATCTGTCCGATTGACGATATGACGCTCGACTATTTGCGGCTCACCGGGCGTGAAGAATCGCACGTCAAGATCGTCGAAGCATACGCGAAGGAGCAGGGTCTCTTCCGGACGTCAGCCTCCAAGGATCCCGTTTACACGACGACCATTGAACTGGACCTTTCGACCGTCGAACCAAGCCTCGCGGGACCCAAGCGACCGCAGGATCGCGTGTCGCTGCGTCAGGCGAAGTACAAGTTCCAGCAGGCCGTCGAAGGCATGCTGGCCGAGCGCAAGACCAAACTTGTTGCCGCGGACAAGCCGGGAGAGGACAGCGCACCGGCTGCCGTCGCGACCGCCACCGCCGTGGCATCCGCGGAGACCGAAGTACCGGGGATGGAGGGGCTGACCCACGGGTCGGTCGTTGTGGCCGCGATCACGAGCTGCACGAACACGTCGAACCCCAGCGTCATGATTGGCGCCGGGCTCCTCGCACGGAACGCGGTGAAACGCGGACTCAAGGTCAAGCCGTGGGTCAAAACCAGCCTTGCGCCGGGCTCGCTCGTCGTCACCGAGTACTTCAAGGCGGCCGGCTTGCTCGAGTATCTCGCCGAACTCGGATTCAACATCGTTGGTTACGGCTGCACGACCTGCATCGGAAACAGCGGTCCGCTGCCGGAGCCGGTTTCCAGCATCGTTCGTGAGCGCAATCTCATCGTCGCATCCGTGTTGAGCGGCAACCGCAACTTCGAAGGGCGGATTCAGTCGCAGGTCCGTGCGAACTATCTGGCCTCACCGCCGCTGGTTGTCGCCTACGCGCTGGCGGGCAAGATGCAGATCGATCTGACGAGCGAGCCGCTTGGCACCGGGACGGGAGGCGAGCCGGTGTACCTCAAGGACATCTGGCCATCCGAGCGGGAGATTCAGGAGACGATGCTCAGTTCGGTGAAGTCGGAGATGTTCCGGGCGAAGTATGCAGAAGTGTTCGATGGGGATGAGCGGTGGCGTTCGTTGCCGATCCCCACGGGCCAGCGCTTCGAGTGGACCGATGAGTCCACTTATATCCGCAATCCACCCTTCTTCGAAGGGTTGACGCGAGAGCCGGTCCCGCCTTCAGACATTCGCGACGCACGAGTCCTCGCCGTGCTCGGCGACAGCGTGACGACGGATCACATTTCACCGGCGGGCTCTATTCCCGCCGACAGTCCGGCCGGTCGTTACCTCATCTCCAGAGGCGTAACGCCGAACGATTTCAACTCGTACGGCGCGCGTCGCGGCAACCACGAAGTGATGATGCGTGGCACGTTCGCCAACATCCGTCTTCGCAATCAGCTCGCCCCCGGCACGGAAGGGGGATGGACGGCGTTGCTCCCGCAGGGCGATGTGATGACGATCTACGACGCCTCCGTTCGTTACCGGGAAGCCGGCATTCCGCTGCTGGTGATCGCGGGCAAGGAATACGGTTCGGGATCGTCGCGCGACTGGGCCGCGAAAGGTACGCTGCTGCTCGGCGTCAAAGCCGTGCTCGCGGAGAGCTTCGAGCGCATTCATCGCAGCAATCTCGTCAACATGGGAGTGCTGCCGCTCGAATTCAGCGCTGGTGAGACCGCGGCCACGCTCAAACTCAGCGGTCGCGAGCAATACAACATCATCGGAATGGGCGCCGCCTTGAAGCCGCGCGGAACCGTGGTTGTGCGCGCGACCGCCGCAGACGGATCGACGCGGGACTTCAACGCCATCGCCCGCATCGATACACCGGAAGAACTGGTCGCCTTCCGCCACGGCGGGATTCTGCCGTACGTGCTCCGGCAGTTGCTCTCCACGAGGACTGCAGATTGAGGACTGCAGACTGACGATTGCATTGATTGTCGATTGTCGATTGGATTGGCGATTGTCGATTGGATTGAGGATTGTCGATTGGGTGGCTATTTCAAATAGCCGCGCCGCGCGACGACGGTTCCTCTTTTGCCTTTCAGTTTTACCTCGATGGTGTGCCAGCCATTTCCTTCCACACCCCGTGGCGTGTAGGTCAGCAGGTATCTCGTTCGAAACTCTTTGATGATTTGAACAAAGGTGTCCTGTAACCGATCGAGCCGGTCCGCCGGCATGCGACGGCCGCCAGTCTCTTCGCTGAGCGCGGGCAGAAACTGCCCAGTGCTCCCGCGTTCGACGCCCGTTTGCAGTCCCGAATGGTAGTCCATCCGGTACCCAGGGTGCGAGCCGCCGCGCTCGAATTCGACCACGTACACCACTACCTCGTTGCGCTTGGCGATATCGAGGACGTTGACGCCGGGTAACCAGCTCGCCGTGTCGTACCCGTCGCTGAAAAGCAGCGCGAGCGCTCGTGCTGGCCGCGGATTCCTGAGCGTCAGCGCTGTGTAGGCTGCATCGTGGAGCGCCGTCGCTCCGGCAGCTTGCGTCGCATCAATCGCCTTGGCCACGGAGGCGGGGTCCGACGTCCAGTCCGAGCCAAGCGTCACGTAGTCGTTGAACGTCACAAGCGCGACGCGGTCCTCAGGGCGCAGCAGCCTCACCGCGGCACGTGCGGCCACTTTGAGGTGCTCGAGCGGTTCTCCCGCGACACTCGCGCTGACGTCCAGTGTGAGGACGACGTTCAGCGGGACGTCTTCGAGTCCGACCGAATCGATGCGCTGCACGACACCTGAATCGCGAAGCTCGAAATCGCCAGCACCCAAGCCGCCAAGAGGCGTATTGCCGTCCATCACCAGAACGTCCACGCGGACGGCCACTACGCCGCTTCGAAACGTCTGAAAGCCTGAAGTCAGGGCAAAGAGCCAGAGGACCGCCACTCGGGCGAGAGACGTCGTCATCGGCGGCCCTCCTTCAGCACTGTATCGATCCGCTCTCGCGTGACTTGTTCCGGCTCGCGAAGGTACCAAGACCAGGGCTCGCGGCGACGGTCGCGAGCTTCGGTGAGCAGCTGTCGAAGCACGGCACGCGATTCATCGGCGCGATTCAGGCGTTGCAGCACTTCGCTCAAACCCAGGTAGGCCGACTGACCCTGGTCGAATGCTCTGATCGCTTCCCGATACGCCGCTTCAGCTGCCTCCAGGCGCCCCTCGCGCTCGTGTACTCCAGCCAGGAAAATCCAGGCAAGATACTCCGTTGCGCGGTCCTCGGTCGAGGCCACGACAGCACGGAACTGTTCCGCGGCCTCGCGACTCTCGCCGCGCATCATCAGAACGCGACCGAGGTGGAGTCGGCCCATGATGTTCGTCGGCGACAGGCGCAGCGACTCACGAAACCATTGCTCCGCCTGCTTCAGACGCTCCGACCGGTTATTGCGGGGGAAGGGTTGCAGAGCTCGCCTGCGAAAGACAAGGAACTCGGAGCGCTCCCATTTCGTCGCGGAGAATTCCTGCAGCAGTGCGCTTTCGTACAGAACATTCGGGTCGGAGGGAAAAAATCTCCGTCCCGTTTCGAGAAACGCTTCGGCATCGATATACCGCCCGTGAAGTTGAAGGAGGCGCGACACCGCAAAAAACCAGCGACTTGAGAACGTCGTGAGTTCCTTACGCCCGCGGCCAAGATGATCCTTGGCGAGCGAGATGTGGATGAGCGCTATGCCACTCATACCGTCGTCAAAAGACCGGATCGCGGCAGCCGTATGGAGTGTGGCGGCAATCTTGAAGTCTGGACCTGTCCAACGTCCTGTGGGATCGCGCGGGCCGGCGATCAGCATGGTGGCGGCGCCGAGGCGGTTGACGTCCCACGACAAGAGGTCGGCGACGGCATCGTTGTCGCCGGCCCGGTATCGCTCAACGAGAGCACGGTACAGGCGGAGGTCCCGGACGGCGGGGTGGCCCTGCACGAGGGCGGGTTCGAACGACGTCGTGCCGGCGTAACCGTGGTGGAGCGTCACAAGCTGCAGCACGATCAGGACCGCGGAAGTCCTCATGACGGGTCCTACTTCAAATAGCCGCGCCGCGCGACGACGGTTCCTCTTTTGCCTTTCAGTTTTACCTCGATGGGGTGCCAGCCATTTCCTTCCACACCCCGTGGCGTATACGTCAGCAAATAGCGCGTCCGGAACTCATCGATGATTCGGACGAACGTCTCCCGGAGCTTGTCGCTGCGGTCCGTCGTCAGGAACGCTCCTCCCGTGTCCGCCGCCAGCGCTGAGAGGAACAGCTCCGGCAGCAGTGAAGGCTGAACGGCGGGAACCGGCGGTTGCACTCCGGATCGAAAGTCGAGCCGGTAACCCGGCGTCCGGTCACGTGCGGATACGAGACCAACGGCGTACACGACCGCGTCGCTTCGGCGGGCCGCATCGAGCGCAAACTGACCTGGCAGCCAGCTGGACATGTCCTGCCCATCACTGAACAGAAGAACCAGGCGTCGGCCAGGTTGATCGTCGTTGAACGTAATCGCGGCATAGGCGGCATCGTGGAGACTTGTGGCTCCTGACGCCTTCACCTCCCCCAGCGCAGCCTCGAGTTGGAGATGGTTGTTCGTCCACCCGCCTTGAAGTGAAAGTCGATGCGTAAACGTCAGCAGCGCAGCGCGATCCGTCGATCGGAGCAGCCTCGTGGCCGCCGACGCGGCGTCGCGCAGATCTTCGAGCGCGGGCCCAGTCAGGCTGTCGCTCGTATCGAGCGCGATCATGACACTCAAGGGAACGTCCTCGAACGCAATGCTGTCGATCCGCTGCGTCACACCGCGATCCTTGAGATCGAAGTCAGCCGCCGTGAGTCCGGCGACCGGCCGATTGCCTTCAGTCACGAGCACATCGACCCGCACAGCTTCGGCCGTCGTCTTGAACCGCTGTGCAGCAGGTCCGTCCACAATCGCAACGGACAGCAGGACCACGCTGATGAAGAATGGCTTCATTCGCGCACCGTTGCTCGCAGGATCGCGAGGCGCCGGCGCAGGTCGTTGGCCGGGTCCGAGAGATACCACCACCACGGCTCGGTGACTGAATTGGCGGGCCGAGCGAGGAGTCCCCGCATGACCTCCCGCGATTCGTCTCCGCGTCCAAGCGTCTGCAGCGTTTCACTGAGGCCGACATATGCGGCCTGAGACGACGGCAGTCTGTCGATGGCGGCGCGATACCGGTTTTCGGCTGATGCGTGCCGAGCGTTTCGTGCGTCCATGGCGGCCAGAAACATCGTGGCGAGGTATGCCGTGGCGGAATCGGCGGCGGACGCGGCAAGCCGCTCCAACAGTTTCACCGCCTCGCGGTTCCCGCGCAGCATCTGCACGCGGCCGAGATGAAGCTGCGCCAGTTCACTGGAGGCGTCCGCTATCAGCGAGTCGCGGAGCCATTCCGCTGCGTTGTTCAACGCGCGTCGCTGTTCGCCGACACTCGGATGGCCGCCGACCCGGGTTCCTGCCTCGGCGTGACTCTGGAGAGCACCGCCTGGCCGCGGCGGCGGGCCGTCCGGCGCTTCGACTTGGGCCAGGAAGGCGGCAAATGTCGCGATGTGCTCTTGGAGAAGTCCGCTCTCATATAAAAGGACGGCGTCATTCGGTTGTCGTTTGCGACCGTTCTCGAGAAAGTGCTCGGCGATTGTGAACAGCGCCACGCTGCGAAGAGTCCTGGCGAGGATCGAGTACCAATCGCGGCTGAATCCGTGTGCTTCGGGCCCGGCCTTCTGTAATAGACGGCCGGCCAGATCCAGTTCGAAACCCACGCGCCGCTCGTCTTCGTAAAGCCGGTCAGTTGCCGCATCGGTGTGCAGCATCGCCGCAGCTTTGAGTTGCTCTTTCGTCCACGGGCGGGTCGCATCGTTGCTGGTGTCCACCGCTGCGACGATCGCATCGAGTCGCTTCGTGTCCCAGGCGAGGATAGTCTTCACCGCGGTGTTGTCGCCGGTCCGATAGGTGTTCACGACGGCGCGATAACGTTTCAGTTCGGCCGCACGCTGATCGCGCTCTTCTTCCGTCGTGACAACCTGCCGAGCGTAGGCAGACGCCGGAGCGAGGGAGGCTGAAAGGAGGAGCGTCAGCAGAGACGCGGCCCACCCGCGGGTCATCATTGCACGCACTGTAGGCGGGGCCATCGCGACCGTCAAGACCGTCTCTGCCTATAATCGGAACGAGATGGCGGGCATCGCGGCAGGGATCAGTGCGTCCTCTCTCAAGCAACAGGCGAAGGCTTGCGGCTTCGATCTCTGCGGCATCGCCCCAGTCGAGGCATACCCGAAGCTGTCGTTTCTCCGCGAGTGGCTCGACCGTGGTTATGCGGGTGAAATGGCCTACATGCATCGCACGGCCGATCGGCGGTCGGACGTGCGTCAGGTATTGCCCTCGGCCCGAAGCGTGATTTCGCTGGGTACGGCGTACGACACCGACCGTCCGTACTCCACGGAAAACACGGACAGAATTCGCGCCGCTCTCGCCCGCTACGCCTGGGGCGACGACTATCACACTGTGATTCAGCAGCGGCTCGATGCGCTCGTCCACTGGATGCGGCGCGAAGCGGGAGACGCATTCGAAGCAAGAGCTTATGTGGACACCGGGCCGGTGCAGGAACGCGTCTACGCGCAATACGCCGGACTGGGATGGATCGGGAAGAATACGTGCCTGATAAACCGGGAAATTGGATCCTGGATCTTTCTGTCGGAGATCATCTGCAATCTCGAACTGGAGATCGATAGCCCGGCCACCGACCAATGCGGTGCGTGCACGCGCTGTCTCGATGCGTGTCCGACCGGTGCGCTCGTTGACGCCTACGTCCTTGATTCCACGCGGTGCCTCTCGTATCTCACGATTGAGCTGAAGGGCTCGATTCCCGTCCCCGAGCGTGACAGGATTGGTGAGCACGCGTACGGGTGCGATATCTGTCAGGAGGTCTGCCCGTGGAATCTGGGGCCGTCACATCACTCCACCGATTCCCATTGGCAGCCGCGTGCCGGTCTCGATGCGCCACGCTTGATCGACCTGTGGCTGCGCACGGACGAGGAATTGCGTGGGTTATTAAAAGGAAGCGCAATGAAGCGCGCCGGTGTTCGCCGGTTGCGACGCAATCTCGCGGTCGCTCTTGGCAATTCGGGTGATGTTGAATCGGCAGGCGCGCTCGAGGGCCACGCTGAAGAGACCTGCGGTGACGAGATCGTGAAGGAACACGTGAGGTGGGCCGTGGAGAAGCTTCGTGGGTAGCAAGCGGGTGGGGCACGATCCTCTACCCGGGGAACCCGTTTCTGACCTTCTGCCGTCCCAGCCGACTCTCCAGGCGGTCCGTGAAATTGCGAAGGGCTGCAAAGCCTGCGACCTCTATAAGCGTGGGACCCAGACGGTGTTCGGGGAAGGCCCCAAACGCGCGGAAGTGATGCTCGTCGGCGAGCAGCCTGGAGACGCTGAGGATCTCGCCGGACATCCGTTCGTTGGGCCTGCCGGACGTCTACTCGACACAGCACTCGTTGAAGCCGGTATCGACCGCTCGCTCGTCTACGTCACCAACGTCGTCAAGCACTTCAAATGGGAACCGCGCGGGAAACGTCGCATTCACGCCAAGCCGAACGGGTCGGAGATCAGCGCGTGCCGGCCCTGGCTCGAGACCGAGATCTCGCTTGTGAAGCCTCGCGTGCTGGTGTGTCTCGGTGCCACCGCCGCCCAGGCGCTCCTCGGCAGAACGTTCAAAGTGTCGCGGCAACGTGGCGAGTTCGTGCCATCCTCGCTCGCCCCACTCGTCACGGCCACCGTCCATCCATCGTCAATTCTGCGGGCGCAGGATGATGAGTCCAGAAGGGAAGAGATGCGTCACTTCGTGCAAGATTTGAGGAAGGTGTCAGCTGCGCTGTCGCACGAGATTTCGGGGAAAGGGAGATGAGTGAAACGTTCCGCCCGACGCTGCTGCTGTCGATGCCGCAGCTTCAAGATCCCAATTTCGCGCGCACGGTGGTGTTGCTGTGCGATTACGTGCCGGAAGGAGCGTTCGGCCTCGTCCTCAATCGGCCGACCGAGATGCCCGCGAGCGCGATGGTACGCCTCGAGCCGCCGCTCAGCGGCGGAAACGATCTCCCGCTTCACGTCGGCGGTCCGGTGGAACCGGAACGGGGCTGGATCCTGCTCACGGACGAACCTCGTGAGGCCGATTACCGGACGATCCAACCGGGTCTGTATCTGTCGACCTCTCCAGAATTGCTTCGCCAGGTTCTGGAGTCTTCTCCTCCGCCGCGCGCTCGAGTCCTCGCGGGGTACGCTGGATGGGGCCCCGGTCAGCTGGATGCTGAGCTCGCGCAATCTGCGTGGCTGATGGCCGACGTCGAACTCGACCTCATCTTCGACATTGCGCCTGAACAGATGTGGGAAACCGCCATTCGTCGTCTCGGCGCCGATCCCTCGGCGCTTCAAGCCAGCCATGGAGTTCATTGATTCGCGGCATTCGCCTTGCTTCGCAGTGACCTCGGACAGTAAACGACAAACGCTGTGGAGGCACGAATGGCCGAAGAGACGAATCCCCTGGAAGAGCTCCTGGTCGACGAACTGAAAGACATTTACAGCGCTGAGAACCAGATCATCAAGGCGCTGCCCAAAATGGCCAAGGCCGCGACCTCGCCTGAGCTGAAGCGCGCGTTCGAGCGCCATCTGGAAGAGACGCGCCGCCAGGTCGAACGGCTGGATCAGATCGGCCAGGCGCTCGACGTGAAGCTGACGGGCAAGAAGTGCAAGGGCATGGAAGGCTTGATCGAAGAAGGCAAAGAAGTCATGGAAGAGGACTTCGACGACAACGCGATCGACGCTGGACTGATTGGCGCGGCGCAGAAAGTCGAACACTACGAGATTGCCGCCTACGGCACGGCGCGGACGCACGCGGAGATGCTTGGCTACACAAAGGCCGCGAAGCTCCTGCAGCAGACACTGGACGAAGAAGGCGCGACCGACAAGAAGCTGACGCAGCTCGCCGAGAGCATCATCAACGTCGAAGCGGCAGCCGCCGAGTAGTTTCGACTCGCCGACCAGAGGACGACAAAGGCCGGGCAGCCTGTGCCCGGCCTTTGCGCGTACGGAATTGCGTCGCGAGGCTGTACCTCGCTGACACTACTTCAGGATCTCAGCGAAAAACTCGAGTGCTCGAGGATCTTTCGACTGTCCGAGCCAGAACATCGCTTGCTTCTTTACCGCCGGATTCGTATGGGTGCGGGCGACCTTGATGAGAAGCGGCACGCCTTCGTCTTTCGGGAGCTGGCTGAGTGCGAAGACCGCCCGCTTTTTCACTTCGGTGTCAGGATCCTGTTCGATTCGTTCGGTGATAGCGGCCGCGGCTTTTTGTCCGGCCTTCTGCGCGAGCCAGAAGATCGCTTCCCCTCGAACGTTCGTGCGGTCGTTGGTCCGCGCGGCGTCGATGAGCGTGTCGGTCGCGCTGGGCTCGCGGCTCTGGGAAATGCCGAATACGGCCTTCTTTCGGACTTCGCTGCTGGCATCCTCCTTGACCACGCGACGAAGCACGTCCAGGCCGCGACGGCCTCGCGTATTGCCCAGCCAGAACGGCACGCTCCGGCGAACGTGTTCCGGGTGCCCCGGAGCGAGCAGTCGCTCGAGCGCGGCGTCTGCGGCCGCATCGCCGTGCAGCGCAATGGCGGTAACCGCGCCGTCGGTAATGCGATTACGTTCCGTACGATCGCCCTGGGCGGTGACGAGGCCCTCGAGGTACGCCACGCTGTCAGCCGGCCGGACATTTTCCAGCCAGATGACCGGCCGGCCACCCGCGTCGAGCGGGCAATCCTCGGAAAAGACACGGACCCGCTCGACCCGTTTGTCGCTGACGCGCAGCAGGACCGTCATCTGCCCGGATCCCTCGAGTTTCACCACCCCGCCTGGCGTTTGAGAGCCTCGGGTCGTCATCGAGGTGGACGTCGATGGCTCGAGCCGGCAAACGCCGCAACACGTCGAACCGTCCGATCGCACCATGGTGCCGTTGATCCACGTCGTTCCCGAATCGAAGCAACACATCTGGCGCTCCCCATCCACGACGGGCACGGAGTAGCCAATCCAGGCCACGTCGGTCTGGGCCGCCGTCAGCGTCCGGATTGTTTGAGCGAGAGAAGAACCCGCGGGCTGCGAGGTGATGCGCCCGTTCTCAATCCGGGGTTGTCCGGCGGCAGACGCCGCGCTCAGCACCGAGGTGAACAGCACAATCAATCTGATGACGTTCGGCATCGCTCGCTCCATTACTTGCCCTACTTGCCGATGAGCTCGACCATGTAGTCCGTCGCGACTTTGGAGTGCATCAGCGCGAGCTTCTGCACGATTTCCTTTTTCAGATTGATGTCTTCTTCCTTCCGCGCCAATCCGACGAGCGCCGCCGCATTGTCCTGGAGGAAGAGGGCATTGATGACCGTCTTCCGGATCTCCGGGTCACGATCGGTGCTGTAAATCTGTACGAGCGCATCCCCGGTCTTCTTCGAGCCCATCAGGCCCAGGCTGCGAACGGCCTCGCGCCTCAATTCCGGGTTTTTCTCAGACTTGGCGAGGTCGATCATGCGGTCGGCGTTGCCTCCCACGAACATGGCGCGGACCACCTGCTTCTTGACGTCAACGGACGATTCTTTCTGATAGAGCTGCCACAGTTCCTCGTGCGCCCCCATGACACCAAGTTGCCGAACGGCTTCGGCTCGCAACTCGGGATTCTGCTCGCTCTGTGCCGCCTTCCAGATACGCTCCCGTTCACCAGCCACCATGAGGGCGCGAAGGATGCGCCGTTTCAGTTCCACGTCGTTCGAGCCCGAGTAGATCTCACCGAGTGCGGCGCGGCTCTCCGACCCGCCATGAACACCCAGGTACTGGATGGCTCGGCTCTGCAGCTCGGGTGTGGCGCTCCCTTTCGCGTAGTTCTTCAGCACCTCACGCGCGCGGGGGGAATCACTCTGAGCGAGCACATAGAGGGCACGCTCTTTCAACCGTGGACTCGCGGTGCCCTGCAGGATTTTTTCAAGCATCGGGACGGCTTGTTCGGAATCCGCCTGCTGCAGGGCCTGAATGGCCAGGAGCTTGAGATCTTCGTCGGCCTGATCCTGCGGCCGGGCCGGTTGGCCGGCGCTCTGCCGAACTTCCATTTCGAGGGCGCGCGCCTGCTTGACGTACGAACTATTGGGATAACCCTTGCTGAGTTCAGCGATGGTCGTGAGCGCCTCGGCGCGCTGCCCGAGCTTATTCTGCGAGTAGGCTTTCCAATACAACGCATCTGCCACGCGCGGGCCTTTCATCGCCGCGACGCGCGCAAATCCCGAGGCCGCGCGCTCCC
>JBAROV010000140.1:0-43178 GCA_049642465.1 Vicinamibacterales bacterium
GCACAAGGGGGACAGTCCCCTTTTCCTCGAGTTCGGTTGCGGAAAAGGGGACAGTCCCCTTCCCTCACACGATGCCTGCTGCAGAAAGCCACTGCTGAATCTGCCCAGCGATCGTCGCGTTGAGCGACATGAACTCGATCCCAATCAAATACGTTCGCTCGCCGTCCCTGGACTCAATCGGTTTCACGTGCCGAACGCGAACCTGAACGGCGGTTTCATTGTCCTCGCACTTCCACGTGAGTCGATGAATTGACTCCGCCGCAAGCGGCACGTGCGATTCGAAGAGCGCCCCGCCGATGCCAACGTTCTTCAGCGGCAGTCGAAGCACCGTCTCCAGCGATCCGAACAACTCGCCGACAATCTCGAATCGAGGTCGCGCGCGGCGGTCACCTAGTCTTCGTTTGACGCTTCCTGCCGACATCGACATCAATGGACTACGATCAATTCAGCTTCGCGCACCGCGCGGGACAGCAGCGCGTCCGCGGTTCGACAGTCCGGCGAAAACGCTGCCTGACCGAGCTTCACGTCCGAAATGTTCAACCGGTCTGCTGCATCCGCAATGCGGCGGCGCAGACGCAGGACGACGTTGTCGAGCCCGCGGTCGTCGGTGTGCGTGAGCAGCGCCGCCACCTGCCGCCCTCTCGTCGTCCCCAGCAGGTCCGATCCGCGCAGCTCCCGACGCAGGGCTTCCTGAATCTGTGCGACGGCGTCAGACGAAGCGGATACATCAACTAGAACGAGTGAGAGGTGCAAATCGAACCGCTTCGCCCGCTCCAGTTCCTCTTCGATACGCTTCTCGAACGCCGAAACTGCCGGCGCCGGAGGGCTCGCCACCTCCATCGGGTCCTTGAACGACGAGACCGCCCCGACGAGCCAGGTCTGCAGCACGTGCGCGCAGGTGACAGTGACATCCGCGGCGTGGGTCGTGAACCGAGTGCCCAGGACAGGCCGCAGTTCGAGCACGGCGCGCTGCTGCCCCCCAAGAGCGAGTCCGCACACGAAGCGCTCCGCTGTCATGACCCAGGTATCTCCAGGGGCGACGCTCGGATCTTCGGCCGGCGGGCCGAACGACACGACGCGGCGCGTTTCGCCGTTGGTGACGAGCGTGAGCGAACCGCCGCTCGCGTTCGTGATCTTCGCCAACTCGCCCACGAGCTGCAGGGCGATCCGCTCCGCCGCCAGCCCGGACTGCCGGACGATCGTTTCGAAGCGACGTCGCGCCTCGTCCATGCGCCGTGCCTGCAGCGACTCCAATTGCACGCCGACCACCCGGCCCACTACTTGGAAGACCGAATCCGCTTCCGACGGCACGTTGCCGGAAAGCGTCATCACCCAGTCGGTGCGTGACGTGCCGGCCAACGGGATAAGGACGACTTCACCTCCGGAAAACGCCAGGCTGCCCAACTCCGGGCTCGGCGCCAGGCGCTTCACTTCGCGCTCGCTGCCGAGCACGTGCACGTCGAGCCGCTTCGACGTCTCGTCTGGTTCCGCGGCTGGCAGCCAGTTGTGCAGCACGAAATGACCGGCAAGATCGCGGCGATAGATCCGCGCATCCACGTCGAACCACACCGCGGCCGCTTGCACGAGCGCCTGCGTCAGATCGCCTTCTTCGGCCGTTTCAATCAAGTACCGAAGAAACCGCAGAATCGCCAACAGCCGTCGCGACCGCTGCCGCTCTTCGCGCAGCACGTCGCCGGACGATAAATCCGCTTCAATCGCAGCCCGCGCAAACTCGGACCAGGGTCCTGACTCGGCCGCGGGGGACTCGCCGGCCTCCCCACCCTTCACGGCAAGGAGTCCGCCTTTCTGGCCTATCCGATCCGACTGCCGCAACGGGTACACGCGATAGCGCTGTCCTGACGCCTCGATCTCGCGCGGGTGCCCGACGCCCAGCACGTCGCGCAGCGTCCGACGCAGTTCGGGGTTCTCCCGGATGCTGTGGCTCAGCTCGGTCCCACTGTCGGGATAGAGATTCCGCAGCTCGGCGTCGAGGATCTCTACCTCGAGGCCGAATCGGGTCTTTGCCCGCTCGAGCACTTGCGAGAGCGCTGAGGACAGCATTGTGTTTTACTGCCAGTAACTTAGGCGGTAGTTTGCAAGGCTGCCGCCAGCGATGGAGAACTTTGTCTACGTCTCGGATGCCTTTTGTCTGGTGGGGTTTGCAGCGATTCGTCAGCGGCCTCCCCACGTTGCCTTGTGGGCCGCGTCCCTGCTCAGCCAGATATTGTCAGAATAAAGTCGCCGGAACAATGGACTTTTAACAGCTTTCGCCATCACTTGGGCCGGAGGTAAATCGAGACGACTTTTTCGGATTGGATCGCCATGCCGTTGCGCCGGGCTGGCTCGTAAAGCCAGCTTCGGGCAGCATTTAGCAGGAGCCGATCGTACTGACGATCTGTCGGGGTGACAATTTCGGCCGCCTCCACTTTTCCTTCGGTCGAGATCGTCACCTTCACTGCGCCTCTGTATTCAGTGGATCGTGTGGTGGCGTCGTAGGGGACCCATTTCGGCAGTTCCTGCCGCAGCGGAAACGCAGGCGTGATATCGCCAGCTGGACTCGGGGGAGTTGCTGCGGCAGGAGCCGGTGCCGAAACTGTTCGTTCAGGCGTCGCCGGGGCAGGCGACGGTGTCCTGGTGAGGTCGAGAAAACCGCCCGCCAGCAGTCGAAGCTCTGACACGAGAGTCGATTCGCGAATCGCCGGGTCGTCTGTGAGCTGGAGCATCTGCTCGAACTTCCGGACGGCGAGATCGTTGTCTTTCTTGTCCATCGCCGCCTTGCCTTCGGCGTAGAGGGCTTTTGCGAGCTGCGGCGTCGATTGACGCTTGACGTTGTTGAACAACTCCATCACGCGCGGCGAGGCTTCATCCAGCTTGTAAAGCGGATCTTCGGCGAGGATTCCTGCAATCGCCTTTTCGGCTTCCGCGGTGCGATCGAGCGCAATCAGGCAGAACACGCGATAACGCTCGATCTCCAGGCGCTGACCGGAGCTGGGGAGCCGCGATAACACGCCGAGCGCATCTTCGTACGCCGCGTTCGCGTAGAGGTCTTTGACTTGCTGCAAGCTTTCCTGCCCCGCAACGGGAGCGGCGATGGCGAGGGCAACGGCGAGCGTGGCGAATACGATCGATGTTCGGATGTTGCTGAGCATGGTTACTTCTTTCGCATGTCAACGCCGAGCCGCAAGGGCTGACGAGTGGTCACAGTAACTACCTGGCGCCGTTCACCCAGTTCCGGATGTCGGAGCACCACTTCGTGCTGGCCGATTGGCCTCGAGAGATTGCCGATCGGTGTCTCGCCGATACGCTGACCGTCAACCCAGACTTCCGCCCACGGCTGGGCGTTGATGCTCATGACGCCGTTCGGCGCGTCGATCTTGAGAGACGCGGTTTTCGCCGCGTCGACCTTGACGGTTCGCTTGGTCTGGAATCCAAGCGTTTCGTTGACGAATTCGAGCGCGTGCTCTCCCGCCGGCAGCATGAGACGCTCAGCATCTGTCGAGCCGAGCAGCTTGCCACCCTCGCGGATCTTCAGTTCGAATGGGGACGCGACGCTCAACCACCCGCCCGATGCCGCGGCCGACACAGGCGCCGGAGGAGCCGTGCGCTCGATCGCCGACACCATGAGGACGGTGTTTTCGTTCGCCTGGACGGTGACCGTGCGCCGGACAGTCACGCCGTCGGCTCGGACTGCCACCTGATGCTCTCCAGGCGCGAGCCCCTGGAGGATCAGCGGCGAAACGCCGCGCTCGGTGCCGTCGACGAAAACAGTCTGTTTCGAGGGATCCGTCTGCACGTGCAGTGAACCGACGCGTGCCGCGGGCGGCCCGGCCGTGGGCATGTCAACCTGTCGAATCAATGTCGCGCCTGACACGACGTCGAGCGTCAGCTCGCGGCGCCCGCCTTCACCCGCCAGAATCACGGGATAGGCCCCGGGCGCGAGCGAGAGCGACAGCGGCGTGCGGCCGGCGACCTTGCCGGCGAGGCTGACCTCCACGCCAGGCGTGGATGATTCGATGCGAACCGTTCCGTTGCTGCGTCCCAGCATGATCTGCTGATAGGCGCGCATTATGGCGGCGCCGCCCGTGGCCCCGATCGCCGCGGCAATCGCCAGCGGCAAGACCATCCCGGGCGCGATCTTGAGGCGAAGGCCGGCTGGCGGCGCTTTCGGCGTTTCGGCCTGGACGGCGCCTGGCGACTCGACGGCCGCCGGTTGCGTCTCGGATCCGAAGGCCCCCAGCCCTTCGTCTGGGTTCAGTGTTGTCACAGTCGCCACAGTCTGTGGCGGGGCTCCCGTCTGGGCTGCGGGCCGGAATTGTGTAAGGTTCATAAAGTCGAGCTATCGCTTGTCAGTCGCTAGTCGCTAGTCGCTAGTCCGACTGACGCATGTCGTCGCTAGTCGCTAGTCAGTTGCTAGTCAGTCGGTAGTCGGTCGTTTGGCTGAACGCGACTCAATACGCCAACGCTGTACCACACGAAAATCGGGCGCTTTTGCAAAAACACGGCGATTCCTGCACCTTCAGGGCGGAGGGGGATTGTTCTTAGTCTGCTTTATGGGTGACTTTAGTCAGCACTTCGCGGGATGTCCCTATCGGGGAAGAAATCGATGCTTCGCTTGTCTGTCGTTGGCCACCTCCCTTTTCCCTTTTCCCTTTTTGCCGTGGCTCGTCGCCGCACAATCGATGACAAAATGGAACAATCTGGCAAATCTTTTAACCACATACACTTGGCAGTGATTCGTGCACCGCCTTGCCACATTCTGAGACACCAACGGAGGCTGCTCCGACCGCCTCGGCGCGGAATCACGCGAAACGCGCCTGATTTCAAATAGTTCCCCGATGGCTTCGCCGTTGCTCTCCTGGGAGCGCTCGGACCAGCGACTAGCGACTGACGACCAGCGACCAGCGACTGACGACCAGCGACCAGCGACTGATCAGCGACCAGCGACTGACGAGCGACAGCCGGCCTGCCCGCCGTAGCGCGGAGGGCGAAGGCGGGACCAGCGACTAGCGACTAGCGACTGACAAACGACAGTACCGATAATGTCCATCGAATGGACCGGCTGGACACGCGGCTCTGAACCCTTCGTCGCCCCGACGGTGCCGACGGTTCCCCCCAAACCTGCGCCTCGTGCCAGGCGCCAGAGCGAGACCCGTCCGCTACCCGGACCGACGGCGCTCGGTGCGCTTCTTCGCGACCGCGGTTTGTTGACCGACGACCAACTCTCCGCCGCCATCGCTCGACAGAAAAAAACTGAACGCCGGCTCGGACAGATTCTTGTCGAACTGGGATTCGTGACGCCCGAAGCCGTGCTCGAAGCACTCAGTCAGCAGCTTGGCGTCCCCACCACGCGTATCAACGCGCACACCGTTCAGCCGGACGCGATCGGGACGCTCCCGGAAAAAGTCGCAAGACGTCACACCGCGTTCCCGATTCGAAAAGTCGGGACGACTCTGATTGTGGCGCTCGCGAGTCCGAAGGATCTCAACGCCCTCGACGACATCCGCTTCGCAGCCGGATGTGAAGTGCAGACCGTCCTCGCCCTCGAAGACGAGATCCTGTCAGCTCTGAATCGCTACTACCGGGACGAGTGGCTGCTGCCGGATATGCCAGCCGAGACGACCGACATCGTGATCGACTCGCCGGTGGATCACTTTACGATCCGAGATCAGGCAGCCGAGCGATCCGCGGTGTCCGTCCTCGAACGTGTCATCGCGCGAGCGACTGCTGACGGCGCAAGCGACATTCACTTCGAGCCGCGCCAGGACGACTTCCGGGTCCGCTGCCGGATCGACGGCACCTTCCGCGACCTCGCCCTGTTCGAGCTCGCACTCGCACCGGCCGTCGTCGCTCGCATCAAAGTGCTGTCGAATATGGACGTCGCGGAGCATCGGTTGCCCCAGGACGGACGCTTCAGCGTCACGATCGGCGACCAGCGACTCGACGTGCGAACGTCAACCTATCCGACGGTTCACGGAGAGAAAGCGGTTCTGCGCTTGCTTGATAGCAGCGGGCTGCGGCTTCATCTCGACCGGATCGGCCTCTCCGGGTCCACACTTGTCGCGCTCCGCGAACTGATCCATCGACCAGAAGGGATCGTCCTGATCACGGGACCAACGGGCAGCGGCAAGACGTCTACACTGTACGCGGCGCTGGCCGAACTCGTCGCTACGGGAAAGAACATCGTGACGATCGAGGATCCGGTGGAGTATGCGCTGCCAGGCGTGAATCAGGGGCAGACGAATGACAAAGCGGGATTCACGTTCGCGAAAGGATTGCGCGCGGTGCTCCGTCAGGATCCCGACGTGATCATGGTTGGCGAAATTCGCGACACGGAGACGCTCGAGACGGCCATTGAAGCGTCGCTGACGGGACATCTCGTGCTCTCGACGCTGCACACGAACAACTCGGTTGCGACGGTGGCGCGGTTGGTCGAGATGGGGCTGGAGCGATATCTGCTCGCGTCGAGCGTGCTGGGAATCGTTGCGCAGCGGCTCGTGCGCAAGATCTGCCGAACCTGCCGCAGCGAAGTGGCGACGCCCCCCGCCCTGCGCGCGATGTTCCGCGACGGCGAACATCAGACGTTCTACCGCGGCGCCGGCTGCCATGATTGCCGTGGCACGGGATTTCGAGGCCGGATCGGAATCTTCGAACTACTGCGGATGACCGACGAGATCCGCGAACTCATTCTCGAGCGTGCGCCCGATGCTCGGCTGCTGGACGGAGCCCGTCGCAACGGGCTGAGAACGCTCAGGGAGGAGTGCCTGACGCTCGTCAGTGCTGGCGATACGACGCTTGAAGAAGTGCTCCGCGTGACTCAGGAGCGGTCGTAACCAAAGATCTGTAGCGGAGTCAGACGCAGTTCCTTCAGCACGTTACTCGCGACCTGCTGAGCGCCTTTGTAGAGTGTTCGCGCGCTCACGCCAGCATTCTCAATGCTCGCGGGGCCCCACCCCCGCTCGCTCTCGCTCGGCGACTCCTCGCCTTGCTCGGGCCGCAGGCGGTTCGCCAGCGACAGCACCGCGATGCTCCTCTGATCAGTATTGACAAGCCAGCACTCGGACACGCCATACCGAGCGAACCAGCCGACATGCTCTTCCAATCGCCCGATCCGCGTATTCGGAGACACCACTTCGATCACGAGGTCTGGCGCTCCGTAGATACGATCGCCGATGATGTGACGACGTTCGTTGGAGACGAACAGCAGATCCGGCTGAACGACCAGAGCGTTGTCGAAGTCGAGGATCACGTCCATCGGTGCGATCAACACTTCGCCAATTTGCTTTTGTCGGACGAACGGAACCAACTCCAGCATCAACTCCAGGACGACGCGCTGGTGTGAAACTGACGGTGAATCCGCGACGCGCAATTCCCCGTGGGCAAGCTCCCGCGGCAGCACCGTTTCCGGACTCTGCAGATATTCCTCGGTAGTCATGCCCGCCCTCCTCCCGCTTCGTGCGCGAGGCCAATAGGACGAAGCCATTCCATATCCTTTCTCCGACCCACGGACGACGATGCCATCGTCTGAGGGGTAAAGCAAGTGGCACTTTGGCACCTTGGCACCCTGGCACCTTGGCACCTTGGCACCTTGTTACTGCACCTGGAACGTCGCCCTTGCTTCGACGACGTACGTGCCCGCGGCGAGATTGAACGTGGCGGTGGCCTGACAGCCACCGGCGCCGGTGCAACCGGAGAGTGGCACCGTCTCAGATACTGGATGCGCCCCGCGCCGTGGTTTGACGGTCACCTGGACTGTCGTCCCACCAGGAATTCCCGTTGTCGTCACATCGATCGGAGTGATCCCTGAGATGGGGACGACGACGTCAATGCTCCCGAAGACTCCTTGCGGAATGGCAGGAACGGGACTGCCTCCGACACTCGTGACAGTGACGGTCGGTGCAATCGGATCCGCGAGAGGTGTTGGACCGACGATGCGCTGGGCGGGCGGATCGGTTGAGAAGGCGTTCAGTGCGCTGTTATCCATCGCCTCGAGGCGAACACGCCCCGGGGAGCCGGCCAGCGCTTGAAAGCCGCCGCCACCAGGTCGTGCGAACACGTTTGCGGTGTTGACGTGGACCAGTCGGTTCGCGAGCAGCCGAATCGCGCCGCCAGAGCCGCCGCCGCCCCCTGCAGCACAGGCGCCATTGTCTGGACCTCCACCTCCCGCTCCATCTGCCAACAGCTGGTAGTCGTTGATGGTGATCGTCCCGTTGGCCGCGATGACGAGTCCGCCACCGCCACCGCCACCTCCTCCGCCCGCGCTGCAGGTATCCGAAAACGAGCAGCCGCCGCCTCCGCCCGCGCCTCCGGCGAGTGGAATCAAATCGAGTGCGCCGAAAAATTGACCGCCGCGACCGCCACAAGCGGTTGCCTCCTCGCCACCCTGGCCGCCTCCTCCACCGAAGCCGGCCCCACCTATGGACATGCCGTAGATCAGCCGGCTCGCCCCGTCTCCCCCTCGAAACGCTCCAGGCCCACCGAGCCCTCCGATCCCCGCGGCGTTCGTGGTTCCGGTGCTCCCGCCTTCACCTCTGACGTCGAACGTCCAACAACAACCCGTGGTGCTGTCCAGCGTGACATCGCCAGCCACGAGGATGGTGACCGGACTGTTCCTCGCGTTACGCAGGAACTTGATGTGGTTCCTGGCAGAAAAGCTGCTGAATCTGAAGATCCCATCCTCAGGGACCTGCAGCGTGACTGTCGTGCCGCTGACGACTGTGCCTGGCGGATGCGTCGCGGAGTTGCGCGAGTCGAAAGCGGGCAGGTTGGGAATGCTCCCACAGCCGCAAATATCGAGCACCTGCGTGTCGACAGCCCACGGCGCCAGGACGAACGCGAGTGCGATGACCGCAGATCGTGCTCGCCTCACAACGAGGGCATTCCGCGGTGCATTCGGGGTAGCCATATCAGTCCTCCAATTAACGTCTTTCGCTTGTCAGTCGCTAGTCGCTGGTCGCTAGTCCGTCTCACGCTTGTCAGTCGCTAGTCGCTAGTCCGTCTTACGCTTGTCAGTCTCTGGTCTCTGGTCTCTGGTCCCTGGCATCTGGCATCAGCGGTTGACAAAGACTAAGAGACCGAAGACCAGAGACCGAAGACCAGAGACCAAAGACCAAAGACCGAAGACCAAAGACCGAAGACCAAAGACCGAAGACCTACTTAATCTCCACTCCCACAACCGGCGCCGTCAGCAACGGCAACTGCGAGTTCGGCGGGTTGCCAACGATGACCAGCAGCTCGCGGCGCTGACCCTCGAACTCGAAGAACAACAAAGTTGCGCCAGGCGTACCGGAGATAGACAACGGCAATTCGATCGTTTGTTCGCCCTGGGCAATCGTGACGGTCGTCGAGCCAGCACCACCGAAGCTGACGAGCGAGGGTGCTCCGCTTGTAACGGTCACCTGAATGGGCCCTGCAGCAGGGGTCGTGAGTAACGGAATCTTCAGTGTCGGCAACGAGACCACACTCGCCGGGGCGATCACATGACCCACGCTGCCCGCACGGGCAATTGAAACGCCCGCGGGCGCACTGGAGACGAGCGGCGTCTTCTCAGCCACCGCATCAATACCCACCGCGACATCCAATGTGAGCGTCTGTCCGGCGGCGGAGAATGTCAGCGTCGCGCGTCCCGCATTTCCAGTCGCGAGCACGACGTCAAGAGTCTGCTCACCGGCGTGGATGACGGCGGGACTCGTGGCCGTCGCGACTGCCGGATCGCTGGATGTGACGTCGACCTGCGTATCGTTCGCCGCCGGGGCGTTCAAGAAACGAACGCGAACGGTACGAGCCGCCGCGGTCGGAGCGAATATTTCACCTGCGCGCGGACCCCTGATCGACGAGACGCCCACAGGGCTCGCCGCGATCAGTGGGATCGCGTTCGGTGCAGGCGTCCCCACAACCACTGTGAGAAGGCGCGTCACGCCACCCGCGCGCAAGACGATCGTCGTCACCCCATTCGCGAGTGTCGTAATCGACACTTGGGTTGTCTGATCGCCAGCGGCGATGACGCCAGCTGTGGCGGTCGCAACCGCGGGATTGGTGCTGGTGACGGTCACCGGTGTTTGGGCGCCGGCAGGTGTTGACAACAGCGCCAGCGCCAGAGTGGATTGCTCGCCCGCTGCAGCAATCACGTAGCCAGCCGATGGTGCTGGCAGTACCGAGACCCCAACTGGCGGTCCGAACACATACGGGATCCCGAACGGCGACGCCCCTCCGACGACGACCTTGAGGCTGCGCGTCTCGCCACCGGCGCGAATGATGAGCGTTGCCGTCCCTGCCTCACCTGCCGTAATCAACAGCGTTGCCGTCTGGGATCCCGCGGCGATCGGTCCACTGGTCGCCATCGCCACGGCGGGATTGCTGCTCGTGATGGAAACATTGGTGGACGATGCAGCGGGAGCCGAGAGCACCACGACGTCCACGGTTCTCGTTTGGCCGCCGGGATCCGGAGTGCCTCGCCTCGCGAGCGCTTCGATCTCTGCGGTGGACAACGGGCGCTGGTAGACCTCGACTTCGTCGAGCAGGCCGTGCCATGCAAAGCTCGGGATGACGACGTTCCGTCCGATCACGAAGGGCTCGGTCGAGTCGGCAACCGCACCTGCGATGGAGAGGCTCGCTCTTTGCGTCCCGTCGACGAAAATCTTCATCGACTCTCCGTCGTACGTTGCCGCGACGTGGCGCCACACTCCCGGCTGGAGCACGTTCGCAGGCGTCTGCAAGATCACAGTCTGCCCGTTGATCCACAGGACCCACTGGACGCTATCGTCAGGAGCAGATGGTTGGTCTGCGGTCTCGAGCGTGTACCCGCCGACATTGCCGCTGGAGCGCTTTTGTGCAATCGGCCGGGCATGGCCAATCGACGTGGGATTCACCCACGCGGCAATCGTAATGCCCGTGCCGGCGTTCAGGTTGGCATTGTGTGGGACCACGATCTGGTCGTCCACGCCGTCGAAGGTGAACGCCTGGCCGAACTGGCCCGTCGCATACGCCGCGCCGTTTTGCAGGGTGCCGTGGTTCGTTCCAACGGCATCGAGGGCGTTGCCGTCACCTCGCCACCAGCTTGTAAGGCCAGCCAGAGGACTCCACTCCGGCACGACATTGCTGGTGATCGTGACAACCCCCGCAGATGGCGGGTTCACGAGCGACGTGCCTACCAGACTGGCGGTCGGCGAGAACGTCTGGCCCGGTACGACTTCGCTGACCGACACGATCGCACTCGCAGTCCCGTAGTTCGACTCACCAAAGATTGCCGTGTTGCCTACAGCCTCGCCGGTGATTGCCGCGTCAACAGACATCTGGCCGGCTGGCAACACGACGGGATTCACCGGGAAGCTGACGAGCGTCGGATCACCGGCGCGCAACTGGATCTGAACAGCCTCGGCGGCGGCGCTCGTCGTGGAGAACCGCAGCGTGAGGCTGCCCCCCACGGCAATCCCGGCGAGCGGCGGCGTGACGCGCAAGCCGACCACCACGTGGACGAGGCGAGTGTCGGTGGCGATCTCGTTTCCTTGTGCGTTGCGCGCCGAAGCAAGGATCGTCAGCGTTGGAGTCGAAGCGGCAGACGGCACCGGGAACGTCGCTGCGAACGTCGGACCGGACGCGGCCGGCAGCGCCTGTCCGTTGACCGTGTAGACGACGGACGACACGCCAAGCGCCGCGCTGGCTCTCGCCTCGATGCTGATGGCGCTGTTCTCGACAACGCTGGACTCCGCCGCGGGATACACGATCCCGAAACTGCCGGTGACAAACGTGAATGTGAACGGCGCAGTGAGCGGCTGCCCGTTGGCGTCGACGAGCGAGTTGCCGGCAACATCGGTGATGCCGGGAGTCAGCTCGACCACAACGATTGCGTCGGTCGCGAAGGGCGCAGCCGGCGCAAACCGTGCTCGAGCGTTCACGTCAAGGAAGCTGAACGTTCCCGCCACGGGCACGCCACCGACGCTCACGCGGAAGGATTGCGGTGTGACGCTCGTCGTCGCTATCGGTTCGCTGAACGTCACATCGATGTTCGTCGTCAATGCGACGCCCACGGCTCCCGCGATCGGGGTCGTGGTCTGCACGCGCGGTCCGGCGGTATCCGGCGCAATCGTCTGGAAGGTGAAGGTCCGGGCCTGCGCCAGTGGGTTGCCCGCACGGTCCGTCAACCCAGCGCCGACGGTAACTGTGAATGTCGCGTTCAGCGGCAATGGCCGTGACTGCGGGGTCAGCGTGACGATTCTGCCGTCGCTGTTGACGCCGATCGTCACCGGCTCCACGGTCGTGCCGCGCAGCAGCGTCACGTTCGCCGCAGACACAGTCGCGTTCTCCATCGGCTCGCTGAACTCGATGACGACAATTGACTGGGGATCGACGCCGGTTGCGCCATCCACGGGCTGAATCGATGCAACGGTTGGTGCAACGACATCCTGGACCGGGACGGCCACCGCCGGCGACTGCCCGGCGTTGCCTGACTGATCGCGTCCGGTCGCCGACAGCGTGAGGGTTCCGCCGGCAATTGGCGGCGTCAGATTCAGCGTGAACGTCTCTGTCCGCGCTGTAGCCACGGGGCTGATCGTGCGCGTTTCGGAGAACGCCGCCGCGCCACTGGCAGTCAGCGTGATTTGCGCCACGCCAACGGCATCCGAAGCCTGGACGGTCACCTGAAGCGGCTGCCGCGGATCCACCGGGACTCCAGCCGGCGGCGCCGTGACCTGCACGGTAGGCGCAACGATGTCGGTGACCGTGACGGTGCGAGAGATTGGCCCGCTCGAGTTGTTTGCCGTGTCGACTGCTTCAGCCGTGAGGATCAAATCACCGGCAGATGTCCCCGAGGGCAGAGCGACGGGGAACGTGAGTTCGACGGAAGCCGCCGGTGGATTCACGTCCTGTGTGGACGAGGCGGTGAAAACGCCACTGGCAGCAAAGACCACGCGCCGAACGGCGGTGTCATCCGTCGCACGGACCTGGAGTGTGACGGTTTGTCCGGGCGCAACTGTCGTTCCTGCTGCTGGCGACAAGACAGTCACGAGTGGCGTCGCGGTATCGCCGACGGTCAGCGTGACAATTCGCTCGTCGCTGAGATTGCTGGCCGCATCTCTGGCGCGAACGTGAACGGAAATCGTCGCTCCATTGGCAACCGACGCAGGCACCGGAATCAGCACAGTTCCATTTCCCGCCAGCACCGGCGGCGAAATCGGGACCACGCCGCTCGTTTCAGTCGCGCCGTGCGTCTCGACCACGAGTGCCGTCACGCCGACGTTGTCACTGAACGTCGCCCGCAGTGAGGCGGTCTCCCCCTGTAGTACTCGAGTCGAGCCGCTCACGGTCGTCAGGTCGGTCAGCAGTGGCGGCGTCGTGTCGGGCACAATCACCGGGAACGTACGCGACGTCAACGTGGACTGATTTCCGGCGACGTCATGTGCCCGCACGGTCACGTTCAACGACTGCCCTTCCGGCGTTGAGGCTGGAATTGGAATGTCGAATGACACTTGAGCGCTGGCGGCTGGAGGCGCAACCGGTCGTGTGGCCGTGAACACGGCAGCCCCGGTCGTCTCAACGGAGATGGACGAGAGTTCCCCGTTGTCCGCTGCAGAAACGATGACGGTAGCGCTCTGTCCGGCATCAAGGCCCGTGCCTGGAGCCGGGCTGACAAACTGCACAGTCGGCACGGTGACGTCGTTCAACGTGATCGACACCGATGCAGTTGGACTCGATGCACCGGCGGTGTCCGTAGTCGCCGCTCGCAGCAACAGCGGGCCTGGCGCCGCATTTGGCGGAACAGAGACCGTAAACGTCACTTCCTGAGACGAGACGGGAGGATTGACGTTGAAGGCGCCCGATGTCGTAAACGACCCGGACGTCTGGTACGCAATCCGACTCACGCCAAGGTCGTCCGTACCGCGGACGCGCAGCTGGACGAGGCTGCCGGTATTGGCGGACGCACCGTCCGACGGCGTCAGAATCGTCACAGCGGGCGCGGTATCGGTTTGGACATCGACTGTCACCGTTGCCGGGGAGCCGATGTTGCCCGATGTGTCCGTCGCGCGGGCAGAAACCGAGAACGATGGCCGCAATGCGGGACTCACCGGAATCGACGCTTGATACGGCGCCGTTGAATCCGTCGTTACGACCGAACCGTTCAACAAGAATTCCACGGTGGCTACGTCCGATGCGCCGGCGATTTGCGCCACGATGCTCACGGTCGATCCTTCGAACGCAGACGTCGGCGTAGCAACCAGACTCCCGATGCTCGGTGCGAGCGTATCGATCGTGCTGAATGAATAGGCGAGTCCCTGCGCCTGAATGTTGCCGAAGACGTCGGTGGCAGGCCGGACAGTGACTGAGTACGTGGCATTCGCCTGCAGCGCCTGCGACGGCGTAAAGACGAGAGCGGTGTTGTTCAGCACTGGCGTGATGGTTCCGCCCACGGCCGCACCGTTCAGCGTGAGCACAATTGCCGGCCCAGTAAACGCAGCCGGGTTGATTGCCTCTGAATAGCTGATGCGGATGACGGCGTTCAGCTGCGTTCCCACTGCCGATGCCGTCGGTGAAGCCGACAGGACCGCCGGCGGCAGGCTATCCGTTGTCTGGAACGCTGAAACGTGCACATTCTTCAGCGCACGGCCGACGCGGTCCTTGATCGCCGTTGTGACTTTCACGTTCACTTGTGTGAAATCGGCGTACGGAGCGCTGGCTGTGAATGTGGCTGTTCGTGCGTCTGCCGACAGGCTCCAGGATCCAGCGACGGATCCCGCGGCCGTCGACACCACAATGGCCGTCGCGTTGAGTGACGAAGGATCGATTCGCTCGGAGAACTGGACGGCGACGGACTGGTTCACCGGCACGCGGGCAGTGCCGTCGGCGGGGGTAACCGACTGGACCTCCGGGTAGAACTCGTCGAGCACGAGATCCCCCAGATCGATTTCCTCCCCGCCCTCGTCCAGGGTCACGGTTCCGCGAACAAGCCCTTCTCCCAGCGGGTCAGTCACGAGAACCTGATACGTGCCCAAGGCGAGGTTCGTGAACCTGAAGGTGCCGTCGCCACTCGTCGAGCCAAACCGGCGCGACGCTCCGACGACTTCAACTGCCATGGCTCCAACAGGCGTATTGGTGCTCTCGCGCAAAACCCTGGCACGAATAGCTGCTGACGGTTGTAGAGCCACCGGTAAGTCGATGGTGTCGCCGGGTGCGGCAAGTGTCCCCGACGCCGTGCCGGCCAGTTGGGTTCCTGTCTGGACCGCCGTAACGCTGACGTCGCCAACGGGAGCGGACGGGAACGAGTACGCGCCGTTTGCGTCGGTCTGAGTGGAAGCTCCGAAATTGCGTCCCGACTTGTTGCGCGTCGACAGCGTGACGATGGCAAACGGCACCGGACTTCCGCCGCTCCGCACGATTCCGGAGACGGCGCCGGTTCCGACAAACGCGATATTGACGAGCGCTACTTCGCCCGAATACACGAGCGATCCAGTGCCGACGCCGCCATCAGGCCCGAGCGACGCCACCGCGCGCACCGTCAGCGTTCCCATCCCCACATCGTCGAAGAAATAGAAGCCGCTGTTGTCGACGGTCGTCACGCGAGAGCCGAACAACACCTGGGCGCCGACCGCAGGTTCCCCGGAAGCGGTCGTCACGTGACCTTCGACGCGTCCGCGTTCCGGTACTTGCAGGACGACGTCCACTGCCACGACTTCTGCTTCGAACTCGAGCTGCCCGGTCGCGCTTCCCGACAACCCCGACCCTGTCGCGGAGAGACTGAAAGTGCCGGCCGAAACTCCAGGGAAGGAGAACGAACCGTCAGCGTTCGTTGTCGTGCGGAACTGCGCACCGAATACGCTGTTGACCGAAATGGTCACGTCCGCGGCGCTCACCGCCGACTGATCGGTAGACAAGCGCACGAAGCCGCGAACCGTCCCCTGCGCAATCTGACGAACGTCTATCGAGAGGGTCTGACCGTGGGCGTTCAGCGTGCCCGTCGCTCGCCCTCGACGTGCGGTCACCGGGTCGAACCCTTCAATCGTCACGGCACCAAGCCGGACGCCGTCGAAATGGAAAATGCCATCGGCGAGTGTTGTGGCGAACGCGTCGCCGCCGGATGAAGACAGCCGAATCTGCGCATTGGGAATCGGCTGTGTGCCGGCGGTGTTCAGGAAGCGACCCTCGACGACACCGGCTTCGTTCGGGAGCTGCACCGTGATCTCGACCTGCGCGTCGCGCACGATCGTTCCGCTCGTGAAGCCGCTTACAGCCGACGCCGGGTCGAACGCCGTCACGCTGAACGGTCCTTCAAAGAACGAGTCTCCGCCGGCAAAGACAATCTGTCCCGTCGGCCCTGTAATTCCTTCTCGCTCTTCGTTCGGGAAACCGCCCGCTCGCACGCGGACCTGCGCGTTCGGCACGACACCATTGACGCCCCGCACTTCGACAGCGATGCTGCCCTTTCCCAGCAGGCGAATCGGAATCTCGGCGGTCACGCCCGGAGCCACCGTGCCGCTCGTCGTGCCGACGAAGCCGGTTCGAATATTGTCGGACGCGGTCAGCGTGAACGAGCCAGGCGCCACTTCGAAGTGCACGAAACGTCCGTTCGCATCGGTCACGACATTCCGACCCGACAGCGTCACGACCACGTCCGCGCCGGCGGGCTGACCGTCTGGCAGCAGGACAACTCCGGCCACGACGCTCGTCGGAGCCAGCTTGAGCGTCAGGTCGACGGTCGATCCATGCGCAGGGATCTCTCCGCGCGCGGTCATTACGATTGGGGTAAGCGCGTTGGCCGCTTCAACCGTGACACCTCCGACCAAGACATCGGTGAACGTGAACTTGCCGCTGGCCACGTCGTTATCGATGACGCGGGTCAGCGGCTCCATGCCAAACCCGATGCCGACCGGCTGGCACTGCGGGAGTTCGATTGTCTGGTCGCCGACTTGAATGTTGCTGAAGCAGTTGAAATTCTCTGGCGGTCTGAGCTGGCCCACCTTCACGCGCAGCTCCGAAAGACCGACGCGGGCACCGAGCGGCGTCTCGCCGTCCGCCGCCAAAACCGTCCCCGTCACGGTGCCCTTGCCCCTGAACTTGACGTTGGCGACCCTGACCTCGCCTCGAAACGCCAGTCGGGTGGTGACGATGTTGCCGTCGGAAAAGTCAGGTGTGAAGGCGCTGACCTGGTACGAACCCACTGGTACGTGTTCGAACCGGTAGCCGCCCTGCGCGTTTGTCAGCCCCGCGAGATTGAGCCCGCCGAGGAGAAACACCTTGAGTCCAGGTACCGGCGCGCCCGACCCGTCTGTCACGATGCCGGTGATCGTGCCGCGAGCTTCGAGGACAATCTGCACGTTCACCGTTTCATTTGGGACGGTCAACGACGCGATGATCGATCCCGTTGACTGGGTCGGCGCGTGGAGTGCCGTAATCGGCCGCTGTCCGAGCGGGACGTCCTGTAATTCGAACGCACCCGTCGCGTTCGTCGTCTGCAGCGTAGCGCCACCACCAACCTGCGCTCCTGAGACCGGGATCCCATCGGCATCGAGCACTACACCGCGTACTTTCCCGACGCCGCCAAAGAGCCGCAAGTTCGCCGTGATTACGGTATTTGCCACCACCGTCGTCACGATGGTCGCTTGTTCAATTCGGGCCTGATCGATGGCGCGGATAGTGATCTCGCCGGTCGGCAGCAGGTCAATCCGATACGCACCAGAGGCATCGGTGGTCGCAATCCCCCCGCGGCTCGTAAACACTGGAATCCCGGCCGCTGGCGTGACGCCGTCGGCTCTGAACACCTGACCGGCGATGCTTCCCGTTTGCACTGCCGCTTCAACCAACGGAATCAACGTCAAGTTCTCGACGACCACACCGCCCGCAACCGGAACCGTCGACGCCCGAACCGTTCGGGAATTCGTCGCGCTGTGCGCGGCTTCTATCGTGATGTTTCCGACAGGCACGCCGGCGATCGAAAAGGCGCCGCTCGCGTCGGTGAGGGCAGACAGAATCTCGCCGAAGCGTGTGAGACTGCTGACGCGTACCACCGCACCGACGAGGGGCGCACCGGCCGGTGAAAGCGCTCGGCCGGCGACGGTTCCGGTTCCCAACAGGACAACGTCGAGGTCGAGCCGTTGACCGTGCCGAATGGCCGCATGTACCTCCCCGCGTTCGCCGTTTTCGGAATCGATGGCTTCCAGCGTGGTCGGAAGCGTTCTGACGAAATCAAAGCTGTACGCGCCATTCGCGTCGGCGTCTTTCACTGAAACCGTCACCGATTGCTGATTGACGGTGTGAATCAGTCGAATGCGGGCGTTTGGCACCGGCGTCCCGCTGCCCCTGATGACTCGCCCCGCAATCGTGCCGCCGTCGAGGCCAATCTCAGTTTCGATCAGCGCCGTGGCCGGGGACGGACTCATCGGATTGCCGAGGCGGTCCTCGATTCCAGTGACGGTCACGTGGCGCGCCACCAGGGGGCCAAGCCCGTCGCGCAATGAGAGCAGAACCACGCGACCGCCCGGTTGCACGGCGGCGCCGACTACGTCGTTGCCTTCAACGTGATAGTTCGTGAGCTGGGCGCCGCTCAAACCATCCTGTGCGCTCGCGCGGCTGACTTCCTCGCTGAAGACGAGCGCGACCACCTGGCCGTACGCGCTGCCGTCGTTCTGACCCGTCAGGATCTGACTAGCGCCGAGCAGCTTGGGGCCTGCATCCACCACCGCCGTCGAACCAGATGGCTCAATCGCGCGGTCCGCGCTGCCATCGCCATCGTCATCGACTTCGAGCGCATACGCGTTTGCACCGCCGATCACAAAACGCACGCGCGCGCGCACACCGGCACCGACCGTGACGTTCGAGTACGAGAGCCTCCGCAGACCGCTTCCGTCTGGCACAACGAGATTGAAGTTGAATGTTCCGGCGGTCCCCGCGCGGACGGCTGCCTCGTGTTGGCCCGATTCCGGCGTGGTGATCACGGCCAACTGTCCAACCGCATCGCCGCTTGCGGTCAGCGGAACAAACGAGCCAAATGGAACGTCGCTCGCAATCGCCCCGCCGACTGCACTCAGGCCCAGATGTCGAGCCGACGGATCGATAATCTCGACCGCCAGGGGTAATCCCGGCGAAAGGGGCGCCGCGAACACGGCAACGTGTGGTGCGCGCGAAGCCGCAGCCTCCGACCAGGCGTCGACAAATGCCGTCAGGCCCGATGCACTCACGGCCTCGCCGAACATGCTGCCGATCGCGTCCAGCACCTCACGGCCACGCCGCGAGCGGCGGAACAACTCGTCCATGCCGCGGAAATCCTGCTGCGCCCGCGCGAGTGCGGTCGCCTGACCGGTCCCGTAGCGCTCCGGCAGGCGCGCGAATTCGCTGCCCGACCAGTCGAGCAGCAGATCGCGCGCGATGGCGGACAGCGGCTCCTGTAGACTTGCGCGCTGTCCCGCCTGGGCGAGCGTGGTCCCGCGGTCGTAGACGATTTGTTGACCGATTGGCAGCAGGCCTTCGGGGGTCACAGGTGAGGTCGCCAGCGCGAACGCCTGGCCCAGGAAGCCCACGCCGGCGTTTCGCAGCGCCGCCGGCAACGAATTCGCGGCCGTCGGCAACACGAGCGTGTTCGGCGACATCGGGATCCCCAGCGCACCGACCGCCGTCGTCAGTTCGAACCTGCCGGGAATGCCTTCGGATGTGAACGATGTTGCCGTCACAGTCCCCGTCGTTTGTGCGCGCAAACGGAATGTGACCGTCTGCGAATCGCCGGCGGCAATCGATTCGATCTGGACCGACTGATTCGACAGGAGCGTGGCACCGCTGATGCTGCGCGGCAGGAGGTTGACCGACGCGAGGTTTGCTGGCGAACGTGACGTGTTCGTCAATGTGACGTGTAAGTCGTAGTCCTCGCCGGCGGTAATGGTGGCCGGATGCGACAGGGTCAGCGCGAAGGTCGGGTTTCTCACCTCGACCGTGCCCAACACTCGACCACTGATCGCCACCGGGCCGATTGGTAGGCCGTGGAGCATGGCGCTGACCTTTATTTCGATCGTGTGGGTCCCCTCCCGAAGCCCCTCCACCAGGTGTTCGCTGTTACCGCTCTGCTGCGGCAGGATCACCAGCACGTCGTCCGCAGTACCGAGCTTTCCATCAACTCCCGGCAGCGTCACGGGCAGCACGCGCGGCTGCTCCGCAGGTGGGCTGCCGAGCTTCGCCATCCTTAGTGGATCGTCGCCGCTCCCCGCCACGGTGTCAGTGCCGGAGGGAAGGATGATTTCCGCTTTGACGTCGTGCGCCGTGAGATTTGAATGTCCCGGTGCCGAATTGCTGACGAGCGTGAGGATGCTGAAGAACTGGTTCAGATACGCGATATTGCCCGGGATCACGACCACGCCGGACAGTGGTGGAATGCTGAAGGCACGCTCCACGTCTTCGTCTTCGACCTTCAGAAACAATCCACCGACGCTCACATTGGCCGTTTGAAACGCCTCGATGAGCTTCGGGATCTCGATCGATGGCGCTGGCGTAACGGTCGGCTGAAGCGCGGGAAGTTCGAGCGGCGGCGCCGCCGGAGCCAGCGAGACGCCGGCCCGCGTCGGCACGATCATCGGGAAGCTGATGTTGATGGCTTTGCTTTGAAACCCGAAGGCCGCGCTGAAGTTGATGACCTGGTAGTTCGTCTGATCGATCACGATCCCGCGATCGCGGATTTCGTCCGCCGAGAGCGGGCGGGACGTCACCTGTGAGACCAGTACTTGATCGATTACTTCGAGTGTGACGGTGTCGGGATTCGCGGCGAGGAGCGTCGCGCCGCCGCTGACGAGGCGGATCCCGCGCAGGTAGTGCAATCCGGCGATCGCAAGCGGCTGGACCTTGAACGGCTCACCGGCGCGCGTCGTCAGCGTCACGGCTTGGCCAAGCGATGGGCCGACGAGTTCGGCAACCAGGATCGCGTCGGCTGGAAACGCTGCGCGAAGATCGTCGTTTGCTTCTGGGCCGTTTCCGTTCTCACCCGGTACACCGAATACGGTCTCGACGATCGTTGCAATGTTGCGCGGTACGACCTGGTGCGCGGGGCTGATCGCGATGCCGCCGCCGGTGATGATGATTTTCGAGCGGGCGAGGATCGGATCTGTCGGCTCCTGCGCCTGAATGGTCAGTCCCTGGACGAGGCACAGCACGACGACGAGGGCAAGTAATCCCCCGGAGCGCGAGCGGTTCCCTCGACCGATGCTGCTCATGGCCTGACGGTGATCCGGACTGTTTTCGGGAAACTCGCGGCGCCACGGCTGTCCCTGACGGTCAGCGAGAATTCCATGACCGTTTCAACCGTGATCGCGGGCGACAGGAACGACGCGTTCGCTTGGCCGGCCGAGCGCAGCGAGATCCATGGGCCGGTACGCTGCTCCCAGATGTAGGTGAGCGGATCGCCATCCGCATCGCTGCTGCCTGCGGCCGACAAGGCCACGACCGTCAGCGGAGCGACGATCCGGTCCGGGCCCGGTTCAGCAACGGGAATCCGATTGTCAGCCGTGGACGGGACAGTGACCGGCACCGTCGCGGTCGCCGCCATTCCTCGACATCGAACCCGAACGCTGGCTGTCCCATTACTCCGCGCCTGGAGAAGACCCGAAGGATCCACACCGAGCACCGCGGCATTGCTGGTCTCGTACAGCGTGCCTGTCTCCGGGCCGGTGAGATCCCGGGACACACCGTCCGCAAAGATGCCCATGACTTCCAGCTGAACGACCTGTCCGGTGAAGCTGAGTGCCGGAGGCGGCTGGATCACGAGCCGTTGCAGGGGTCCGGGATCGGCTTCAACCTGGACGTGCGTCGACACGAGACGACCGTCAACCAGGATCGCGGCTGCGACGATCAGCTCCGGTCCAACCGCTCGCATCGGAAGTCGCACCTGACCTTCGTACGCCCCAGAGCCTCCCGCTACCGGCAATCCCTCGGTATTGCCTTCACTCGTTGCGATACGAACGCTGGAGATCACTTCGCCAGGTGACGGCCCGACTCTGACGGTCACCATCTGGCCGGATCGAACGATGGCGCCTTCAAGGGGCGACAGGACCTGCACGGCGAACACGCGGCCAGGCAATCCGGCGAGCAGCAACAGACCGCAGAAGATCCTGGTTGTCATGCTGGTTCAATTCCTGAAAAACAAATTGCCTGCAGGGTCCGCTTCGAGCAGTTGAATGACGCGGCACGTGACATCCGGCGTCAGGTCGTGGTTGCGATCTCGGGAGTCCGACTGGATGCGAGGCCCTTCAAGGGGGTCGAGTGTCCGACACGACTCCACCGTCAGTTCGGGCGTGTTCCGGACCACAGCATGGTCGGTGTGTCCCGCAACGACGGTCATCGCGAGCGTATCCGCAGGAAGGCCTTCGCGCTGACTCGCCTCTGAGACGACCCTGTCGTTCTCCAATGGGAACACCGGCGTCGGATCGCCCCCGATCAGTAATTCTTTGACCGCCATCTTGTTGGCGTCTTCCCAGGCGCTCATCCATGCTTTTGTCCGAGCGGTGCCTCGCAGCTTCGACATCTTTGCGATACCAATGACGGCCGTGAGCGCTTCCTTTGACACCTTGAGGAGCGTGGTTGTGTGCGCGGTGCTCGCGTCCGGGGTCCAGTTACACAGGAGGCCAAGCGCGCTCCACATCGCTTCGGTCGGAGACAGGAACAGGGCCCCGCCAACCGGGCTGAAATCAATGCCCAGTTCGGTCTGTTCGGTCGTCGTCCCGACAATGTGATGACTCGGCACTCGGACACCGCCCGCACGAAGGGCGGCGATTTCGGCGCTGGTTGTCTGGAGATCGTCCACCGCGCCTGTCAGGTTGAATCTCAGGGTGAGGTCCATGCCCTGGATGGTGAGCGCGCACATGTCAGCGAGCGCCTGTGGTTTGGCTTCAGGGCTGAGGACTCGCTCCGGATTGTCGCCAATGATCTTGAGCACCGACGCCACGTCCGTTGGACTCGCTGCGATTGGTAGTCTGTCGCGCTGTTCGACGATCTTGTCCGCGAGCTGAGATCCACCGAACGGCGAGTTCATCGCGATGATCTTTCTCACCGCTTTCTGAACCGCCGGATCGTCGTTCGTCAGCTTGCGCGCGAGAACACCGCCCATGCTGTGCCCGACGATGTCGATCTTCCCGACCGCGTACTGCGGCAGGTACTCTGCAATGGCCCCTCTGATTTGCGCCTTGATGGACTCCGTCCCTTCGCTGAAGCGCGCCGACGCGTACGGCATGCCGATCTTGAAGACGTCGAACCGGCCGTCGAAACCTTTGAATTGATCTGCCGCACCAGCGTCAGCCGGCACCAGTGGTTGGAAGTAGTTCCAGCTCTCGGTGGTCGAGAACAGCCCATGAATCAAGAAGACTGGCGGCCGCCGGAGGGAGATCCGGCGCGTCGATTGTCCGAAACCCACCTGCTGGATGGTGAACTTGACCGTCCGCTCCTCCTTGACGAAGGTGGCCGGCCAGCCGTGATCCGCAGCGTTGTGGGCGTCGCGGACGAATACAGAGGGTGGGACGTAAAACAGCGTCGCCTCTCCGCCGTCGCCAACGTCAATTGTGGTAATCGGTTCGCCGGCGCCGTTCACGAGCCGCCCGATGCCGTCGGTGACACCGGTCAGCTCTCCATCGACAATCGAGACCAACGCTTGGGTGCGCGGTTGTAATCCCTGAACGAAGATGCGCAGCCGCCCGCCGCCGCTTTCGTCGCCATCCGTCGTGGCGCCGAGAACCGGGACGTCGCGCCCCTCGTCCCGATTGACGTGCCACCGGCTGAACGGGTGCTGAAGATCGTTGAGCGGCGACGCGTCGAACAATTCGATCGTGAAGTGCTGGTGATCCGCGGTGACGTTCAGCAGCGCGGAGCCGATTTCCGGGCCGATGAGATTGCCGCCCTCGTCTTTGGCAGTGGCGGCAGCGAACAGATTCTGCAGGCCGGCCTGCGTCGGCGTAAACCGCTCCGTGATCGTGAAACTGCCGCCGGGCGCGATTGTGGCGGCGTGCAGTACCGTGCGGCCGGCGCGTACCACGTCCACATCCCGCAACGGCAGCTGACCGGTGTTCCGCACGCGGTAGCGGATGGTCACCGTCTGATACACGCTGACCGTGGCCTCCGGAGCACCCGAGCCTGGACCGCCCGGCGTGTGGAACGCCATGTCCAGCTCGAATCGTGGCTGCGGGATACAGTTCGGATCGGGACTGACGTCATCTGGCGGCACCGGCGATTCGGGAGTTGCGGGAACCGACGGATTGTCGAGATCGAGCTTGTAGTAGAAGAAGCCTGCGACATTGTCGAGCCGGTTGGCCTCGGGAACTCGATTCGGCGAATCGAGCATGAATACCCGCGCAAATGGCGCTCGCGCGGAGAGCGCCTCCATGTTGAACGGCTCGTCGAAAATCGCGCGGTTTCGCGCTGCTTCCACATCCAACTCGACATCGAGCACGCGTATCTCGCCGCTCAGCAGGCTCAGCGGATGAACGTGCAGGACGTCGTAGTCCTGTTGATTGACTCCGTCGCCGTCATACAGCGTCACCGTGAGACCGTTGATGGTGTTCGCGCCCAGATTCAGCGCCCGTACCGCCAGGGGCTTCCTGACTTCCTTCTGAGCAGCGTCGATGCGGGCAAGCACGATCCGCTCATTGCAGTGCCGGACGACTGCTCGCGGCGTCGTAGCCTGCTCGATGGTCACGCCAACATTGCGACAGGTGTTCTGGACCCGGAGGAAGTCTGGGAGTCCACCAGGGATCTCTCCAATCAACAGAGAATCTGCGGCGATCGACAAGCCGGAGTTGTCTCCTCGCGGATATTGAAGCGAGGTCAGTTCCAGAGCGCGTTCGATGAAGCGAAGCGCCTCGACGATGAAGGCGTTGACGTCTGCGTCGGTCTCAAGAATTGGCACGCCGGGCGCCCTGACCGGCTCGTTGTTCTTGTCACGGCATTGCGCGCCGCCAACCTTGAGGCATGCGAATCGGACGATCTGTCTGATTTCGTTCGGCGCGAACACTCCGAGATCCGCACTCCGCACGGCGGTGGACGCAATGAACTCCTCGAAGCTGCCGCACGGCTTGGGGAAATAGCTCGAAAGGTCAAGCGGAGGTTCGACAGGGTTCTCAACGCCGGTCAAACAGCCCGTCGGCGAGCGGAGACTCTGTCGCGTGCCGTGGGTGGCGCTCAATAGCAGCTGGTTTGTGGTGGTCGTAGCAACCAATCGGCCCATGGCGGCCCTGACGGCTGCCTTCGCCACCGCATGCACTTCCTGTTGGCAGTTCTGACTCGCCAGGTTGGGGCCGTCGAAATTCCGGCCTGGATCGGTGATATCGATCGTCGTGGCCGATCCGCGCGAAATCGTGACCGATCGTCCGTCGTTTTCGCAGGCACCCTTGATGCGCAGCATGACGCCAGACTTGTAGAGGTTGAACTTCTCGAGCAGCGCGCGTTCGTAGCCCTCAAAATTGGGAATGCCAGTGAACTGACCGGGAATTGTCGGCGTACTCAGTCGCGTCACGAGCGCATCGAGCTGGATTGGACCGACCGGCACGACGTCGATGTACTCGCCGGTCAGCAGCCAGAGCAACAAGAGCTGTTGACGAGCCATGCCGAGATCGCCCGTCGGATCCGCACCAGCCGGAGAAATGGGCATCCCGACGGGCAGGACCGCAGCCTCGAAGGCTTCACTAGGGATCGCATACATGTTCAAGTCGGCGACAGCCGGCGGATTACCGCGCAGAATCTCCTCCACATAGTGATCGAGGAGGATCTGCGCAACCTCGACATCGTCGGCCGGCACCATGACCTCGATGTCGTGGTCGCTCGTGCCCAGTTCGAATCCGGTCCTGCCGCAGGATGCGGCGAGGTCGTTGTCAGTCGGATTTGGCGTTGCCCAGAGACAGGCGCCGCTTCCCTGCTCGAGAAAATACAGGGCACCTGGAGCACGCAGCCAGGGCATGAGGTTCCCCAGCCGCTGTCTTGCTTCAACAACAATGGACGCGAGCGCGTCGCGCTCGTCGCGCAAGCTGCGCGTTTGCGCCGCGGAAGGATGCTCACGAAAATCCAGCGCCAGTTCGTTGCAGACGTTGCAGACCTGGATCAACTCGGGGCCCGTCGTGCTGCCGCTCGTGTACGCGATACCTGTCGTGAAATCGACCTTGAGTCTCGTGAGAAAAATGTCCCGCTTGGGGAAAATGCGCAGCACCCGATCGTCACCGCCGTTACCATCAAGATCGATGAGATCGGTGAAATTCCTCGGCGTCGCTCCGGGGACTTCGGACAGTGCGTCGTTGAGGAAGCTCAAGTCGATCAGGGCGAGACCGTGGCGGCGGATCTCCACATATGCCATCAACCTTCCGGCGTCGACGTCGAGACTGAACGCTTCGCCTGGAAGGGGAACGCGTCCGATGACGTGCGCGGGACCGGCGTGAAACAGGTCGGTCAGCGAGCTCAGATCGACTACGGTCAACGCCCCGCAGACTACGCCGCCTGCGCAGTCCTCCGACGGCAGCGCACTCGTCACGAACGCGAGATCGAAGAGCTCGTCTTTCGCTTCGATCACACGGCCGATATCCTCATCGTCGTTCTCGCGGAGACCCAGATTTCCATCCCGATCGACGTCCACGACGAGATTCGATACGAGCGTCAGACGCGTTGCCGGGTCCGCCAGGACGATTTCCTGTCTCGCTACCAGCTCGGGCGTAAATACCTGCAACGCCGAGATGCCGCCTGGGCCAGGAGTCTCCAGCGCGATGACCGCGTCCTTCACAACGCCCACGTCGAGGAAATCACCGCTGATGAACGCGTGCGGGCCCTTGTCTCCGTCTGCATCCGCGCTGTTGCCGAACGCGCGGACCACATCGACGGCCATGAGCCCCAGCGGCGTTGTGAGCACGTACGCGATTACCGTGTCGCCAGCCGGCAGTGTCCTCTTTGAGTGCAGTGCCGCGATTTGAAGGGGCACACCGGACGCCGGAGGGACGCCTTGCGCTGGAACCGCGCCGATTGGAGTAGACAGGAGCCGTGATCCCCGAGGCTGTACCGTCGTGCCCAGACAGTTGACGATTGGCTCGGGAAGTGGACGCGCGGTGCATGCGCTGACGTCGTAGATCTCGAGCTTGCTCGCCAATTCGCCGCCAGGTACGCGACCGCCGCCAGCGACGAGGAGCAGATCGCCGGCGAAGACTCCTTCTCCCGCCGGGAAGGTCGCTTTTCGAACAACCGCAAGAGCGCGCGGGTTGGTCGCGGTGGAGTGGAATCCAATCAGCCGCGGGTTCCGCGGATCGCCGACGTCGACAACGACGAGACGGCTTGGCGGCGCAAATTCGTAATCGGAATCGGCGGATCGCAAGCCATTTGCAATGAAGAGCGTGTCCCCGGCAAACGCGACATCGATCCCGGCGGCGCTACACGAACTGGGGTTCGAGCACACCTTCAGTAGGTCCGAGATTTCGGGTACGTCGCCGAGCCTCACCAGCGACTCAGGCTCGAAGGGCGTGAAAGCCACCGGATCGCCAACGTAGACGTTCCCAGCGAGATCGGTCGCGCCGAGGAGCGATGCGGTATAGCGCTCACCGGGACGGAAAGGAACCGCAGGTCGAAAGACCATTCGCCGAGCGCCATCAAAAAACTCGACCACACCGTCCACTGGAGCGCCCGACGCGTCGGTGACCAGCAAGCCGTTTCGAACCGAATCGGCGTTCATCGCCTCAGAGAATTTCAGTTCGAATTGATCAACCTGCCCTCCAGTCGGCAGATTGCTGCCAACCGTGACGGGCGGAATTTCGTCGTCGCTCAGGACATTCGGGATTTGTCCGATCTCATCGCGGACAGCAGGCGCTCGAAATGTCACCGACTGAATGACATCTTCGGTGTCCAGCGTCACGACGACGAGGTCAAGGGTCGAGTTGCAAACCGCTGGGAGCGTCGCTGTGGTGGCGTCGGTGGTGAAGTTGACGAACGGAATGCCAACGATCGTGACTGCGTAGGCTGCCTGGAACTGGTAGTCGACAGTGACCCAGCTCATACAGTTGTTGACAATGCGCAGGAACCCGTAGCTCCCCTGCGCGATCACGCCCATGAAGGGGGGCGATGCCGTTTGATATCGTCCGTCGACGAGCGGCGCACGGTCGAACACTGACCACACCGCGCGACCCGCAAGGCTCCCAAGGCGGCCGACGATCACCTGGTCGTCAGGCGTCGCGTCCGGCGGCGCCAAGACTCCGATGTCCAGCGGCTCACGAGGCACGACACCGCCAAGATCCAGATTCACCCCAGCCACGAAGGGGAACTCGGCCAGAGGAGCAATGGCGAAATCCGATGCGATAAGCGGAGATACGCGGACGACCGTGCCATCCGGCACTGCACCGACTGGAATCTCTACGAAAACACCGCCCGGGCCCTCGACTCGCCCGCCTGCCGCGCCCACGACCACCGCACCGTTCGCATCCCTGAACGCCGCAACTGGAACTGTCGTCTCGTTCCCCGCCGCATCACGAATCGTCATCTCCAAACGATCGCTGCGCAGCGCAGAGACGACGCCGCTGAAGCTGCCATCCGTATTCGGCGTCAGCGTCGTCAGCGCGTTGTTGCGCAGATTGCGAACCACGACGACACCGCCGGGATCCGCGGTGCCTTGCGATCCCGTAATGGTCGTGGTGCCGGTCGTGTCTGGAATCGACGCGACGACTGTTCCTGCAGGCGGCGGCGCAGGCGGCGTGACGTCGACACTCGTGAATTGACTGACGAATGGGGCCGCGAGCGCGTGGCCGGCGGTGTCTCGGATCGTCGCGGCAACCGACAATGTATAGAGCGTCTGGGACACTAAGAGTGCAGCAGGCCTGAACGTCAGCGCGATGTTCCCCGGCGCAAGCGCGAGCGTGCCGGCGACCGGGCCTGCACTGCTGGCAACCGTCAGCGCTCCAGACGTCACGCTCGCGGGATCAATCGGCTCCGAGAACGTCACCGCCACGCTGCTGCCAAGCGGAACCTTCGTCGCGCCATTCCCCGGCGTCACCGCGACGATCACTGGCGGCGAAGCGCCAAGCGATGCGGGACGGTTCGTCACCGCGAAGTTACCGGCGACCTGCGTGTTGATTAGGGTGCCGTCGCCATTCGCCGGATTGGTCACGCGGACGTCGATCGGACCCGCCGGCAGCAGCAGCGTGTACCGCCCCGTTGCATCGCTCATCGCGGCGACAGGAACGTTGACGCCTTCGACCAACGCACCACCGAGCGGTGCCCCGCCGGTGGCAGTGACTTCGCCCGTGACATAGCCGAAGTTGCCCGTTGCCTGCAGCACCGCGTATCGACCTTCGCTGCGGATGCCAGGGAGATGCACGCTGCCGTCTCCCAGCGGATCGACCGTGCTGATTAATCCCCCCGTCTGTGAGATCGCCATCGCGACCAGGACCAAACGAGTGGCCTCGCCGACGTCCACGAGCTCCACGACCATTGCGGCTGTGCCGCTGGGCACAGGGTCCGTCGATGGCAGCACAATCTGAAGGTCGCGCGTCAGCGGAGCGCCGTGAAGATCGAGCACGAACGAGCGGAGCAGCGTGAGCCCGCCGGGTATCGTGAGGGGAAAATCTGCAGGAGCGATCGGCCGCACGTCGAGGGGTAGATCTTCAGCGGATGATCCCGGCGGTACGATCACCCGCTCACCCGTTGGCGCCGTGAACTCACCCCCCTGGCCGCCGAGCACTCGTCCTCTTGGCGCAAACGGCTCCGCAGGCAACTTGCCTGCGAGATCGATGGCACCGTCACGCACTGAGAACGGTGTCAAGGGTCGCGAAGGCGCGACACCAAAGGAAGCCCGAAGCGCGTTCGACGGCCCATCGGTCACACCGTACAAACCCAGGCGCCGCCGGCCAGGCATCGGCCGCAGCGCAGAGCCGCTCGCAAACGTGAAACTTTCAGTGAGATCGATTTCGAGTGGCGTGCCGCTCGGCAATGGTTCGGCAGGATTCGCGGTCGCAGCCACGACCGACCGTGCGCCGGATTGCGCAAACAAGATGCGAGGCGCCGGATTGAGTGTTAGCGTCAGGGCAGGCGGCGGGCGCGGACTCAATCCTGTCAGCGCCGAACCCGATGCCGGAATTGCCGGCGCATTCGGCGCCAGGTCCGCCATTGTGAACGCATACTGGCCCGACTCGGGAATCTCGCCCTCCAGACTCGTGCCATCAGTCGACCGCGTCGCAGCACCGAGCGCAAGCCAGCTTCCGCTGTCGTAGTCCCACTTTGCGAGGATCACGTCGCGGCTGACTGGAGGAAGCGGCGTCATACGCGCGGCAAGTCGCGCGTTTGCCACAAACGGGTTTCCGGCCGCGACCTCCACAATTGCCAGCGGATTCCAGCCAAGCGGCAGCCGTCGAATCGCGCCTTGAAGACCGATTTCCGTCAGTCGAACGAGACGATCTTCCGTCAATCCACCCGGAGCGAACACCACACGCGCGGCGCCGTGAGCGACGCTGCCGCCGGCAACCGATGAAACGATCGGCGTCGCCGTATTGAGCGCGGTCAATCTCGCATCGTCTGGCTCGACGCGGCGGCCGTCGATGACGATGACAGTGAGGTCAGCGGCCGTGAATCCGTCTTTGCTGACGCGGAGGCGAGCCGGACCCGCCGCAACCGATAGCCGGAATCTGCCGAAACTGTCGGAGTTGACCGGCAAGACAGCGGCTGCACCACCCGACGCGTCCAGCAGCTGCACGCTTGCGTTCTGGATCGGCGACCCCGTCGCATCATCGAACACCCAGCCAGCGATGACCCCGCGTCCCAGCGCCGCCGGTGCAACCGCAATGGTGAACGACTGTGTGGCAGTGCCGGTACGACCGTCGCTGACAACGACAGTTACAGGTACGCTCGAGGAAAGCAGCGATGGCAGCCATGCGATCACGCCCGTCGCCGAATCGACCGTCATCCCCGCCGGCGCTTGCGTCAGTGTGTAACTCAGTGTGTCGCCCGCATCGGGATCGCTGGCGTCGACGTCATAGGTGTACGACTGGCCCTCCGTCGCTGAGTTGACGGGAGTCGACGTGATGAACGGCTGCTGGTTCGGCGGCGGTGCCGCGGTCACGTCGATGGTGAAGCTCTGCGTCGTTGATCCCCCCTTGCCATCGAGTACTTGCACGACGACCTGCACCGACGGCACGTGGGAAGCGGCCGGAGTCCACTGGATCAGACCGGTCGCGGGATCGATCGTCATCCCGCCTGGAGCCGTTGTCAGATTGAAGGTGAGAACGTCCGCTGAATCGGGATCGCTCGCGCCAACATCGTAGGTATACGGCTGGCCTTCCGTGGCCGATGTCGGCGGCGTGGACGTGACGCTTGGATTCTGATTTGGCGCCGGCGCAACGTTGATAGTGAAGCTCTGGGTCGCCGAACCACCCTTTCCGTCGGATACCTGGACGACGACCTGCGCAGACGGAAGGTGCGCCGCGACTGGGGTCCAGGCGATCAGTCCCGTCGAGGGATGGATGGTCATTCCGCCAGGTGCTGTCGTGATCGAATAGGTCAGGGAATCCCCGGCATCCGGGTCCGACGCATTCACATCGTATGAGTACGGCTGCCCTTCAGTGGCCGACGTGTTCGGAACTGATGTGATCGTTGGATTGTTATTGGTCGGAGTACCAGCCGGCGTGATGGTGAACACGTTCTCCGCGATCGCTTGTTGATTCGGAGAGGTCACGGCAACGGATCGGGGGCCGAGTGTTGCGGTTTCGGCGACGCTGATGCTCGCGACGAGCGTGGTCGCCGACGTGACGGTGGTGGAATGAACCGTCACCCCGGCACCAAAGACCGCCCGAGTGCTGCCCGCGACGAATTTGCTGTTTGGCGAACCCTGTATAGCCACCGCGACAGAGGAACCTCCACGCGGAGCGGCGGTGATCCCGGTGAGGCTGAAGTCCAGTACCTCAATCCAGAGCCCTTGGCTCACTTCGCCGGTCGCACGATTCAGGACGCGCAAATCAGCGCGACCGACCGGAAGCCCTGACGGGACTGTGACCGTCAACCGGAGAACTCCCGTGCCTGTCACGACACGGCTCGGCACGGCGGTGGCGGTGACTCCTGAGACGTGGGTGAACGTCACCTCATTCTGGCTGGCAGTGGTATTGAACCCAGTACCGTTGATCGCTAACGGGACGCCGCTCGAAGCGCCGGTGGGACTAACAGAGGCAAGATTGCCTGCCCCGAGGATCGCTGTTCCCACGGCAAGCGTCGCCGCAGCGACAAACGCCGTGAGCAACGAACGAGCCCGCGGAGCGAGGCTCATTTCCGTTTCGCGAGGAGAGCCGCACCCAGCCCCACGCTCAGCAAGATCAAGGATGCTGGCTCGGGGACTGGCGATGGCTCGGGTTCCGGAACTTCGTAGGAGTAATCGATGAAGATGACATCTGGAGTCGCGAAGGTCTGCGAGAACACGAGCTCGGGCAGGCCCACTGGTGCAAAGCGAAACGACAGGAGTGCAGACAAGACAGGGCTGTCGAGCGACGACAGAAAGGAATTGTCGGGCACGGTCGGCGCCAGCGTGGTCGAGAATCCTCCTGGCGGAAACGCGTCAACCGCGGCCACGTCCGGAATGCCGTCGCCGTCGTAGTCTGTCGTGACGATCAACGACACATCGGTAAAGTCCGCTGAGAGTCCGGCCGCAGACGAGATGTTTTCGAGTCTGAAATCGTCCGAGAAGAAGAACTGACTCCACTCGAACGTCCCAATGCTGACGGTGGCAACGGCCGCTGAGGCGCGCAGTGGCAACAGCGCGAACACGAGAGCGGCGAGTGGTACGGACCAATTCCTACTCATCGAGCGAACTCCTGTCAGGCTGGTGGATGACGGGCGCTGAGCAAGCGAGTTGCCATCCGCGGAGTGACAGGTCTGCTCACGTCTCGGTGACAAGTTTGCTGCGAGGCAGACATTTGTCGTCTGCAGAGCAAACTCGGCTCTCCGGTGAAACATCGCCGTGCGCAGTGAAGTCGAGAGGAATCGCAAAGTCAGTTCGCGGAGAGAGCCCGCGCATACTGCTTTACGGATGGAGAAGTCGGGAAGGAAGAAACGAGATCGGGAGATCGGCGCGCATGGACTATTTCCGCGCGGAGGCGGAGGGCCCCGCGAGCACTGATAAATGAGGTCGCGAGTTGTCAGGGCTCCCCGATCAACACGAACGACGCCCAGTACGCGGGATGCGGAAACTGCGCGCGGGCGGCGAGCTGGGCGCGCCGAAGCGCCTGTGCCTTGTCGAGACCCTTCGCCAATTCAGCGTAAAACCTGTCCATCAACACCATCGTCGGATCGTCGGCGATGTCCCACTGAGTGACGACGAGAGATGGCGTGCCCGCGAAGAGAAACGCTCGCGACAGCCCCAGGATGCCGTCGCCGGACAACTTCCCTGCTCCGGTCGAACAACCACTGAGCACCACGAGGTCCGCCTTCAGATCGAGCCACAAGATTTCATCCACTCTCAGAAATCCATCGTCGCCCTCGCCGGGCGCGAGCACGAGCGATGAGGTCAGCGGCGCTGTCTCTGAGACGAGGCCGTGTGTCGCGAAGTGGAGCAGCTGTGCCGATGCGCTCCGCTTCTTGACTGCGGCTTCGCTCGCCGCCGCGCCCGAAAGAATCGTTGGGTTCATATTCTTCAGGTGCGTCGCAACCCGACGGCTCTCTTCAGCCGACGCCGGAAGGCGCGGCAGCTTCGACGCTGCGGGCGGCGGCGGGTCCGACACGATGAGCGCGTCGGTGCCGGCGTTGCCCTTGCCGGATCGCGCGAGCATCGAAGCCACCGACAGTGAAGGCACGTACAAGAGCGTGTGACGCTCGATGAGCGATCGGCCGCGCCCATCCTCGAGCGCCGCAAACGGCACGAGCGCGAGCGGCCCATGCGGAACGATGATGACCCGGCGGGCCGCAGACGAGGGCAGCCACTTCGACAGCGGTGCTATGAGCGACCGATGGAGCGCTCTCAGCGTGCGATGTGTTTCGTCGCTATCCGCCAGACGGTAGGTCCCTTCTATCTGCGTGCGCACGTCCGCAAGTTTCGCGATCTCGCGCGGTGACCCTGGCAGAATGGTCGCGTGAATGACACCCGAGGGTTGCACGATCCACGCGGTGGCTCGTCGCTCGGTGACCAGATACTCGACAACCGTGGCGTCGAGCCGGGCCGCCACACGCCGGATCTCCTCGAGCCGCGGGCTTTCTGCCGTGACGGCGCTCGCCAGCTGCGGCCGCTCGGAGCGAATGCGCTCGAGCGCGGCTTTCACCGGATCCTCCTGCGGGGTGTGCTTCTTCCGGGTCTCCGCCGCCTGGTTTACTGCCGTCCGGAGCGCGGCAATCGACGCGGGCACCGGCGCACGGCCATGGATCTCGCGCTGCAACAGCAGGTCTGCAAAGGCACGCGCGCGTGAGGCTTCGGCCACCTCCAACGACTCCTCAGTTCGCCCGAGGTCGAACAGAAGATCGGCAAGCGAATGAAACGCGGCCTGCACCGAATCCATGAATGCGATCTTCGATTGATCGCTCGTCACGTTTGCCCGCAAATCGCTGATGATCGAGACAGCGGCACGCAAATCCGCAATCGCGTCCTCCTGCCGACCGACAAGCCGAAACGCCTCCGCCCGATCCATCAGCACGAGATACTCGAGTTCGGGACCGGAGCTGCGTGCCAGCGACAGCGCGGCGTCGAATCGCGGGAGTGCGCGCGCGACCTGTTTTCGAACGACGTCCAGACCCGCGAGGCCGCGAAGGGAGTAACCTTCCAGTTCCGGATCGCGGGTTTCACGCGCAATCCGCAATGACTCGTCGAGCTCCAGCTGCGCGCGATCGAGCTCGCCGGTCTGATACACGCGGAGAACGCCGACGTTGTGCAACGTCCAGCCCATCTGCGGGCGCCGTCCCGTTTCACGCCAGACGGCCAGCGCGCGGTTGTAGCTTTCGAGCGCCTCCTTCGCAAGGCCCAGCTGGGACTGCGCTGCTCCTTTGTTGGAATGCGCAAAACCGACCTGAGCGCGGTATCCAATTTCCTCTGCAATCTGCAGCGATTGATCGTTCAGGTCGATTGCACGTTCGAATTCGCCAATATCGAGGTGAACGTTGGCCAGATTCCCGAGCACTTGCGACTCACCACGCCGGTCGTCGGCCGCGCGACGTGCGGTGAGGGCCTCCGCGTAGTACTCGAGCGCCTTGCCGTAATCGCCCGTGGCTCGACTGACAATCCCCAGGAAGGTCAGCACCTGGGCAATCGCACGATGATTCCCCGTTGGACGGAGAAGGGCGTGCGCTTCCTCGAGCACGCGACCGGCTTCGTCCAGCCGCCCAAGGGTTCGATAGGTCGATCCCATGTTGGCGAGAATCAGGCCGTGCTCGAAAGTGTTTGGTGCTCTCGCATCTGCTTCGAGGCCGAGCCGATACTGTTCGAGCGCCTCGTCATAGCGACCGAGGCTGTTGTATGTCTCCCCCAATCCGCGCCGAACGGCGACCTCGCCTGCCGCGTCGTTCAATCTCGTGCAGAGGTCAAGCGCACGGGTCCGCGTCGCCAGTGAATCCGCGTACCGGCCGGTTGCCCACTCGCCCCACCCGTAGCCTTCGAGCGCGCGCGCAAGGGAGCGCTCGTCCTGCCCCTGCTCCGCGAGCGAGACGGCCTGCTTGAAGATGCTCAGTGCGTCATTGGGACGGCCGGTGAGGACAGCTTGTCTGCCCTTCTGAAGAAGGTCTGCGAGTTGGTCTGGGTTCTGAGCGTGGAAGTCAGGCGTGGGATCGAACGCCAGGAAGTGCGTTTGCGTCCCTTGGATCACGCACCAGAGGACCAGCAGGGAACCTGCTGACAATCGGAAATGCAGCATCCCGCACCCTCCCGGTGGTCGGCGCCAGAAATTGTCGCAGCGCGAGGCACGCCCGCTCGTTGAACGAGCCGCCTGCGCCGCACATCTCCGTCAGAATCACCGCAGAATCGGAGCGGCGGCCCAGGCGCTCGAACGCGACGGCAAGATACCACGACGCTTCGGAATGGAGCGGGGTCTCGCGCTCAGATAAGCGCCGCGCCAGTTCAAGCGGTTCGATGGCGTCTGCCGGTTTGCCACTGAGGAGTAACGCGACCCCTTGGTAATAAGCCGGATGCGGGCGGTCAGAGTACTGCCGTCGAAGATCGGCCATCCGGCCGGCGGCGGTAACGTAGTCGCGTTGGCGAAAAGGAACCGCGGCTTGGATGAGCGCTGTCACAAAGGGATCCGTCTCACCTCCACGAAGCACAATCGGCGATTCTGGAAGATCCACGAACGGCGCCTCGAGGGGAAGGACGAACATTCGCGGAGCCTGCGGTTGAACCGCAACCCTCGTCGTAGATGGCAGCGTGATGGATCGAAATTCCGTGAATTGCGACAGCCAGAATGCACTCGCCACCAGGACCGCGGATGCCGCGACGGCGGCCGGCCACCAGTTGAAGGTGACCTGGCGCCCGGCTCGCTGCGGACGATTTGCGTCAAGACGCGCTCGCTCTTCGAGCGTAGGGCCCGCCGCCGCCGCCGATTCCAGCGCCGCCGTCAGCTCGCGACAGACGGCGCAGGTCGAGACATGCGAACGCACCTCTGTCAGGGCAGGTTCTGCGAGGGTGCCTTCGAGTGCCGGCAGCAAGGTATCGGGAGATGGGCACCGCGTTTCGCCACAGAGCGTAAATGCGGCATCTTCCCATGGCTCGAAATCAGATGGGCGGCGTCTCGTCATTCGCTATCGATCAACTGTTTGCGCAGCAATTGGCGCGCGTACTGAAGGTATCCCTTGACCTGGTTCTCGGACAAACCAAGCCGCGACGCAATTTCCGCGCGCTCCAGACCATGAACGTAGCGCAGGATGAGGCAGGCCCGGTGCACGGGCTTCAACGCTGGCGTGGCGTCGAGCCACTCGAGCACACCGCTCACACGCTCCGCCGGCGGATCATCCTTCAGATCCACGAGATATCGCTGCTCGAGCGTCGCACGCCGCCAGTAATCGGTCGCCCGGTTGCGGACGACGGTGAACAACCATCTTGGCAGCTGACTGGTATCAATCGTGTCAAACGCCCTGAATAGGGCCAGAAACGCATCGTTTGTCAGCTCCTCCGCCACATCACGGCGGCCGACAACTCGCACCGCGTATCGAAATACCGCGTTCACGTGTGCTCGATAGACGCCATCGAAGTCCGTCATGTGTTACTACGGACGAGATCTTTGTGGTGGAAGAAGTGGCGCCTGAAGATTAACCCTCTGACCCGCGCGCGAGTCGAGCGGCATCGTCCTCCAGGCCCCTGAGGGCCCGCTCGAGCCGTTGGACTTGTTCCACACGTCCATTTTCGCTTCCATCCGGGGACACGTCGATTGATGGTCCTACGCATACGCCGACGGTGCTGAAGGGTTTTGGCACCTGCGCGGCATCCCAGCTCCCCAACGTCCAGTACCGAGAGGACTCTATATGAAAAGGAAGGATCGGGTGCCCGGTCGCGCCAGCCAGCCACACCGCGCCCGGCTGGACGATGCGAGCCGGGCCGCGGGGGCCATCGACGGTAAATGCAACCGGATGGCCGTCGGCGAGCTCGCGGCGCAACTGCACGAGTGCCTTGCTCCCGCCGCGTGACGTCGAACCGCGCGCTGCCTGATAGCCGAATCGGCCCATGAGGCGCGCGGTCCACTCACCGTCGAAATTGGCGCTCGTCAGCGCGATGATGTCACGGTCGCGCCAGTAGAGTGTGGCCGGGAGAATCCGCCCGTGCCAAAGCGCGAGGATCGGCGGCCGTCCCGCCTGCATCAGGTCGTCAAAGTAATGCGCTCCTTCAACTCGCCAGGTGAGGGTACGGCCGAGCGCGGCCACGAGCGGATAACCGGCGGCGGCAATGAGGCGAGCTTTCAGGAGCTGACTTCGCGTGAGGAGAGGACGCTGGCCGTAGCCGGCGGTTTTGTGCATCTTTAATTAATGCTCGTGGGGCCCCACCCCCACTCGCTGCGGCTCGTCTCGCTTCGCTCGCTCGCCGCGGCTCAGGGCTGCCTTCGGAGAACCACTATCCGCGATGTTGCTACATTCCCTCGTACTGGGGTCCGCCGCCACCCTCTGGCGGGACCCAATCGATGATCTGATACGGGTCCATGATGTCGCACGTCTTGCAATGCACGCAGTTGGACGCATTGATTTGCAGCCGCTTCGTGCCGTCTCCCGCATCGACCATTTCGTAGACGTTCGCCGGGCAGAATCGGGTGCAGGGGTTCCCGTATTCCTCGCGGCACCGCGTTCGGCAAATATCCGCGTCGTGCACGATCAAGTGTGACGGCTGATCCTCTGGATGGCGTGTGCCGGAATAATGCACGTTCGTCAGGCGATCGAACGTGAGCTGCCGGTCGATCCGCACGGGATTCACGGTGGAATCGGGATCGGGACGACCATCGGGGTAATAATCCGCAATGGTTTGCAGCCGTTCGTAGCCGGCGTGGGCCGGCATGGGATCGCGGACCCACCAGCCACCGGAGACCAATGAAAACCCCGAGTAGGCAAGGCCCGTCAGCAGTCCGTAGCCAAAGCTCTGATGAACGTTGCGCACCGGATACAACTCGCGACGAACCGCACTCGCGTCAATTCGTGTCTGATACGACGCGAGCGCGGCTGCGGACAGGTTATTCGCACGGATCGCTTCAAACGCGGTTTCCGCCGCGAGCATGCCCGTTCGCATCGCGAGATGAATCCCCTTCAAACGCATCGAATTCACGAACCCGCCAGCATCGCCGGCGATGAGCGCACCGTCGGCAAAGAGCCGCGGCAGGGTGTGCCAGCCCCCTTCCGGAAGCGCCTTCGCGCCATATCGAAGCATCTGCCCGCCTTGCAGCAACGCCGAGACGAGCGGGTGACGCTTGAAGTGCTGAAACGTGACGTGCGGATCGAACATCGGATCGCGATAGTCGAGCCCGCTGACGAACCCAACCGATACCTGCCCGTCCGGCATCGCATAGATGAATCCGCCGCCGAACTCCTCCATGCGGAGCGGGTACCCCATCGTATGGATGACAGTGCCCGACGCGAGCCGATCCTTCGGCACCTCCCACAGTTCCTTGATCCCCAGCGCATAGAGCTGCGGCAGCCGACCTTCGTCCAGCGCGAGCCGGCGCACGAGCGCCTTCGTGAGATTGCCGCGAACACCGTCTGAGAGGATGGTCACCTTCGCGCGAATGTCCACGCCGGGCTCGAAGTTCGCCTTCACTTCACCGTGACGGCCAATTCCCCGGTCCGTCGTCCGAACGCCAACCACCCGCGTGTTCTCGTACAACACTTCGGACGCAGGGAAGCCGGTGAAGACGTCGACGCCTTCAGCTTCGACAAGCATCCCGAGCCATTTCACGAATCGGTTCAGCGAAATGATCGAATTACCGTGGTTCCTGAGCGGTGGAGGGGTGAACGGGAAAGCGAGTTGGCCACCGCGAGTGAGGAAGTAGACGCGATCGTCATGGACATCTGTGGCCAATGGCGCACCGCGTTCTCTGAAGTCGGGAACCAGATCTCGCAGAGCTGACAGATCGAGAACGGCCCCCGAGAGCATGTGGCCGCCGACCTCTCGAGCTTTTTCCAGCACGGCAATGGCGAGCGGATCTCCACCAGCCGCCTTCTGGAGCTGCGCCAATCGCAGTGCCGCAGACATTCCGGCTGGGCCGCCACCGACAATCAGAACATCGACTTCAAGCGTTTCGCGCGTCATTGCGAGCTACGACAACGAGCCGACGGCCGGGGCACGCTCCGCGACGGGGCCCGCGATTTCAAACCTGAGTCACCCAAAAAAGCGTCGTGGTCTTCGTGTCGTCGTGCCGTCGTGCATGCCGAAGGCAATCCCCGTGGCGGCGGATCACTTGTTTAGCTCGGCGATCAATGCCGGCACGATCTCAAACAAATCCCCAACGATCCCATAATCCGCAATTTCAAAAATTGGCGCGTCAGAGTCCTTGTTGATGGCGACGATGGTGCGCGCGCCTTTCATGCCAACCAGATGCTGAATGGCGCCGGAAATGCCCAGCGCGAGATACAGTTTCGGCGCGACCGTCTGACCGGAACTGCCGATCTGCCGATCCATGGGCAGCCATCCCGCGTCGCAGATCGGCCGCGATGCGGCAACCTCGGCGCCCAGCGCCTGCGCCAGCTGCTCGACGATCTTGAGGTTCTCCTGCGACTTGATACCGCGACCCACCGCCACGATGCGCTCGGCCTGCGACAAATCGACGGCCTGGCGGGCCTCTTTGAACGGCGCCTCTGGCTTCTGTCGAACGGCCGCAGCATCGATCGACATCGACGCCTTTCGGATCGGCGCCGGTTGCGAGCCGCTCTGAACGGCATCCGCCCGATACGCGCCGATCTGAAACGTCGCCAGGTGCGGCGCCGGTCCTGTCGCCACGACGTCGGCGTTCAGCTTGCCTTGAAACACAGGGCGGACGTAAACCAGATCGCTCCCTTGCGTCTTGATGCTCACCACATCGCTCACAAGCGGACGGCTGAGACGTGCGGCAAGCGCGGGCGCAAAGTCCCGAGTCTGGTAGGTGTGCGGCAAGAACGCGTGCGAAGGCGTTTCTGCCTTGATCAGGTGTTCGAGCGCCTGAACGTAGGCGTCCGCGGTGTAGTGGGCCAGCTGCGGATCGTCAACGACAATGACTCCCGAAGTGGCCGCGGCGGCGAGCTCGGTGGCCAACGCCTCCACGCCGGAACCCAATACCGCGATGAGTACTCCTCCCTGAACTTGCTGGGCGGCCGCAACCGCTTCCCAGGTTGCGCGATTCAATTTGCCGTCGCGCTGTTCGGCAATGACGAGCACGCTCACGAAATGACCCTGGCTTCGTCTCGCAACCGGTCAACAAGCTGACGAGCGGCATCGGCGGGCGATCCGGAGATGATTTGAGTCTTCTTGCCTTTTTCGGGCACATACATCGCCACGATCTTCTGCCCCGCCTCCGGCAGCGCGGCAACCGTCACTTTCCGAATCTCCTTCTTCTTCGCGGCCATGATGCCTTTCAGGGTCGCGTAGCGGAGCTGGTTGATGCCGCTCTGAATCGTCAGGAGCGCCGGCATCGGCAGCGCGACCCACTGGAACCAGCCGCCTTCGAGCTCGCGCTTCACACGCAGGCCAGCATCCGACGCCTGAACCTCCATGATGATGGTCGCGTGCGGCATGCCGAGCCGCTCGGCGAGGATCACTCCGGTCTGGCCAAAGCCTTGATCGTCGGATTGAAGTCCGGTCAACACGAGATCGAAGCGCTCATCGCGGATCGCGTCTGCCAGGGCCTGCGCCACCGAGCCGGCATCCGCCGTCGCCAGCGTATCGGATTCGACGTGGACGGCGCGGTCCGCGCCGCGCGCCAGCGCCTCGCGAATGACTTGCGTTGCCCGCGCCGGCCCTGCGCAGCAGACGACGACCTCGCCGCCGTGCTTCTCCTTGAGACGCAACGCTTCCTCGAGCGCGTAGGCATCGGGCTCGTTGAGCTCGAAGCTGGCCTCGGTGTCGCGGATCCAGGTCCGGGTCTCGTTGACACGCAATTGCCACTCTCGCGTGACTACCTGCTTGATACAAACGGCGATCTTCATCGTCGGTCTCTGGCTTTGGTCTTTGGTCTCTGGTCTCTGGTCTCTGGTCTCTGGTCTCTGGTCTTTCCGGACTAGAGACTCGAGACTAGCGACTACTCCTCATATCTCTTGAACAACAACGCCCCATTCGTTCCCCCGAATCCGAACGAATTCGAGAGCGCGTAATCGATCCGCATCGCCCGCTTCCTGTTCGGAACGTAATCCAGGTCGCATTCGGGATCGGGTGTTTCGTAGTTGATCGTCGGCGGTACGAGCTGGTGCTTCACGGCAAGCGCCGTAATGCCCGCCTCGAGACCGCCGGCCGCCCCGAGAAGATGTCCGGTCATCGACTTGGTGGATGAAATGGCGAGCTTCGACGCATGGTCACCGAAGACGCGCTTGATCGCCAGCGTTTCCAGCTTGTCGTTGAACGGCGTCGACGTCCCGTGCGCGTTGACGTAATCGACCACGGTTGGCGCGACACGGGCCCGCTTGAGCGCCGCCTGCATCACCCGCATCCCGCCGTCGCCGTCTTCAGACGGCGCGGTGATGTGAAATGCGTCCGCCGACATTCCATAGCCGACCAGCTCGGCATAGATCGGCGCGCCACGGCGTTTGGCGAACTCGAGCTCCTCGAGAATGACGACACCCGATCCTTCCCCCATGATGAAGCCGTCGCGGTCCTTGTCGAAGGGACGGCTGGCACGCTCCGGATCGTCGTTGCGGGTGGACAACGCACGCATGGCGGCGAACCCGCCAACTCCCATCGGCGTGATCGCGGCCTCGGACCCGCCGGCGATCATCACGTCCGCATCATCGCGCGCGATGATTTCGAAGGCGTCGCCAATGGCATGCGCCGACGCCGAGCAGGCGGTGCAGGTCGCGGAATTGGGCCCCTTGGCACCGAAGCGGATGGACACCTGGCCGGCCGCGAGATTGATGATGGCCGCGGGTATGAAAAAAGGAGAAATGCGGCGTGGGCCGCCTTCAAGCAGCGCCTTGTGCTCGCGCTCGATCGTGCTGAATCCGCCGATGCCCGACGCGATGAACACCCCGACCCGCGAGGCCAGCTCTCCACTCACCTCAAACCGCGCATCGTCCATCGCGAATTGCGAGGCCGCGATGGCGAGCTGTATGAAGACGTCCATCTTCTTGACGTCTTTCCTCTCGATGAACTGCAGAGGATCGAAGGCTTTGACTTCGCCCGCAATACGGGCCGAGAACTGCGACGCGTCAAAGTGGGTAATGGGACCAATGCCGCTGCGGCCTGCGCACAGCGCTTCCCAGTTTGCCTCTGTGCCGATACCGAGCGGCGACACGAGGCCGACGCCGGTCACGACGACTCGCCTGGTCACTCAACCTCCGAGGTTGGCTATTTCTTCTTGCTGTGGGATTCGATGTACTCGATGGCTTCTTTCACGCGCGTGATCTTCTCGGCGTCCTCGTCCGGGATCTCGATTCCGAACTCCTCCTCGAACGCCATGACGAGCTCCACGGTGTCGAGCGAGTCCGCCCCGAGATCGTCCACGAACGACGCGTCCGGAGTGACCTCTTCTTCGTCCACGCCCAGCTGTTCCACAATGATGCCTTTGACTTTGTCGGCGACCGCCATTCAGCCTCCTCTTTTCCCTTTTCCCTTTTCCCTTTTCCCTTGTCTTTTCTCAGTGCTCGCGGGGCCCCACCCCCACTCCCACCCC
>JBAROV010000146.1:0-33186 GCA_049642465.1 Vicinamibacterales bacterium
CGACTCCACGGCAGCCGTCGCGCAAGTCGGACACTCCGACGGGATGGGTCCCAATCAAAGCACTGCAGGCGCGCTGTCATCCTGGAACTCGGCGCACACCAACCAGAACTGCTCGAACACCGCGCCCAGGGGAGGCGCCGGCAGGTTCTACTGCTTCGCCCGGTAGGAGCGTACCCGCCGCACCCCACGGGAGCCGCTCACTCGGAGTTCGTGGTTTCAAGGCATCGCCGCGGAGGGCGCGCCCGCTACTTCGCCGGCGGCGCCTCATGGACGACCTTGCCGTCGACGATCGTCATGTACGACTTGATGTTCATAATCTGATCCTCGGGGACGGTCAGGAAGTCCGCCGTGAGAATAGCCAGGTCGGCCAGCTTGCCCACTTCGATCGAGCCCTTCTTCTTCTCCTCGAAGCCGATGAACGCCGCGTTGATGGTCGTCATCCGTAGCGCATCCAGCCGGGAGATTCGCTCGGCGGGCCCGATGACCTGGCCACCCTGCGTCTTGCGCGTGATGGTTGCCTGCATGGCCAACAGCGGATGGTACGGGTTCAGCGCGCCCACCGGATCGAAGCCCTGCATGTGGTCCGCATTCAGGGCGACCGTCACGCCGTTGTCCTTCCATGTTTTCACGCCGATGAAGGTGTTCATGTACTTGGGGCCGAGTGCCTTCAGCAGCGCGTCGCCGTCCTTGTAGAACCACATCGGCTGCGTGTCGACCACCGCGCCGAGGCTCACGGCGCGCTTTGCGGTCTCGGCCGACGCAAAGTAGGCGTGTATGAGGTTGTAGCGCTTGTCGAGCATCGACTTCTCTTTGTTCGCTGCCTCGATCGCATCGAGCACGATGTCCACGCCGCGATCGCCCGTCACGTGCGACGACAGCTGCCAGCCCAGCCGGTTGCCCACGCGCACGTAGTTCTTGACGCCATCGGCCGACAGGCCAGCGCCGCGGCCGAATTCGCCGCTGTACTTGGGATCGGTGATGCCGTAGAGCGCGTGAGACGAGGCTGGGTACGGCTCGCGCATCACCGCCGTGCCGTAGAGCGCCCCCCCGTCGATACCTATCTTCAGCGGTCCGACGCGGACCCAGTCGTCGCCCTCGTCGTACTTCACGGCAAGACCATTGATGATGCGCTCGATGGCGGCCTCCGAGTTATCGCCCGTGCCGATGCGGATCGTGACGCGAACGCGGAGCGGCAGTCGTTCCTGCGCCTTCAGTTGCTGATAGTCCCGGAAGCCCTCGGCGTTGCTGCTGCGCTCGCCTATGCTTGTGATGCCGACTTCGTTGTACTTCTTCATCAGAGCCGCCAGGCTGTCCAGATACTGAGATTTGGTGACCTCGCGCTCAGGTATCTTCAGCAACGCCTGGCAGTTCTCCATCTTGCCGGTGAACTCGCCGTTCGGCGTGAAGTGGAGCGTGCAGCCCTTGGGTGCGACGGTCGCCTTGCCGATCTTTGCGGCCTTGATCGCGGCGTCGTTCAGGACCTGGATGTTGCGGTTCGCATACTGCCAGGTGTACACGGTGGGGTTGGCCGGGGCCGCTTCGTCAAGATCGCCCTTGTTCGGCAGGCGGCCTTCCCTGATACGCGTCACGTCGACGCGAGGCAGCCGCACCCAGCCGCCGGGGCCCGCCTCTTTCGCCCGAGCGCGGACCCAGTCCTTGATCTCCTGAATCGAGTGGAGCTGAACGAACACCTGCGACACTTCGCCGCGTGCCGCGCCGGTGGCGTGCACGTGCGACTCGATGAAGCCGGGGACGACAGTCCGTCCGCCGGCATCGATGACACGCGTCCCAGGACCGGCCATCTTACGGATAGCAGCGGTCGTGCCGATGGCGGCGAAGGTATTCCCGCGTATCGCCACCGCTTCGGCCTGCGTGTTATTCGGGTCGACGGTCAGCACCTTCGCGTTGACGACCACCAGGTCCACAGGTGCCTGCTGACCGCTCGTCACCGGCGCGGTGCTGAGCAGACCAACGACGGCACAGCTGATCCAGAGTCGGTTCTGCATTGGAATCGCAGGATACGTCGGGACGGAGACCGGCGCAAGGACGTGGTCGTCTCGGGTCGGGCTCGTTACGCGAACTTGCCGGGAAACTGCTTGACGATTCCATCCGACAGCGCATCAGCCATGTGGAGGATGTGCTCATACACCTCGTCGAACGCACGCACATCCGCTTCCCAGTCCTTGTCCAAGCGACGGATGATGACAGGCGATGTGCGATGCGGCGCGGACCAGAAGTGCCGTGTGCCTTCACTGGGGTTCGGGCGCCTTGCGGAACACGGCGCGAATCGCCGATTGATTCTGCTGTTCGTCTGCAGCGAAGTCCCCGTGGCTGGAAAGGTTGACGTCCTTCAGCAGCTGTTCGAGGTTCTTGCCGGCCTTCTTGCCGCCCGCCACCTGTGTCCAGAGATCGTCGAGAAACGCGCTTTGTGCTCGCAGTGTGGCGACCGTTCCGAGCTCGCCGTGTCCGGGCACGACGGTCTTCACGTCCCAGCGCGCGAGATCGTTGAGCACCTGCACCCAGTGCCGGTGATCGGCATCGCGATCGCCCACGTTGTTGCCCGACCGCCAGTTCACGCACAGATCACCGGTGAACAGGATGCCCTCTTTCGGCAGGAACGCGACCGCATCACCAATCGTGTGTGCCGGTCCGACGCGCCGCAGCTCCAGCCGCCGTTCACCGTCGTCGAACGCCATGAAATCGCCGAAGACCACTGACGGCTGCTGCAGGCGGTAGGAGGCCAGGCTGTAGTCGGTGCGCTTGCTCATTTGATCCCATTCGGTCTTGCCCTTGACCGCCAGCTCGCGGGCGCAATCCTGCGAGCACACGACGGTGATGCCTTCATCCGCCATCACGCTGTTGCCCTGCGTGTGATCCCAGTGATAGTGCGTGTCGAAGACGTAGCGGATTGGCTTGCTCGTCGTCTTTCGGATCTCAGGCAGGATGTCGCGGATGCCCCATGGCGTGTTCGCTTCGATCACGACAACGAAATCCCGGAACTCGATCCAGCTGGTGTTCGCCGGCTGCCGCGCGTCGCGGTCACCAAACCGGGTGAAAACGCCAGGGGCAATCCGGCGCACGGATCGGATCTGGCCCTGCAACGTGTGCGCATAGGCCGCTGTGAGCAACAACAGGATTGCAGAGGGAGGGAGAAGTCTTCTCATCGTGTGTTTTTGGGATCTCTGCGTGTCACGCAGCGCCACCGTGGGATCTTGGAACATGCTTGACCCAAACGCTTCTCGCTGACTTTGTCTACCGCTCAGGCACATTACTGCTATGGAAACACTCCTTCGCCACGGCGACAAGAAGCCTGCTACTGTCGGACCAAGCCAACCTTGCGTGGCTGGTCGGGTGGGCTGTGGTCCATCATCGCTGGAAGGGTCGCGAGATTGCGCCACGCCGGATCTACCCGGTCGCATAGATTTTGATTAGATTGGGCATTCTGGCGACGTTTCCACCAGTCTGGAGACTGCTGTAGGCGAACCCAGGGGGAGGTGTTATGCGACACACAGTCGTTTTCATCGCGGCCGTCGGGGTCCTCGCGATGGCTGCCACGGAATTCCCGGACGCTCTGAGCGCGCCTGGTCAGACTGGTCGGACCGGAGCTCAGAAGACAATGATCACAATCCCGCAGTCGCTGCAGACTGAACACAAAGCGATACACGACGCGCTTGCGAAGGCGACACAGGATCCGGGCCCGGTCGGCGCCGCCGCGAGGGAGCTGGCAGCGGTGCTTGGTCCTCACTTCACGCGAGAAAACGAGATTGCGTTGCCTCCGCTCGGTCTTCTCGCCGCTCTGGCCGCGGGCGAGAAGCCGGCTGGCATGGAGGAAGCGCTCGCCATGAGTGACGCGCTGCGGAAGGAGCTGCCCCGCATGCTCCAGGAACACACAAAGATTCGTGCCGCGACCGAGAAGCTCCGAGTCGTGGCTCAAAAGGAGAAGGCTTCCGCATACGAGCAATTCGCCGAGGACCTGGGGTTGCACGCACGGTCGGAGGAGGAAGTGTTATACCCTGCGGCCATTCTCGTGGGTGATGTCATCCGAGCGCGGCTGACCCCGAAGTAGTTATCAGTCTGTCGTGTCATCGCGACGGATGCTGCATTCCCCAGATGGTGACCCTCGCCGCACCGACCAGCATGGCTGCTCGTCGGAGGAGCCGCGACGCGCCAGCCGGCTTAGCGCTGCGGCCTGGCCGTCGCCGCGACGCTCGGCGGCAGTATCGGGTGCACGATCTTCGGCTGCTCTCCCGTGAGGCTCTCGAGGAAGACGGCCACGCTCTCCGATTCAACCGGCGTGAGGTGCGCGCCCAGCTGGGTCACCCCCATGACCGCCACAGCCTGGCGCAGGTCCCAGGACCGCCCGGTATGGAAGTACGGCGCGGTCAGCGCGATGTTGCGCAGCGTGGGCACTTTGAACACATACTCGTCGCTCACGCTCTTCGTCACCGTGAAACGGCCCTTGTCGTTCGGCGGCAGCAGCTCGGCGCCAGGGTTTTCGATGACGCCGAACGGCCTGTACATCCCTCCGCCGACGTTGATGCCGTTGTGACACGTGGCGCAGCCCCTGTCCATGAACAGCTGCAGGCCCTGCTTCTGTATACCGGACAGCGCAGACGCATCACCTTTCAGGTATCTGTCGAACGGCGCATTTGGCGTGATCAAGCTCGCCTCGAAGACGGCAATCGCCTTCTCCACGTTTGCTTGCGTCAAAGGCTTCGCGTCTCCCGGGAACGCGGTCTTGAACGCGGCCACATACCCCGGAATGCCGGCGAGTTGCTCGACGACGTGCTCCGGCGCTGACGCCATTTCGACCGGGTTCACCAAGGGACCACCGGCCTGCTCCTCCAGATCCTTGGCGCGGCCGTCCCAGAACTGCGCCGTGTTGAAGACGGCATTGAGGACGGTCGGCGCGTTACGACTGCCACGCTGCCAGCCGTGGCCGATCGACGTCTCCTGGGCGTCCACCCCGCCCAGTCCAAGGTTGTGGCAGGAACTGCAGCTGATCGCATGGCTGGCCGAAAGCCTCGGGTCGAAGTAGAGCATGGTTCCGAGTTCCACCTTCGCCGGCGTGGCTGGATTGCCGGGGATCGAGGGCGGAGTGGTGGGAATCGTCTTGAATCGCGCCTGAGCCGCTTGCATCAGGTCGTCTTGAGCGGAGACCCCGCCCGTGAGACCCAGCGCCGCGAGCAGCGCGAGACTACGCAAGGATCGCATAGACCCCTCCTATATCGTCTGGTGGCGCATCGCCTTCGCTATCCTTTCGGAAACGGCCGGCATCTCCGATGCCGCGTCATCACGCGCCACGTGTATCGACAGCAGATGGCGTGCCGCGTGCACCCATGCGGCTGTTGGCAGTCGTCAGGAGGGTCTCGCGCTACGGGTTTCGGACCGTGGTGAGTACGCCTGAGTCTGGTCGCCGCCGTCCGGCGGTGCGAACTATTCCAAGGAGGGCGGAACTTTTCAACAGTTTCGGTGCAGGAGAATCCGACCCGGTTTAGGCGCACGTGCGCATTAAGGGGTCACTAAGGTCGGCGATTCTCTTCAGAAACGTGATCGACAACGCCATCCGGTACAGGCGCGAAAGTCGACGTGGATCTGGCGTGGATGAGCGCGCCTGACCATGCGGCAGGAGGTTTTCCATGTTGTTCTCGGAACGCAGTATCTGGACGATGGTTCATGGGATTGGATTGGGTGGAGGCGCTCTTATCGGCTTGGCCGCCGCGTTGTTCTACCTCTATGCCGCACGCTCGTCCGATAACGTGACCGCCCCGCCCGGATCGGGGGCGCTGGCAGGGGCCACGGTGCTGAGCGCCGTGCTGCTCTGGCTCACCATCATCGTGGGGACCTACGTCATCTTCCCGCCGTACCGTGCCACGCCTCCGCCCGGAGTGACTGACCTGAGCGAGTTCCCTCGCGCGCTCGTACTGGCCAGCCCGAGTACGGCGTGGCTGCACGCGTTTGCCATGGAGAGCAAGGAGCATATGCCGTGGATCGCCTCGATGCTGACCGTGGCGGTCGCGTTCGTCACCGTGCGTTACCGGTCGAGGGTGCTGCAGAACTCATCGTTGCGGAGTCTGTCGATGGCACTGCTGGCGATCTCGTTCGCGCTGGTCGCGTTCGTGTCGCTGATGGGTATGTTCGTCAACAAGGTGGCCCCCCTGGACTAGGTTGATCGGAGATGACAATGGCTACGACTTCTCTTTCGATGACATCGCGTGAGGTCAACGGCAGCGCCATGGCGGCGTTTCTGGGCGGGGGCATCGGCGCATTTGCGATGGGCGCGGTGGTGCTTCTGAATGAGGCCGCCATCTTTGCCGCGCCTACGCTGTATGCCCCAGCCGGTGGCGTGTCAGGCCGAACGACGTTGGCGACGATCGTGTGGCTGATGGCGTGGGCCGTGCTGCACAATCGCTGGAAAGCACGCGAGATCGCGTCGGGCCGCGTTGGTGCAGTGACCCTGATCCTGATCGCGCTGGGTGTGCTGGGGACCTTTCCGCCCGTCTGGGGACTGCTCTAATCGCGACGACGCTCTGGGTGCAGCCGGCGTGTTCGATGCCCGGTGGGCGCTCGTCCGAGACTACGACTTCGATTCGGTCGGCAAGCACATGTCGCACGTGTGGCGCGCGCGGGATGACGACGCCTACATGGTGGCGGCGAAGGGTGCCCTCGAAGGTATCCTGGCGCACAGCCAGATCGACGAGAGCGCACGCCGTCACTGAGGCCGCCGGCATCCTTCACGAGGACGAGCTAATAGTCACGGCCGACGAGCTGACCGCGCTCACCGAGTCCGAGCGTGCCGCGCGGATCAGGCGCTCGACGATAATGCGCCGATCAGGGGTTCAGAATCCCATTTATGTCTCTGCCTGTCTTGCCACAGCGGTCGTCATGCATTTCGTGGCGCCGCGTACATCCAGAATCAGATCGCGGACGGTACCGCCGCCCACGCCGGTGATGACGGCGAGCCACATGAACCCCATCACGTCCATCCCCTTGCGCGACGCGACGAGCGCTCCAGACACCGCGAAGACGACGGCCGCAAGGATGTCGAAGAAGTAGACGAGGCGGAACAAGTCCGCCGGATCGATTAATGTCGTCTGCATACGTTCCGGGCGGAGCGAAACCCGCCTCAGAATGCTACGGTCGCGCTGTTTGCCACGTGAGGACAGTTCGTGAACCTGACATAGACGGAGCCCACCAATAGCCGGCGGTTCAGGAAACCGGCACCTACCAGCGGCCCGTTCGCGCCTCAGGTCTGCGCGCGCCTCGTGTCTCCGACGCGGCGAGTGGGCAGAGAAGTGGACGCTGGCGCTTGCGAGTAAATCGCCGCGCGCCAATCAGTTGCCGGCATGGTTGGCAGGGACAATTTCAGGGACAATTCTAGGGAGGCCAGCGTTCCTCGTAACTCAAAGGCTGTCGTATACTTAGGTTTCTCGCCGCGGTGAGGTGGCCGAGAGGCTGAAGGCGGCGGTTTGCTAAACGCCGATCAGCACTTCGGCCATCGCCGTTTTTGCTCGCAGATCCTCGCGTTTCAATCACTTCCTCGATCGAGCGACTTGGCTGCTGTTGGCTCCGGAGGCTCGGTTTTTGGAGCTCACAGGGACAATTTCAGGGACAGTATCGTGTCGTTTATCAGCCGAGGTGGATCGGCGAGGTCTAGAGCGCGCGAACGGACGCCGCCTGGATCGGTTGGTCGCCATCAGAGTGTTGCCACCGGACGTGACCGAGTTGCGTCGCATGGTCTACTGGCAGGTCCTGGTGGTGACGAAGACGTCCGCACCCCCGATGGCCCCGGCTCGGTTCGAGAAGATGTAGAGCGTGTTGCCGGTCGGGTCGGACGGATCGATCGTGCCGGTCTCGTCTCGGCCGACGGTGTTCAGTACTGCATCCACCGGCATGGGCACGCCCCAGGGATCCTCGATCGAGAAACGAGTGGACGTCCACAGATCGAGACCGCCGACACTCGGGGGCCGGGTCGAGGAGAAGAAGACTTCGAGCTGGTTGGGGCTCAAGGTGAAAGCAGTCTCGCGGTAGATGGAGCTGAGCTCCCCAACAAGCTCGTCGTTCACATGACCATTTGCCTTCTGCTTGATTGCGAAGAGATCGAAGTTCTCGGCGCTGACCGGCGAGGGGTCCGGCGTACCGTCGCTCCGTACAAACAACAGCCGCTTGACTTTGGACTGGTTCCCGTTGAGATACCAGCCGTTTGCCGCTTCCTGGAATGCCGTGTTCACATCCGGTCCGAGGTTCACCGGTGTGGTCCATCCAAGGTCGTCGTCGGGATCGATGCGGTTTGCGACGTAGATGTCGAGGCCTCCGAATCCACCGGCGCGGGCGCTCGCGAAGTAGATGGTCCGCCCATCCGGCGAGAACACGAACAAGCCCTTCTCCATCGCCACGCTGTTGAGGGGCGCAACGTTGTTCGCAGGGCCCCACGGACTGCTGATGGTCGCGCGGCGCGACACCCAGATGTCGGTGTTGCCGAACCCGCCAGGCCGATTCGAGTCGAAGTACATCGCGAGGCCATCGGGTGAGATGGAGGGATAGTTTTCCTGGAAGGCGCTGTTGACTCCCGACCCCACGTTGACCGGGGGACACCAATGCTGTGCCAATGCGGGCGAAGCTGCGATGCCCGAACCGAACATCGTCGACAAGGTCATAAGCTTGAGAATTCGCAACATGACATGTTCTCCCTGAAGTCGGTGTCAAGACGATTTCAGCCTCCTCGTACCCGAACGATCAGATAGGCAATGGGCGGGTCCCGGTCACCACGCGTCCCTACTCGCGGCAGGTCCCACTGTCACCGGTGATCGGTCGGAGGTTGTTCTGACACACGTAGAGACCGACTGCGCGGCCTTGCACCGCACCCGCGGCCTGGTCGAAGCGGAAGTGGATCCCGCCGTAGACGCGAGCATCGTCGATGTCGTCGGTGATCTCACTGAAGTTCGTATAGGAGAGCGTCCCCGCCGTGTTCGGGTGTGAGAGCGTGATCCAGTGATTACCTCCGCCGAGAATCTCCGCGACAATCTTGCGCGCCGCGTAGCTCGCCGACGCGTGCGCTGACGGGTAGCTGGGAAAGCATGGCGTTCCGATGAATGGGGTCCACTCCGGATCGGGCGTGGTCTTCTCGTTACCGTCGCTATCGCCGGCACGGATCGCCGTGATCGGGCGCCAGAAGTTGTAGTGGTACTTGGTCTCCATCGAGGAGACGAGGCCGTCGCTCACCGCCATCGCGATCAGCGCGAAGATGCGGGCGTTCTCCGAGATCGACGTCCTCTTCTGCGTCATCACCTGGCTCGCGGCCTGGCTCCACACGTGGACTGCCGCCGCCGCCGCGAAGTAGCGGGCAACATCGGCGCGATCCCACGGGCGCAAGGCACTGTTCAGTTCGCCGACGTCCATCGTCTCCATGTAGTCGCGCGCGTACCGTCCGGTCTGGAGCTGCGGAGGCGGAGCGGATCGGAACTGGCTGCTGCTGTCGATGCCGAACGGCGGGAGATTCTGCCAGTGGAACAAGATGCCGACCTGGACACCGTTCACCACCGGGCATCCGGCGTATGGCTGCCACACACCGGGGTCTCTGGAGCTCGGAGCGAAGAACGCCGCAGGAGACGCGCCGTCGCCGGTTCGGTTGGCGAGCATCGACTGCGCGGCCAAACGGCCGACGGCGATGCCATCGGCCTTCGGCTGGCCTTCCGGGATCGCCGCCAGAGCGGCCGTGTAGGCGGCTCCCAGGCTTCCGGCGACGCCGAGCCCGAGCAGCGCGCGGTACGCGGCTTCGATCGCCGCTGCGTCTACTGACGCTCCCACTGGAGCGGAGACGGTTCCAAGATATGGCTCGTAGTCGCCCACGACTGCGTTGACCGCTTCGAAGACCGCCAGCTGTACGATCGCGACCGAGCGGGCTTGCAGGAACGGGTTCTGCCCGTTTGTGGCCGCTAACGCGTGTGCGTTCCAGTCCTGCACAACATCGGCTGCGGCGACCGCTGGACCACCGCCAATCAGAATCGCGACGGCCAGCGCCGCGGTGCGGCTCTTGCTCATCGAAGTCCTCCATTCAGTAACCGTATCCAGTGCCGAGGAACTGGGCGCCGATCCCCACGGAAGTGAGTAAGGTCGGCGGAGTATGTTGTTGGCTCTGACCACGCGGGCGGATACTTGCTCGCATCTGTGTAGACGTCGGTCGGAGGAAAACCGGACACGCGGCGACTGGTCGGCAGCAGATTCCTCAGATCGGCGGAGGAATGCGATGGTTGACGACCGTCAACCCGTTGAGGGGACCAGCGTCACGGCCCCACGTGAGACGACCCTCGACACGCCCGTGGCCCGCGCCGGCGACCCACAGGCGCTCGAGACCAGAAATGCTCGGTGCGCTGAATTCCGCGGCGGGATGTGGCCGGGCCCCAACAGGACGTCGGCTCCAGACCCTCGCTCGCCCTCAGCGACAGCGCGATAGACTTCGCCCATCCCGCCGGCTCCGAGGACGCCGGTAATCTCGTACGGTCCGACACAAGTGCCGGTAGCCAGAGACACCGTCAGCGGAGACGACACAAATGGTACAAGGCTCACGGCTCGCGCTTCCAAGCTCTCGGTTCCCGCGCTGACATTGGCGCCGTCGTTCAGTCGACCTGTTTGCGCTTGGACTACGGCTGCACGTTCTCGGTCCATTGCCCGTAGCTCGCGTACCCGAACAGGCCGGCAATATCAACGTTACTTGCAATGTAAATTCACTTGCCGATTCGGACGCTATCGGCGTTCGAGCCGGAATGAGTGGAGCGAACTGTGGAAGCCGATCTTGCGGAGACAGCTGGCTTGGAGCACCGTGCCGGCCGACAGGTAGCTGGGGCCCGTCGACCGGTACACCGAGAAGTACCCGCTGAGCGTCCCGGTAATCGTCCGGCCCTGGCGCGTGCCGTTCGACGGTCCGCTGATGCCGAGGAATCGTTGCGGGTCGAGCCTCTCGAGGAGCGTCCAGCGCGGCGGATCCCGGTCCTCTGTTGAGTCGGACTGCATATAGAACCCGACGGCGTCCCCCGCTACTCCTCCGAAAGGCCGTTCCGGATAACCCTCGAGGATGACTCTCGTTGGCGCGTAAAGATCGACAGTCAACTGCGATCCGCGCTGGGTGAGCCTCGCGTCGAAGCTGCGCGTCGTGGCCTCGGCGGGAAGCTCGCCTGCGCATGTCGGCGAGGCCTGAAAAGTCAGACGCCAGTCGCCCGTGAGGGAGTCGTAGCCGGCGAGAGGCTGCAGATTGAAATCGACCGTCTGGTGATCGTCCACGACGACCGTTCGCGAAGCGGTCTGGAATGATTCTTCGAATGCGACGATCTCGCTGGCGCCGGCCAGTCCGTACAGCGCGTAGCTGCCCTCCCCGTCGGTCAACACCGTCAAGCCACTACGCCGGCCGGACACGACTGTGACGTGAACACTGGGCATGGGCAGGCCCGATTCGGTCACGCGTCCTGAAACCCGAAAGGTGCCCGGTTCGAGCACGAGCACCCGCAGTTTGGAAGACGTGAGAGCGCCCGGAGGAATCACGAAGGTATCGCCGGAGGAAACGAGGCGTGGATAATACGCTTGGAGATCGATCTCTCCCTGGGTTCCACCGGTCACGACTCCGTGTGGCGTCACCTGAAGGACGTCCGCACCGTTAGGTTCTATCGAGTAGGGCAGAATTGTCGATTCGCCGGTCACATCGCGCGTCAAGCCATTCGCGTACGTCGCTGTAACGGTGTATCTGGCAGTCACGCCCGGAGCCAACGACGCCGGTCCCTCCAGGCGGATTGCGGTCGGCGTGCTGGCCGGTGCCGGCGAATTCGGGGATGGCGCCGTCTGAGAAGGAGAAGACGGAGGATCGCCGCAGGAAACGGCGCCGAGCGCGACGATCACGGCGGTCAGACGGAGACTGGCTGAAAACCTCCTCCGTTCGGTCGGCTCGTTGCGGCTGTCCATGAGATTGGCCCCGGCACCGCCCGAATCTCACATCGGGTCGCGCCCTGAAGGCGCCCTGAGAGCCCTTCGGCCGGCCCGGTCTGTGTGGCTCTGACCATGTGGGCGGATATCCGTTCGCATCTGTATAGACGTCGGTCGGAGGAAAACCGGACACGCAACGACCTGGTCGGCGGTAGGATTTCTCAAGTCGGCGGAGGAATGCAATGGTTGACGACCGTCAACCCGTCGAGGGAACCAGCGTCACGGCGCCAACTGAGACGACCCTCGACACGACCTGGCACTTGCTGGCCCGCGCCCGCACCGGCGATCTGCAGGCGCTCGAGCGACTCTTCGCCCGCCATTTGCCTCCGCTGCAGCTATGGGCTCGAGGTCGCCTGCCGAAGTGGGCACGGCAGATGACGGACACAGACGATTTGGTCCAGGACGCCCTCGCGCAGACCTTCAAACGACTCGACCATGTCGAGGCGAAGGGCGTGGGCGCGCTCGGGGGATACCTGCGTCAAGCCGTGCTGAACCGCATCCGCGACGAACTGCGCAGGAGCGGCCGGACTCCGCCGAGCGTAGACCTGGGTTCCGTGGATCTCGCAGGCGGGCAGTCGCCGCTGGAGCAAGCGATTGGGCGCGAGGGCGTGGAGCGGTACGAACGCGCGCTTCAGCAACTCAGTGCAGGGGATCGCGAAGCCATCGTCGGCCGCCTGGAGCTTGGCTACTCGTACGAAGAGCTGGCCGAGGCGCTCGGCAAACCGTCGGCAGAGGCCGCCCGAAAGGCGGCCGAGCGTGCTCTGCTGAAGCTCGCCGAGGAGTTACGCCGGTGACGGGCCGTGAACGCTCGTTCGCCGAGCTCGCCTCCGCCATCCTCGATGGCACACCGATCGATTGGTCGAGGCCAGAGTCGCTCGCTTCCGACGAGGACTGGCAGCTGCTCGAGCAACTCCGCCTCCTCTCGGCAGTCGCGGATACGCACCGGCACTATCGAGAGCCGACCTCGTCGCTCGCCAGTGCCGGCGGTGAAGACGTTCGCCACGACGGACCGCACTGGGGTCGGCTGCAGGTGTTGGAGCGAATCGGCGGCGGCACCAGCGGTGTGGTGTATCGCGCCTGGGACCCGCGTCTCGAGCGCGATGTTGCGCTGAAGTTGATCTGCGCACCCTCGAACGCGGACGCTGCGTGGACGGCCGCCATGATCAGTGAAGGCCGCCACCTCGCGCGAGTTCACCATCCAAACGTTGTCGCCATTTATGACGCTGAACGAATTGGTCCGTGGGTGGGTCTCACGATGGAGTACCTGCGTGGGCGCACGCTCGAGGCGCGGCTCGCCGCAGAAGGTCCGCTCCCTGTCGACGATGCCGTGACTGCCGTCGCGCAGGTATGTCGTGCGTTGAGCGCCGTGCACGAGGGCGGCGTGGTGCATCGCGATGTCAAGGCGTCGAACGCGATCGCGACCACAGACGGACGCGTGGTGCTCGTCGATTTCGGGACTGGTCACATCCACGGCGACGGTGCCTCTGCACCCGCCGGCACGCCCCTCTACCTGGCACCTGAAGTGCTGCGTGGAGATGCGGCGACGCCGCGCAGCGATGTCTACAGCGCTGGGGTTCTGCTCTACCGACTGCTGACAGGCGTGTTTCCCGTAGCAGGGGCGTCGCTCGCCGAATTGTTCGCCGCGCACGAGCGCGGATCGCAGCCGGACGTCCGCGCGGTTCGACCCGAGCTCTCGAAGTTGTTGGCAAATGTCCTGAACGCCGCGCTCAGCCCTCGGCCCGATCGGCGGCCTGCGACAGCTGGGGATCTGGCCAACGCCCTCGAGGCGGCGGCGCGGCCTCGGTCGATCGGAGGCCAGGCACGTGGGGTCGCTGCCGCCGCCGCCGTGCTGGCGGTCGCGGTCGGCTGGTTCGCCGCCTCCGGTGGGTGGCTCGGTTCCACCCGTGGTGAACCGCCGGCAGAAGCACGGACACCAGCCGTCAGCCCGCAAGCGCTCGCCGTGCTGCCGTTCATCGATCTGAAACCAGCGAGCGACACCTCCTACTTGTCGTTTTCCCTTGCCGACGCGCTGATCACGCACCTGAGCCGCCTGGGGGCCCTCGACGTCCGCGCTGCCGCGGCGATCTACAAGTACCGAGGCGTCACCACCACGCCCAAGCAGGTCGCCGAGGAGCTGCGCGTCGGCCGTGTAATTACGGGAACGTACGTCGGTGAGGGCGACTCGCTGCGAGTCACCACAGAGATGGTTGACGCCGTGAACGATGTGCTCCTCTACAAAGAGGCGTTCGAGGTCTCGCGTCAGCGTCTCGCCGCGGTGGCAGACCAGGTCGCGCGACATGTTGTCGAGGCGTTGCACATGAGCGTGTCGCCCCGCGAGAACGCGGCGTGGCAGGCCGATGTCTCGCGCGATCCGGTGGCGTATCAGCTCTTCCTGCGCGGTCGAGACGACTATGAGGCCACACGCAGGGACTCGGGTGTCGCGTTCTTCGAGCGAGCCGTCGCCATCGAGCCGACGTTCGCACGCGCGTGGGCGTACTTGGGGTCGGCCCACGCCGTCAACGCTTCGCTGCGTTTCGGAGGACGGGCCGACTACGACCGGGCACAACGAGCACTCGAAACAGCACTGCGCCTGGACCCATCGGATATGGTGCCACGTCTGGCGATGGCGAACGTGCTGATTGAGTCGAATCGCGTGGAAGATGCGGTGCCGCTGCTCCGAGGCGTGCTGGAGGAGACGCCGCGGTCGGCCGACGTCCTGTGGGAACTGGCGTATGCGTACCGATTCGCAGGGCTGCTTGATGAATCGCTGTCGGCGAGTGAACGTGGCGCAGCCATGGAGCCGTTCGCGTTGGGTGGCGCCAATATTCCGCTTGCCCAGCTGTACAGGGGCGAATACCAGCGATTCCTGGACGGCTTCCGCCTCGACTCGCAGTCCGCCTATCAACAGTTCTACACAGGACTCGCACACTACTACCTGAAGCGGTTCCCTGAGGCCGCGCTCGCGTTCGACCACGCGTACTCGCTCGACCAATCGATGCTCCACACTCGGGTTGGCAAGGCGCTCAGCGTGCTGATCAGCGGCGATCGAAACGCTGCGACACACTTGCTGCAGCTGATCGAGCTCGAATCCGCAGAGCGCGAGGTCAGCGACGCGGAGGCCCTCTTTCGGATCGCCGAGGCGTACGCGGTGCTGGGAGACAGGGGCGGCGCCTTGCGGGTGCTCCGGCGAAGCCTCGAGGGCGGTTTCTTCTGCTACCCCTACTTCGCTCGAGATCCGTTGCTGGAGTCGATTCGGTCAGTGCCGGAGTTCCAGCCTCTTCTGGAACGAGCCCGTGAGAGGCATGAGGCGTTCCGGCGTCGCTTCTTCTAGCACACGCACAGGTCGGCATACATCGTGAGCCACTGTCACCTCGGAGGCCCATCATGCCCGCCGCCGGCCACGACAATCGTGAGGCGTCTCCAGCCTCGGCCACGGGCTTCTGATCACGTCGCTCGCCCGAGCACGGCTGGTGAACGTGTGCAGCGGTTCAAAAGACCGGTGCACACGCCGACGGCCGACGGCCGTAACGGAACCGCTTCAGCGGCGCAGCAGTCGCGGTGGTTACCGGTCAACGCTTCGTCACCTCAGGCGCGCAAACGCCGAACCCTCCACAATTTGCCGGGATGCTTGGTTGAGAGAAAAACCGTTGTCTGATTTCGTGGCGCTTCGTGAGACGCAGCGGCAGCGAAGCGGAGCGACTCCAATCGCTGCCAGGGACAATTTCAGGGACAGTCGTGGGGACATTGCGGCCCGCGTAACTCGAGATGTCGTATATACTTAGCATTCTCGCGCGGTGAGGTGGCCGAGTGGCCGAAGGCGGCGGTTTGCTAAACCGTTGTAGGACCTTAAAAGTTCTACCGAGGGTTCGAATCCCTCCCTCACCGCCAGACTTCGTTCGGTGCCCGCGTTTCGTCCAGCCCCGCAACCCGCCAGCACCCTGACACCTGCACTTTGGCACCCTGGCACTTTGGCACCCTGGCACTTCGGCACCTGTTCCAGGCTCCTAAATTGCACAGTTCGCCCGCATGGGTATGTCACCCGTGCGCCGCGCCTCGATCATTCTCTTAATAGCTGCCGCCGTGATCGCAGTTGGGCTGATGTTTGCCCAGGATCAGATCACGCTGAAGCTCCGCAGCGCTTACGCGGCAGAAGATCCCCGTCACCAGACCTACATCGCGGCGCTCGTCGGCGCCGACGCCACGAGTGGCAACAGCTACGACGTGCTGACCAATGGCGACCAGATATTCCCAGCGATGCTGGACGCGATCAACGGCGCGCGCAAACGCATCAGCTTCGAGACGTACATCTATGACACCGGGAGCGTTGCGGATCGATTCACGGCCGCGCTGGAAGCCGCCGCCCGGCGCGGTGTTCGCGTGCGAGTCGTGGTGGACGCGGTCGGCGCCAGCTCGATGGACACGGCCCACGCCGATCGTCTTCGGGCCTCTGGCTGCCACGTCGCGCAGTTCAACACCCCCGCCTGGTATTCGCTCGAAGAACTGAACTACCGCACGCACCGAAAGATCCTCGTCGTCGACGGTGAAGTCGGGTTCACCGGTGGCGTCGGGGTAGCCGATCACTGGCTTGGCAACGCCCAGGACAAGGAGCACTGGCGCGACACACAGGTCCGCATCCGCGGCCCCATCGTCCGGCTGATGGAAGCGGCCTTTTACGAGAACTTCACCGAGGCAGCCGGAGAAGAATCGCCCGAGGTGGATGACCCGGCAGCTGGAGCGTCCGAGGAAGGCGCCTCAATCGTGGTGCGCAGTTCCCCGACCGGCGGCAGCAACGATCTGAAACGCCTCTATCTCCTCGCCCTCGCGTCCGCGCGGCGGACGATCGACATCACGAGTCCGTACTTCGTCACCGATGAATCGACGCGTTGGTCGCTGCAGGATGCGATCTCGCGAGGCGTCAAAGTGAGGATTCTCGTGGAAGGCGACATTACCGATGCGATGCCTGTGAAGTACGCCTCGCGAGCCCACTACGAACAGTTCATCCGGCAAGGGATGGAAATCTACGAATATCAGCCAACGATGATGCATACAAAAGTGCTGGTGGTGGACGGCGTGTGGAGCATGTTTGGTTCGGCGAACTTCGATAATCGATCGCTGGAGTTGAACGACGAGTTGAATCTCGCCGTGACCAACCGCGCACTCGCCGCCAGGTTTCTTGCGGACATGGAACAGGACCTTCGCGTGTCCCACCGGATCACGCTCGAAGCCTGGCAGCAGCGCGGCACGCTGAACAAAGCGCGCGAACGCTTCTGGTCGGCGTTTGGGGAAATCTTCTGAGATCGGGAGGACGGGAGATCGGGAGATCGGGAGATCGGGAGGACGGAGCGCCCCGCGAGCACTGAAAGAGGACGGGAGGACGGGTCCGGTCGTAATATCGACCGATGATCCGTGTTCGGTTTGCCCCATCGCCTACGGGCTACCTCCACGTCGGCGGCGCCCGCACGGCGTTGTTCAACTGGCTCTATGCGCGTCGCCATGCCGGCGTGTTCGTCCTTCGCATCGAAGACACCGACGCGGAGCGCTCCTCCTGGGAGATGGTCGCGGGCATCGTTGATGGTCTGCGATGGCTGGGGCTGGATTGGGACGAAGGGCCCGACGTCGGCGGTCCGCACGCGCCTTACTTTCAGTCGCAGCGCCTGGACAAACATCGAGCGTTGGCTGAAGAGTTGGTCAGCGAAGGCCAGGCCTATTACTGCTTTTGCACGCCAGATCTGCTTCAGAGAAAGCGCGAAGCGGCGGAATCCGCCGGAGGTGGCTGGGTCTACGATCGCATGTGCCTGAGTCTTGGCGCGGATGACATCGCGCGGTTGAAGGCATCCACTGCGCCACGGGCGATTCGCTTTCGCGTACCTGACGGGGTCACGGCATTCGACGATCTCGTGCACGGCCGGATTGAGTTTGAGAACAAGGTGATCGAAGACTTCGTGATCCTTCGATCTGACGGCCAGCCCACCTATCACCTCTCTGTCGTTGCCGACGACATCGACATGAAGATCACACACGTCGTCCGCGGCGACGATCACATTTCAAATACGCCCAAGCACCTCCTGCTATACTCCGCGTTCCGCGCCCGCGTCCCCGCCTTTGCCCACGTCCCGCTGATCCTCGGCCAGGACAAGAAGCGTCTCAGCAAGCGGCACGGCGCCACGTCGGTGATGGAGTACCAGCGGCTCGGGTATCTCCCTGGGGCGATGGTGAATTTTCTCGCGTTGCTTGGATGGTCACCGGGCACGGATCAGGAACTGTTCACGCGCGATGAACTCGTCCGACAGTTCACGCTCGAAGGCATCACCGGCAGCAACGCAGTATTCAACCTCGAGAAGCTGGACTGGATGAACCAGCAGCATCTTCTGGGAATGCCGCCGGACGAAGTAGCGCGGCGCATCGAAGCATTGATGAAGGATGCGGGCGTCTGGCGCGACGCGTTCGCCACGACCGAACGCCCGTGGCTGCTACGAGTGATTGAGTTGGTGCGATCGCGCGCGAAGACGCTGTCGCAGTTGCTTGATGCCGCGATGCCGTTTCTCCAGGAACACGTCTCCCCCGATCCCGAAGCTGCGGGAAAACATCTTTCGAGCAGCACACTGAAACGGCCATTCGCGACGTTGATTGAGGCGTTCGCTCGAGTGGAAGCCTTCGATCCAAGAACGCTCGAGGAGGTTTTGCGAACCACTGCCGAGCGCGAAGGAATCAAGGCCGGGTCCCTCATCCACGCCACCCGGGTCGCCGCGACTGGACGCGCAGTGAGCCCCGGACTCTTCGAAGTGCTCGAACTGCTCGGGCGGGACCGGACCCTCGAGCGCATGCGAGCCGCGGCGCAGCTGATTCCTAGGTGAGGCGATCTTTGCCGAGAGTGCATGTAAGAGCCACACTGGGGTGACCGACACCCTCTTTCTACACGCTCCTCCGGCTCACCTCATCTAGGAACTCATTTACCCAAGTCGGGCACTCGCGTCCCTAGTTCGCTGATTCAGAGGGCACGGGTTGGCCCGATCACGGAAAAGGTTTCTCCCAAAGTCCCACTCGGATGCCAGCCTCTATCCTCAATCTAATCAAGCAGATCCGGGCAATTAATGGCACCCCCGTTGCAGAGTTGGGCCACAGGCGGCTGCGGCATTTCCGTAGGCACGCCCCAATGGGACGAAGACAGCACATGGGGGACGGGAGGAGGACACGTGGCCAAGGAAGATCGCGGATTTGCATCGATGGATCGGGCCAAGCAGCGTGAGATCGCGAGCAAGGGCGGCAAGGCCGCGCACCAGAAAGGCACCGCGCACGAGTGGACCAGTGAAGAGGCACGTGACGCCGGCCGGAAGGGCGGCATCGCCAGCCACCGCCGTCGCCGTGAGCAAATGGGCGTGGGTGGCAGCTCCCCAAGCACTGCCGACGATCGAAGCGACCACCGGAACACGAGTGGCGGCGAAGTCAACCGTGAAGACCTGATGCAAGACCGCAGCGACATGAGCGACATGTCGGAGAATCACAATCGGTAGCACATGACGTCTCCGGAGTACTCACGGAGAGCTTGAACGGCCTGATTCCGTTCGTACTTCGGAGACGCGCAGCGGCTTGCCTCCCCGTCCTTCGACGTTGGCCGTAGCTATAGCGAAGGCGGGTTGGTTTCACGGTTGGTTATATGATCGCCAGTCGTGACACCGGCCGATTACGCGCGCGCAAGACGTCTCCTTCTCCGACGCGATCCCATCCTCGCGGCACTGATCCGGGAGTACGGGCCCTGCGGGCTCGCGGCCGCACAACGCAGCGATCACTTTTCCGCCCTCGTTCGCGCCATCGTTTTCCAACAACTGTCCACGAAGGCCGCTTCGACCATCTATTCGCGGATGGTTGCGCTCCTCGCCAACGGCGAGCTGACACCGGAGGCCCTTGCAGCACTCAGCGATGAGCAGTTGCGCAGCGCCGGGATCAGCCGCCAGAAGGGAGGGTATCTGCGTGACCTCTGCGACAAGGTGACGGCAGGTGTCGTGCCGCTCGATGAGCTCGAGCGCATGGCGGACGACCAGGTCATCGAGGCTCTCACGAAAATCAAAGGCATCGGACGATGGTCTGCGGAGATGTTTCTGATGTTCCGCCTGCATCGGCCTGATGTCCTGCCGGTGGGCGATCTCGGCATCATGAACGCCGTGATGAAGGTGTATCGCATGCGGAAAAAGCCCACACCGGAACGCCTCCGGCGCCTCGGCGAAGCATGGAGGCCTTACCGCTCTGTCGCGTCGTGGTATCTCTGGCGGAGTCTCGGCAGTGCGCCCGGTCAGCCACTCCCCGCCGCTCCGCAGTCATCCGCCAGTGCTCGTTCGAAGAAGGCCTCGGAATGAGCCGTACCGTTTGCGCGCTGTGGCTCGCGGTCCTGGTGTCAGCGGTTGGCGCACAGCAGACTGAAAAGAAGTGGGACGTCAACGATGACCTCGGTCCCGTATCGAAACTCACGTTCGAAACGAGCGAGGGCACCTGGATGAACGTGGACGTCAGTCCCGACGGTCGCCTGGTCGTGTTCGATCTCCTCGGCGACATTTACACGATGCCGCTTGATACGGGCGGCGTCGCGACACGCCTGACCAGTGGCTCCGCCTTCGACATGCAGCCGCGATTCAGTCCCGACGGCACCCGCATCGCCTTTTCCACCGATCGCGACGGGCTGTGGAACATCTGGACGATGGATGCGGCGGGGAAGAACGCGAAACAGATCTCGCGGGAACGTCGATGGTTCGTGAACAGCCCGACGTGGTCTCCTGACGGCGTGTATGTCTTCGCGCGCAAGCACTTCGTGAAGGAACGCTCGCTCGGCGCGGGAGAGATCTGGATGTACCACGCGTCGGGAATGTCGGACGGTCTCCAGGTGACCGAGCGCAGCGGCTGGCAAAAAGACAACGGCGAACCTGACATATCGCCGGACGGACGCTACCTTTATTACAGCAAGGACGTCACCCCCGGCCAGACGTTCGAATACAACAAGGATCCGAACGGTACCATTTACGCGATCATCAGGCGTGACTTGACGACCGGGCAGGAACGTCGAGCCGTGAGTGTCCAGGGCGGATCGGTCGCGCCGCACGTCTCTCCCGATGGAAAGACGCTCGCGTACATCCGTCGCGTTCGGATCAAGAGCGCTCTCTATCTACGGGATTTCGAAAGCGGCCGCGATCGCGAACTGTTTGGCAATGTTGACAAGGATCTGCAGGAAGCCTGGGCCATCCATGGTTTGTACCCTCAATTCGCGTGGACGCCGGATGGTCGATCCATTGTCGTCTGGGGAGAAGGGAAGATTTGGCGCGTCGACGTCGTCACCGGCAAAGGCCAGCCGATCCCCTTCACGGCGTCGGTCGAACAAACGATCAACGAGGCCCTGCGATTTCCTCAAAAAGTCCAACCCGACGAGTTTCCAGTACGGATGCTCCGCGACGTACGCGTCTCACCCGACGGCCGCAACGTTGTCTACAGTGCGCTTGGACATCTCTACACCCGCAAGCTTCCCGACGGCACGCCGCAGCGATTGACGAAGGACGAACGCTTCGAGTTCTTCCCCTCGTACTCGCCCGACGGACAGTGGATTGCCTACACGACATGGTCCGATGCCGAGTTCGGACGCGTCAGGATCGTGCGGCCTGATGGCGGCGGCGGGCGGGATGTGGTCACTAATCCTGGCCATTATGTGGATCCGTCGTTTTCGCCTGACGGGCGCAAGCTTGTCTTCAGACACGCGGGTGGCGATCAGGTACGTGGTCGCTACTTTACGCAAAACCCGGGCGTCTACGTCGCCGATATCTCCGGTGGGGAGCCTCTTCTCGTGCGTGAAGCGGGAACCGATCCGGAATTCGATCACACAGGATCGCGGATTTACTTGCGAGAGGTTCGAAACGAAAAGTACACGCTCTTCAGTGTTGGCGTGCCCACCGCGACGTCTCCGGTGCCAGGGAAGGATGAAATCGAGCACGTGCGCAGCGACAACGCTGTGCAGTACGCCATCTCGCCGGACGGCAAGTGGGTAGCCTTCGAGGAGCGATTCAAGACCTTCATTGCTCCGTTTCCCCGCACCGGCCGGCCCATTGACATCGGGCCGACGACGCAGGCGTATCCCGTACAGCGCGTGTCGCGTGACGCGGGGTTCAATCTGCATTGGTCGGGGGACAGCAGGCGGTTGCACTGGTCGCTCGGCCCGGAGCTTTTCACTCGCGATCTCACGCACACGTTCGGCTTTGTCGAAAACGGCCAGCCGAAACCTGACGAGCCTGAAGCCAAAGGCATCGCGGTCGGGTTCACCGCGAAGAGCGACAAGCCGGATGGTGCGCTTGCCCTTGTCGGTGCTCGAGTTGTCACGATGGCAGGGCTGAAGCCGGGACCGATTCAAGGCGCGCCCGGAGTGATCGAGAATGCGACGATCGTGATCGATGCCAATCGCATCGTCGCGATTGGTCCTTCCTCTGCCACTCAAATCCCTGCTCGTGCACGACGCATTGACGTCCGCGGCAAAACGATAATGCCCGGAATCGTCGACGTGCACGGACATCTCGGCGGCGAATCGAGCGGCCTCGTCGTCCAGGCGAGCTGGCCGCTTGCGGCCAACCTGGCGTTCGGCGTGACGACCTCGCACGATCCGTCGAACGATACCGAAACCATCTTCACGAATGCGGAGTTGATCCGCACGGGTGCGAAGCTCGGGCCGCGAGTGTTCTCGACCGGCACAATCCTGTACGGCGCGGAGACACCCTTCAAGGCTGTGGTCGAATCGTACGAGGATGCGCTCTCTCATGTTCGCAGGCAGAAAGCGGCCGGCGCGTTTTCGGTCAAGAGTTACAACCAGCAGCGGCGGGACGCTCGCCAGATGATTATCAAGGCGGCGCGCGAGCTGGGGACGATGGTCGTGCCGGAAGGTGGCTCGCTGCTTTACATGAACCAGACGCACGTGCTCGACGGCCACACCGGCGTCGAGCACTCACTTCCAGTCCCCCGGATTTACAAGGACACCATTCAACTCTTCGCACGCAGCAAAACTGGCTACACCCCGACGCTCATTGTCGGCTACGGCGGATTGTTCGGTGAGTCCTACTGGTATCAGCACACCAGCGTCTGGGAAAACGAACGGCTGCTAGGATTCATGCCCCGTGAAGTCGTGGACGAGCGATCCCGGCGAAGGACGATGGCGCCGGAAGACGATTTCAATCACGTGCTCATCGCGCGAGGAGCGAAGCAGATTCTCGATGCCGGTGGTTCGGTGCAGCTCGGCGCGCACGGGCAGTTGCAGGGTCTCGGCGCGCACTGGGAGCTGTGGATGCTTCAGCAAGGCGGTATGAGCGCGATCGAGGCGCTGCGGGCGGCAACCATCGATGGCGCCCGTTACCTTGGGCTGGACGGGGATCTTGGATCGATCGAAAAAGGAAAACTCGCGGATCTCATCGTCCTGGATCGCAATCCGCTGGAGAACATCCGGGACTCAGAATCGATCGCGATGGTGATGTTGAATGGGCGGTTGTACGACGCGAAGACGCTCAACGAGATTGGCAACCATCCGCGTCAGCGGCGAGGGTTCTGGTTTGAGGATCGGTAGTTGAGGACAGGTAGCTTCCGCCTTTGCAGGCGGAAGAACAATGGCCTTGCGGCGGAAGCTCCTGCGGTCGCTTTCTTGGGTTACTTCTTGGTCGCCATCCACGGTTTGCCGTTCGTTCCCGACGTGGCCCCGTGGATCATGTTGCCTTCCACCTTGCCTGAATACTTCACATTCCCGGCGGTGAAGGTCAGGTCGTTGCCACGCAATTTCCCGGTAACGGCTGTCGAACCGAGCGTGCCCGTGACGTTCTGAAATTGCTGGGTGAGCTTCAACTCCCCTTGCGGCATCGACCAGGCGCCTTCGACCTTTGCCGGCACGATCCAGAGTAGCGCGGTGCACCAGCTGGTGCAGTCGTCGGAAATCGTGGACGTTTCGTCGGCTTGCCAGTCCTCCATCGTGAAGGTATTCGACACGACCCGCGTGCCTGGCTTCAGATTGAGGATCGTTGGCCGCAGCTTCATGTTGATTGACGGCAGCAGAAACATCGTGATCACGGTGGCCTTCGAGAAGTCGGTCTCGAAAAGGTCCGCCTTGGCGAATGCCGCCTTGTCGCTGACGCCCGCGGCCGCTGCATTGCGTTTCGAGAGTTCGACCATGTCCGGGTTGTACTCGATGCCCATCGCACGGGTGCCGCGTTTGGCAGCGGTGATGACTGTGCGGCCGTCCCCCGAGCCGAGATCCATGAGGAAATCCTGCGGCGTGATCTTGGCCATGTCGAGCATCTTGTCCACGAGCGCCTGCGGCGTTGGCACCCAGACGACGTCTTTGCCTTCCTGACCGACCTGCGGCTCGTATGGCTTCTGGGCGGTGGCCGGTTTCTGGGTTTGCGGTTTCGGCGGGGTTTGGGTGGCCTGCGCGAAGAGCGGGGCAGCGGAAATGACCAGGGCTAACAGGAAACCAGGAAATCCAAAGCGATGGCGTGCGGTCATGAAAGCGTTCTCCGGGAATGTTCGCCGCCCTCGTGCACGCAAATGCGGCCGAGCTGGCGATCTTGTCAACGAATAAGCATATTCCGACGAGCTGGCGAACGACTTTAGAATTACGCATCCGGGGGGGTAGCTGTTACACCCCTGGCATTCGTCCCACCCATCGTCGCATTCACCGGCGGGGCCCGGATCCGTTCGACTGAAGCTGTAGACGCACGACCCGGCGCTGCCGTTGGACTCGACACCCGCAGCGGCGACCGCGCCTCGTGAGCCACTTTGCCCGCTCCATGCGCCTTCCCCAGAGGACCGACGCGGACATGCAGCCACTGGATCACGTGCTTCTCGAGATCGACGCGCTCGACCGATATCTGAGCCGGCGAGGCTTTCTCAAAGCCGTGGCATTCCTGCCGCTCGTTTCCCGTTCGATCTCTTCCGACGATCGACAGTTTCTCCAAGGCGTCGCGCGGGTCGTCATTCCGCCGGGCGCGCTTGCCCGCGTTCCAATCGACGTCGTCGGCAACATCGAGCATCTCCTTCAACGTGCCAACGCGGATCATCGTGCCCGAGTCCTCCGCGCGCTCGGCTGGGCACGGCGGATTTCATTTCTCTACGGCGGCGTTGCGATGCCGGTGCGCGCGCGGCACTCGCGTTTTTTCATCGTTCGGCGGCTGGCGCGTGCGGTTTCGGTCGTCTGTCTGGTCGCATTCTGGGGGGATGAACGAACGCTGATCCTCATCGATACGCCAGGAGAGGAAACATGATCCGCGAGATCACCCCCGACCATCGTCGTCAGATTCTCGGTGCAGGGTCGAAGGGCCTCGAGGCTGTCGAGCGGGAGACATGGGACGCTTGCGTGATTGGTTCCGGTCCGGGCGGAGCAGTCACCGCGGCGACGCTCGCGGAAGCCGGGTGGCGTGTTCTGCTCGTTGAGCGCGGTCCATTCCGATCGCCCGACGAGTTCAATTTCCGGGTCCTCGACATGTCGAGCCGGCTGAGTCACGCGGAACTCACCTCGGGGGCGCGCTCGGCACTGTTGCAGGGAAACGGTCTTGGCGGGAGCAGTCTGGTCTTCGGGGCCGTTGCCATGAAGCCGCCGCATTTCATTCTGGACGAGTGGCGACATGTCAGCGGCGCCGCACATTTCGATGAGGCAGTGCTTGCGTCGCATTATCAGCATGTCGGCAACGTGTTGAGCGTCACGCGACAGTCACCTTCAAAAGAGACGCGCAGCAACGCGATCGTCCGCGAGATGGCTACCGCGCTGGGCTGCCCCGAAGGTCTCGAGCTGGTGCACCGCTACACGCGCGGTTGTGCGGGGATGGGCCTGTGCAACCTCGGTTGCGGATTGAACCTGAAGGGGACCATGACGAACAGTTTCCTGCCGCTCGCGCTCGACACCGGGAGGCTGACGGTGCTGACGGAATGCGAGGCCGCCGGCTTCAACGGCTCGTCCGCAGCTGGCGAGTTTCGCGGGTCATCGCTCGCCACAGAGGTGAGACACTTCGAAACAAGACGCCTTGTATGCCGGCCGCGAATCAAAGCGCGGGTATTCGTCCTGGCGGCGGGGGCGTTCTTCTCGTCAGCTCTTTTGATGCGCACCCGTGGGCTGGCGTGGGCCCGAGCGGGACACAAGATCTGGCTGCAGCCGCACGCGCAGATCTTCGCCTTGTTCGACAGCAAGGTGACCGGCCGCGGCGTGTGGGAGGGCGATCGCTATTTGCCCTACAACGGAGTCCCGGCAATCTACAACTTCACTGGCATGATGCGGGAGCACCGGTACTTCTGGCTCGCGAGCACGCTCTTTCCCGCAAGTCTGGCAACCTGGACGTCCCACCTCCCGCCCGACGAGCACCTGGCACTGATGCGGCGGTTTCACTACGTATCGAGCGTCACCATCACTATCCGCGACGATCCCGAGCGCTCTCGTGTGGTGATGCGCGAGGGTCCGCAGTTGGACTTTCGCGAAAGCCGCCAGGACAGGGAAGCCGTGCGTCGCTGTTTTCGCGATGCGGCGCGAGCGTTCCTGGCTGTTGGCGCCAGGCGAGTGCTGTTGCCGATGCTCGACCCTCCGAGTATCGAGCGAGAGGCTGATTTGCGCGCGCTCGACCGGCTCGACCTGTCGTACGACCGGCTTCTGCTGTACTCGGATCACACGAGCGGCGGTTTGTCGTGCGGTTCGGACGTGACCCGAGGCGCGACCGATTCTGAAGGGCGTCTCTTCGGGACGACAAATATCTACGTGGCCGATTCGAGCGTTTTTCCGTCGGCGTGCGGGGTCAATCCGTCCTGGACGATCATGGCGCTGTCGCATCGAATGGCGTCGCGGCTGGCGGCAGGCGGGTTGCGTGGGTCTGCAACGGACGCCTATAATTAAGGTTTGCGCTGCGGCGCAGAAAACAGTCTGAGCAGGCTTTTCTCAGCGGTCGCGGGTCCCGCCCCGCGAGCAGTGGCTCGAGTCGCCGCGCTCGCTCGCCACGGCTGCAGGCACTTTGGGAGGTCGTTCAACGGTAGGACACGTGGCTCTGGACCACGTTATCGGGGTTCGAATCCCTGCCTCCCAGCCAATCTGCTAAATCCAGATCTTCTCCATAGTTAGGCCCCGTCTCGCGCACCCGGTCGGTGTGCTCGTCGGCGCCCTCATCGACCGAACTCTTGACAGAAACTTGACAGATTGACGGCGACGCCGGTTCCCGCGGACCCGGATCGAACGTCTCGCCGCGCTCGAGACGCGCCGCCGCGGCCTGGAGGTTCTCTAGCTTCTGGTTGTCGTACCGCTCCGTCGTCGTGATCGACGCGTGGCCCAGCAGATCGCGCACCTGCGCAAGCGGAACGTTCTTCTCGACGAGCCTCGAGGCATACTCGTGCCTCATGTCATGCCAGCGCAAGTTGATGCGCCGGAACCCGGCGCGACACTCGGGGGTGAGCGCCGTCCAGTTGTACGACTTCCAAGCCGGTTGCACGCCGTGTGCCTTCAGCACAGCCGTAACCCACGCGGTCCTGAAGCCGCCGACCGGCTCGCCCGTCTCGTCGCTGAAGACGAGGGCGTCATCCGGCTTCTTCTCGTCGTCTGCGTCGAGCTGCAGCCATTCGAGGACCGCCCGGAGCCTCGCGGTCGCAATCGGTATGAGACGGGTGCGTCGGCTCTTCGTCGTTTCGCCGCGCAGCGTGATCAGGCCACGCGCGAAGTCGATGTCCTTGAAGCGGACCGCGAGCATCTCGCCCTGACGCATGCCGGTATCGAGCGCGGCAACGATCATCGACCGGAGGAAGGGCGGAGCGACAGCCAGGAGCTGTGCCTCCTCGGCCTCTGAGATTCGCCGGCGTCGCTGGTTGTCTTCCCGCAGCTTGCGGATCAGGGTCTCGGTTCCACGCCGGAACGGCGTGTGATCCAGGTACTCGCGACCGAGCGCCCAATTCATCATGTGCCGCAGAATCTCGATCGTCCGGTTGATCGATGCCGGCTTCAAGGTGCGAGGTGTCTTCCGGCGGCCGGCGATGTGCGGCTTTCTGAGGTCGGCGATGAAGTCCTCGACATCGGCGGTTCGGATCTCCGTCAGGACGCGATCACCGAAGTACGCAATGATCGGCCTGAGCCGGTAGTCGATCGTTTTACCGATCGCGAGGTTCTTCGCGATGACGTGTCGCTCTTTGTAGATGTCCGCGAACTGCCGGACCGTCAGCGCGTTTGTCGAGCGTTCTGGCTCGGCGCCGCGCTTGTCGAAAGAGCCGCTGCGAACGGCGTCCTTGAGCTCGTCGAACACCTGGTCAGCTTCGGTCTTGCTGCGGATCTCCCGGTTCGACCACTTCTCGAGGCTGACGCGGACGTGGCGGAAGCGTGCCCACCAGGCGTGTGCGCAACGATCCCGCGCACGGCCCTTGTGCTCACAGAGCTTGTACAACCCCACGGCTCTCTCCCTCGCCTGTACGATACTCCTTCAGGCGCCCGCCGGGTGATCGCCCTCGGCGCGGCGTGCGTGTCGTTCCAACCACGCGTCGATCCATTCGGCCTTCAAACGGATCGAGCGGCGCCCGCTGATGCGAACGTGGTGGAGCTCGCGGCGCTCGCACGCGGTGTAGATCGTGTCCCGGCTCACGCCGGCGTACTCCGCAGCCTCAGAAACGTTCAACCAGAGCCTCATGGGCAACCTCCCGACGTGCGCGCGCGATCCGGCGCGCGTGTATGAACTGTTGTTCAGAAGTCGGTGCGCTCGAGCGCGCTGGCCCTGAGAGCCAGCGCGCCAGGAACAGAAGCGCGATGAGGACCTTTGGCCGTCATCGACGACCGGGAGGCTATGCCTGCTCGGTTCCCGCCGCTTCGATCGTGGCGAGTCGAAGCGTTGCCACGGCACTGTGTGGTTGCTCGTGCTGTTCTCACGCGCGCAACCATGCGGTGAACGCTTCAGGATTGCCCGCCAGTGACGAGGCTCTGTGAGCGATCGTCCTGCGGATGTATGCAGGATCGGCGTGCGCGCCGCCGATCGATTCCCCCGTCTGTTGCAGGGTAGCTGTTGTTGGTGGCCTTGGAGGCGACCGACAACAGCTGCTCCGCGTCGGTGACCGAGAGCGGAGGTGGTGCGTGTAGCACCGGCGAATGAACGCAGAATAGCGCCGGCGCGGCTCGCCGTCAACAGCCTGGGTCCGCGCCACCTAGATCCAACGCTGTAGGACGCTGATGTCCTTTCGGAGCTGTGCAGTTTGAATCGGTTGTACGGCGGCTCGTGGAATGGAGCAACGGATCACACCTACACGGACTCGTCCCACAGCTACTCGAGCAAGCGCAACGATTTGAGGTGCGCAACGATCGCGGGGAAACACGGCCCGCCACCGCGCACACCAGAGCAACAATCCGCCCCTTTACGCTGACAGCGGATGTGCAACGAAGTGCGAGCGGCTCTTACACGGGCCAATTCGCGTGGCCACTGCAGGTCCCGTTCGGTCAGGAAAAGCCGGCCACCACGTGAGTGCCGTCATGAGCTGCGCGCACGCACGGTCAAGGCCCGCAGGCCGCGCGAACGCGCGGGCGAAGCGGAGCGCAGCGCCTTGACGGTGCGGAGCACAGCACGAGCATCTCGCGCGTGGTGGTCGGCATCACGGTCACGGTCACGATCCAGTAGTTAATCTGCCACGCCACCAACGCGATCTCTTTCCCGTTGCTTCACAAGATTCACAACCGTTTGTGCCTGTGAAAAGTGGCCACACTGGACTCGCGGTGTTGCGCCAGGTCCGCCGGACGGACCGACCAACAATCTCCCGCCGTTCTTGCCCTTGAGCCGATGTCAAATCGGGTGTACGCGGCGGCGCCTCGCCAGCAGCGACACGCACTCGTTTCTGAATGCCCGACCGACGCTGCCAACCATGGCGTGAGCGACCCTCCGGACAGGCGCGGGGCCATTGCAGGCGCGCGCAGCGGGGTCGCTCACGCCATGGTTTCCTCCTCTGGTTGCGACATCGGCCACTTGGCCGTGGGCGGCAAAAGGCGCCGCCCATATCGAGGCGTGCCCCCGCGCGTGGCGTAGACCCCGCGCGGCGAATCGGTTACGGCCATCGGCGGCGAGCGCGCGGTCGGGCGCAGCGGAACTGAGCAGGACAGTCCCCCGCGCGAACCAGGGGGACAACCTCATTTTCCGAGGTTGTCCCCCAGGTCGTCTCGCCTGTTGCTGTCAGGCGACGTCCACCAGGGGGGAGAGATGCAGGTACTGCCGCGCGAGCTCGACGCACTCCACCCGTCCCTGTTCCCGGTCGATGGCGTCGGCCAGGATGGGCGAGCCGGCCATCCAGAGGGTGTTCCGAGGCTCGTCGAGCCACTGTCGGTACAGCGCTCGGTAGACCGGCGAGCGATACGCGCTGGCGTGCGTGAGGTAACGTCTGTCGGCCGGCGCGGCGCCCGGCTCGGCGAGCCGCTTGCGTTCGGGGAACAACCACTCCAACGTCTCGACGACCCCGGGGTGCAGGGGTGTCGCGAGGTGCTCTCGGGCGGCATGCAGGTACGCGAGCCTGGCCTTGTCGAGCTTGCGGGGAAGCAGCAAGCGGACGGTCCACCGGACCAGCACGCGCAGCAGTGGGACGTGCCGCAGCAGGAACAGTCGGAAGTCCATCGGCGACGGACGCGTGACGAGGTAGAGCAGGACGTGGTGGTCGGCGTCGGGCTGCGTCCCGATCGGCAGTTTGTCGGGGAAGACGCGGACCGTCTTCTCTGCGCCGTCACCGAACAGCAGATGGGGGTAATCGCGCTGTTCCAGCCGATCGCCGACATGCCGGATGAAGTGACGACGCTTGTCCATCGAGGGCCCGAGCCAGACGAACGCGCGATCGTCGAGCACGGCATCGAGGAGCATCACGCGTTCGATCATGCGTCCCTGTGCGGCGGGCTTCCGGAAGCGATTGTCGGGCTCGCCGATGGCCGCCCAGAGCGGCTTGTAGTGAACGTGAAACATCCGGCCCCGATGGAGCTTCCCGATGGTGATCGGGGTCGCAAATCGCCGCTCGACCAGCGTCTTGAGGAACTCCGTACTCTTCTGGCCGTGGACGATACCGGCACAGCGGCAGTACTGGCGCTCGACGAAGACGCCGGAATGCAGCAGCACGTGCAGCAGGAACCGCGCCTGGCGCTCGGTGAAGCCAAACGCCGCGATGGCGTTCATGCGTTCGGTGTTCGCCAGATCGATGGTCCAGCGGTCCGGCGCGGGCGGCAGGGTCATCGGATCAACTCCTCCATGATCCGCGGGTGTGCGGTCCGCCGCCCCCCGCCGCCCCGACCGCCGACCATCCCGCCGATCGAGAGGTAGCAGGTGAATCCTGACGTGGCGGCACTACCCGCGTGGGTGCCACGGTAGTGGGGGGTGACGACCTCGAGATCCTCATGCCGACAGCGGCCGTCGCGGTCCTCGTACTCGATGCGGGCATCCGGAAATCGCACGTGCCCCTCGTCGTACGGCAGCTCGTGTTCCCGTGCCCAGCGTGCAATCTCTTCGGCCTCACGGTCCGGCCGGCCGTCGCAGTCTCTCTTGCCGCGATTGCGCTCGTGCAGGAACCGCTGATAGTCGCGCTTGAGCTCGTAATCGAGAACGACGCGGCACACCCGGCCGCCTTGCCCTCGCAGGCGTTCCTCGGCGCGTTGATAGGCGCGATAGACCTTGGTGTCGTGCGTCAGCTCGCGCGGCTTCCTGACGCCCGCGTAGAACGTCTGACGGGGCTCGTGGCTGCGGTCATCGCGCTCGTAGCGGTTCGCTTCGAGTAGGTCGCGCCCGCGGTCCGTCAGGGTCACGGCGCGGTCTTCGGAGCTGAGCGGGCTCGTCCGAACCAATCCCTCTTTCTCGAGGCGCCTGATGCTCCGGCGTGCGTCGTTCGAGTCGTCGCGCAGATCGTGCAGGTCGCTCTCCGACACGACCCGAAACGCGCCGATCGTCCCCAGCAGCCGGCTGTCGCTGCCGTCGATCTCGTAGACCCGATCGCGCGCGCGGACAGGCCGGCGTTGACGTCCGCGGGGTAGGTCGACGTCCTTGGTGAACACGTCGCGTGGATCTCGGACGGGGTTCCAATCGCGATCGCCCGTGCTGCCGCGGCCACCAAGGCCGCGGTCCCAACCGTCGCCACGATCGCGATCGTCGTTGCGCGGATCGAACCTGTCCCACATGGGCTTTCTCCTGCCAAACGTATTGCAGACCGCTCATCATGAACGAGCGGACCTTCGCCGAGTATGGGCAGGCGCGGGACTCGGCTGCAATCGATCATCAGGTCTTGTCGGGTGTTTTGGGGTGCTGGGGCAAGCACCCTTTAGTGATGACGCCGAGCGTATCTCGGGGCACACACGACAGAACTCCGGGCACTTTGTGGCCTAGAGAAATCTCGGAAGCAGCTTTGATGCGAAACGGGACTAGTATCAGCGAGGCGGCAGTGACCCTGATCCTGGTCAAGGGTTTCCGGCAGGTCGGCCTCACCGCCCGTTAGAAAGAGGGCGAGTGACAGAAACGGCACATGTCGTGGCAATCGTGGTTGATCCGGAGTTCGGCGATCGTGTCGACGACCTTCTCAGTCGCATGCCTGTATGGATGGCGGATACCAAGATCAATCGAGTGGCCGCTGACCGCGTTGGCGCGTCGCGCGCAGACTCGGGTCACGGCGCCAGCCACACTGCGATCGGCGCGCTGACGACATTCACGGTCGACGCAAACGCGACGCCTGAATCCTGGTGCATTGGCATCCTCGATACCGTGGCCGGTCATCACGACCACTATTCTCATTCACCTGGTTACTCTGCGGTGGAGGTGTACGGCGCGACACCATCCCCAGCGCTGCTTAAGGCGTTCGCCGAATGCCGCCTCACACAAGTGACGGCGCTGTCGGAAGGATTCCGGGCGAGTACTCCTGACGGACAAGCTGCAGCGTCGCCGAACGACTTCTAGTCGCTGCCCTCCGGGTGGCTGCGCGTGCGGCGATACCCCATCTGGATTCGGGATTGTGACCGTGCCGCTGGTTCTCTGGATTTGTCCCAAGTAGGAAGATGGGGATTCGACACATGCTTGAAGGCACCCTTGCATACGGATTTCTGCGCGGATTTGGGACGGTGACGCTCTGATTTTCATAGGGGACCGTCTTGGTGTTCGGCGCTTCGCACAACTCCTACGGGAGGCCGGCACGACAACGCGGCGGGCTGGGGTCCGACTCGACGAGCTGCCCCTGTTCGAAGGGCACGGCATGACCACGGCTGTACTT
>JBAROV010000157.1:0-6968 GCA_049642465.1 Vicinamibacterales bacterium
CCTCTGTAACGATGTATCACCTCGAGAGCATCAGCAGGCAGGTTCATTTTCAGCAGCAGTTCGGCGAGGAAATACCCTGCAACAGCGACCGCTGCGCCCAGAGCTTCTGGATCGTCCCTAAGCGACAGCGCGAGTGAACGTTCGTACTGCACGCGAGCTTCTTCGTCACGGCCCAGGGCCGCAAGCACGCCGGCGTACTCCCCATGGTAATCAGGAAGCGCGTAATGGGCAGGATCGACATGCTCGAGCGCCTGCACGTACTTCGCCGCCGCCTCGACAAGGCGTCCTTGCTCCCAGAGCTCAAACCCTTCCCGGGCGAGTCGCGACGCAAGCGGTTGGTCCATCGGCATCTGACCCGGCGCGTCAATCATCCTGACGAGGCGAGGTAAAGCACGTTGGGCGCGACGACCCTGTTGAGGCTGCGGTTCATCGCACGCGGCTGAGGACTCACCGCCGCACCCAGCACGGTGAAGGCAAAGATGAAGATGCGCATTGTTACCGAGTCCCCTCGCGGATGTCGGCAGGTCCTACCTTGTCGCCTGGGGCTTCCCTGGGCCGAGGGCCATCGCTCGAACGAACCCGAACCGCGGACACCCTTCCCCCGTGAAATTCAACGATCAGCGTCCAATCGCTGGCACCAAACTCAACAGGCATTGAAATCAGCCATGCCTCTGGATTATCGGCGTGGAGCCTCAATTCCTGAGTTCGATTCGACCAGTACTCCTGGAGCACAGCCTCGTGATCTGCGCCGATCCGAAGGCGTGTCTGAAGGCGGACAATCGCTTCACGATTCGAAGCATTGGCCGAGTGCGTTTGAAAATTGTCACCACTCCAAAAGATCCACCAGCTGTAGTAGGCAGCGGCAGCGATGACCAAGCCCATTACCACTCGAGACTGGTTGCTTTTCAAGGCTGCCCTTTTGACGCCTCACGACGGCGGCCGTTACTCGATTCTTTCGAGTTACCACGGATTCAGCGGCCGCCGGCGCGTCGTACGCTATGCGCCAAACTGCCGCAGGTGATGGTCCGTGTGCTTGTAGGTCGCCACACCCCACTCGGCGAATGAGAGACGACCAAACAGCGGGTGAACCGGCCCATTGCCTTCGCGCGGCCCTGCTCCGATTCGATCCACCAGGGACACGAGCTCAGACCGACTCGCGTCGATGGGCGTCTGGTCGCGAACCAGCAGCTCCGGTGCAGTCGGTGCGCCCTTGGGGAACGGCACCACGTGGAGGATGACATGCTTGAGAGGGAATACCTGAAAGACGGGCTTGCTCTTGCAGGCAACTGGGAGCTCGCCGAGAGCCATCAGCGCTGACAGTCTCAGATGGTTGAGCATGGCCTTGGCATCCATCCGACCCCACCGCGGCACAGAAGCGCTCGTCACGGTACCAATTCGCTGACAGATCGCCATTCGGTCAGAAGCATTCAGGATCGAGCCCACGCCAGTCCCCCTCCAGTGCGTCCCCCGACGCTACGCCCGCCGCGCAACGCCGTGTTAGGTGGCGACGGCAAAGGAGCGCATGAATCAATCTCGCGTGAAGAACCAGAACTCCGGAGATCCCGCACTGTTCACCAGGCGCAACCAGCCATTCCATTTGTTTCCGGTCGGTGACGTTTCAGGATTGCGGGCCAGATAGAAATCCGTGTTGAACTCGATTACTTCGAACTTCCCCCACTCCCCGGAAAGCTCTCCGGTCGGAATGAGTTGATGTACGCGGGACTCGTGGACGACCCTCTCGCGCAGGGTGACGACCCCGCGAGAGATTTCCGATGGCTCTCGGTGCAGTGTCCTTCCGTCGTAGCCACGATACCGGCGTGGGGACTCTACCAACAGCTGACTCCATGGACGCAGACGCCCGTCTGGCATGTCTGCAACGCGCACCCACAGACCAGGAGGCAACGTGCGCTCAAAGACACGAGCGAACCCGTTGCGATGCTCATAAAAGACCAGGCCCATGGACTCATAGGCGATTTCTGGATGATCCCACCCCCTGTACAGCTTTTTGCTTTTGTCGTCTCGCATCAAAAAGGCTGCACATGAGTAACCGACGATTCGCCATTCGAGCTTGGCCGCGGCTCGTCCATTTACTGAGTTGAATAGAGATATCTGACGGTCACCGGATGCATTCGGCCGACAATCGGTCTCTCCGGCGATTTCTCGCCCTACGACTCCTAGACCGCCCAGCGTGTAGAGTGCGCGGAGAGCATCGCCTTGCACTGAGTTCTGCGCGTAGGTTCTCGATCCCGCCACGAGGACGACGTATCCTGCGATCGTGAGACTCCGCCACGTGTGAGCGCTTACGGAGCGCATTCGTCACCTCCTTCCTGTTACTGCCGCGGAGGGCCCGCCCACATGCCTTCAGCGCCCGCTGGATCCTACACAGGCGCCTGCGTACACACAAAGGGCGGATAGTCGCCGAGGACGGTGCGTCTCGTCCGTGACGGCAGCAATCTGGACGGTACGGAGAGGCCGTGTTCGGTATTTCATCGTCCCCAGGCAGGAACAGCCGCGCGGCTCCGACTTCGACGAGCCCCTCAAACCGCGTTGCCAACGGCGTCGGCCGCTGCCGGCGCGCGTCGGCTGCCGAGGCAGGCGAACACGAGCCGATAAAACTCCGGATGGGATTGCCACGTCTGTCCCGTCACGAAGCGGCCGTCGCGCACCGCCTCGTCACCGGCCACGTAGGATCCACCCGCGGCTTCAACCTCCCAGCGGCAATTGGCGTATGCGGTCACACGCCGGCCTTCCACGAGCCCCGCCGCCGCCAGGATCTGCACGCCGTGGCAGATGCTGAAGATCCACCTCTCCTGGCGGTCGAAGGCTCGTACGAGCTCGAGGACGCGCGGGTCGTGCCGGAGATATTCGGGCGCGCGCCCGCCGAGCACCAATACTGCGGCATAGTCGTCCGGGCGCACGGCCTCCAGCGGAACGTCGGCTTCCGCCCCGTAGCCGGGTCGCTCGACGTACGTATCCCAGCCTTCCTCGAAATCGTGCATGACGAGGTGCAGTCGTCTCCGGCTCGGGGCGGCGATGACCGGCGTGAAGCCCGCTTCGAGCAGACGGTGACGCGCGTAAAGGCATTCGTAGCTCTCGCCGCCATCGCCGGTGATGATGAGAATTGAGTCAGCCACGGCATGATTCTTCACGACGGAGCCGGATCTTGCAACAGACGAGTGGCCCGGTGTCAGAGCCCGTTCCGGATGTCGAGGCATCATCGTCGCTGCGTTCGCTCAATCGGCGACGAGCGCCCCATGGTAAACGTGCCGACGGCCTGCACGAGGATTCAGGCTTCGGATCGAGCGACGCAATGGACGGAACCGGTTCGAATGCCGTCTTACAGCTCCAGCACATCCGAAGGCGCCAGCCGCTTCAGCAACTCACCGTCGGCGGTCGCGAGCCGCCAGCCGCGGATGCGGGCATGGGCCGCGATGAGTCGGTCAAATGGATCGCGGGTCCACGCGAGCTCACACGCCGCGGCACACCACTTCAGCGCCGGCGGTTCATCGACCCGCCAGCGGTCGTCCTCGGCAAGCGCGCCGGTCGAACGACCGCGCGCCAGGCGCAGGCGTCCGGCTTCCGACAGGAACTGGACCTCGAGGAGAGAAATCGGCGACAAATAGAGGCGCGGGAAGCGCTCGAGCGGCGCCGCGCGACGATGCCCCTGCGCGAGCCAGATGGCAGCGTGCGTGTCGAGCAGGATCACCGCCGCTTCCGCCGCGCCGCAAACGCGAGGCCGTTGGGCCCTGGCTTCCACGACCACTGTCCGTCGGCGACGCTCGCGTCGACGAACTCGAACAATGGCGTAGTTTTCGACGATTTCGACGCTCCGGCCGACTCCGCGATCAGCCGGAAGCGAACGCCTCGTCGTTCGATGGACACCGGGCGCCCCTTCTCCGCTTCATCCAGGAGCTCACCGAACCGGGCCCTGGCTTCCGCGACTTTCAGGTCCTTCATATTGTGTACATTGTACACTGGACCAGGCCCACTGCCCACATTCTTGGCGGAGCCCTCGAGGGTGGCAGGCATACCAGGCTGACTGGCGGCTATCCACCGCGCCGTCCCACAACCTTGCGGTTCACGATCGCGATCACGTCGGCGACGGTCGGAGCGTTGCGCAGCCGCGCCCACAGGTCCGCCGCGGGGACATTCAGGTATTCGCAGAATTCGTTGTCCGTGTGCAACACGTCGCGAAGCGAATCCAGCACCTTCCGCAGGTCGGCGTCCACGCGTGGACCGAACCGGAGAACGACAGCAAGCTCTTTCCAGGGAAGCAGGCGATCGAGAGTCGACGGCGGCTGTCTCAACGTCGCGTCGACAACACTCCACTCACCATCCGCCGTGTCGTACCACAACGTTTCGGACAAACAACCCCTCTGAAAGGCTTGAAGCGTCGCCGTGCAGTTTTCGGGACGGCGGGACTCTACCCAGAACGCGTGCATGGGTCGGATGACCAGAAACGGAGGATTCATCGTGGACGAACCCATTGGCCCTGTGCCCTTGGTAGTGCAGACGAGATGGAATCCGCCCGTGAACCATTTGCACGACTCGGTTGTAGCGATCTTTCCCGCGGGTCCGAGCGGAGACTGTTTCGCTTCCCTCCCACATCAGCTTTCGCAGTTGATCGACCATGGTATGCCGAATCGGTCGACAACCATCCCAAACCTCTCGGCCCAAAATGTCTTCTCGAATGGCATCACAACCTTCCCGCCGTTGGCGAGGGCATCGAAGATCCGCTGGCCGTCAGCTGCACTTCGCAGATGAAGCGACAGCGAGAATCCTTTTGCAGCCTCGTACTGGGTCGTCACGACGTCGGCACCCATGAGAACCTGTCCGCCGATTGTGATGCTCCCGTGCATGATTTTGTCCGACCAACCCGCTGGCGCTTGATCAGCCATCGGCGACCCGCCGTACCGGAACATCTCGCCAAGCTTGCCGCCGAGGTGCTGTTCGTAGAACTTGAAAGCGGCCTCGCAGTCTCCGCTGAAACTTAGATAGGGGCTCATCTGCATAGATCACCTCGCAACGGTGGCAGCGGACCAAATCTGGACCCGACGGAACTCGACTTCGGCACCTTCCGCCTGGATCGCGATTCGCCTGCGGTCCGCGGTGCTGTTGAAGCCGTCGTTGCCGCTGTATTTCTGACCTTCCTTTTCAAGTCGATAGTCGCGGTATGCCGAATCGGTGAGCAGATGGTGACTCGCGTTCGAAGGTTTTCACGAGCCCGCGGCTTCATTTACGCATTTCCACCACGATCACTTCGATCGGTTCACTTCCGCGATTCAAATCGCCGTGCTGCTGGCCCGGCGGATCGACGTCGAGCCAGTACGCTTTGCCCGTTTCCCACGTGAACTGCTTGAGCGTCGCGCCCCGCTCATTGACAACATCGAGCGTTCCTCCCTTCAGGGCAACGATCGTGCGGCCGTGATCGTGACGATGGAGCGCGAGCGGCTGATTTGGCAGGATGATCGATTTCCAGACGCGAACGTGCTGATTCTCGAACTGCGGCTCGCGGCGCGTCTGCGCGCCCTGTTGCTGCATCGCAGCCGCAGCCGTGGCCGCGAAGACAATCGCCACGGTCCCGCATCTGATCCAGTTCGAACGCATGTGACCTCCAGGAAATCGTCGACAGAAAGCCTTGATACTGTCAAAACGATAGGATCAAAGCCAGCCCCCGTCCCCGCGAGACCAATGGTGCCACTCTGACTTGGAGCTTCGGTGCCTGCGCGTCGAATCTCACGTGTGTCTTTGAACGTCCGGAATCGATCGCCCACCCCACGAGTGCGCCAATCCCTGTATACACCGCTCCGTATCCCAAATAGAGCGGCGCCCATTCATCGAGCTCGTTGCGATCGACCACGAGCGCGTGGACAAACATCGCGCCGGTCAACCCTGCACCGACGCCCGCTCCGATCAGAGCGCCATTTCGAGAAGAATCGCGACGCCGCTCAAGGGACTGAATGGCGGTCAGGGGAATCGTTATTTCCAGACGACGATGGGGTCCAGGCTGCTGGGTCTCGGCCAGGATCGTGAGATCGCTGTTCCCCAAACTGAGCAACCGGCCTTTGATCGACTCTCCTGATGTCTGCTGGACCGAGATGACATCACCAGGGCCTAACGTCCGGCGCAACTCGTCGAGCGTCGCAACCCGAACCTGGGCATGAGCGGGAATTGGCTCGGCCAGCCCGATCGCGACGATGGTAGCGAGAAGTGGCCCCACGCGACCGGCGCATCGTCTTCTTCCGCTCGTCATGGTCTTCGACCTCCTCAGATTCATGCGCGAAGCGAGGTCGAAACGGCTCAACTGCCACTCGAGGATGTCGTGCGGATTGCTCGGACCGTCCATCACTTCCGAGGCGGGGCCCCTTGCCCCGCTCCGCTCCGAGCGCCTCGGCTCGCCGGCGCGGACGCGATCGCCTTCCTGCACGTTCACTTCAACGTGCGGGGGCATGCCAACAGCGGTAGTAATGCGATCTCGATAATCCTCATCCTGGGAACTCCAGAAGTACGCCGTAAACGCCAGAATCGATCCGAAGACAATCAGGTACGCGAGTGAGCAGCGTCATCGGCGTTCGCATCGTGGCATCGGCGGGAGGCGGCGCACGTTGCGAGTACACAACGCCGGCGGCGTATTTGAACGTCCGGTCTTCGTTAGCCACATCACCCACTCAGAGCGTGCAAGCGTTCCATTAATTGTCAGAGGCTGGGCGTGGGCGACCGCACCCACCAAAGGGCCCCGATCCAGAACAGTTGTAGCGGTAGCCGCCAGAGAAACGGCGTCGCGCGGCGACCGGCGATTATCAGTCCCTTCCGAGCGGCGTGGACGTTCGCGGGGAATATCGCTATAAGCAGCGCCATCAGTCCATACGCGGCTGCTGGCACCGTTTCTGGCACCAAAAGTCCGATGGCGCCAAGGAACTCGAGTACGCCGGGTGCCGTCACGGCCAGCGCCGGCGCGGGCAGACTCT
>JBAROV010000180.1:0-27347 GCA_049642465.1 Vicinamibacterales bacterium
TCGACCGCCGCCACCACCACCGCCGCCGTAGTTGCCGCGACCGCGACCGCCGCCTCCGCCACCCCCGCCGAACCCTCCCTCGGGCTTCGGACGAGCTTCATTCACCACTAATGCCCGCCCTTCCATCTGGTGTTCGTGAAGTTCGCTGATGGCTTTCTGCGCCTCATCGTCAGAGGCCATCTCAACGAAAGCGAACCCGCGAGCGCGGCCGGTGGCCATGTCACGCATGACGCGCACGCTATCGACCTTCCCCGCCCGGCTGAACAGTTCGGTCAGCTGATCCTCCGTGGTCGAATATGGAAGGTTACCGACGTAGAGTCTCCTGCCCATGCTGTCACTTACTCCTGCCAAAGCGCGTTATTCTGACAATCCGAACGTTACTCGCTCCCGCGCTTGGAACGAAACGCCGTCGGTAAGCACACGCGAGTTGCTTTAGGCGGAATCAGCTTAGCCGTCGAAGGCAAGGGCGGGCTCCCATTTGGCGGCGAGTATAGCAGAATGCATGCCGTCTTCCGGGAAGGTGACTGAGCCATTGGACACCCATTTTCGCTCGTCAGTTTTGTATCGCACCTTCTGTTTTTGTGCCTTCGCGCTCACCGTGGGGACCGCGGCCTGTCGTCCCCCTGCGCGCCAGTATGAACTTCGCGGGGTCGTGGTTTCGGTGGATACGGCGCGACAAGAGATCACCATCAAACACGAAGACATCCCCCGCTTCATGCCCGGCATGACGATGCCGTTCAAGGTACGAGATCGGAGATTGCTGGAAGGGCGAGTTCCTGGCGACCTCGTCCGCGCGACGCTCGTCGTCCAGGACGCCGATGCGTATTTGCGGACGCTCGAGCGCACCGGGTCCGCGCCCGTTCCGCCGAATCCGGCCGCGTCACTTTCGGACATTTTGCATCCAGGGAACACGGTTCCCGACGGTACGTTCACCGACGAGACCGGAGCATCGCGCAAACTGACGGATTGGCGCGGTCAGGCGCTCGCCGTCACATTCATATACACCCGCTGTCCGGTACCCAACTTCTGTCCGTTGATGGATCAGCATTTCAAACACGTGCAGGAGAGCGTTGCTGGAGAGGCGGACCTGCGCGGACGGGTGCACCTGCTGTCGATCAGTTTCGATCCGGATTACGATCGGCCACCTGTGCTCGAGGCGCGAGCGCGACAACTCGGGGCCAATGGCAGTATTTGGACGTTCCTCACTGGAGATCGCATCGAGATCGAACGGTTCGCGTCGCGCTTCGGTATTTCAGTTATACGGGACGAGGGTTCTCCGCAGGAGATCGTCCATAACCTGCGGACGGCGGTCATCGATCCGAACGGTCAACTGGTTACGATTTTTGGCGGCAACGAATGGACGCCGCAGGAGCTCGTCGGCGGCCTGAGGAAAGCGCTTGGAAGGTGACGCGCCGGCGCGGGACGCCTTTCGCCCCGCCGAGCGTCATCTGATCGAACGGCTCCGCACGCCGGCCGCGGTCCAGCGATTTCTCAACCAACTGCCCTACAACACCGAACCGCCACCCGGACGCGCGACGCTGCGAAGCTTCCGCGGAGTCGTCCGGCATGGCACGGTGCACTGCCTCGAGGCTGCACTGGCGGCGGCCGTGATTCTCGAACAACACGGCTACCCCCCGCTCGTGCTCAGTTTCGAGTCGATCGACGAGCTCGATCACGTGCTCTTCGTGTATCGGAAGAAGGGCCAGTGGGGTTCTGTCGCACGGTCGCGAGATCCTGGTCTCCACGGGCGCAAGCCCGCTTTTCCCAGCGCTCGCGCACTCGCCCTGAGTTATGTCGATCCGTATGTGGACTTCTCCGGGCGGATTACCGGCTATGTGGTTGCCGATCTCAGAGCACTCGTCGGCGGATACGACTGGCGACTTTCTGATCAGAACGTGTGGAAGGTGGAACGCGCGCTCCTGAAGCTTCGGCACCGGCGTATTCGGAGCTCCGACCGGCGCATCGATGCGCTACGCACGCGATACCGCGCGTACAGGGCAGAGTACGGACGCAAGCCGGTTCACTACTATCGTGGCCGCGACAAATGGTCGGAATTGCCCGAGGAGTTCCGCTACTAGGCCGACCGAGTCCCGAGCCCCGAGCTCCGAGCCCCGACTGCGTCTCAGTCGAGATCGAAGTCGCGGGTCGGTTTGGTCACCGGCTCCTGGTGAGCCTGGCGGAGTGCTTCCTCGAATCGTTTCGACAGCGCATCTCCGCGCGTTTTCTCGGCGGCGACGGATTGCTGAAAGATGGCCTCGCGGCGCGCGGCTTCCTCGGCGAGGATCCGTTGTGCCTCGGAGAGCTCGGGACGATCGGAGCGCACCGGCTCTTCATGGCGGACGATCCGGCGCAGGTTGGTGTCGATCACCAGGGTCGCCTGGCAGCAAGGACACGTGACGTCGAATTCGGATTTGAGTTTCACGGATCTACTTCCCCCACGCGAGCGCGACGGCTGCTCCGGCGGAGTCCGTCGCGGAGACTGTCACCTTTTTCACACTCATCGTACCGCGATCGAACCGCTGTCCGAACCCCGTTTGAAAGTCGCGAAGCGGCGCGTTCATCAGGCCACCGGGCATCAGCGACCGAACGCCGCCGGTAAAGTGGTCGTTGATCGTCACGCGGACGTTGCGCCACTCGCGACTCGATTGATTCTCGAGCACCAGCATGCCGTCTCTGATGACGATCGGATCGCGTGGTGCGGCGCATGCCGCGCCAACAACCAGCAGCGCAACAACTACGCGACGTGTCATGCTGCCGGACGCCTGGTGAAGCATAGCACTATGATATCCACCATGCGGCTGAACCCTCGACTCGCTTCGTTCGCTCAGGGCAGGGCGCCTGGCACGGCTCGTTGATGCTGTGGCTTTCCGTGGCCGGAGGCATTTTCCTCGCCTGGCTGATACTCGTCTTCCTGTTCACACCAGGGATCAACTATCACCTGAGCCGACGGACATCGGTCCACGCAGACGAGTTCCTCTATACCATCCAGTCCACCTGCCAGGCCGCGCTGCACCACGGGAACAAGGTCGAAATCCTCACCAACGGTCGCGAGTTCTACCCGGCGATGCTCGAGGCCATCCGATCGGCCACGCGTTCGGTGAACATGGAGTGTTACATCTTTCAACCAGGGCGGGTCGCCGATCAATTCATCGAAGCTCTGTCCGACCGCGCGCGCAAAGGTGTCAACGTCACGATTGTCGTGGACGCGATTGGCAGCTTCAGCCTCCGGGGACGCCCGGTTCGACGTCTCCGTAAGGCCGGGTGCCGCATTGAGTCGTACCAGCGGCTCCACTGGTACCGCTGGGCGCGCATCAACAACCGAACGCACCGCGAGCTGATCGTCATCGACGGACGGGTCGCCTTTGCCGGCGGCGCAGGGATCGCTGACTGGTGGATGTACCCGCACGGGCGCCAGCGTCCGTGGCGCGACACGATGGCGCGGATCGAAGGTCCGATCGTCGCCGCGCTGCAGGGAGTGGCGGCCGAGAACTGGCTCGAGTGCTGCGGAGAGATCCTGACGGGTCCCGAGTACTTTCCTGATTTGGATCGCGCGGGTGACACCACGGCGTTCGTCATCCGCAGTTCGCCATCGGACCGCGCCACGGCTTCCCGCGTGGCCTTTCAACTATTGATGGAAGGAGCGGACCATCACGTGCACATTGCGACGCCGTACTTTCTGCCCGACCGGGCGTTTCGCCGTGCCCTGACGAGCATCGCGGCTCGTGGGGTGAAACTGTCGGTGGTCGTGCCCGGACGGGCGACCGATCAGAAATGGGTCCGCCTCGCCAGCCGCCGCATGTGGGGACAACTGCTCGAATCTGGTATTCGCATTTTCGAATACCGCGAAACCATGACCCACGCGAAGGTGCTCATCGTCGATGGTCTCTGGGCCGTCATCGGCACGACCAACGTGGACAACCGGTCCTTCGAACACAACGACGAGGTCAACGTCGCCCTGCTCGATGCGTCGGTCGCGCGCCGCCTGCAGGACGATTACGAGCGTGACATCCGCGACAGCGATGAGATTACGCTCGACGCCTGGCGGCGCCGTCCGCTGTGGGAGAAAATCGTCGGGCCGTTCGTGTGGATTCTCGAGCGACAGCAGTGATGGAAGCCAGGGCGCACATGGACGTGCGAATCGCCACCTACAACATTCACCGCTGCCGCGGTATGGATCGCCGCACCATACCATCGCGCATCGCCGACGTCCTTCGCGAGATCGACGCCGACGTTGTTGCGCTGCAGGAGGTCATCGGCGCCGGCCCGGCGGGCGCCGGCCAGGCGGAGGAAATCGGCGCCGCGCTCGGCATGGGTTGGGTCATGACCGCGGTGCGCCATCTCCGCCGCCACCTCTTTGGCAACGTCATCCTCAGCCGCTTTCCGATCGTCGATCACGGTCAGTACGATCTCTCGTGGCGAACGTGCGAGCCGCGCGCGTGCCAACGTGCGGATCTCGATCTCGGCGAGGGGCGAATGCTGCACATCTACAACGTGCACCTCGGCACCGCCGTACTCGAGCGCCGATATCAGGCGCCGCGACTCGCGTCGTTCGTCCACGATCGACGCGTCACCGGCCCGAAGATCATCCTGGGAGACTTCAACGAGTGGATGCGCGGCCTCGCGACCCGGACGCTGAGTTCGTTATTCGATAGCGTGGACATTCACGCGCATCTGCGCCGCCGACGGACGTATCCGGGCCTCTTCCCCCTGCTCCACCTCGATCACATCTATTTCGAGGGCAAAGTTGAAGTGCGCGGCGTCGAGCTGCCGCGCACGCGCAAGGCGCTCATCGCCTCCGACCACTTGCCGCTCGTCGCCAACGTCAGACTCGGGTACGACTGAACCGAGTGCCAGGGTGCCAAGGTGCCAGGGTGCCAGGGTGCTTGACAGTGTGATGTCAAAATGATATCAACATGACATCAAGCTCAGCTGAGCGGCCGCGGCCAGAGCGAGGCGCCGAAGCGAGGCGAAGCCGAGCCGCCGAGCGAGAGCGAGCGGGGGTGGGGCCCCGCGAGCAGGTGAGAAACGAGGTCACCATGATTCGCGAGCGTGAAAACAAGGGTCTTCCCGGTCTGCCGATGCTGCTGGCGCTGCTGGCGGTATGCGGTCTCTGCATCTGGGGGATTGTGGCGGGAGCGCGCGGCGAATCCGGCGCCAGCGTCGTTCTCTGGGCGATGCTGCTGCTCCTCACCATCTTTCTCCTCGCCGGACTGTTCGTCGTGAATCCCAACGAGGGACGCGTGTTGCAGCTCTTCGGCGATTACCGGGGCACCGCCCGTGTGCCCGGGCTGCGTTGGGCGAACCCGTTCTATACGAAGAAGCGGATCTCGCAGCGCGTCAGAAACTTCGAGAGCGCTCGGCTGAAGGTCAACGATATCGAGGGGAATCCGATTGAGATTGCCGCGGTCGTCGTGTGGCAGGTTGTCGACACGGCGGAAGCCGTCTTCGAGGTGGACGACTACAACAATTACGTCAAAGTCCAGAGTGAGGCGGCGCTTCGGAACCTGACGACGAGTTACCCGTATGACGCACACGATGATGCGCAGATGTCGCTCCGCGGGCACACGCTCGCCGTCGCCGACCACCTCAAGAAAGAGATTCAGGAGCGGCTTGCCCGCGCTGGCGTGCAGGTGATCGAAGCGCGAATCAGCCACCTGGCGTACGCACCGGAGATTGCCGCCTCCATGCTGCAGCGTCAACAGGCTGGCGCGATCATCGCCGCCCGCACGCGGATCGTCGAGGGTGCGGTTGGCATGGTGGAGATGGCGCTCGAAATGCTGTCGCGGCGCGAGATCGTCGAGCTGGACAACGAGCGCAAGGCCGCGATGGTCAGCAACCTGCTCGTGGTGCTCTGCGGCGAGCGCTCCACTCAGCCCATCGTCAATGCCGGAACGATTTACTGAGCGGGCCCGTGCCGGATCGGAAACCGTTTCTGCTTCGGATCGACCGAGACGTCCTCGACGCCGTTCAGCGCTGGGCAGACGACGACCTGCGCAGCCTGAACGGCCAGATTGAGTTTCTGTTGAGAGAGGCGTTGAAGAAAGCGAGAAGACTCACGGACCAGCGAATCAGCGGGCCGGTGGACCAGCGGAAAACACGCGAGTGATCGGCTGATCCGTCGGGCGGTTGACCCGTCAGACTTCGTAGTCTTCTTCGATCGAGGGGAGCGGACGCGTCGCGGGACGCAAGGCTTCGCGGTGATCGAACAGCGGAAGATCGCGAACGTGAAGGGTCAGCGGGCAACCCGGGCCCTTTTCCTCGACGATCACCGTGACTGGACTGCCTTCGACGCCCTCGCGGAAGCCAATGCGGCACCCACAAGCCAGTCTCGCGTGCGTGAATCCCTTCAACATCGTGAGTCGATTATATTACAGAGCAAGCGTCTTTTTCCCTTTTCCCTTCTCCCTTCTCCCTTTTACAGAAGCGCCCTGAGCTCCCGCTCGAAATCTTCCTTCGTGGCAGGACCGAGATGCCGTGTGCAAATCGTCCCGTCGCGGCCGATGAGATAGGACGTCGGCAATCCCCAGAGCGGTCCCTGCGCGTCGAGCAAGTCTGGTTGGTCGCGGCCGACCAGCACGGGGTAATTCATCTTGTACGCGCTCGCGAATGCCCGCAGCGTTTCCGGGTCATCGTCCTGTGACACGCCGAGGACGACGAACCCCTGATCCTTATACTTGTCCTGCAGCGCGACGAGATCGGGAATCTCGACCTTGCACGGACCGCACCACGTCGCCCAGTAGTTCAACAGGATCACTTTCCCCTTGTAATCGGCCAGCCGGACGTCGGCGCCGTTCATGTCCTTGACGGTGTACGCGAGCTTGGCTGCCGTTTTCTTCGCCATGCAGACGCCAGCCGTCTCGCTCGGATCCGCGGCCGCCGTTGTGGAGGGATCCTCTGACGAGGAAGCGCGCCCTGGGCCGTCGATGAAAAGCGGCATCGCGAAGAGCGCGAGCGCGACGACAACGGCCGCACCGGCAATCCACCTGGCTGGTGAGAGCCTGGCTCGTGGGGCTTCGGTTGGAATCGGCGGCGTCGGGTTTGACGGATTTTCGAAATCGCTCATTCGCTACTCCGAGGCCCGCCTGACGTAACGGGCGACTGCCTGTAAACCAGAGGAATCACGTGCGACCACAGCATAGGTACGCCCCGCGCGTGACCAAATGATGGCGTGTTCCCCCATTTTCTCGAGCGAGGCTTCGACGAGCGCGCCTTGAGCGTCTTCCGAACCCTTGAGGCGACTGTTCAAGACGAAGACCGACAGAGGCTGCCCGCGCCAGCGGTACATCAGATGCGCGACGCGACCTTCGGTCGAGAGGCAGCGCCGTACTCCCAGGAGTTCGAGCTGTTCGGATTGCGCGCTGGCCGGCACTTTGAGCGGCCACCCGTAACCCGCTTCCCACTTTCGGCTTTCAGCGAGTGGATCGACGGCCGCGCGGTCCGGCGGGAACTGAAAACACTTGACGTGATCGACGGCAAGTTGAGCGGCGAGCACTTCGACGGTATTGCCGGCGAGGAAGAGCGTGCCGCCCACGGCAAGCAGCAGCGCGGCGGCAAGCGACAGCGGCACCCAGCCGCGCCTCGTGACGATGCCGGCTCTGATGGCGGGAGCGATGCGCTGGGCGGCGCAGCGGGTTCGCAGCGCGTCGGAGGCGCATGGCCGGAGGCCCGAGCGTCTGGCTCGAAGCACCTCTCGCGCCACGCGTTCGTTCGCGATGCGATCGCGGCACGGCCCGCATGCGTTCAGGTGGGCGTCAACGGTCGCACGGTCCGACGCTGCCGCCTCCTCGTCCACGTACGGGGCAAACAGCGCTTCAATCTCCCGGCAACGAGGCTTCATACGACGTTAGCCTTTGGACGCGCGGATTCGGCGCGCGTCCCCGCCAGATGCTCGAAGAGCATCCGCCGGCCGCGGGAAATGCGCGACATGACCGTGCCAATGGGCACGTCAATCATGCTCGCAATCTCCGCATATGAGAATTCCTCGACATCGCGCAGCCACACGGCCTGGCGAAATGCCTCGGGCAGCGCCTCGAGCGCGGCCTGCAAATCGGCATCGAGCGTTGCCCGCGTCAACAACTGTTCGGGCGTGTGCTCCTGCCCTGCCACGTCTATCGCCTGTTCGACCACTTCGCTATCCACCTCAATCGGATTCCGCCCGTCATGCCGCCGCAGGTTTCGAAAGGTGTTGTACAGAATCGTGAACAGCCACGCTTTCAGGTTCGTCCCGCGCTCGAACTGCTCGGCCGAGCGAAACGCCTTCAGGTACGTCTCCTGGACGAGATCCTCCGCATCGGGGGGCCGGCGCGTCAGCCGCAGCGCGGTCCCATAGAGGCTGTCGATGTGCGACAGCGCGTCGCGCGCAAACCCCTCGTCCGCATCCGCGGCGGCGGAAGGTGGCTCGGCCGCGGAACGGGCGGAACGTCGGCGGAGGACCATCGATCGTCTTTGGGCGCCCCCAGATCAGGAAAACCCCGCACAGAGCGCCTTTATTCCTTCGATTGTACGGGAAAAGGGGGACTGTCCCCATTTTCCCCATACGAGCTCAGGAAAATGGGGACAGTCCCCCTTTCTCAGGGACCTCGGCATTGCGACAACCGTCCTAGCTACAGTAACATCGACGAACTCGACGACTTGGTCGCCGCGATCGCGCAGCCGGGCTGCCTGCCTCCGCTGCCGTTCTCCGAGGTGAAACATGCGTACGCGCAGCCCGCGCGGGCCAATGAGTGCACTGGCGGGGATTTCTCCGCTGGCTGTTGGCGCCGCCATTCTCATCGCTCTTTTTGCGGTCGATGCTGCGGCCCAAACGCCGTACGTGCCGTACTACGGCAAGAACAAGATCCGGTACGACAATTTCGAGTGGCACATCTACACGACCGACCATTTCGAAATCTATTACTACCCGGAGATCAAACAGCACCTCGAGCGGATCGCGAGCTACGCCGAAAGCGCGTACTCACAGGTCAGTTCGGACCTGAAACACGACCTCGCGTTCAAGGTGCCGCTGGTGATCTATAAAACGCAGAGCGAATTCCAGCAGCAGAACATCGAGCCGACAGAGCTGCCCGAGGGCGTCCTCGCCTTTGCCGAACCGTACCGCGATCGCATGGTCCTCCCCATCGACGAACCCTCCGACGCGCTGTACCGGTTGATCACCCACGAACTCACCCACATCTTCGAATTCGACATCATTCCGCGATCGCTGCTTCGCCGAGGTCTCCCGCTCTGGGTCGACGAGGGGCTGTCGGATTACATGACCGGATACTGGAATCCGTTCGACCTGATGACGGTGCGCGACGCCGCGATCTCCGACACGATTCCGCCGATGAGCGATTTCCAGGGCCAGGCGTTCGTGGACGGACGGCTGCCCTACAACCTCGGACACGCCGCGTTCGAGTTCATCGAATCGCGATGGGGGAAAGAAGGGTTGCGGCAGTTCCTCTTCGCGCTGCGGAAGAACGTCATCGGCGGTGGAGAAAGCGCGTACGAGGAGGCGTTCCGGCTGAAGGCAGAAGAGTTCGACGAGCAGTTCGAGAAATATTTGAAAGACCGCTTCAAGCCGTTCCGCGACAAGGAACGTCCCGCCGACTACGGACGCAACCTGGCCCCCAAACGCGAGAAGACTCCATACGTCGCCGTCGTCTCCATCGAGCCCTCGCCGTCAGGCGATCTGATGGCGGTGGCCGCCGGCAACCGCAAGGATCAGGAGCTCGACATCATCCTGATGTCGACGCGCGACGGCAAAGTGATTCGCAACCTCACGGGCGGCTTCAACAAGGACAAGGGCTACGAGTACATCGTCACGCCGGGCGGCTTCCGCAACAACGCTGTGCCGTGGATGTCGTGGTCGCCGGCCGGGGACCGTATCGCGTATTTCGCGCGCACGGAAAAGCACAAGACGCTGATTCTCCAGAATGCCGTGACGCGAAAGATCGAGAAGCGAATCGAGCTTCAGACGATCGACATGCCGGAGTCTCCGGACATCAGTCCCGACGGCAAGGAAGTGGCGCTCTCCGGCCTGAGCAGCGCCATCGGCGACATCTTCATCGTCAATATCGACACCGGGGCGATCCGGAACGTCACCAACGATCAGTTCGGCGACTACGCGCCGACGTGGACGCCCGACGGCAAAGGTCTCATCTACCTGGCGCGTGTGAGCGGCAACGACAAGTTGTTTCGCCTCGATCTGACGACCGGCGCCAAAACACAGATCACCTTCGGAACCCATGATGATGGCGGCGCCCAATACGTGGACAACGACACCATTGTGTTCCCCTCGACCGCCTACGATCCGAACAACCCACCGGACCCGGAAGTCGCCAGAAACGGCAACATCTTCAATATCTGGACGCTGAACCTGAAGAGCGGCGAGCTGCGGCAGTACACTGATACGCTGACCGCCAACACATCGCCGGTGGTGCTGCGCGGCGACACGCCGAACAAGATCGCGTTCGTCACCTACTACAAGGGGGAGTACGGCATCCACACCCTCAGTCGGGACAAAGCGCTCCACGAGGTCGCGTCGGCCGACTTTGGCACGCCGGGTGGACCGAACATCGACTTCGTTCCGCCGATCAGCCACACCCTGATCGCGGCCAACGCGCGCAAGAAGGGAACGTTTGAAAAGCTGTTCCTCGAAGGGCGCCCTCCGGTCAACGTCGGAGTGACGAGCGGAGGCGATCTCTTCGGCGGAACCCAGGTGACGTTCACCGACGTCCTCGGAGACAAGCAGTTCAACCTCTTCGCGGCGTCGGTCTCGCAATACCGGACGATGTCGTTCTCGTACATCAACCTGTCACGGCGCTTCCAGTATGCGCTGCAGGCCTACTCGCAGACGCAGTTCTACTACGGCTACAACCCCGGGCTGCTCTACGGATACGAGTACGGGTTCGTCGATCGCGATGATGCATTGGCCACTCAAACGTCGCGGGGTGCGACCGCGTACGGGATTTATCCGCTGAATCGCTACGCCCGCCTCGAGCTGTCCGGCGGGTTCCTCCAGTACCAGCAGCAATACAACGAACCAATCCTCCAGCAGGTAGCCGACCAGTACCAGCAGTCGGCCTATGGGAGAAGCCTGTTCAGTAGCGGATCGTTCGCGCCGATCGGACTTTCGTTCGTCCAGGAGACGACAGTGTTCCGAGAATATGGGCCACTGGCCGGCAATACTGTTCGCATCGGCTACGAGTACGCACCGAGCTGGGGAAATCTGCTCTCGCGTCAGACCGCGGAGCTCGACGCCCGCTACTACATGCGGCTCGGAACCAACGGCGTCTTCGCGCTGCGCGCGCGCGGATTCAAGAGCTGGGGAGAATTCCCCGGTTACCTGTACTTCGGCGGAAACTCGGAGTTGCGCGGCTACGACTACCTCGAGTTCCTCGGCAACAAGGCGTTCTTCACGAACGCGGAGCTGCGCTTCCCGTTGATTGAAGCGGCGCTCACGCCAATCGGCGTGATTGGCGGCCTGCGTGGTGTGTTCTTCTTCAACTTCGGTGGTTCCGGCTTCGAAGGTTTGAAGATGACTCCGTGGACATCGGATGCGCTCACGTATACGCCCCTGCTCGGGTTCGTCGCCGACCCATTCTCGCTCAGTGGCGCACGGCCGGTGTTCGGTCCGGAAAAAACCATTTCCGGATTCAGGCTGGTTGACAGTCGTGCGTCGTACGGTATCGGTCTCGAAACCTTCGCCCTCGGATTTCCAATTCACTTCGACTGGTCCTGGCGCACTCTCTTCAATCGTGACTGGGAGGACGCCCTCTTCAATTATCAGGCGCTCGTTGACGGAAAGGCGAGTGGCAGTGAGTGGCTTCGAAAGGTGAAGTTCTCGCTCTGGATCGGCTACGACTTCTAAGGGTGCCAAGGTGCCAGGGTGCCAAGGTGCCAGGGTGCCAGGGTGCCAAGGTGCCAGGGTGCGGGCGACTCTAAGTGAAGCGCTGTCATAGCCTCGTGGGCCTCCTGGCGGATTACGTGGAGCATCAGCTCCCGCCGGAGGTCCACGCAGAACTCGAGCAACACCTTGCCAAGTGTCCCCGCTGTGTGACTCAACTCAAAACCTACGAATCCACGGTGTCGCTGCTCCGCACCATCAAAGAAGAAGATCTCCCGTCGGAACTCCGCTTGACGCTGAAGGCGTTCGTCGATAGCCGTTGCCGGAATTGAGCGCTCCTCTCGCCGGCAAGCGTCCTTCGGAATCGGCGACGGAGATGGTGCAAGTGGTCCTGCCGAACGACGCCAATCCGCTTGGCTTCATCCTCGGCGGCACGGTCATGCATCTCATCGACATTGCGGGCGCGATCGCCTGCCATCGGCACACCCGCAGTCTGCTCGTCACGGCGGCCGTGGACGGGTTGCAGTTCCTTCATCCAATCAAAGTTGGAGATCTCATCATCCTGCGCTCCAGGGTCACGGCCACGTGGAGCACGTCGCTCGAAGCGGAAGTCGAGGTGTTCTCGGAAGAGATTCTCACCGGCGCCGGCCAGCTCACCAGCCGCGCCTATCTCACCTTCGTGACCATTGATACCGAAGGGCGCCGGCTCCCGGTGCCGCCGCTGATCCTCGAGACCGAGGAGGAGAGGCGCAAGGCTGCGGAGGCGGATCTGCGACGAGCGGAGAGGCTGAAGGCGAAGCGGCTACTGGGTGCGTAGATTCCGATCCAGCCCCACGACGCTTCGATCGAGATCGATCGACAGCCGGTACTGGCTCAGAAACTTGTGCCCGACGATGCCTCCCAGCTGAAAACCAAGCAGGACGCTCGGCGCCTGGAGATTGAGGACGACGACAGGAATACGGTTGAAGCGGATGGTGCTGAATTCCAGATCGACATTCGGCATCAGGAACGCATCCTTGTCCCAGCCGGACGTCCCATAGACCTTGAGCGGAATGCGGCGAAAGGCGGGCTCGGGTTGAATCACACCGGCCGTGCTCTGGCTGATCGAAATCACTTCTCCGCCCGTGTCGACGACGAATGGCGCACGGTGGGTGCCGTTGACCCGTCCGCCAACCATCGCGAGCCGATGCATCCGCAGCGGTAGTTCCGCCTCGTAGCGCTCCGACCCCAGCCGCCGCGTCATCGACAACTCGCGCCTGGCGTAGTCCAGGCGCATGGAGAGGCCCAGGGCAAGTGGAGAGAAGCTCTCCGGCTCGCGCGCCGGGAGGCCGCTGAGCGGCGGGTTCTTGATGAGACATGGCACGTGGCGGATCTTCAAATCACCGATCTCGAACCTGTCGAGGCGGCCAACCTGCAAGCCTCGCAGGCCGACATCCCCCACTCCTGCGCTTTGGATGTAGGTAATGGGGATGACTCCGCGTCGCCGCGCGGCGTCGCGAGAAATCACCGTCTGCTCGGCGCCGGTGTCGAGGACGAAATCCTGCTGCGGTCCCCCGTTTACTCGACCTCGTACCAGCACTTTCTCCCGCTCGATACGAATTGGCACGCGCCAGATGCGGTCGTCTGCGGCTGACTCGATGTCGAACGGCCGCTTGCCTTTGAACGAGTCGAGAAAACGAATTTGCGCGCGCACCCACGCCGCTTTCTCGCTCACATCCCGGTTGGGCAGGAGATTCACGTAACTGCGAAACGCGAGCGCCGCCTCGTCGAAGTTGTGTCGCCGCAGATGGATTGCCCCCGCGGTGTAGTAGAACTCCGCTTCGCGCGGATTGAGTCGCAGCGCCTCCCGTGCTTCCGCCAGCGCCTCGTCCAGTCGGCTGCGAGCGGCGAGACTGCGCGCGCGGCCGTGATGGGCGCGCGGCTGGTTGACTTCGACCGCGAGCGCGGCGTCGTACGCGGCTTCGGCGTCCTCGAAGAGCCCGTACGCCCAGAGCGCCTCGCCGTGCGCGGCCGCAACGTCGGCAACGTCCGGGTACCGTTCGCGAACAGTCGCGGCTTGCTTGTACGCGACGTCGAAGTGTCCGAGCCGCAGCGCCGTCAGAACGAGACCGACGCCGGCACGAGCCCCGACCGCTTCGGATCCCAGCGCGCGGCGGTAGGCGTCGGCGGCCTCGGTGTATCTCCCTTCCGAAAACAACAAGTCACCGAGCTGAACCTGGACATCCGCCTGGGCAAACTGCGGCGCGTCGGCAAGGAGAAACCCCGCGGCCGCAACGATGAGCGCTCCGGTTGGGAGGAGGCTTCTCATGTCTGGAAGCTGAACGCTGGAAGCTACTTCTGGTAATACTCCGCGTTCACCGCTATGAAGTTCTTCCACTTCTCCGGCGTTTCATCGAGCGCAAAGATGGCTTCAACCGGGCACGCCGGAACGCACGCGCCGCAGTCGATGCACTCGTCGGGATGGATATACAACATCTCGACCGTGGCGAACTCCGGTTCGTCCTTGCGAGGATGAATGCAGTCGACCGGACAGACATCGACACACGCACTATCCTTCGTTCCAATGCACGGCTCACAGATTATGTACGCCACTGAGGCTCCTTCTCTTTCGTCGTGTGCTCATCACGTAATACTATTGAATGCGCATGCGGCCGCGAAATCCTTCTTCATACCCGTGGTAGTGCCCGACCGTCGCTTCCGGGTAACACCAGCAGTAATACCCCTGGCCGTTGTCGAAATCCACGAGCCACAGTCCCTTGGCTTCGAGACCCAGCGATTGGACTTCCTCGGCCCAGCCATTGACGACATCCCGGAGCGCGGCTGAGAGGGTCGCGTGTTGCGGGTCGTCCTCTTCGATCCGTTGCAGCTGCGTGACCAGCGATTCCGCGCGCCGCACGGCGTCGGCCGTCATATGCTTCACCTGCGGCAGGAGATCACGGGCCTGCTGGAGCGAGAAGATCGGTCTGGGCTCGGGAGTGCTCATCTGCCGATTATAATTGCCGTTACCGCCGTTAAGCGAAGATGCGAATCGCTGCTCTTTCACTCCTGCTCGTCGTGTCCTTCGCCATTCCACCTGCGGCCGGACAGTCGCTGCCGCAGGGCCCGGTTCGCTCGCCAGACGGGTCGCTCGTCATCGGCGGCGAGATTGTCGGAACCGTCGGCGCGGCCGACAATACGGCGTTTTTCAATTACACAGACTACGAACACAACGCGTTGCGCATGATTCGGCTGGCCGTGGCCGGTTCATGGCAGCCGCTCGCACCGATCGCGCTTATCGCCGAGATTCGATCCGAGGACCTTCGTCACGTCCAAGCGCATGCGGCGTACGTTCGGCTACGGCCATGGGCCGCGCATGCATTCGATATCCAGGCCGGGAGGATTCCCCCCTCCTTCGGCGCGTACGGACGACGTGCGTACAACGCCGACAACCCGCTGATTGGATATCCCCTCGCGTACCAGTATTTGACGTCGCTCAGGGCTGACGCCATTCCGAGATCGACCGACGACCTGCTGCGCATGCGCGGGAGAGGCTGGCAACCGAGTTTCCCCATCGGGTCTACAGCGGTGAGTCCGGGGCTTCCCCTGGTCAGCGGGTTCCGCTGGGACACCGGCGTCCAGGGACGATGGGCTGGCGCGCACGTCGAGCTCACAGGTGCCGTGACGGCCGGAACGCTGTCCGATCCCCGCTTTGACGACAACAACAGTGGCCGCCAACTCTCGGGCCGTATCGCGGTCAAGCCGCTTTTTGGACTGGTGCTCGGCGCATCCGCCGCGCGAGGATCGTGGCTGTCGAAGGATGTCCTGACGCGATTGCCGGAATCGTACCGAACCCAGGATTACTCGCAGCGCGCGTTCGGCGTGGATGCGGAGTACTCGCGGGATTACTGGGTCGTACGCGGGGAGGTCGTCTGGAGCGGATGGGACATGCCCTTCGTCGCCGCGAACAACTCGACAAAGCTCGATGCAGTCGGCATGTGGGTGGAAGGACGGTACCGCCTGACGCCGCGCCTGTTTCTGGCGGGGCGCGCCGATCGGCTCGGCTTCTCGCGCGTGGCGGGAACGCTCTTTGCCGGCCGTCTGACCACCTGGGATGCGCCCGTTGAGCGAGTCGAATTAGGCGGTGGGTGGTACTTGCAGCGCAACCTCGTCGCCCGTGCCGTAGTCCAGCGCAACTGGCGCGACGGCGGCCGCGTCCTCTCGCGGACGTTCGTATCGGCCCAGCTCGCGTACTGGTTCTGATGATTCGACCCCTCCTGACGCTGACCATCGCGCTGGCCACCGTCACCGGCGTCACGTCCGCGGTGCCGGGAACGCTGCGTGGTCGCGTGGAGGTCCGGCACTCCCCCGCCGACCGTGCGCGAAGACCCAACCCTTCTGACCTTGGGATGCCAATTCCGCCGCAACCGCCCGATCGCCGCAGCGTCGTCTACCTGGATCCAGCGCCGCAGGCGGCGTTCGAGCCGCGCGATGCACCACGCGGACGGATCGATCAGCGCGACGAGACCTTCGTTCCCCACGTGCTCGCCATCGTGGCGGGTACGACGGTCGATTTTCCCAACAGTGACGTCACGTATCACAACGTGTTCTCCCTCTCGAAAGCCAAGTCGTTCGATCTCGGCCGCTACGCACGAGGCAAATCGAAATCCGTTCGCTTCGACAGTCCAGGGATCGTCCGCGTGTTCTGCGAGATTCATTCGCACATGAGCGCGTTCGTGCTGGTGTTCGCCCACCGCTACTTTGCCGTGACCGATCCGGACGGGGGTTACCGAATCGACAACGTCCCACCGGGCAACTACAACGTGTTCGTCTGGAACGAATCGCTGCCGCTCGAATCGCGTCGTGTCAACGTCCCGGAAACGGGCGGCGATATCGAAGTGAACTTCACGTTCGGCCGGCGATGAACATCTTCGCGTCGCTGACCAACCGGATTTTTTTCGGCAGCGCGCTGCTTGCCGTCCTCGCGATTGGCGCGGCCATTTACAACGTCAACGACGCGGTGACCGCACAGGCCGAACAGGAACTGCTGCGTGGCCTCGAAGAAGCTGGCACCCTCATCGAGGAAAACCAGCGGGTCCAGGTCGAGCACTTCAGCCGCGAAGCCCGTTTGATTGCGGATCTGCCCAGGTTGAAGGCGTCGGTCACCGAAGAGCATCCGAGAACGGCGCTCGGCGTGGCCACCGAGTACCATCAGCAGCTCGCGTCCGACCTGTTTCTGGTCACCGATCGCGAGGGAAACATCCTCGCCACGTTGGCCACGCCTGGCGCTGCCGGTGGCTCCTATGCCGGTCTTCCCGGCGTCAAAGACGCTCAGGGAGGGCGAGAGGCGATCTGGTTCTGGCCTCATCCGGGGGGAGTGCTGCAGGTCGTCAGTGTGCCCATCTGGATCGACCCTCGGCAGCCGGAAATCCTGGGCACGTTGAGCATCGGGTTTACGTTGGACAACGACGTCGCCAGCCGGTTCAGGAGGTTGACCAACAGCGACATCGCCTTTGGCGTCAACGGCGCGATTCAGGCGTCGACGCTGCCCGCAGCCTCGTGGCCAACGCTTACGCCGCTGCTGGGACGCGTTGGCGTACCGACAACCGTCGTCCTCGACCGCGGCGAGTACGTCGCCATGACGCGCGAGCTGTCGCGCGACCGAAGCGGCGCGCTTGCCATCATTCTCCGGTCGAGAACCGAGCGCCTGCGCTTCCTCAGCGCGCTGCACACCCGCTTGTTCGTCACCGCCGCCATCGCGGTGCTGGCCGCAACGCTTCTGAGCTATGCGATCGCGCGCACGGTCACGAGACCACTCGGCGTCATCACCGCGACGATGAGAGACATGGCGACGACCGGGGACCTTACGCGAAAAATCCCTGTGCGCCAGGGGCGGCGATGGGATGATGAAGATGCACGCCTGCTCGCCACGACCTTCAACACGATGACCGACTCGATCGGCCGGTTTCAAAGGGAAGCGGCGCAGCGCGAGCGGCTCTCGTCGCTGGGACGGCTATCCACCGTCGTCGCGCATGAGATCCGAAATCCTCTGATGATCATCAAGGCTGCCCTGCACACGCTCCGACGCGACCCCCTGCCCACCGACGCACTGCGCACCGCCGTCGCCGACATCGACGAGGAAACGGCGCGTCTCAACCGGATCGTCACGGAGGTGCTCGACTTCGCCAAGCCCATCAAGTTCGACCTCTCGCCCACTGACGTGAACGCAGTATGCGAAGCCGCTGCGCGGGCCGCCCGTCCGGATGCGGGAGGTCCCCCGATACAACTCACCCTGGATCCGTCCTTGCCTCAGGCGAGCATCGACGGTGAGCGGCTACGGCTCACACTCGTCAACATCCTGACAAATGCCCGAACTGCCGTGGCCGCTAAACAAGGCACTTCGGCACTTCCTGACGCGATCTCGCTGACCACGAGCGGGCTCCGCTCGGGCCGCATTCTGATTGAAGTCCGCGATCGCGGTGCCGGCATCGCGACCGAGGATCTTGGCCGCGTGTTCGATCCGTTTTTCACGACACGGCGGACCGGCACCGGACTCGGGTTGGCCATTTCTCGGAATATCATCGAAGGAATGGGAGGCACGATCGCCATTCAAAGCCGGCCAGGAAGCGGCACCGATGTCCGCATCGAACTGCCGTCCGCCCAATCGTCCAGGCAATCATGATGGCCGCCGGTTCGATCCTGCTCGTGGACGACGAGACGAAGATACTCAACGCGCTGGGTTCGGCGCTCCGCAGCGACGGCCACGAAGTCATCACCACCGCCGACCCGCGCGAAGCCAGGCGTCTGCTCGGCCAGCGGCTCTTCGACGTCCTCGTCGTCGACAACCTGATGCCGGAGCTGAGCGGCCTCGATCTCATTCGCGAACTCACCGCCACGCCAAGTCCGGATCGTCCCCAGGTCATCATGATGACGGCGCACGCAACCGTTGAGAGTGCCATCGAAGCGATGAAGCTCGGGGCATTTGACTATCTGCAGAAGCCTTTCGAGATCGACGAACTGCTCGTCGTTGTCAACCGTGCACTCGATCATCAGCGACTTCGGACCGAGCATCGGTATCTCATCAGCGAGCGGGACGCAGACTTCAATCAGTACGGCTTGATCGGCCGAAGCCGGCGGATGCAGGACGTTATCCGCACGGCGGAGATCGTCGCTGCCACGAAGAGCACTGTGCTGATTACCGGCGAGACGGGAACCGGCAAAGAAATGGTGGCGCGCGCGATTCACTATCACAGCCCGCAGCGCGATATGCCGCTCATCAAGGTGAACTGCGCGGCCATTCCAGAGACGCTGCTCGAGTCCGAACTGTTTGGTCATATGCGCGGCGCGTTCACCGGCGCCACGACGAACAAGAAGGGCAAGTTCGCGCTCGCCGACGGCGGCACCATCTTCCTTGACGAGATTGGGACGATGAGCCAGGCGCTCCAGGCGAAGCTGCTGCGCGTCGTTCAGGAGCGTGAGTTCGAGCCGCTTGGATCGGAGCGAACGCAGAAAGTGGACGTCAGAGTGATTGCGGCGAGCAACCGGGATCTCAGGCAAATGGTCGCCGAAGGCAAGTTTCAGGAGGATCTGTACTACCGCCTCAACGTCATCCCGATTCACATTCCGCCACTGAGGGAAAGACGCGAGGACATTCCGCTGCTCGTCGAGCATTTCGTCGCGAAGCATGCGAGCCGTGCGGGTAAACGCATCGACGGACTGGCCCCCGGCGTCATGGAGCAGTTGCAGGCGGCCGATTGGCCAGGCAACGTCCGCGAACTCGAGAACACGGTCGAGCGGGCCGTTGTGCTCTCGCCCCATCCGATCATCCACCAGGACGTGATCCGCATTCTCGGCGCGAGCTCGTCGCCTGGATCGGGGCTGCCGTCCACGAACCTGCGTCAGAACCTGGATTGGGCAGAGCGCGAAACCGTGCGACGAGCACTCGACGCGGCCGGCGGCGTCAAGACGGACGCCGCCGAAGCCATGGGAATCAGCCAGCGCGCGCTCAGCTACTACCTCGCCAAACACCGCGTGGAGTGACGCGCATTTACGTCCGCAGTAACCGCTTTCGCCGCCGGTAACGATTCGGAGAACTAACCTCAATATTTCCAAGCCTTTAGCGTGTATCTTCCCGGCACCGGCTTTGCCTTGCCAGCAGACGGAGGAAGAGACGTGCACGTGAAAAGCATCTGTCCGGTAGTCCTGATTGCCGCCATGTCGGCAGCAGGGAGCTGCGGCGGCGGAGGTGGCGGCTACAACACGCCGACGACACCCTCGACGCCTTCGACCGGTGGAAACACCAGCACTACGGTGATCACCATTCTTGCGGGTGGCACCTTGGACCAGAAAGAGGTACGGATCGACGTCCGGCAACAGGTCCGCTTCGTCAATCAGGATGCGCGCGCCCACCAGCCGCAATCGAATCCACATCTCATGCACACGGACTGCCCCGCCATCAATTCGGTTGGCGTACTCCAGCCGGGCGAGAGCCGCACGACGGCAACCTTCGACGTCGAGAAGGCCTGCGGGTTTCATGATCATATGAACCCGGACTCGCCGAATCTTGGCGGCACAATCCGAGTTGCCGGCGCCGAGGGCCCGCCGGGACCGATCTACATCAAGCCGTAACCCGGCTAAGGAGTTTGCGTTTGCGTCGATTTCCGACTGTCCTGTCCACAGCGTGTGTGCTTCTGTTCGTCGCGGCGTTGTGGCATCCCGCACCGGCCTCGGCGCAGGACCCGCCGGTGCCACCGCCGGAGCCGGAGCGCGCCGATCCCGACGCCCGAATCGATCCGCTTCAGCCTGACTTCAGCCTGACGGCGCTGCCAACCACGTTGCGGATGCCACGAAACAAGTTCGCGTTTCGGGTCACCCACCGGTTCACGCGTCCGCTCGGCGACGGCGACTTCGGCGATCTCCTGCGGGATGCGTTTGGATTCGATGCGGCAGCGCAGATCGGCCTGGAGCTACGCTTCGGCCTCATCCCCGGCACGCAGGTCGTTGTCCACCGCACGACCGATCGGACGATCGAGATCTTTGGTCAGCGCAGTTTCTTCGCGGAGCGCACGGGAGCGCCCCTCGGTCTCGACGCGATTGTCGGAATCGAAGGGGACAACAACCTCCGCCAGCAACGGCGCGGAGTCGTGGGCGCTGTGGTATCAAGAAGTGTTGCGCGCTTCGCGGCGCTCTACGCCGAGCCGATATGGGTTGGCAACACCAACGCGATCGACCTGCCCGGCACCGACAACGACACGCTGCTGCTTGGTCTCGGCGCGCGACTGCGCGTGCGACCGAGCCTCTATCTTCTCGGCGAAATCACGCCCCGCCTTGCCGGATACGACCCGGGAGTCAACCAAGTGAGTTTCGGCGTCGAGGGAAGAGCCGGCGGCCATCTCTTCCAGATCAACTTCTCGAACGGCTGGGGGACAACGTTCGGGCAACTGGCATCGCGGGGTGGCATCACGAACGACAACTGGTACATCGGTTTCAACATCGCAAGAAAGTTCTTCTGAGTTATCCGGAGGGAAACGTGGGCACTATCTGGGTCGGTCGAGGCGCAAGATTCGGAGCGGCGGTGGTGTTTGCCGGGGTCATGGCGTGTGGCGGCGGCAACGGCGGTGGCGGCGGCAACGGCGGTGGCGGCGGCAACCCAACCGGACCGTCAGGTCCGGTCGTGGCGTCGACCGGGTCGGTTGGAGCGATCGGGGCCACGATAACAATCTCCAACGGGAGCGTCAGCCCCGGGTCGGTGACCATCTCGATCGGCCAAAGCGTGAGGTTCGTGAACAGCGACTCGCGCACACGTGACATGAGTTCCGATCCGCACCCGTCCCACACCAACTGTCCGTCGGTCGCGAACGTTGGCAATATTGCGCCGGGCCAGACGAAAGACTCGTTTGGGTTTGCCGCGGCGGGGTCGTGCGGCTTCCACGATCACAACGATCCGGACAACAACTCGGTCAAAGGGCGCATCACGATCCAGTAAACTTCGGCTTCCGTTTCTCGAGAAACGCGCTCGTGCCCTCGCGCTTGTCTTCCGAGTCGTAACAGATTGCCTGCGCGAGCGTTTCGATCAGGAGCCCTGAGTCCAGATCGACGCGGGCGGAGGCATTGAGGGCGAGCTTGGCCAGCCGCGCCGCGAGCGGCCCCTGCCTGAGAATACGTTTTGCCAGCTCGCGCGCCCTGACCTGCACTTGCGACGCCGGCATGATCGCGGTCACCAGGCCGATTTCAAGAGCCTGCCTCGCGTCGATGATCTCGCCCGTCAGGATCAAATGTTTGGCCCATCCCATGCCGACGACGCGTGGGAGGCGCTGTGTGCCGCCGGCCGCGGGGATAATCCCAAGTCCCACCTCCGGTTGACCGAACTTCGCTGAATCCGCAGCGACACGAATGTCACACGCCAGCGCCAGCTCGCAACCTCCACCAAGCGCGTAACCATTGATTGCCGCGATCGTCGGACGCGGGAACCGTTCAACCCGTGTGCAGAGGGACGAACTGATCGCGGCCAGTCCGTCGCCGCCTGTTCTCTCGCGAATGTCGTTGATGTCGGCGCCAGAAACGAATGACGATTCTCCCGCTCCGGTGATGATGAGCACACCTGCAGCCGGATCGCGCTCGAGCGCCTGGAGCGCCGTGTGACACTCCGCCACCGTTTCCCTATCGAGCGCGTTCTTGACTGTTGGACGATCGATCGTGAGCGTCGCGATGTTCTCGGTCACGTCGACGCGGATGCTCCGGAACATGTTATTCGCTGCTCCAAATGGTGTATGGTGCTACGGCTGCCTACGGCTTACACGAACGACTCGACGAGCACGACGTCCGAGCCACCCGATGCCTGCGGCACGCGCTTCGTCGTGAAAACAAACGCCGTCAGCTCGTCTCAGCGTGGCTGCGAAGGTTGCCTCAATTCGAGGCACTAACGCCATCTCAGTAATCGTAAACGCCTCGCCCAACCTTCCGTCCGAGGCGCCCGGCTTTCACGTACTGCGCCAGCAACGGGCACGGACGGTACTTTTCGCCCAGCGAACGATGGAGATATTCGAGGATACTGAGCCGCGTGTCGAGCCCCACCAAATCCACCAGCTCGAACGGACCCATCGGATGATTCAGGCCGAGCTTCAGCGCCTTGTCGATGTCCCTCGCCGATGCCACTCCTTCCATCAGCATGTAAAACGCCTCGTTGCCAATACTCGCGTTCACTCTCGTGGTGATGAAGCCAGGAGACTCGCGTACGAGGACCGTCTCCTTGCCCATGCGCCTGGCAACGGCCTCGATCGTCTGGAGCGTGTCGTTCGCACTTTCGAGCGCCTGCACGATCTCCACGAGCTTCATCTTGTGGACCGGGTTGAAAAAGTGCATGCCCGCAACGCGTGAAGGGTGAGTCAACGAGCCAGCCAGTTCGGTGATACTCAGCGCTGAGGTATTCGATGCAATGACTGACCGGGACGGAGCCAGGCGCTGGACGTCGGCCACCAGCGCCAGCTTCAGATCGAGCCGCTCTGGCGCCGCCTCGATGATGAAGTCCGCATCAGCCACGGCCTCGGAGAGATCCGTGGTCGTTCTGAGCCGCGACAGCGATGACTCGGCCGCGGTCTTCGACACTTTCCCGAGCTCGACACCCTTGGCGACGATGTCTTCGATGGCACTGCGAGCGCGCTCGAGAGCGGCGGTAGTGACGTCGAAGAGGCACGTTTCATAGTCGGCGGCCAACGCGGCGTATGCGATGCCGTGTCCCATCGTCCCGGCGCCGAGAACCGCGAGTCGGCGGACCTCCATCGGCCGTCAGCTCTTGCGGCCGGCCGCCGTGCTGACGATCGCCTCGAGCACGTCCATTGCGCGATCGATTTCTTCTTCGGAGTTGTAAAAGTGCGGCGCCATCCGAACGCCGGCGCCGGGCCGATGGTCGATGATGATCCCTTGGTCGAGAAGCTCGCGCGACACGGCTTCCCCGTTCGGCACGTCGACGATCACGGCTCCCCCGCGCTCGCGATCGGCATCTGGCGTGTTCAGACGGAATCCGGCCTGACGCGCGCGATCCATGAGTCGCCTCGTCAGGCGGAGAGACTTCGCGCGAATGGCCTCGACGCCGATTTCCGCAACGATTTCGTATCCCGCCCGCGCTGAGTAGAGCGCCGGCACGTTCGGTGTGCCGCTCTGAAAGCGCTCCGGCGCCTCGGCGTACCTGATCGCTCCGGTGGCAAAGGCGAAGGGCTCCGCGTGCGCCGCCCACCCCGCGATGGCGGGTTCGAGCGTCCGGGCCAGATCGGGGCGAACGTAGAGATAACCCGCGCCTGGGCCGCCGCACAGCCATTTGACCGACCCGCCGACGGCGAAGCTGGCCCCGAGCCCGGTAATGTCGAGTGGCAGCGTGCCGGCCGCCTGGTAGACGTCCAGGATCACGTGTGCCCCAACGCGGTGCGCTTTTTCGATTACCGCGCTCGCGTTCTGCACGAATGCGCTTCGGAACAGCACCAGCGAGAGCGGCACCAGCACAGTGCGCTCGTCAATCGCGGCGAGCAGGCGGTCAAGATTGGTTCGGATCGAGTCGTCTGATTTGACGTAGTGGATGTCGGCGCCGTAGCGACGGAAGCCCTCGAACAGATACATGTTCGTCGGAAACTCGAGATCGGTCATCACGATTTTCCGCCGCGGACCGTCGTAGCGAAATGAGGACGCAATAATCGCCTGCGCGACCGTCACGTTCTGGTGCATCGAGATCGTGCCACGCGGGACGCCGAGAATGGGGGCGAGGAGATCGCCGGTGGTCCTGCCGAGTTCCCACCATCCCTCCGGCCACGCGCGCACGCCGCGGGTGCTCCAGGCGTCGGCGAATTCCTGCAGATAGTGGCCCGCACGTTTCGGCATCGCGCCGAGCGAATGGCTCACCAGATAAGTGCACGTGTCCACGATAGGGAATTCCCGGCGCCACTTCAGGAGAGGATCGGCCGTCACAAATTCAGATCCACCCACACGCTCTTCACCTGGGTGTAGTGGTCGAGGGCGTGGGCGCTCATTTCGCGGCCGAAGCCGCTCTGTTTGTATCCGCCAAACGGAGCGGCCGTGTCGTAGACGTTGTAGGTGTTGACCCAGACCGTGCCGGCCTGGAGTTTGCGGGCCACGTAGTGGGCCTTCTTGATATCGCGCGTCCAGACACCCGCTGCCAGACCATACGGGCTGTCATTGGCTTTCGCGATCGCCTCGTCCAGATCGGCAAACTCGATGGCCGCGAGCACCGGCCCAAAGATCTCTTCGCGCGCGATCGTCATCTCCGGCTTGACGTCGGCGAAGATCGTTGGCTGCACGAAGTAACCCTTCCCCGTCCCGATATCCGCGCGCTCGCCACCAGCGACGAGCGAAGCACCTTCCTTTCGACCAGATTCGATGTATCTCAATACGGTATCCATCTGCTTCTTCGACGCGATGGCTCCAAACCGCGTCTTCGGATCCAGGGGATCTCCCGGAACCATCTTTCGCGCCCGGGCGGCCAGCTTGTCGATGAACTCATTCTTGATCGATCGATCCACGAGCAGGCGCGAGCCGGCGGCACACACTTCTCCCTTGCCGTAGAAAATGCCAATGGTCGCGCCGCGAATGGCGGCTTCGAGGTCTGCGTCAGCCAGCACGATGTTGGGTGATTTACCACCGAGCTCGAGGGTGATCCGCTTCAACGTGTCGGCCGCCGAGCGCATGATCGACTTGCCCGTACTGGTGTCGCCGGTAAAGGCAATCTTGTCGATTCCCGGGTGCTCCACGAGCGCCTGGCCCACGCGCGAACCCGGACCCGTGATCACGTTGAAGACGCCTGGGGGAAGTCCGATTTCCACGGCAATCTCGCCGAGTGCCAGTGCCGTCAGCGGCGTCTGACTGGCCGGCTTGAGGATGACCGTGTTGCCGCACGCCAACGCCGGCGCAACCTTCCATGCCGCCAGGAGCAAAGGAAAGTTCCACGGGACGATCGCGGCGACGACCCCGATCGGCTCGCGCAGCGTATAGGTGAGATGGTTCCCCTTGACGGGGATGGTCTCCCCCATCACCTTGTCGGCCCATCCCGCGTAGTACTCGAAGCATTCGGCGGCTGAGGGGATCTCGATATTGCGCGACTCGGATATTGGCTTTCCGTTGTGGAGGGTTTCCAGCCGCGCGACGTCATCCGCGCGCGCGAGCAACCGATCGGCCAGCTGGCTGACGAGCCGGCCGCGCTCGCGCGCTGACATCTTTCCCCACGGGCCGTCGAGCGCCGCACGAGCCGCGGCGACCGCCGCGTCCACGTCGCGCGCATCGGCTGCGGCCACTTCGGCGATTACGTCCTCCGTTGCCGGATTGACCACCTCCATCGTCTCGCCGGACGAGGAGGGGCGCCATTCGTTGTTGATGAGGAGGTGCTTTTGTTCGACGGTGATCATTTGAGCACTACACGCCCCGACGGTTGATCGATCGTCACATCTCGGTCCGGACGTACTCGAAGTTCACCGGCATGCGGTGGATCCCGCGAATGGGCGGAGCAATGTAGTTGGCGAACTTGCCCGGTTCATACACCGGTTCGGCCATGATGCTCAGCAGATATTCGCGATCAGCGGGCGCCGGGAGCCATTCGTTTCGTCGGCGATCCCAGTCCGTATCGCTGACCGGCGTCCCGAACGGATCGAAGTGGAGCGACGAAAACATGCCGATCCCACGGTTGAACTTGCGATCGGGAAGGCGCAGCCGGTCAGAAATGCCGTGCCGCTCGATGATCTTGTTCCAGCGCTGCACACCAGCCTGACAATCGCCGACGTACCAATCGCGGAGAACCTCGTTCATGGCCGTGCGCATGGGAATGGTTTTTCGTTCGAGGCGGCCGTCGCCGGCGACTTCGAGGTCGTAGAAGGCTTCGGTGACGCGGTGATCGTCCCACTTCTCTTCCTGGGCACGCCCCTTCAACCCGTTGGCAAAGTACGACGCCGCGTTGGTGGAGATCTCGCTGCCATGGAGGTCCAAGGACAGGCTGAACCAGAGGTTGATGAACTTCTGGATCGTGGGCAGATCGATCCCGCCGATCCGACGCACATCTTCGGAGAACCCGGCAGTCTTCATCAACTGACAGGTCCGCTCGATGATGCGCGCGACGCCCGTTTCGCCGACAAACATGTGGTGCGCTTCTTCCGTCAGCATGAACCGGGTGGTGCGCGACAGCGGATCCAGCGAGCTCTCGGACAATGAGAGAAGCTGCGACTTGCCATCGCGGTCCGTGAACATGGTGAACATGAAGAAGTCGAGCCAGTTCTCGATCGGCTCGTTGAACGCATCCAGGATGCGCGGCTTGTCGCGGTTGCCGCTCTGCCGCGCCAGCAGTTCCTCCGCTTCGTCTCGCCCGTCTCGTCCGAAGTGCGAGTGCAGCAGATACACCATCGCCCAGAGATGGCGCCCTTCTTCGACGTTCACCTGAAAGAGATTGCGCAGGTCGTACAGGCTCGGACACCGCTGACCCAGCCAGCGCTGCTGCTCGACGCTGGCAGGTTCCGTATCCCCCTGCGTGACGATCAACCGCCGCAACTGATTCCTGAAC
>JBAROV010000182.1:0-1693 GCA_049642465.1 Vicinamibacterales bacterium
CTGGTTCGCATGCCGAGCGACGGGTTGCCGTATGCGCTTTTCGCGTATACAGCGCTCCTGCCGTGGAACTTCTTCGCGACCGCGCTGACAAACGGCACGGGGTCGCTCGTTGGTCATACGCAGCTCATCACGCGGGTCTATTTCCCGCGCGAAATCCTCCCGCTGACCTACGTGATTGCCGCAGCGTTTGATTTCGCCATCGGGTGTGTCGTCCTGATTGGTTTGATGGCCTGGTACGACGTGGCCATTACGGCGTACGCGTGGCAACTGATTCCAATCGTGCTTGTCCTGACGTGTTGGGCGTTCGCACTGGCCATGATCTTCTCGGCGGCGCAAGTACGCTGGCGTGACGTCGGGATGGCGGTTCCGCTTCTGGTGCAAGTCTGGATGTTTGCGTCTCCCGTAATTTACCCTCTGAGCGCGGTACCACCGGCCTGGCGTCCCTGGTACCTGCTGAATCCGATGGCAGGGATCATCGCCTCCTTCCGAGAGGTCCTGCTCCACGGCCGACTCGCGGATCCAGTTCCTCTCGCCTACGCCGCGCTGATTAGCGGGATTGTTCTGGTCGGCTCCTACCTCGTGTTCAAACGAGCCGAGGCCACGATGGCCGACGTGGTCTGACGATGGTTGACATCCGATTTGACCGCGTCTCCAAGCGTTACCGTATTGCGCGGCCTGATCTCGCCAAGGGTTCGTGGGTTTCGAAACTGCTGAACCGTCGCGTCGAGGATTTCTGGGCCGTCCGCGATGTCAGCTTCGAAGTGGGGCGCGGCGAAACACTCGGGATCGTCGGTCATAACGGCGCTGGCAAGAGCACCCTCCTCAAGCTGCTGTCACGCATCACCTCGCCCACGACCGGCGAGATCGTCCTGACCGGCACGATTGCAGCGCTCATTGAAGTCGGGTCCGGATTTCACCCTGAACTCACCGGGCGCGAGAACATCTTTCTCAGCGGCTCCATCCTCGGCATGCGACGGCGCGAGATCGCCGAAAAGCTGGAACGCATCATCAGCTTTTCTGGAGTGGGTGCTTTCATCGATACGCCGGTGAAACGCTATTCGTCCGGGATGTTCGTACGTCTCGGTTTTGCGATTGCCGCGCACCTCGAACCCGACATTCTCCTTGTCGACGAAGTGCTGGCGGTGGGCGACGCGGCGTTCCAGGTCCAATGCCACGAGCGGCTCACCGAACTCCGCCGATCCGGCACGACCATGCTGTTCATTTCGCACGATCTCGCGTCGATCGAGCAGTTGTGCGATCGAGTGGTCCTGATGCATCAGGGACAACTCGTGGCAAACGGGTCCCCGCATGAAGTCGTGAAGGAGTATCAGCGGATGGCGGCCGCATCGATACCGGAGATGCCGGCGGCTGTGGTGCAGCCTGACGGCTCCGGCCGCGCACGCATTACGGATGTGGAATTTCTCGACGAACGCGGTGGGAGCACTCGTCGAGCCAGTACGGGCGGATCGATCGTTTGTCGGGTCTTGTACGAGGTAATCCAGCCGGTGGACGACGGGGTCGTCGAGTTGTTCTTTTACTCCCGCGACGGCCGAACGATGTACTCGCAGTGCACCACAGCGCTCAGTGGCGGCACGCTCGACCTTCCCCGTGGCAGCGGCGCGCTCGAGTTCGTGGTGCCGGAACTCGGTCTGCAACCCGGAATCTACTCAGTAGGGGCGCTGATTCGTCATCG
>JBAROV010000183.1:0-9676 GCA_049642465.1 Vicinamibacterales bacterium
GACGAGAAAACCGGAAAAACAAGCAGCCTGAGTTCTGTTGCTGTTTGTTTTTCCAGTTTTCTCGTCCATCCACCGCGCGAAGCGCGGCACCGTCACCGGCAGCCGTCCCTCCTGCACTCCGTATCCCCTCTGAGTCTTCGTGAACTTCGTGCCTTCGTGTCCTTCGTGATTGCACTCGTCGGGCGGGTGGCGTCTCAGTGGCTGTCGGTGGCATCAGGAGCATCAGTGCAGCGTCAAACGGTTCTTGACAAATTCCGCATCGACAACAGGACCGCGCTTATCACCGGCGGCAGCCGCGGGTTGGGGCGGGTCATGGCCACCGCGCTTGCCGAAGCGGGTGCGGACATAGCAGTCACCGGCCGGACGCTCGCGTCCTGTCAGCAGACGGCCACGGAAATCAGCGCGGCCACGGGGCGCAAGTGCCGGGCGTATGAGGCAGATGTCACAAAAACCGCAGACGTGGAGCGACTGCTCTCGTCCGCGGAGGCTGACTTCGGGCGCGTCGATATCCTGATCAACAACGCCGGCACGAACATCCGCGGGCCCATCGAACAGTTGACGGAGGCTGACTGGGACACGGTTGTGGACACCAACCTGAAGGGCCCGTTTCTGTGCGCGCGGGCCTTCGGGCCGAAAATGGTCCAGAGAGGATGGGGCCGCGTCATCAATCTCGGTTCGGTTCTTGGCGTCATCGCGTTGGCCGGGCGAGCGCCGTATGCTTCCTCCAAGGCCGGCATCATCAACCTCACCCGGGTGCTGGCACTCGAATGGGCGGGCACGGGCGTCACGGCGAATGCGATCTGCCCGGGCGCCTTTGGCACCGAGATGAACCGTCAGTTGCTGGACGACCCGGTGAAGTACCAGGAATTCGTGAAACGCATTCCCATGGGACGATGGGGAGAGCCGGAGGAACTCGCGGGCGCAGCCGTGTTCCTGGCATCCGACGCCTCGTCTTACGTGACGGGAAGCGCCCTTTTTGTAGACGGCGGATGGACCGCGAGATAAGGCCAGGAGGGTGACATGAAAGCGCTGGCAGCAGCGTCAATCGGCATTGCGTTGGTCGCGGCGGCCGCGCAGCCGAAAAGTTCCAAGAGCCTCGACATCTATGTTGCCGACACGGAAGGCGGCAAAGCGGCGCTGTTCGTCTCTCCATCACGCGAGACGCTGCTCATCGACAGCGGCAACCCGGGCGGTCGCGACACCGATCGTATCGCCGCGATGCTGAGCGATGCCGGCGTCACCAGGATCGACCACCTGGTCTCCACGCATTATCACGTCGATCACGTGGGCGGGATGCCGGAGCTCGCCAAACGAATACCGATCGCACACTACGTCGACCACGGACCATCAGTGGAAGAAAAGGAGCAGGTTGCTGGGTTCAATGCCGCGTACGCAGACCTCCGAGCGAAGGCCAAACACTCTGTTGTCAAACCGGGGGATCGGATTCCAATGGCCGGCGTCGATGTCGTCGTCCTCACCGCTGCGGGCCAGGCGTTGAAGAAGCCGCTCGCGGGTGGCGGTCGGCCCAACCCCGCGTGCGCGGAGTCGCAGAAGAAAGAAGAACCGGCGTCGCCCGACGAGAATTCACAATCGGTGGGACTACTGATTACCTACGGACAATTCCGCGCGATCGATTTGGGAGACTTGCTCTGGAACAAGGAGCTCGACCTGATGTGCCCGAACAATCCAGTTGGCAGCGTCGACCTGTACATGGTGACGCATCACGGATTGGATCGCTCAGGATCGGACGCACTCGTCCACGGTGTCCGTCCGCGGGTCGCCATCATGCAGAACGGCACGCGCAAGGGTGGTTCCGTGCAGGCGTTCGAGATCATGCGCTCCTCGCCGGGGCTCGAGGACATCTGGCAACTTCACTGGTCGTACAGCGGCAGGATCGAGCACAACCCGGCGGGGGTTTTCATCGCCAACATCGATGAGCCGGCCACCCTCGCCAGCGTGTTGACGACGCCGGCTGGACAGCGAGGCGGGGGTGGAGGCGCGAACGCCGCCCACACCCCGGCGTACTACTTGAAGATCTCCGCCCAGAACGACGGCAGCTTCACCGTGACGAACACGCGTAACGGATTCGGAAAGACGTACCAACGGAAAAGGGAAAAGGGATAAGGGAGAAGTTTTTCCCTTCTCCCTTTTCCCTTCTCCCTTTTCCCTTTACTTGATGGGCGAGTAGTCCGTCGGCTCCAGAAACACCGACTCCACCTTCGTGGTCAGCGAGCCGTCCTTTTGCGACTCGTCACGCGCCTTGATCCAGTCCGGGTCTTTACGGAACGCGTCCCAGCTTGTTTTCGCCGCTTCGCGGCTCTGATGCGCGAGCACGTAGATGAGCGTGTTGCCCTTCAGCGGCTCGTCGGTCGGCGTCCAATAGCCGACGTGCGTCATCCCGTGCTTTGTGAACAAGGCGACCGTATGATCTCTGAAGCGCTTGTTGAGCGCGTCGAACTTCCCGGGGGCGGCCGTGTACGTGCGCAGTTCGAATACACGGTTATTCGACTGCGCGTGAACCACCGGATCCGATACCACCCCACGGATGGCGAACCCGGCTACGAATGTTCCGGTCGCAATTGCCACGCAGGTCCATTTACTGATCGACAAGAGATCCTCCACGAGTGCGTCTACGAATCGATAGGAAGACTACGAGAGTTACTTTCTGGCGGCCAGATAATTCGCAAGAACCGTCAGTTCTTCCTGGCTCAGTCGTTCGCCGAATGACGGCATCTCGGCCTTGTCGTCGACGGCCTCCGGATCGCTAATCCAGGCGTGCAGCCATTTCGCATCGCGCTTGGCGCCAGCGTGCGTCAAGTCCGGTCCCTCATTTCCGCCGGACCCGTCGATAACGTGGCAATTTGCGCAATATCGTCCGATCACGAACGTGGCGATTCGGGCGTCCCCTTCGAGTGTCGGCGGCGACGTTCCGCCTGCGCGAAGCGTCCGCATGTAACTGAGGATCGACTGGGCCTGGGACGGCGTCATACCACCGGGGGGCGGCCGGCGCGAACCTGGTGCGATGGTTTCGGGATCGACGACGTGAGCGAGCAGCCACTCGGGGCCTTTGCGGAGGCGGGTGTCCGCCAACGCGTTAGCGGCGCCGGCGATCCGGTGACACGCCGTGCACCGCGCGTCCTGCGCGAAGTCGTGACCGGCAATGGCGAGGGGACCCCAGTGCGCGGGGTCCGCATGTGCCGGTGAATCTCTAACCCCCAGATATGTCAGGAGCAGGATCGTCGCACCGACCATCGCGAAGCTGCCCGTGACGATTCGTCTTTCCCGTGGGTGACGGCTGGCCCCGCGATCGAGAAACGGCAAGAGCAGCAGCGCTCCGACGATCAGGCCAGGAATGACGATGGTCGCAACGGGCTCGAGCGGCCCTGGAAAGTACTTGAGCAATTGAAAGAGGCTCAGGAAATACCACTCCGGCCTCGGGACGTACTTCGCGTCGGACGGATCGGCCACCGCATCGAGCGGTACTCGAAATGCGATGGCGAACGTCAGCAACACGGCGAACACCGCCGCCATCGCGACCGTGTCCTTCAGCGCTTGATAGGGGTAGAACGGTCGGGTCGAACTCGTCACCGGCTGCACAGGTCCGGAAATTCCGTGACGCCGCATTAAGTAAAGGTGCGCGAGCACAAAGCCCACGAGCGCAGCCGGCAGCAAAAAGACGTGCCCGGTGTGCCACCGCAGCAAAGTCAAGGCTCCGAGATCCGCACCTCCACGTATCAGCGATGCGACAGATTCACCAAACAGGGGTGCACTTCGCGCAATGTTGATCGTGACGGTTGTCGCCCAGTATGCCTTCTGATCCCACGGCAGCAGATACCCGGTCAGCGCGAAGCCCAGGATGATCAACAACAGGACGACCCCGGTCATCCAGGTGACTTCACGAGGTTTCTGGTACGAGCCAAACCAAACGACCCGCAGCATGTGGACTACCGCGGCGATCACGATGAAGCTGGCGCCAAAGAAATGAAGGCCTCGAACGATCCGGCCAAATGCGAGGCGATCCGTGATGAACCGAACGCTCTCGTATGCATGATCCGGCGCCGGGACGTAGTACATCGTCAGGATCACGCCGGTCACGAACTGAACCGCCAGCAGGATTAGAAGGATGCTGCCGGTCACGAACCACCAGCCGACTCCGGCCGGTAAGGGTTCGTCGAGCAGATGCGATCGCCCGGCGCGAAATCCGGTGCGCGAGTCGATCCAGTCAAAGAGCCTCGGGCGGCTTGCCTGCCGTCCTTCGGCCTTGCTCAGGACGGCCCTGAGCCGGTCGAAGGGCCGTAGCGCGAAGCGCGGAGGTGGGCGCATCAGAGCTGCACCAGTACCTGATTCCCTTCAATGCGAGTGTCGATCGTGGGAAGTGGTCGGGGCGGAGGGCCCGCCTTCACCGCGCCGGTACGGTCGAAGACGCCGCCGTGGCAGGGGCATTTCAGCAATTGCGCGGTTGCATCCCAACTCACCCGGCAACCGAGGTGCGTGCAGGTCGAGGAGAGGGCTGTGACGCCTGCATCGCCAGTCCTGACGAGGAAAACCACCTGCCGATCGACGATCTGGTTGTAGCCGTCTTCGCGCGTGACCCTGATGGTGACAGGAGTCGGCTCGCCTTCAGGCAGATCGTCGAGCGGAGCGGCTGGCCACCAGTTCGTTCGACGCGAGCCAAACGATGGAGCAGCGGCCGCACCGGCCAGCAGGAACGCGAGGGTGGCGCCGATGGCGCCCTGAATGGTCACGATGACGCCGGACAGAAACCTCCGCCGTCCGGCGTCTGCAGAACCTGCGGGTTGGGTACTCACCCGAGGCTCACCCCCCGATCGAACCAGGCTTCAGGATGTAGTTGTTATCGGCGTCTCGCACCCGATATGTCTTGTGGCACGCGAGGCATGCGGCGCCCACTTCTTTCATGCCCGCGCCAACCGCCGCGGTGTCCACCGGTGTGGCCGCGAGAAGCTTGTCAACGGCGTCGAGTTTCGCGACGGTATCTTCATTGGTTTTGATCGCGTCATCTTTCTTGTGGACAACCCAGAACTCGTGCGAGTCCACCATCGCCTGTTTGATGATCGCCAGCTGCGTCTTGGCATCCGCGTAGGCTTCCGATTTCAAGGCCTTTTGCGCCGCCTGCAGGGCGGGCTGGACCTTCTTCATCGTCTTGTCGAGCTCTTCGGGAGTCGTGACTTTCTGCTGCGCGATCAACAGCGAACCCAAACCGGCGACCAGGAATAAGGCGACACAGGATTTGAGGCGCAAGATACCCTCCGTTTGTTGTTGCTTATAATACGTTTTCTTCCGTCCGGTGTTACACCGGGCAACTGCGTGCTCCGATCGAGGTTGCTATGAATCAGCGTCGTCGCTTCGGATTGTCGATTGTCGGGATTGCGATGGCCGCCGCGGCCCTCGTTCCGGCCCTGCCGTTTGGACAGGCGCCGAACCAGGCACAAATGGTGACTCAAACCGTGGCTGGCGTGAAGTTCAGCACACTTCCGAATTTCGCGATCGAACGTGTCATCCCGGCCGACAAGACGGATTCCTACGTCGCACTGACCTTCGACAGTCGAGGACGGCTCGTCGTCTCCAAGGAAGTGGATCATCCACGACTGCTGCTCGACAACGACAAGGACGGCATCTACGAGTCTGAAAAGATTCTGACTGACAAGGCCAGGAACTGTCAGGGTCTGTGGTTCGACGGACGGACGCTGTATGGGTCCTGCGTCGATGTGCAGAAGTCCAAGGAAGCGGCCGCGGCGGCACCGCCGCAGCCAGCCCCAGGCGGTGGACGCGGGGGCCCCAATCCAAATCGGCCGGCCGGGATCTTCCGGATGGAGGACACGAACGGCGACGATGTCGCGGACACGTTCGACACGTTGGGGATGGCGGGGGGCATTCAGGAGCACGGCCCGCACGCGATCCGCCGCCGACCCGACGGCGGCATGGCCGTAATCGTCGGCAACAACGAAACGATTGTGGACGAAGCGCTCGACTTGAATTCCCCCGTCCTCAAAGACAAGGACGCGCAGTTCCTGCCGTACTTCCCGAACTTCGGGCAGAGTGCGCGCGAGGGCGCCCACAGCGCTATCTACGAGTGGGTCCCTGAGATGAAGAAGTTCCGCGTCTTCGCTGGAGGCAACCGAAACGCCTACGACTTCGCCTACAACCTGGCGGGCGAAGCCTTCCTGTTCGACAGCGACATGGAATGGGACATCGGTTTGCCGTGGTATCGCGAGGTGCGAACGGTTCACGAAGTCCTCAACGGCAATTACGGCTATCGCAACGGGTCGGGCAAGTACCCGCCGTACTACATCGATTCCCTTCCACCTGTGCGCGATGTCAACCGCGGATCTCCGGTGGGTGTCGAGTTCTACACGAGCTACACGTATCCTCGGGAATTCTTTGACAACCTCTTCGAAGCGGACTGGTCGCGTGGACGCTTGCTCTTTACCGCGCTGACCCCGAACGGAGCCACGTACTCCGCTCGTTCGGATCGCGCGGAGTTCGTTCACGGCGAGCCGTTCAACGTCACCGACGTCGAAGTCGGTCCTGACGGCATGTTGTATTTCACGACCGGAGGACGTAACACGACCGGTGGTGTCTGGCGCCTGCGATACAAGGGTCCTGTCACGGCACCACCCGATATGACCGGCATCCTCGCCGTGGTTCGACAACCGCAACCCATGTCGAGCTGGGGCTGGGAGGCAATCGAGAAGGTCAAAGCATCGATGGGGGCCCAATTCGGAGCAGAACTCGAAAAGCTCGCACGGAGTGCGGGCGCAGCCGTCAATGATCGCGCCCGCGCGATTTACGAAATGCAACGGCACGGGGCTCCGCCCTCAACCGCGCTGCTCACGACGCTCGTTGCCGATCGCAGTCCGGAGCTTCGTGCGGCGGCCGTTTACGTTGCTGGCGTGCAGGGTGCGGGAGCGAGCCGCGTGGCTGTTTCAGGATTGAAGGATCGCGATCCGGTCGTGCGGCGCCGGGCCGCCGAGGCATTGGTCCGGATGGGGCAGTCTCCCGACAAGCCGAGTCTTGCACCGGTGTCGGAAATCTACGCGCTTCTCAACGACGCGGACCGTTTCGTTCGTTGGGCAGGCCGCATCGCGATCGAGCACACCGCGCGAACCGAATGGAAGGACCGTGTCCTGAAAGAGACGAATCCGCTGGGCGCCCTCGAAGGATCGCTCGCGTGGGTGAGGACCGCGAATGGCGAAAACCTGCAACCGATCGTCGACAAACTGTTCGGCATGATGAAGCAGGCGTCGCTCTCGATGGAAAACAAACTGCGGTTGTTCCGCACGCTGATGTACACCACCACGGAAATCAAGGGCGGTCTGTCGGCGGCGCAGCGCGAGCAGTTGTACGGGTTGGTCGCGACGCAGTTTCCGGCGACCGACGAGCGGCTGAATCGAGAGCTCGCGCTGTTGATTGGCTACTCGGGGCAGGCTCCGGGCATCGCAGAACTGCTTGCAGCGATGCCTACGGGCAACGCCAATCAGCAATTACAGCTGCAATATCTCTACGCCTTGCGCATGATCAAGCAGGGCTGGACGACGGAACAGAAGACGCAGCTTGCTGAAATATTCGGGCGTGCGGCGAAATGGCGCGGCGGAGCCCAGTTCATCAACTTCGTTGGACAGTTCTATGACGCCGTGGCCGATTTGTATGCGACCGACGAAGAGAAGCAGATTCTGTTCGAGAAGGCGCCGGAATTCTCTCCGCTGACACCGCAGGAGCTCGAAGCGATTCAGGCGCGACAGGCGGCCGCAGGGCGAGGAGGTCCGGGACGTGGCGGACGCGGCGGTCCCACCTCACCGCTCGCGGCGCGGACGCAGGGTCGCGTGGTGAGCCGGCAGGAAATGATGGAAGAAGCCGTGTATCAGCCCCAGCAGAATCTCAGCGCCGAGGAGGGTCGGAAGGTTTTTGAGGCCAACTGCGCTTCGTGCCATCGCTTTGGGAACCTCGGCAACGATCATGGCGTTGCCAGCCTCAGCCTGTCGGCATCACCGTTGCGATCGGCAAAGTACTCGCTGCTCGAAGCGATCATGTTCCCGAACCGGAAGCTGGCGCCGGAACATGAAACGACGGTGATTGCGACGACTGATGGCCGAACCATTCCGGGGCTCGTGCTGAGAGAAAGCGCGCAGAGCGTGTCGCTCTTGACGCGCGAGGGATCCGAGACCGAGGTGCCGAAGTCCCAAATCAAATCGCGGCAGAAAGACAAGACATCGCTGATGACCGAGGCGATGGCTGACGCGATGAATCAAACGCAGTGGCGGAATCTGTTGGCGTTTCTGACCGCTCCGCCGCCGGGGACGAATCCCTGACGGGAGGACCGGAGGACGGAGCGCCTGCGGCCGCGGCGAGCGCCCAGCCTCCGCCAAGGCTACGGCGGGTCCGCCGTAGCTTCAGCGAAGGCGGAAGCGTTAGCGAGTCGAGCCGCAGCGAGCGGGGGTGCCCGCCTCCGCTGGTCGTACACGAGACGAGCGACCAGCTACGGCGAGGTCTCGCCGTAGCGCGCCTGAACCGTTCGCGCGCGGAGGCGGAGGGCCCCGCGAGCACTAAGAGAGATCGGGAGGTCGGGAGGTCGGGGATTTTAGTAATCGACCAGCTCTCGATACGATCGGATTCGGCCGTTCTGCACGGCATCGAGCATCGCGGCAATCGACTGTGTCTGTGAGGAGCTGCCGTCCGGGCCTCGCCAGCGGCCGAACACAGATCTGACGATGAGGCTGTTGTTCGAGTGCGGGACGCGGCGCAGGTTCGCCGCGAAATCCCTGAAGGTGCCTTCGCCGAAGAGGTAGAACTCGACGTTCGACGCGTAGAGCGCCGCCAGCGTATCCCCTCGCTGCTTCATGAACCCGCCGATGGCGGCAAGAGCGGAGGGGCCGCTCAGGTTTCCCACGACCGGAATAATCAGATCTCGAGCCTGGAGCGCCTTGACGGTCTGAAATGCCTCCTCGAGCGCCAGGTAGTTGCTCGCCTTCCCCTCGGCGTCTCTGGCCAACAGCAGTTCACGATAGGTGGGGTAATGGCTCTGTGGTGGACGACCGGTGGATTGAAACTGCAGTGCGATCCCCGCATCGATGAAACGGCGGTGAAAGCGATCGATCGTCTCGAAATCCTCGTGCGAAAGGCCCACACCAAATCGGCTGATGACATCTTTCAGGCGGACTCGCAGTTTGTCGTTGGCGGCAGGATCGACTCGCGTTACGGCAATGTAGTGCACCAGCCGTTCGATGGACGCGTCGCGCCAACGCTCGACTTGCGGCGGAACCGGCCGGCCCGTCAGGAGCGCGAGATACTCGGCTCGCGTGCGGGACACCTGAAACAGCGCCTTGAGGAGCAGGTGCAGGAGCATGTTGTCGCGCCGGATGTCGATGATGAACGCGATCGACGGTCGTAGGGTCGCGATGTACGAGAAGTTCTGATCCGGGCCGACGCCGATGTAGGCGCCCCCCCGGAGCACAGGAGCGCGCAGGTCCGGAATCACCTGCAGATACGAGCGCTCGTTCGAGATCAGGTTGTCGGTGTCGAAATACCCCGGGGCCTCCGAAAGCGAGGCAATTCGCTCCGCAAAGGACGACTGCGGTGAGAGCGCCGGGCGCGACGGCGTGGCCGGCGCCTGCAGCAGCAGGCCGACCAGCGCCGCGGCAAAAAGGGGACTGTCCCCATT
>JBAROV010000186.1:0-1524 GCA_049642465.1 Vicinamibacterales bacterium
AAGAAGGCGCTGCTCGAGCGAGCGCTCGGCGCCGAGCTGGGCCATCACCTGGCGCAGGAGGCCGACACGGCCGCGCCGGCCACCCCGGGCAATCATCGCAATGGTTCGAGTGCCAAGACGGTGCTGACCGACGACGGCGCGTTGCCGCTCGTCATTCCGCGGGACCGGCACGGCACGTTTGCGCCCGTTCTGATTCCGAAACACCAGCGGCGCTTCACCGGCTTCGACGACAAGATTCTCGCGTTGTATGCCCGCGGCCTGACGGTGCGCGACATCCGCGCGTTCTTGCACGAGATGTATGCCGTCGACGTGTCGCCGGACTTGATCAGTACGGTCACCGACGCGGTCCAGGAGGAAGTGACCACGTGGCAGGCGCGGCCCTTGGAGCCGATGTACCCGGTCGTGTTCTTCGATGCGCTGCGCGTGAAGATGCGCGATGAGGGCGTGGTGCAGAGCAAAGCCGTGTATCTCGCGTTGGCGATCTTGCCCGATGGCACGCGAGACATCCTCGGGCTCTGGGTCGAGCAGACCGAAGGCGCGAAGTTTTGGATGAAAGTGTTTGCGGACCTGCAGGCTCGCGGGTGTCGCGACATCCTCATTGCCGTCACCGACGGCCTGACCGGCATGGGCGAGGCGCTGGAGGCGGTGTATCCGCGCACGACGTGGCAGACCTGCGTGGTGCATCTGATTCGCCGCAGTCTGGCGTATGCCAATTGGAAAGAGCGCAAGGCCTTCGCGGCGGCCCTCCGGCCGATCTACACCGCGCCGACCGCCGAGGCGGCCGAAGCGGCGTTGACGGCGGTGGAGGCGGGCCCCTGGGGCCGCCGATTCCCCACCGTGATGTCGGCGTGGCGTCGCGCCTGGCCGCAGATCATTCCGTTCTTCGCGTTTCCGCCCGACATCCGCCGGACGATCTACACCACGAACGCCTTGGAAAACGTCAACCGGCAGATCCGGAAGGCGCTGAAAACGCGCGGCCACTTTCCGACTGATGAGGCCGCGATTAAGCTCATCTGGCTCGCGGTGCGCAACCTCACGGCCCGCTGGGCCCGCGGTGAGCACCACTGGAAAGCCGCGATGAATCAGTTTGCGATCTTGTACGGCGACCGCTTCGAACAGCCGCAGGTGTAAGATGGCGCCCAGACTGGCAACCCGCTTCACACACAAAGAAACTGACAGTCCCTCGGTCGGGCTGCAATCCGCTATCCGCAATCAGCGATCCGCAATTCCGATTCTCAATCCTCAATCCTCAATCCTCGATTTCCCGAACCGTCCATAACCCTCCCGCGGTAATATCTGGCCATGCGGCATCGCTGGCTGGTGTTCGTCCTGCTCCTGTCGGCCGTCCTTCCGCTGGCGGCGCAGCGGGGCGGTGGACGCCGTCCTCAGGGCGGCGGCTATCGGATGGGCGGGTATATCCCGGCGCTCGCCGCCTCGCCCTACGACGCCAAGTTTGCGATCGTTCGTCTGTGGTATCCCATGTATGCGGGGTGGTCGTACGACTATCCCGACATGGAACAGCAC
>JBAROV010000203.1:0-9833 GCA_049642465.1 Vicinamibacterales bacterium
ACGCCGACCGGCAAACTCCCAGCTCCCGTTCAGACGGATAAGGTCGCTTGGATTCTTGCCGTTGGGCGTTCGACCTTTTTGCGTTTTTCGCTGGTTTTTCGACAACAGACGACCGTAAAATGCCCGGCGTGCAGATTGCTCAAGCGAGCGCCACGATACGTGTATCTCGCGGGTTCCCCTTCGAAGGAGTGACTCACTGATGCGAATCAAGTTGCTCACGCTGCTTGCAGCAGCCGTGTTGCTGGTTCCGTCGCCGACGCTGGCGCAGATCGGGCAGACGGCAACGTTGACGGGCACCATCGCCGATCAGAGCGGAGCGGTCCTGCCGGGTGTCACGGTCACCGTCACCGGTGATGCGCTCATCGGCGGAGCAAGGACGACCGTCACCGACGAAAACGGCGTTTACCGATTCCCCGCCCTGCCGCCCGGCACGTACACCGTGTCCGCCGAGCTCTCGGGCTTCAAGCCTTTCTCGCAGGAAACCGTGCGCCTGCAGCTCGGCCAGACGATTACCGTCGATGCCAGGCTGGAGATCGGGGGATTTCAGGACCGCGTCACGGTAGCGGGGGGAGCGCCTGTCGTTGATGTGCAATCGTCGTCGGCCCAGAAGAACCTGACCGAGGAGGTGATGGAAAACATCCCCTTCACCAGCCGTTTCGGTCCTGGGGCGATGTTGCTGGCACCCGGCGTCAACCCGATGAACTACAGCTCCTACGGCAGCGGAGGCCAGTCATCGAACGCCTACATGGTTGACGGCGTGGACGTGAGCGATCCGGAAAGCGGGACCATCTGGTTGTTCTCGAACCACAACTGGATTCAGGAGGTCCAGGTTATCGGTCTCGGTGCAGCAGCAGAATACGGCGGCTTCACGGGCTCGGCGTCGAACAGCCTGTTCCGTTCGGGCAGCAACATGTTCAAGGGGTTGTTTGAAACGCTCTACGAAAATGATGCGCTCACTGGGACGAACGTGTCAGACGCCATTCTCGATGAGAACGAAGACCTGACTCCCGGCAAGACCGAGTACGTGACCGATACCACGTTCCAGATTGGCGGGCCGATCAAGCGCGACAAAGTCTGGTTCTTCACCAGCTTCCAGTACTACCGGCCGAAAACCGCGCCCGCGAGCTTCCCGCCCACTCCGCCCCCTGGATATTCGGTCACGAACATCGGACCCACGGCGCGGCTGGAAAAGTCTCCGCGTTTCCTGTTCAAGCCGACGATCAAGCTCGGGACGAACGATCAGCTGACCGGTTTCTTTGAAACGGACAGTTACACGGTGGACGGGCGCAATGCCGGCGCCACCTCGGTCGGCGACGTATTCGCGACGGAAGCCACGCTGCACCAGGACTCCCCCGAGCTCGCCTGGAACGGGAACTACACGAAAGTGTTGTCCTCGTCCTCGGTGTTCGACGTCAAATACTCCGGCTTCTGGGGCTACTACTATCTCAGTCCCTATAACGGGGACGACACCCCGGGCTGGTACGACGTAGATGAGGGGTACTTCGGCGTCAATTCCTATTACTTCTATAACGCCGACCGCGTCCGGCATCAGGCAAACGCGAGCCTGACGAAATATGCTTCCGGCTTTGCGGGCACGCACAACCTGAAGTTTGGCGCCGAGTGGGAACGCAGCTACATCAAGAGCGAACTGGGCTACCCCGGCGGCTTCTACGTCCTCGCCTACTCGGGTGTGCCGACCTACGCCAGCATCTGGGACGGCTACCTCAAGGACAATATCAACAACCGCCTTACCGCGTTTGCGCAGGACTCCTGGCAGATCGGATCGCGTTTCACGCTGAATCCCGGCGTTCGGTTCGATCGCATTACCGGCTTCAACAAGCACCTCGACGAGCAGGTCTACGCCACGAATTCGATTTCCCCGCGCATCGGCTTCGCATGGGATCTGACCGGCAACAGCAAGACCGTGCTTCGCGGACACTACGGGTGGTATTACGACGGGGCGAAATCGACGTTCTTCGATCCGCTCGATCCGCAGATCGCGCCGACCTACTTCGGATATCTCGACGAAAACCTGAACATCATCGACTCGTACCTGACAGATCCCGGCACGAACCGGACGATGGATCCTGACATCAAGCACCCGCGGATGCGGCAAGGCATCGTCGGAATCGAGCGGGAACTGTTCGGCGGACTGGCGGTCGGCGTCACCGGTATCTGGCGCTACAACGATCAGTTCATCGACGACATATTGGAATTCGGCGCCGGCGACTTCACCACCGAGCCGCTCAGGGATCCCGGACCCGACGGCACAGCCGACTCGGGCGATGAGACCGGGAATACGGTGACCCTCTATCGTCAGGTCAGCGATCCGCTCGACAACCGGTATCTGATCACGAATCCTGAAAACGCATTCCGGCGTTACCGTGGCCTCGAACTGACGGCCACCAAGCGAATGTCCAGTCGATGGCAAATGCAGGCGTCGTGGGTCATCTCGAAGATCACCGGTAACTACAACAACAGCAGTAACGCGGGAAACAGCACCACTGAGTACAATGACCCGAACACCGATCCTCGCTTCCAGCCGTTCAGAGAAGGACGGCTGCAGTACGACAACACGCACATCGCGAAGGTCATCGGGACGTACCGCGCTCCGTGGGACATTCTGGCGTCGGCAGCGTTCTTCTATACCTCGGGCACCACGTTCAATCGGACGGTGAGGAGTCCCTCAATTCCGCAGGGGCGGAAGGATCTCTTCATCGAGGCCCGAGGCAGCCAGCGGTACGACGATCAGCCGCGGTTTGACATGAAGCTGGAGAAGCAATTCCGCATGGGCGCCGAGCGGCGGATTGGATTCACGCTCGAGGGATTCAATCTCTTCAACAACGCGGCGATCAACAGCCGGACGACCCGCTCGGGCAGCTCGTACTTCATCCCGAGGGGGCTCGTGAACCCACGCCGCTTCCGTGTCGGGGCGGTCTACCGCTTCTAAGAAAGGGAAAAGGGAGAAGCTTCTCCCTTTTCCCTTTCTCGTTCTCCTGTAAAATCACCGCGTGCGCGAGCCTCAGCCGCAGCGGTCCGAACCACGCGAGGTCGTTGAACTTAGACGGCTCAAGGAAGAAAACCCCGACCTCGCCTCGGCGGTTGACCTGCAGATCGAACTGTTTCAGATGCAGCGCCGCGTGCAGGGGCGCGTGGCGCTCCCTTCCATTCGGCTGGATTCCGAGCATCTGAATTCCCTCCTCGCTTCGGCTCCCATCCTGAGATTCAACCACCTGAAAATCGACTGGAGCGACGTGCGCTACCTGCTTCGCGCCACGGCATCGGCGATGCGGACGCACGACGCCATCGAGGATCGCGACTTCAACCGTGCCGACGCGCTCTGCCGCGAAGGCACACGCCTGCCCGACATCGTCCGCGAGTGGTACGAGGCGGTGCGCGGAGCTGGTGCCTCTCTCGAGGGGGAAGCCGCCGGGCTCGAGCCGCTGCTGCTCCAGGCGATGCGACCGACCCTGACGCGCGCCGCCGACGCGATCATGGCGAGGACGGATTTATCTGCCTGGAAGTTGGGGACGTGCCCGCTCTGCGGTGGCGAGCCGGACCTGGCGGTGATCACTCCCGCCGCCGATCGCATGCTGATCTGCAGCCGCTGCTCCGCACGGTGGCGTTTTCACCAGTTCACGTGCCCGTTCTGCATCAATGAAGATCGCTCGCGGATCACGTCCTTCGCGAGCCGGGATGGTCAGTATCGCTTGTATGCCTGTGAGGTCTGCCAGAGATATCTGAAGGCCTACGACGCCCGACGCGCATCCCGCCCGGTCATGCCCATCGTCGACTCAGTCGCAACCATCCCCCTCGACGCGGCAGCAATACAAAAGGGGTACAAATAGATCGATTGAGGATTGCGGACTGCAGACGTCAGTGGTTTTGATCTTTGGCGAAGATATCGGAGGCTTTTTCGGAGAGCCAATTGGCGAGGTGCCGGGTTTCCCAGAACCGGCCGACGTTTGAGTTGGCGCCGAGCACGACGACGGCAACCTGATTGCCCTGCGGGAGACGCAGCAGCGTTGCGAGGCAATAGCCGGCTTTGGTGATGAAGCCGGTCTTTCCGCCCATCACGTCGATTTCTCCACCAAGCACCAGACGGTTCGTGTTGTGGATGTTGATCGAGCGGCGGTTGGTCCGGGCCGTATATTGCGCCGTTCGCATGATGCCGGCCATCCGCTCGTTGCCGGAGGCGAACGAAATCAGGCGCGACAAATCGTACGCGGACGAGATGTTTGCCGGATTCAGTCCGGACGGATCGGCAAAGCTCGTGCTCTCGAGGCCCAGCTCGATCGCCTTCTCGTTCATCCGTTCCACGAACGACGCAGTGCCGCCATGTGAGACGCGCGCCAGCACCCGAGCCGCGGCGTTGTCCGACGCGATCAATGTCAGGTGGAGAACGTCATCCAGCGTGATGCGCTCGTTGGTGCGCAGATACGTCGTTGAGGCTGCGTAGGTGTCACCGCGCTCGACCGTGATCTCCTGCGAGAGGTCGGGCTCGTTTTCGAGAAACACCAGCGCAGTCATAACCTTCGTGATGCTCGCAATCGAACGCTTGTCCTGCGCGTTCTCCTCCCAGAGCACCTGGCCGGTTTCCGGATTGAAGACGATCGCGGCAGCCGCGCGGATGTCAGGGACGACCGCACCGGTTGCGTCAGTCTTGTAGCGAGGCGTCATCGCCTCCTGCAACGCGCGGAGACGCGCCTGCTCGCGGGCCCGGGCAGCGGCACGCGCGCGAGCGAGCCGCGCTCGACGGGCTTTCGATGCGCTCGCGGAATACGCAGGCTTGCGAACGGTGGACGACCTGGTCGTCGAGGATTTCCGCTGTGTGCGCTTCTGGGCGGCGTCAACCGGCAACGCCATGGATACACCCAGGCCCACCAGGAGGGCAATGGCTCGGGCCACGTGCACAGAACGGATCAGACGCACGAATCCTCCGTGACGACAGCGGCTGGCTGGGGTGCAACCGATGCGCAGAAAGTGGGAGAAATCAGTGTAACAATGACTCCCGGAATCTGCAACGGTTTATGTAACTCAGCCGACAGGATTTGTCGTGTTTTGCACGTCCTGACAGCCGGTTTTCGCATACGGCTCTGTCTGCATTCAAGACAGGTACCACAGCCATTTGTCCAAGGTATAACGACCTAACGCCAATCCCTTCAGGAAATATACGTATTTAGGCAGACTTTTGTGGCGCTGAAGCTTCCACCCTGGAACGCGACGTCTCAGCTGACCCGGAGGTGCCGTTTCTTGTCAGCCTGACAGCAATTGTCGGCAACTAAGGCAACACTCGAGCACCGAACCCCGACTCCCGGACCCCGAGCCCCGGACCCCGAGCCCCGGACCCCGAGTTAGCGCGCCAGCGCAAGCGCCAGCAACAACGCGCGCGCGGTGCCTTTCCAGGAATCGGTGCTGTCGAAGCTTTCCTCGAGCGAGTGCGACCCCTGGCCGCTCCCGCCACCGTCCAGCGTGACCGCGGGTGTTCCGAGGCTGATTGGATAGTTCGAATCGGTCGACCCTTCTTCAAGTGACACCGCCATTCCGACCGATCGGCTGGCTGCGATCGCGGCGGCGACGATCGGGGCGGACCGCTCGACACGCCCGGCGGGTCGATTTCCGACGAGGGTCCGCTCGACCGAAAGAGCGCCCCGATTCCCCCATCGCTTCAATTCGTCTGCGAGCGCGGCGTCCAGCGCCTGGTGGAACTTCCTATCAAGTGCGGAGAGCGCCGCCGCATCGACCGAGCGCATATCCACTTCCATCCAGGCGTCGAAAGGAATCGAGTTGACCGACGTTCCGCCGCCCACTCGGCCGACGTTGAACGTCGTCTTGGGATCGGCTGGCACCTGAAACTCGGCAATCCGGGCAATGGCGCGCCCCAGGGCGTGAATCGGATTCGTCATGCCGAAGGCTCCGTAACTGTGGCCGCCCGGCCCTTTGAACGTGACCCGGTATCGCCGGCTCCCCACCGCGGCGGAGGTGATGCCGTGTCCGGCCCCGTCAACGGAAATGAATCGATCGATTCGGCCCTTGAGTTCACGGTCGAACAGATGTTTCACGCCGCGAAGATCCCCCAGACCTTCCTCCCCCACCGTGCCGACGATCGTGAGTGTGCCTGGGGTCTGCACCTGAGACTCGTTCAGCGCGTTCAGCACGCCCAACACGACGGCCAATCCTCGACAGTTGTCGCTGATTCCCGGCCCTTTGATAACGGATCCCGCCCTGGACATCCGGACCGCCGTACCCTCCGGGAAAACAGTGTCGAGATGCGCGCTCAGCACGACGTTCGGGCGCGCGGATCGGCCTGGCCGCTCGCCAATGACGTTTCCCACCCTGTCAATCCGCACGTTTTTCAGGCCAGCCGTTTCGAGCGCTTTCCGAAAGGCTTCGGCGCGCGTCCTTTCTTTGAAAGGGGGCGCGGGGATTTCGCAGAGCCGCACCTGTTCGTCGAGCGTGGCGGCTTCGTTTTCACGGATGTAGGTCACTGCACGCTGCACCGTGGGGTCCGCCGCGATCGAATCCAATGTTGACGGTGTCTGAGAGGTAGAGAGCGCGAGACTGAGGGCGAAAAGAGCGGAGATCATGCGTTTAGATTAGCGTTCGATCCAATGAGTTGGTGAAGGCATTCAACGCGGCACCGTTTTCGGTTCGGCGCACGTCCAAATAATGACGGTTCGCGATCGGGCATGGTAAATCGAGTGACGCGATCTCGCCAGATCTCGCGAATCACGAATTTGTTGCGGCTGTTTTGCCGTTGCCAAAAAACGGCGAGCTCTTCGGTACAGGATTTGCTGAATGTTGAGCGACGGGAGCCTTCTATGATGAGTCTGGTTCGACTCCTCGGATTCACCACTCTCGGGTGTGGTTGCGTCACGGGCCACTACCGAGAGGTCGCGACCAATCGCGAGGTGACTTACGTCGAGGAGAAAGGCACCGGCTGCGAGCACCCTGCGCACCGCCGTAATCACACGCTGTCGGCGGCGCGGGTCGCGCTCAGCGCGGTCACTGCCAAAGCGTCCTGAGCAAACGCTCAGGCGGACACGCGTTACACTGACGCGATGCCCGCTGCCCGGAAGCCTCCGCGGCTTCCTGCCCCCCACACGATTCTCAACACTTCCCGGGGTACGCTCCGATTTTTTCTTGGTGATTCCCTCGAAATCCTGAAGCACTTCGATGCCGGGAGCATCTCCGCCATCGTCACGTCCCCGCCTTACAATTTGGGAATCCGCTACAGGACCTACGACGATAGTCTGCCAAAACGAAGATATTTGTCCTGGACTGGAAGGTGGATTGGCGCTGTAGCGAGGGTTCTGCCCCCGGCCGGTTCGCTGTTTCTCAACGTCGGCAGCAAGCCGAGCGACCCCTGGACTGCCCTCGATGTCGCTCAGGCGGCCAGACCCCATCTCACGCTGCAGAACACGATTCACTGGATCAAATCCATCGCGATCGACCGTGAGGCTGCCGGCCTCGCAGCGAATCTACCAAACGACCTGGCTGTCGGCCACTACAAACCTATCAACAGCGATCGGTTTGTGAACGATTGCCACGAGTTCATCTTTCACTTCACGCCTCAGGGACGCACCCCACTCGATCGCCGCGCGATTGGGGTGCCCTATCAGGACGCCTCGAACATCGCGCGGTGGCGCACCGGCGGAGTCAACCGCCGCTGCCGTGGAAACACCTGGTTCATTCCTTACGACACGATCCAGAGCCGCGATAAGGAGCGGCCGCACCCGGCCACCTTCCCGCCGCGTGTCCCGGAGTACTGCTTCCGGCTGCATGGGCTCTCACGGATCGGACTCGCCATGGATCCCTTCCTGGGCCTCGGCAGCAGCGCCGTCGCGGCCGCGCACCTCGGCCTCGATTTCATTGGGGTGGAAATGGATGAGCACTACCTGAAGGAGGCCATCGCGCGGACGAAAGCAGCGCTACGCGTGTCAACTTCCAAAGCCAAACGGTTAACTCCGCAGGGGTTGTTCGAAGAGATCGGGTGATGAGGGGCAAGCGCCTTCGCTGAACTGAACGCGCCGACAGCCCTCACGAAGACCTCGAAGGGACGAAGGCTGTACGTCGGACGCAAAAAAGCCCGGCCGCTTTCACGCCCGGGCTTTTCCAAGACTAGTGCTGGCTAGCCTGCCTCGCCGAAGCCGAAGGCGTAGGCGGGCGACTGACAATCGTCAGAATCGAATTCGACCTCCGAGTTGCATCTGCCAGCGAGACGCCAGATCGAAGCGCGTGAACTGCTGTTCCGGCGTCTGCGCCACCCCGTTGACCACGATATTCGACAAGTTGTAGGTCACATCAGAACCGCTGAACGCCGGACGCACGACCAGCAGATCGTTGAAGTTTGCGTACTTGATGAGCCCCTTCTGGTTGTCGAACAGGTTGATCATGTTGAGCACGTCGAGCGTAATCTCCGCCTTGACTCGCCTGAAGGGAAGCCCGATGTTCAAGCGGCCATCCAGCGTGTTCATCCAGGGCGAACGGCACGCATTCCGCTCGTGGATCTGGCCGATGTAGTCGGAGAGGCACTTTTCTGCGTTCACGAAGGTCATCAAATCATCGAACGTGCCGTTCGTGAACGTGTATCCGGCGGCGCTCGCCGGAATGAACAGCAGGTCGTTCGTACCACGGATGTCGCCGTTGTAGTCGGTCGCATACAGCACCGACCATGGACGGCCCGACTGACCGCTGTAGAAGAGCGACGCGGTCGCGCTGAACCCTGCGCCAATCGGAATGTCGTAACTGCCAGACGCGGTAATGCGATGACCCGGATCGAAGTTCGACCGCGCGAGCGGCGGATGGTTCGGATCGCCGGGCACGTAGACGTTGCCCCAGTTGGAGGCGGCCTGCGACGAGGTCCCATCCATGATCGAGCGCGACCGGCCGTAGAGGTACGCCGCGTTCATGAAGAAGCGGTTGCGGAACGGCCGCTCGATCTTGAAGGTCATGCTCCACGCATCCCCTTGATCGGTGTTCGTCAGGAGGATCAGATCGCTGATCCCTGCGACGCGGTTGCGCGAAAACACCGGACGGCCGTCGGGACGCGTGCCGGTCTGCTGCAGGTTGACGTTCTCGTAGCGGATGTCGTGCACGTTCTTCGAGTAGAGGAATTCCGCCGTCCCGACCAGGCCACCGACGCCCAGTTCGCGATCGTAGGCGAGGTTCGTTCGAATGAGCGACGGATACTTGTAATCCGGATCGATGACGTCGATTTCGTTCGTCGCTGCCGCACCAATTGACGTCGGCTGCGCGGTCACATCCGTCACGAACGGAATGCGCTGCGTGCCGGTGCCGCGGGAGACACTGATGCGACGGAACTCGATACCGGTATTGCCGTACTGGTTCGACAGCCAGACGTACGGCGTGCGCCCCGAGAACAGCCCGAGACCCCCGCGAACCTGATCCGTGCCACGGTCGCCAATCGAGTAGTTGAAGCCGGCCCGGGGCGACCACAGCGTTCCGCCCGGCACTTCATCCGTCCGGTAGTTCACGGTGTTCTCCGTGAGCGGATTGCGTGTCGGCTTGTCAGGGAACGTCGGCATATCCAGGCGAACGCCGAGCGTCAGCGTGAAGCTCGAAGTCGGCCGCCACTGATCTCCCGCATAGAACCCGTATTGACGGACTCGGAACCGCGCCGACTGCTGCGGGTCGCCGGTGAGCGAAAAGCTGTAGTCGTACGACTGTGCCAGCCCCTGCTCGAACAGGTCGAGGTTGTCGAACCCGTACTGCCCGAAGTTGTCCCGGATGAACAGATTGCGGAACTTGAAGAACTCGTTGTGGGTGCCGATCGTGATGGCGTGCTTGCCGCTCAGCCACGTCAGGTCGTT
>JBAROV010000205.1:0-8426 GCA_049642465.1 Vicinamibacterales bacterium
CGCGACATTGCCGGGGCCGGCGTTGTAGCTGGCGAGAGTGAGTCGAACGTTGCCGCGATGTGCGTCGAGCAGCTGACGGAGGTAGCGCGCGCCGGCCATGATGTTCTGGCGCGGATCGAATGGATCCGTCACGCCGAGTTCTTGCGAGAGGCCCGGCATGATCTGCATCAGTCCCTGCGCGCCAGCCGGCGAGACGACCAGCGGATTGAATGACGACTCGGCACGCATGACGGCGCGGATCAAGTCTTCGTCGACATCATAGGCAGCGGAGGCTTCCTTGATCAGTCCGTCGTACGCTTGGTGCGCCGGGACCGCGCGGAAATCGTTCATCGACACCGAGACGGCCGGCAAGAGAATCGCCGGCCGCAACTTTCCCGCGTGCGGGATTGCCGCGGCCACTGCCGCGAGGATCAGCGTCCGGATTCGTTGTCGCCTTCGTTCCGCCCGCCGACGGTCCGGTGCGAACCGGGACCACGCGCGCCGCTGACGCGCGCGCCGCTCCCCGTGTCGAATGCCGAAGCCTCGGGCCTCATCGTCAGCGCCACCGTTGAGATCGATTGCGTGATCGTCCACCCCTCGATCGACTGCAAACCGTACGACCTCAGCGGTGATGCACCTGAACCATCATCGGCCAACTTCTTGCCCGCTCGGCTCATAGGTTGACCGGTTGCATTTTGCCGTTGACACCCGACAGTCGGGGCCGGAACATGCGCGCACGATTCGCCGTCAGGAATTGGATGCCATGAGGAAGGAATGCTATGGCCAGCCGATCAAGAACTTCTGCCGCACGGACTCGCTCGCGAGGCACGACGGGGCGTCCGCCAAAGCGAGCCTTGGATGTTTCCGCCGCCCTGCCACTGGACGACAAGGCGCGGACGATCCTGTACGTGCACGGCATCGGCAACAAGCCGATTGAAAGCATCCTCAAATGTCAGTGGGATCACGCGCTGTTCGGATTCGATGCCGGTGCGCGGACACGGCTCGCGTATTGGGTGAATCGCGAATATTACCCGTTGCCGACCGAGGGGACCTGCAGCTCCGGCGACAAGACGGAGGTCGAGGAGGGCCCGACGGGTCGAGCGCTCAGCGTCGCCGCGCATCTGGCGCAGACATCTCTTGAAGAAGAAGCGGCGGCGCTGACCACCAATCGGAAGCAGCGGGACACGCTCGTGCGTCTTGCGCGAACAATCGACGAGCAGGAACCTGCGCCGCGTTCGAGAGCGCCTCGCGCCACCGACGTGCAAGGTTACATTCTTCCGCTCCCGCCGGCGCTCCGGCGGTGGATCACCCGGAAGCTGACGCGCGCGTTCATGCGAGACGTGCACGATTATCTGTTCGTTGCCGAACGACGCGCGCTCATGCGGCAGAGCGTGCTCGAGCGGCTCCAGCCGGGCGGCGGTCCCTTCGTTGTCATCGGCCACAGCCAGGGCTCGATGATCGCATTCGACGTCCTCTCCGAGCTCGACCCCGACAAGTACCAGGTGCCGCTCTTCATCACCATAGGATCCCCGCTCGGCATCGCCGAGATGCAGGACCAGTTGCAGGTGCTGCTGCGAAAACGCAAGCTCACCGTCCCGCGATGCGTCTGGCGATGGCTGAACGTCTGCGATCCGTCCGACCCGGTCGCGGCGGACGAAACCCTCGCAGACGACTACAGCGGGGGTTCGGTCCTCGAAGATGTCAAGGCGACCAACCTCGATAGCCCGGCCCACCCGCACTCGGGAAGCGGCTACCTGCGAATCGACGCGGTGCGCCGCGCCGTTCGAGATGCTGTCCGCGTGGATCTGTTTCAACCGGTTGCACCGTTCGTCATCGCGCGAAATCTCGTGCGCCGGCTCGAGAACGCTCCGCGCGAGACGCGGCACCCGGTACTTATCGAACTCGTCGAGTCGGCCGGCGCCGCCAAGCCGCTCGGCGAAGTCAGTGACAATCTGGTCGCTGAAATCCGCCGCATTTCGAAGCGCTCGGAAGATGAATTGCGGATTCAGCGCATGCGTCGATTTCTCGGCGCCGACCTCACGCGCCAGGAGACTGAGTTCCTGGCGTCGCAGTTCGGGATGCGCGGGCTGATGGTCAAGCGGATCTGGCGCAACGAAGCCAAACGCGCGCTGCTCGATACCTCGATTGCGACGATCCACGCCGGCGCGGCACACGCCGGCTATCAGGCGTTCGGTCGAGATATCGCGTGGGCGATCCTGGATTCGGGCATCAACAACGCACATCCGCACTTCACGCGCTACAAGAACATCGTCTCAGAAGTGGATTGCACCAAGAGAACCGTGGTCGAGGGGTCAGCGCCGGATCAGAACGGACATGGCACGCACGTGGCGGGAATCATCGCCGGTGTCCACGAGTTTGCCGGTCCACCGCTTCGCGTCTTCTCCGGCGTCGCGCCACAGGCTGCGCTGCACATCTACAAGGTGCTCGACGCGGACGGCAACGGAGAGGATGCCTGGATCATTAAAGCGCTCGATCACATTGCGTCGATCAACGACAAGGCAGGCGCGCTGGTGATTCACGGCGTCAACCTCAGTCTCGGAGGTCCGTTCGATCAGAGCACCTACGGCTGTGGCCACACTCCGCTCTGTGAGGAGTTGCGGCGTCTCTGGCGTCAAGGCGTGCTGGTGGTGCTCGCCGCCGGAAATGAGGGATTTGCCGTGCTCAGGACGCTCGACGGAGATATCGACGCCAATATGGATCTGTCGATCGGCGATCCCGCGAATCTCGAGGAAGCCATCGCGGTGGGTTCGGTGCACAAACAGAATCCCCACACCTACGGCGTCTCGTACTTTTCCTCCCGCGGACCGACAGCCGACGGCCGCCAGAAACCGGATGTCGTCGCTCCAGGCGAGCGGATCCTCTCGTGCCGTTACCGGTATCCTGCGAAACCGACGACCGTAGACGATCTGTATATCGCCATGAGCGGCACGAGCATGGCGGCACCGCATGTCTCTGGCGCGCTTGCCGCATTTCTTTCGGCGCGTCGGGAATTCATCGGCGAAACCGAACGCGTGAAGGCACATCTCATCGCGAACTGCACGGATCTCGGCCGCGAGCGGCCGCATCAGGGGGCGGGATTGCCGAATCTCGTCAAGATGCTCGTTAATGTGTGATCGTGATCGGGAGGACGGGAGGACGGGAGGTCGGGAGGACGGAGCGCCTGCGGCCGCGGCGAGCGCCCGCCTCCGCTGGTCGCGGATATCGGCCGACCAGCTACGGCGAGGTTTCGCCGTAGCGTGAGCGAAGGCGGAAGCGGCGTGGCTACGGACTCGAGTTGGTTGGCAGCGTCACCGTTCGCGCGCTCAATACGGCGATCCACCGCCAGATCGCGTTCGCGAGGATCACGATCACGCACACCATCATCACGATGGTCAGGATGGTATTGAGATAACCCTGGAACTGTTGGTCGAGGCGCGCGCCGACGGCCATCGGCCAGAAGTTGTCGCGGACGCTGAGCACGCCGGCGCTGAGTGTCGTGATCGACACGAACGAGAGCGGCAGGAGCGTGACCCACGCATACCGCGCCTTGCCCATGTTGATGATGATCGTCGTCCCCACCGCGAGTGCGACAGAAGCGAGCAGCTGGTTGGCGATGCCGAACATCGGCCAGATGGTGCTGATGCTTCCGGTCCAGATGAAATAGCCCCACGCGAACACCACCGCGAGCGTCGAGAGGATCGAACCAGGCAGCCATTCCGGCCTTCCTGCGGGCACATAAAAACGACCCAGGAACTCTTGGACGAGAAACCGCGCCACGCGCGTGCCGGTATCAATCGTCGTGAGGATGAAGAGCGCCTCGAACATGATCGCGAAGTGATACCAGTAATCCATCAAGCCGCGCATGCCGGGCAGTCCGCTGAAGATCTGCGCGATGCCCACGGCGAGCGACACCGCGCCGCCCGTGCGCCCGGCCACCTGCTCGCCGACCGCCGCCTCGAGCGCCGGCAGATTCACTGCCGGGATGCCGAGCGCAGCAAACGCATCGGGCGGCGTGTTGATGGCGAAGTAGTCACCGGGGAACATCGCGGTAGCCGCGATCAGCGAGACGATGCCGACAAGACCCTCGATGAGCATCGCACCGTAGCCGATCGGACGGATGTCCGATTCCTTGTCGATCATCTTCGGCGTCGTTCCCGAGGAAATGAGTGCATGAAAACCGGAGATCGCCCCGCACGCGATGGTGATGAATGCAAACGGAAACAGCGGGCCGGGAATGATCGGACCGCCCCCGGACGCGAACGTCGTGACGGCCGGCATGTGCAGTTGCGGATTGACGGCGCAGACCGCAATCACCAGAAACGCAATGGTGCCGATCTTCATGAACGAGCTGAGGTAGTCGCGCGGGCAGAGCAGCATCCATACCGGCAAAACCGAGGCGATGAATCCGTACGCACCCATCGCGACGATCAGCTGTTCGCGGGACAAGTGGAACCATGGTCCGATCGCTGAGGCGGCGAGCGGCTTTCCGAGCACAACCGCGAGGATGAGACCAATTACGCCGATCGTCGTGGCTTCCGCAATTCGTCCTTTGCGGAAGCGATACATATACAAACCCATGAAGAGCGCGAGAGGAATCGATACGCCAATCGTGAACGTTCCCCACGCGCTCTCCTGCAGCGCATTCACCACCGCCAGGCCCAGCCCAGCAAGAGCAATCACGATGATGAAGAGGATGGCCACGGCTGCGGTGGCACCGGCGACGGGTCCGATTTCCTGTCGAGCAATCTCGGCCAGCGAGCGACCATCGCGACGAGTGGACGCCCACAGGATGATGAAGTCGTGAACGCTACCGGCGAGGCACACCCCGGCGACCAGCCAGACGAGCCCGGGGGCGTAGCCGAACTGCGCGGCCAGGACAGGCCCAATCAGCGGACCGGCGCCAGTGATCGCGGCGAAGTGATGGCCGAAAAGAACCAGCCGATGAGTGGGATGATAGTTGTGACCGTCATTGCGCCGATGGGCAGGGGTCACCCGGCTGTCGTCGAGCGCCATGATCCGTGCGGCGATGAAGGCGCTGTAGTACCGGTAGGCAATTGCCAGGATGCCGAGGATGGGAAGGATGAGGTAAAGGGCCCGCACGGCCCGAGTCTACCAAAGGCCCGGTACATCCATTGCAGCAGGGCTAGCCTATGGCACGCATGAAGTCCGTTCCGGCATGCGCATTCGCGCTCCTTTTATCTCTCGTCTTCCCAACAACGACCCTCGCCCAGGGCGGATATTTCGGTCGGAACAAAGTCCAATACCGGGACTTTGATTTTCAAGTGCTCAAGACCGAGCACTTCGACATCTACTTCTATCCTGAGGAGGAACAGGCCGCGCGCATGGCGTCGCGGATGGCCGAGCGCTGGTACACGCGGATCTCGACGCTCCTCAATCACGAACTTCGCGGCAGGCAGCCGCTCATCCTTTATGCAAGTGGTTCGCACTTTCGACAAACCAACGCGATCGAGGGAGAGCTCGGCGAAGGCACCGGCGGCGTGACCGAAGCGTACAAGCGCCGGATAGTCTTACCTTTCGCCGGTCCAATCGAAGCGACGGATCACGTGCTGGGCCACGAACTGGTCCACGCGTTTCAGTACGACATCACCAACACGAACGTGAGTTCGGGGACTGCGGGCGCTCTCGCGCTGCCCCTTTGGTTCATCGAAGGGATGGCCGAGTATTTGTCGGTCGGCCCGGTGGACGCGCACACGGCGATGTGGATGCGCGAAGCGGCCCGGCGCGAGAAATTGCCGGAAATCGATGATTTGGACAATCCGAAGTACTTCCCGTATCGCTACGGCCAGGCGTTGTGGGCATTCATCGGCGGCCGCTACGGGGACGCGGTCGTTGGCGACATGCTCCGAGCCGGCGCCGGACGCGATGGCGGCTATCAACAGGCGATCGAAAGCGTCCTCGGCGTGAAGACCAAAGAGCTGTCGAAAGAATGGCATTCCGCCGTCTTTGAGGCCTATCGCCCCGTTGCGGAAAGCACGAAGATGCCGGCTGCCGTCTCGCGCGTCGTCATCGCCAAGACAAAGGGAAACCAGCTGAACGTCAGTCCGGAACTGAGCCCGGACGGCAGCAAGGTGATCTTCTTCTCGGAGCGGGACTTGTTCTCGATCGATCTCTTCGTGGCCGACGCCCGCACCGGTCAAGTGATTCGGAAGATTACCGACACGGCAACCGACCCGCATTTCGAAAGTCTGCAGTTCCTGTCGTCGGCTGGCGCCTGGGATCGAGCCGGCAAACGATTCGTGTTCCCTGGCATCAGCAAGGGACAGCCGGTGCTCACAATAGTGGACGTTGACCGCGGTCGGACCGAGCGCGAGGTCCGGTTGGGCGAGGTTGATGAAATCCTCAACCCGGCCTGGTCTCCCGATGGGCGATCGATTGCCTTCTCGGCGCTCGACGGAGGATTCAACGATCTGTTCATCTACGATCTCGAAGGGAGCAAGCTGCGTCGGTTGGCGAACGACGCATTCGCTGAATTGGATCCGGCGTGGTCGCCCGACGGCCAGCGTCTCGCCTTTGCGACCGATCGTTTCACGACGAACATCGACGCCATCGTGGCCGGCGACCTGCGGATTGCCGTGATGGATGTCGCGTCGGGCAACGTGCGACAGGTCGCCGGTTTCGAAAACGCAAAAAACATCAGCCCGCAGTGGACCGCGGACGGCCGGTCGCTGTACTTCCTGTCGGACCACCAGGGCATCACGAACATCTACAGCACTGAGATTGGCGGCTCCACGGCGCAGGTCACGAACTTCCTCACCGGCGTCAGCGGCATCACGGAACTCAGCCCGGCGCTTTCGGTTGCGGAAGGTCGTCTGGTTTTCAGTTCGTACGAAGACGATGGATATGCGATCTACGCGCTGGATTCGGCGGAACAACTTGCCGGACAGACGCCCGTGACGCTGCCGAGAAATGCCGCGGTGCTGGCGCCGCGGCGTACGGGTGAAGGTCAGGTGTATGCGATGTTGCAGAACGAGCGCGTCGGCCTGCCGCCCGTTGCCGCCGCGACAACGGCGCCGGCCGCGGAGTACAAGCCAAAACTCTCGCTCGATTTTGCCGGGCAGCCGACGATTGGCGTTGGCCAGGATCCGTTCGGCACCTATGCCGCAGGCGGCATTGCGCTGGCGTTCAGCGACATGCTCGGGAATCACACCCTGATGACCGCTGCGCAGGTGACCAGCCGGTTCGACGAGTTTGGCGGTTCGCTCCTCTACATCAACCGGAAGCACCGCTGGAACTGGGGCGCGCTCATCGATCAGACGCCTTACGTCGCCCGTGGTTTCGAAGCCGGCGTCGTCAACGTCGGCGGCGATCAGGTGTATCTCGAGCGCGAGTATCGAATCCTGCAGATCGATCGTTCCGCGAGCGGGATCCTGACCTATCCGTTGAGCCGGGCGCAACGGATCGATCTGACCGGCGGGGTGCGGCAGATCGGCTTCAAGCAGGATCTCACCGAACGCTTGTATTCCCTCAGCGGTCAGCCGATCGCCGAGGAGACAACGGATCTCGGATCCGAACCGATGCTGAACCTGGGCGAGGCATCCGCTGCGCTCGTCTACGACACGTCGATCTTCGGTTTGACGAGTCCAATTCGCGGGACGCGTTACCGTCTGGAGATGTCGCAGAGTGGGGGTGACCTCACCTACTCGGGCGTCCTCGGTGACTTCCGAACCTACTACATGCCGTTCCGCCCATACACGCTCGCGTTCCGCGGGATGTTCTACGGACGTTACGGCCGCGACTCGGAGGATTTCCGTTTGCCGACGTTGTATCTGGGTTACCCGGGTCTCGTCCGCGGCTACGATTCCGGCTCGTTCGAATCGTTCGAGTGCGGACCGTCGCCTCAGGGCACCTGCCCGGCATTCGATCGTCTGATCGGGAGCAAGGTCGCCATTGCCAACGCGGAGCTCCGCTTCCCGCTGTGGGGCGCGTTCGGTGGTGACAATTTCTACGGACCGCTGCCGATTGAGATGGCGCTCTTCACGGATGCCGGCGTCGCGTGGGATCGCACGACGCGGCCCGGTTTCAGCGCCGCGGCTCGCGAACCGGTGGTCAGCGTCGGCGCCGCGATGCGCATCAACGTTTTCGGTTTCGCGGTTGCGGAGATCGATTACGTCCGGCCGCTCGATCGGCCGGGGCGCGGGTGGCTCTGGCAGTTTAATTTGCGCCCCGGATTCTGACGCGGAGAGGGTTCAGAAAGGGTTCAGAAAGGGTTCAAAAGGGTTCAGAGAGGGTTCAAGGGTTCCGAAAAGGTTCATGAGTTCAGAAAGGGTTCGCGGTCGACGATCTGAACCTTGAACCAGCTCTGAACCTTGAACCAGCTCTGAACCCTGAACCAGCTCTGAACCCTGAACCAGCTCTGAACCCTGAACCGGCTCTGAACCCTTGAACCGGCTCTGAACCCTTGAACCAGCTCTGAACCCCTTCTGAAC
>JBAROV010000210.1:0-56146 GCA_049642465.1 Vicinamibacterales bacterium
GTTCAGAACCTACGAGCAGAAGGGACTGGTGCTGACCGCGACCGAACGCCTCGCCGTGCCGCCGATCACTCTCGAAGTCGGAGGCCTGGAGGAGGTTGTTACCGTCGAGGCCTCGGCGCTGCACGCGCAGGCGCAGAGCGGCGAACGCTCGGGCACGATCAGGGCCGACGAGATTGAGGACACGCAGCTGCGCGGCCGCGACTTCCTGGGGCTGCTGCAGGGCATGCCCGGAGTAGTGGACACGAACGTGCGCAACGCGCCGGGGTGGAATGCGTTCCTCGGCACGCAGATCAACGGGCTCAGCGATCAGTTGATGGGGATGTCCTACGACGGCGTCTCGAGCAAGGACACCGGGTTCGGCGCGGCCAACTACGTGACGCCGTCGCTCGACTCGATTGCGGAAGTGAAGATTCAGACCTCGAACTACCAGGCCGAATACGGCCGCGCCGGTGGCGCCAACATCATCATCGTCACCAAGAGCGGCAGCTCGAGGTTCAGCGGATCGGCGGCGTATTTCAAGCGTCACGAAGGACTCACCTCGAACCCCTGGGATCGCCGGCGCACCTGCGACGCAACCGGCGGCACATCGCCATTGTGCGCGAAGCCGCGCTATCGCTACGACAACTCGGCGGCCACGCTGGGCGGGCCGGTGCTGATCCCAGGCACGACGTTCAACGAGAAGCGCGACAAGCTGTTCTTCTTCTACTCGCTGGACTTCCTGCCGCGGACCGATCCGTTCCTGGTGAGCAGCACGATGCCGTCGGCGCTGGAACGCAATGGCGATTTCTCGCAGACGAGGAACAACGCGGGCGTCCTGCGCTTCATCCGCAACCCGTTCAGCGGCCTGGCGTGCAACGTGAACACCGGCGGTCCTGGCTGCTTCCCCGGGAACGTCATTCCGCAGCAGATGATCCATCCGATGGGCCGGCGAATCCTGAACCTGTTCCCGCTGCCCGATCCCGCGCTGGTGGGGAACCCGGTCACGCAGGGCAATTACAACTACCAGTTCGCCGGCGATACCGAGAAGCTGCGCCGCGACAACGTCGTCCGCGTCGACTGGAACGTCGGGCGCCGCACGACCTTCTATACACGCGTGCAGATGGGCAAGGAAGTCTTCGGCCGCGGCCAGTACAACGAGACCGCGCCGGCCCTGATCGCCGGCGCCGGTATGGGATTCCCGTGGTCGGAGGGCAGCTACGACATCAACACCAAAGGCTACGTGTCCACGCTGACGCACACGTTCTCCGGTTCGACCGTGCTCGAGATCATCGGCGGGAGCAACTGGGCGGAGCAGGACGTGTATCCACTGGCACAGGCCGATTGGGATGCCCTCGACTATCGCAATCACCTGCCCGGTCACCGGCAGTACTTCCAGGAGAACAATCCGAATCACATCCTGCCGGACATGACGTTTGCCGGCGCGAACGCCTTGCCCAACACCAGGGCCATCAACATCGGCCAGGGCCAGAACTTCCCCTGGCTGGCGACCAACGACACCCATAACATCTCGGTGAACCTGACGCACCTGCGGGGCAAGCACAACCTGAAGGCCGGATTCTTCTATGAGCGCACCGGCCGTCCCGGTCCGCTGTCGAGCAACGCCGGAACGTATAACTTCAACTCCGACGCGGCCAATCCGCTCGACACGAACCTCGGGTGGGCGAACGCGCTCCTCGGGCACCTCAACACCTACACCGAAGGGAACAACAACCAGCGCTCCATGCCGGTCTTCAACCAGCCCGAGTTCTTCGTCCAGGACAACTGGCGCGTGACACGCAACTTCACCCTCGACCTTGGCGTCCGCTTCTCACACATCGGCGTCGTCTACGATAGGAATCGGGACATCGGCTGGTTCGATCCGGCAGCCTGGAATCCGGCGAACGCGGTGGAGCTGTGGCAGCCGCACTGCGCCAACGGCGTGTTCCCGTGCACCGGCGCAAATCGCGTGGCGCTCAACCCCGTCACTGGAGAAACGCGCCCGAGCCCGTGGATCGGCGCGGTCATCGCCGGGTCTGGCGACATCAACAACGGCACCGTCTTCGGCAAGGAGCTCCCTGATACGTTCCCAGGCGCCGGCATCCGGACTGCTCCGCGCCTCGGGTTCGGCTGGGACGTGTTCGGCGATGGCAAGACGGCGGTCCGCGGCGGATTCGGTACAAGCTACAACCGCCTTGGCGACGGCCAATACGGCGGGTTCACCGGCGTGATCAGCCGGACCGTGAACCTGCAGTGGACGACGATCGACGATCGCTTCAATGTCCCCGCGCTGGAGAACCCTCTGGGCGGGACGATGGTCCAGGAAGAGACCCGGCCGATCACCGTGCACTCGTGGAGCGTCGGCGTGCAGCGCGAGCTGCCCTGGCGCATGCTGGCCGACGTGGCGTACGTCGGCAACTCGGTGCGCAACGCATTTGCGGTCAATGCCGGCCAGTCCTACACCAATCAGCTCAACGACCCCGATCCGCGACTGGTCGCAAACCCGACGCCGAACATGATCGACAGGACGACGGGCAACGTGCTGCCGACCAACTTCATCCGACCCAACTACCCGGGCCGCGGCGCGATCACTCAGCGCGTCTTCCTGGATGAGATGCACCGCAACTACAACGCCATCCAGTTCGAGATCCGCCGCCGCCTGGCGAACGGCTTCGCCTGGGCCGCGAACTACACCGGGTCCGTGACCAAGGTGTATACGGCTTACGACTGGTTCCGCACGTCCGAGGAGAACGAGCGCCGGAACACCCATAAGAATGGCAGCCGGCCGCACAACGCGAAGATCACCTATAACGTGATGATCCCGGGGGCGAGCCGGTTCCTCGGCAACAACGTCATCGCAAAGGGCGTTCTCGACGGCTGGCAGTTGTCGGGCATCACCACGCTGCTCGGCGGGACCTGGTCGAACTTTTCATGCTTGAATGGTTTGTGCTTCACCGGCTCACCGGGTGCCAACATTCTGACGGGCGGCCTCGGCGGAATGCGACCGATTATCGTCTGCGACCCGAACCTGCCAAGCAGCGAGCGGACCTTCGAACGGCAGTACCGCACGGAGTGCGTGCAACCGCCGGGTCCGAGGACCGACGCGAGCGACACGCTCTATCAGGGCACCGGTGTTGGCGAGGGTCAGGAAGACGCCCGCATGGGCCTTGGCTACATCAACCACGACCTGACGCTGATGAAGAACTTCAGCCTGGGCGACGGACGCAACATCCAGGTCCGCGCCGAGTTCTACAACGCGTTCAACACCACGCAATATCTGAACGTGAACACGCAACCGACGTTCAACTTTGCGACCGGCGAGCAGACGAACCCGGCGTTCGGCTCGATCAGCGGCGTCCGCGCCAACTCGAACCGCGTGATCCAGCTCGGAGTCCGGTTCACGTTCTGATTCGGGCGTCGGCAGAGAGCCGGGGTACAGCCGATGTTGAATCGCTTTCTGATAACCCGACTCTGTCTGGTGACGCTCTGTTGCGCATCATTTCAGGCGCAGGAGATCCAGTCCGATCAGAAGGAACGAGTAGACGCGGCGGTTCCGCGCAAGGCGCCGGCGACGCCCAGGCAACCACGTCGGATGCTGGTGACAAACCTGTCGATGCGCGATGGCAAGCCGGTTCGGGGAAGCTCCGCCGCCGCCATTCCGGTGGGGAACTACGCGATCCAGCAGATGGGAAAGGTGACGGGCGCCTATGAGGCCATCTTCAACGACGATATCGAGATGTTCCGGCCGGCGAACCTCAAGCAGTTCGACGCCATCTGCTTCAACAACACGCTCGGCGTGCTGTTCGATGACCCAGAGCTGCGGGCGTCTCTCCTCCGCTTTGTAGAAAGCGGAAAAGGATTCGTCGGCATTCACGATGCCATCGCGACCTTCGTGCAGTATCCGAAATACGATCAGTGGCGCGAGTTCGGCCGGATGCTCGGTGGAACTGAGAACGGCGGACATCCCTGGAACGGCGAAGTGATGACGATGAAGGTGGAGGATCCAGGCAACCCGATCAATGCGGCGTTCGGGGGCAGGGACTTTCAGATTGCCGACCAGGCGTTTCAGCTCCAGGAGCCCGTCCTTCGCGCTCACATGCACGTGCTGCTGAGGATCGACGCCGAGAAGACGGGGCCGGCGCGCCGAATTCTACCGGTCCGCAAACAGGATATGGACTTTCCAATGAGCTGGATTCGGCGTCACGGCAAGGGCCGCGTGTTCTACTGCGGCCTCGGACACGGTCCCGAGGTGTTCTCGAACCCCCAGATACTCCAACATCTGCTTGCCGGCATCCAGTACGCGGTCGGTGATCTCGCAGCAAATGACGCGCCGGATAGCACTGAAAGGCGTTGAACGGGTCCGCACACGCTGCTGAATGCGCGATGCGCACCAGGACGGCAGTGGGTCCATCTTGAGCGGCGGCTGGCCGGATTGCAGGAGAGCCCAAACGTGCTCCAGTTCGGCCCGATGAATCTCCACCCATGCTTCGACGAGCCGTTCCTGCGGCCTCGGCAAGCCCCCGCCAGGCGGCGGGTGCGCAGCCCGACGGGTTTGAGCCGAATGGTTGGCCGGGGGACTATTTCCCAGTGACGGGTCGCACGCGCCGCCAGCGTTCGTCGAATGTCTGGCCGCCGATCTCCCCGATACTGTGCCACACGTCGCCCTCGATGCTGCACTGGAACGAAACCTTCATTCCGCGGAGTTGGCTGAAGGGCGGGCCGAAACCGTGGGCGATCGACTCCGTGTAAGTGCCCGCTGACACAGTGTACGGTCCGCCGTGACCGTACGACGCCAAGCCTGTGGCGTCTGCCGACAAAACAAAAAAGTGCGTCGGCGTCACGTGTTTCAGCGTAGTCGATCCGCCGCCCGGGGTCGCTTCGCCAGCAGCCTTTACCAGCTCCCATGTGCCGACAACCATGGGACCTGTGCAGGGCTGTTCGGTCGGCTTCGTTTGTGAGGGGTTGGATTGTGCAAAGACCGCGAGCAGGAGTGTCACGACGAAAGAGTTCATGGGGTCTCCTCTCCTGATCCTCAACACGGTGGTTCGATAGCGGCGAGCGAGGCAATCCGACGGAGCTGAGCCTGACGATCCTCGGGGCCGCAGTATGCGCCGGCCGTCACCAGGAGGCAAGCTCTTTGCGGCGTGCGCGCTACGGCGCGCTCGGGCCCGCACCTTGGCGTGGCTTGCCAACCGTAGCTTTTCTTCCCGCCCGCATATGCGAGCAGTCCAAAGTCTTTATCTTCCGTGAGCGGGTTAGCCAGCTTGCCTGCGCTCTTCATACCATGGTATTACTAAAGTATGAAAGTTGCGCTGTCAATTCCAGATGACCTCTTCGAAACAGCTGAGTCGGTTTGCAAGCGGCTCGGCGTTTCGCGCAGTCGCCTGTATGCGACCGCTCTCGCGGAGTTCCTGGCCAAGCACCGCGGCCGAAAGATCACTGAACGACTCGACGCCGTCTACGCCACCGAGAATGGCCGCCTCGACTCCGTCACCCGGCGCATGCAGAAGCGGTCGCTCGCGACCGAGTCGTGGTAGTCGAGCGTGGCCAGATCTGGTGGGCCGACCTCGGCGAACTCGATGGATCTGAACCTGGATTCCGCCGGCCGCTCCTGATTGTTCAGAGCGACGCTTTTAACCGAAGCCGGCTCCGCACCACTCTCGCCGTTGTGCTGACGTCGAACCTGCGCCTGCTTGATGCGCCGGGTAACGTCTTACTTTCGGCGAAAGCCTCTGGCCTCCCCAAGGACTCAGTCGCGAATGTCTCTCAAGTCATCACGATCGACCGAGATTTCCTGACTGAACGCGCCGGCAGCATCCGCGGCGCGTTGCTCCGCGACGTCGATGCCGGTCTGCGCCTCGTCCTTGCCCTGTAGGGTCAATCAAGCTGGCTAGACATGATGGCTGTCAGTCTCGACGTCGGTGCTCATTCGTCGGCCGCCTGCGCGGGCCCCGCAGCTGGGTGAGGGGCCTGCTCGGCGGCGGATGACTCGAGCGCGGCGGCTGAAACCGAACAGCGGAAAGAGAGACCGACCATCCTCGTCCTCGTGGATTATGCGGAGCGTCTGATCAACGGCGCACAGCGCCACACACGAGGAGGTCGGTCATGGGGAACCGTAGCATGTTCGTGGGGCTGGATGTCCACAAGGAAACGATCGACATCGCGGTGGCCGAGGGCGGCCGCCAGGGAGAGGTCCGGCACTACGGGACCATCGCGGGGGATCTCGAGGCGCTCGACAAAGTGGTCCGGGCGTTGCGTGGCCCAAGCCGGGTCCTGCATTTCGTCTATGAGGCCGGCCCGTGCGGCTTTGGGATCCATCGGCACGTGACGACGCGCCAGCAGGAGTGCGTCGTGGTCAGTCCCTCGATGATCCCGAAGCGGAGCGGCGATCGCGTGAAAACGGATCGGCGCGACAGCATGTCGCTCGCACGGCTTCATCGGGCTGGGGAGCTCCGGGCCATCTACATTCCCGACGCGACCGACGAAGCGATGCGCGACCTCGTGCGTGCCGGCGAAGACGCGGTCGTCGTCGCCACCCAAGCCAAGTACCGGTTGAAGGCGTTTCTGCTCCGGCAGGGACGCCGCTATCTCGGCCGAACCGGGTGGACCATCCCCTATCGCCGGTGGTTGGCAGGCCTGTCGTTCGCGAGCGCGGCGCAGCACATCGCGCTCCAGGAATACCGCGACGCCATCGACGAGACCGAGCGTCGCGTCGATCGCTTGACCGACCCATTGCGGCAGCTCGTACCGGCGTGGCGCTGGGCGCCCGTCGTCGCGGCGCTGCAGGCGCTGCGCGGTGTTTCGTTCATCACCGCCGTCGGCTTGGTAGCGGAACTCGGGGACTTGACGCGCTTCGGCCGCCCGCGGGAGCTCATGGCGTTTCTCGGTCTCGTTCCCTCCGAGTATTCCAGCGGGCCGAGCGTGCGGCGCGGCGCGATCACGAAGGCCGGCAACCCTCACGTGCGGCGGTTGCTCGCTGAGGCCGCGTGGGCCTATCAGGGCATCCCCCGGATCGGCCGCGTGCAGTTGATCCGCCAGGAAGCGCTCCCGAAGGTCGTGTGCGACATCGCGTGGAAGGCACAACTCCGGCTGACCGCGCGCTTCCGGCGTCTCGTCGCCCGCGGCAAATCGAAGCCGAAGGTGGCAACCGCAATCGCGCGCGAGCTCGCGGGATTTGTCTGGGCCATTGCGCGCGAGGTGCGACCGGCCGGCGCGTAAACGCGGCGACCGACATGACGGTCTCGTTCAGTCGTCTTCTCGGCGGCTCGGTGATCAGGTGGAGAATCCTCGAGGACGTTAAGGACGTCAGCGCACGCGCTGAGACGTCCGTGCCTAGAGTGAGGCAGCTCCGCGACGCACAGAAGTCTGGCGGTACTCAACCCGCGGATATCAGCAGCGTCAACCGTCGCTAAAACACCGGGCCGCCGAGAGGAGGATTGAACGAGACGTCATCCACGGGCGGAACGCTCACGACGGTGAGGACGGGAGAAGTCTGGCTACTTGACAAATGACAGCCATATCAACGTCATGCCGCTCAGCCGCGAGCGGCGGACAAGCAACTCATTCCGGAACGAGCTGAATGTTGGCACAACATTGGTGCCGCTCGTCGGCTGCAGCGGCTGTTAGCCGGCATTTCTTGTCGATGATTCACCCAGCGCGCCCAGTTTCGCAACGGCTGTCCAAGACTGCTCACATCGCCACCAACCGTCACTGAGCCACAGCGGATGATTGGGATGATAGGGGCACGTCGGCCAACTCGTGTCGATAAACGCGTCGTGAAACCACTGCTGGACATCGTCGACCACCCGTTGCTTGTAGTCACTCAAGGCGTGGGCGAAAGGACGGATCCGAGAAGCCGCCTCAACGATTTCATACATGTGGTCGCCACCGATTGTCGCGGCAACGTCCATTTCCAGCAAGTGAACGACGGCCGCTGGTCTTCGTCGGATATTGAAATCTCGGCAAGCGGTTGGGCTTCGGCCTCACTTGCGAGACAGCGGCGGCAGATTGGACCTAGCCTTCGAACCTTCAGATGCCGTCGACACAGCAGCCCTCCGCACACTCGGCAAATCCCACAGCTCAGGGAATCTAGCTCCGCACTCCGAACATGTGAAGGGTACGATATCCATTCTGCAGACGTCCCAATCCGTGTCCGGATAACGCCCACGAATGAGCCGCGCGCCGGGGATTTTCAGCGGCGCGTCGGCTCCATTCGTTTGTTAGCCCGCGGCTGACTTGGAACGGTTGCCTCGGCCCCACGTTCGAGCCCTCGCGGCGAGTTCCTCGGCTACGGTTGGCCAATCGTGAAGGGTCGTCGGATCGAAATCTGCGCCGTTCGGCCACACAAGCGTGCCGGCCTCGGCATCCAGGGCCACGCCATTGAACGTGGCCAGGTCCTGAAGCGGCCCAAACATGGCGCCGTGAAGCACCGGCCGAAAATCGATGTGCTGCTCCGTGCCGTCGGTGAACTCCACCGCGAGCCGGTACGGCCCGACAATGACGAACCGCGTGACGCGGTGAATCGGATGGGGCATGGCCTTACCTGAGTGGATCGATCTTGACTGGCGGCTGGCCGGATTGCAAGAGCTCCCAGTCCTGTTGTAGTTCTTCCCGATGAATCTCCGCCCACGCTTCGACGAGCCGCTGCTGGGGCCTTCGGCAGCTCGCCGCCTAGGCACTCGAGGGAGTCGATGGCGAACACCGCGGCTTGATCCTGATAGTACGCGTGAAAGTGGGGTCGATGGTGCGGTCCGCCCACCTCGACGAACATGCGGATGATGATTCCGAAGAACCGCGAGATCTCCGGCACCCCGCTACCTTAGCATCGTCGCTGGAAAGGGTTGTCGGGCTAACGTTGCCGCTTCAGCCGCGGCGGCTCACATGGCTTCGGCCGCCGTCGGCTGCAAGCGGTTGTTCGGCGGCCCGCTGCTTTACTGATTCAAGACATTCACGATCACACCGTCACGAACACCCGACCAAGTGATCGCCTCAGCGTTTTCCGTCGGCAGACGGGCCGATCTCCCCCCAGCTTTCGTAGGCCCAGCCCGATCAGAGATTCCTGCGTTGCTCGTCGCCCCTGGCTTGATCCCACCCGGCCTCGTACGCCCGCTCATAGCCGGCCGGAGGGTCAAAACTCGGCCGTAGAATGCTCAGCGGTGTGTTGTTGGCCTGCTTGCAGTAGTCGTCATAGCCTTTCAAGAATGCAGCACGTTCACGCTCAGGCCATTCGTCAGGACCCGCCGATCCGAAGAGAGTCGTGAGATCGGAGCCGCCCATATTGTCCTCCAGAGACTCGGCCAATCCTCTTACTCGCCCCACGAATTGGACGCTCACATGCTCTTGACTGGGGGCGATCCTCGCCCATGTTCTAGGATCAGCCCTCCTTCATTTCTTGTGCACAGCGTGAAGCCGCCGAACGTCCTGGCGCTCAGCCGCGAGCGGCCGACTCACCAACTCCGTCCGCCCCGAGCTCAGGCTTTTCGAATAACCCGAGTGCGCCGCTCGTCGGCTGCAGCGGCCTGATGCTCATTCAGCCCTCCCCCTGTGCAACTACCGACAATCGGTAGTCTTGACGCAGGGCAAATGCGCATTCGCGCAGGAGGAGGACCGAATGAGATTCTACAACCGTCAGCATCGCCACTATTGTGGGATCGATCTCCACGTGAAAACGATGTACGTCTGCATCCTCGACGGGTCCGGGCAGGTGCTTGTGCACCGCAACGTGAAGTCAACACGCGAAGCCTTTCTTGAGACGGTGGCGCCGTACCGAGACGATCTCGTCGTCGCCGCCGAATGCATGTTCACGTGGTATTGGCTCGCGGATCTCTGCGCAGCCGAGCAGATCGCCTTCGTGCTCGGGCATGCCCTGGCGATGAAAGCGATTCACGGTGGCAAAGCGAAGAATGACAAGATCGACTGGCAGAAGATCGCCGCGCTGCTCCGCGGCGGGCTATTGCCGCAGGCGTACGTCTACCCGGCTGCGATGCGCTCGACACGCGACCTCCTCCGCCGGCGCCTCCACCTGGTGCGGAAACGCGGGCAGCTGCTCGCTCACATCCAGAACACGCGGGCCCAATATCAGCTCCCCGAGTTCGGGCGGCGCCTGGCCTATCCGGCCAATCGCACCGGTGTCAGCGAGCACTTCTCCGACCCTAGCGTCCGCAAGAGCATTGACGTCGACCTCGCGCTCCTCGAACGCTACGACGATCTCATCACCGACCTCGAGCTGACGATCGTCCGAGAGGCCAAGCGCCATGACGGTGACGCCTTTCACCGCCTGCGATCGGTCCCCGGCATCGGCAAGGTCTTAGCCTTAACCATCCTCTATGAGATTCACGACATCACTCGCTTCGATCGCGTCCAGGAGTTCGCCTCGTACGCGCGATTGGTCAAGTGCGCGCATCAGTCCGCCGGGAAGACCTACGGCACCGGCGGCGCCAAGATGGGCAACGTCCATTTGAAGTGGGCCTTCTCGGAAGCCGCCGTGCTCTTCTTGCGCCATGCGCCCGGCGGAAAGAAGCTCCTCGGCGAGATTGAGAAGAAGCACGGGAAAGGCAAGGCGCTCTCGATTCTGGCGCACAAGATTGGGCGAACGGTGTTTTACATGTTGTCGCGCGGGACCGTGTTCTCGATGGACCGTTTCCGCGCGGCGTAGCAGAGCAGGGACCGGGCGAGCCAGACGTCTAACTCGAGCCCCGTCGGGACCGAGCTCCGAGAGATCGCACTGCAGACGTACGCGTCGAGCGTCACGAGCCGTCGATCGTGAGCCAGAGGTCCGGCAGCGCGCGCGCGATGATGGGACGCCCGGTCCGTGCTCAGCCACGTGTTCTCTGGATGCGCTGCCCCTCCCCCGAGCCTGGCGATAACGGACGCGCTCCGGCGACGTCGCTCGTCATGAGGAGGCCGACACGAGGGTCCCGAATGAGTTTCTAGGCCGCGTGGGTCTCACGACCCTCGCGCTTCGCCCACGCGAAGCTTGAGCCTCAATAGGTGTTGGGGCTCACCCCGGCGTGGGGGTGGGAACCTGCGCTGGAAACGAAGACGGCACTGAAAGGGAACGCGGTGATTCCACGGCTATCGCTGGCGGTCGTGCGTCTTCTTGACTCGACGACGGGACGAAGAAGATCTGCTTACTTGACGAGCGGAGGGCTGATAGGTGTTAGCCGGCGGTTCGGTACAGGCCGGGCTCATTGTTAACACAAATCCGGGCACATCGTTTACACCAGGAGGATGCCTTGGATGGAAACGAATGTGTTGGAGCAACGGCGCCAGTTCGTGCGCGACTTCGAGAGCGGCCACTGGTCGATGAGCGAGCTTTGCGAGCGGTATGGCGTGACGCGACCGACCGGGTACAAGTGGATGGCCCGTCATCGGACGGGCGGCGACGCGGGCTTGACGAATCGGAGCCGCGCCCCGCATCAGTGCCCGCACCGGACGAACGGCGATCTCGAGGCGCTGATCCTCGCGGCACGACGCGAGTACGGATGGGGCGCGAAGAAGCTCCTGCAGGTGCTTCGCACCCGGCATCCGGATCGGTCCTGGCCGGCGCGCAGCACGCTCAACACGATTCTCGAACGGCACGCGCTGCTCCACAAGAACCGGCGGCGTCGCAAATGGACGCACCCCGGCGCGGCACCGATCCACACCGACGCTCCGAATCAGGTGTGGCCGGCTGACTTCAAAGGACAGTTCAAAACCGGGGATGGTCAATATTGCTACCCGTTGACCGTCACGGATCATTTCAGCCGCGCCCTCCTCGTGTGTCGCGGGCTCCCGTCGGTGAAGACCGCGGATGCCAAACCCGTGTTCCGGGCCCTGTTTCGGAGCGTGGGCCTGCCCGACGCGATCCGCACTGACAACGGCACGCCCTTCGCGTCCACCGGCATCCACGGGCTCTCCGGCCTCAACGTCTGGTGGATGCAGCTCGGCATTGGCCACCAGCGGATCCCCCCGTCGAGTCCGCAGGAGAATGGCCCACACGAGCGGATGCATCGAGAGCTCAAACGGGAGACGACCCGGCCGGCCGCGAACAGCCTCCGCGCACAACAGCGTCGCTTTGATGCCTTCCGGCGTCGCTACAACGACGAACGTCCGCACGAGGGCATCGGCGATCACACGCCGGCCTCGCTCTGGATCCCCTCGTGCCGCGCGTACCCGGAACGCGTCACGCCACCGCGGTATCCCGCGCACATGGAAGTGCGGCGCGTGAGCACGGCAGGCACGTTCCGGCTCCACGCGCGGCAACCATTTCTCAGTCAGGCGCTGCGGAACGAGTACATTGGTCTCGAAGAGGTCGCCGACGGAATCTGGAATATCGTCTACTACAGCACGCTACTCGGAAAAATCGATGAACGAACCCTGCTAATCACCGGTGTCTGAATAATCAGCTGTAGGTGTAAAGGATGTTGCCGGACTTTCGTTAACGATCAATCCGTCCGTTCACGGGGATTCGTCGGTACTGAAGAAACAGCTCGTAGACCGACGGATTCAGCGCCTGCATCGCCGGATGGCCCGATGAGAACTCACGTTCCCCGATCAACTGGCGAAACAGCGGAGACCGTCCGTCTTTGGTGCTCGCCCAAGCTACCCCGAGGCGAAGCCGCACACGGCATTCGGCGGAGTCCTGAGTCCCAAGGCCCCCGTCGGACCAGGACATGACGGTGCCGGACACGTCGGTGCCGAAACCAAGCAGGCGAAACGGACGTGCGTTCAGCTTCTCAATGGTCCGCAAGTGAGTCCCGAGCGTGATGCCCGCAGGCGTACGCCACCGGCTGCGGCTACCGCGAACGCTAACCCACTCCGGGTTCCGCTTCGCCAGCGTGTCCTGCCAATAAATTTCAAGTCTGGTGCTCGGGTCCTTGCCGAAGAGCACGGTGCCCTCATTCGAGTCGCCCTCGGCGCCTCCCCACGGGACCGCTGCCGTTTGGACGTGCTCCTCGCCAAAACGCGTACGAAGATCGGCCGCGCTAATGTTCGGCGAGAACGTCGCGCAGGAAAACGGAAGCGACCGGTCTTGAGGGCGCAGTTGAGTCCCGCCGGCAGAACTGACCACCAGCGCAAAGGTCGTACAGACGAGCGTGAGCGAGTTGCCGCCGCTCATTTTTGAAAGTCCGGCTAACGGCTTGCCGCTCAGCCGCGAGCGGCGCGTTCGATTCTCACATCACCTTGACGCTGCCGCCGCTCGTCGGCTGCAGCGGGTTGTTGGGCAGCCATCTCGCATTTAGAACTTCCGGTGCCGTTCTTTCAGGAAAGATCACCCGATCAGATGACTGTCCCGCGTAACACGGCGTTTCAGCCAAACGTTCCTCAACCGATCGAAGATCGCCTTCGTTCCAATGCGCCGGCTGCAGATGATATGAAACCGACTTCGCAAAATCGACCATTATCCCAAGTACGGACCGATCGACGGTTGGACCGATTGCTACTGGTGCCATGGCTTTGATCTCGGCCTCAATGGCACGTTGATCGACGCCGCACCTTGTCAGGCGTCTCTCGACCAGACCGGCGAGCAGGTCCGGTAGGCTGCGGACATTCCTCGCAGGCAACAACATCGGCAGCAGCGAGGTAGAACTTACGAGGAGCAGAAGCGGCTGCCGGTCTACGACAATTCGATTGACGTACCAATCCCCAAGCGCGGTATCGGAAGTTCGGTTCCCGACTCCGGTACCAGGGAGCAACGAGCTGAGCTTCCGCGTGGGTCGAAGTATCACCATGCAGTTACGACGCAGAGATCAGGTTCGTAGAATTCGATCCGGCTGCCGCCACGCCCAATGACACGTGGCTAACGACCGCGTTTCACGCGCGGCGACCCATGATCGCGCCAGCCGCCGTCGGTTGCAAACGGCTGTTAACCGTGAGCGAACGAAAAGTGTTTGGACCACCAGAGAAACGCCGCAGTCAGCATGCAGGCGATGAGCCCTAGAAACGCGTGCACGCGCGCGAGCACGCGTAGGGAATCGAAGCGCCACTTTTGCAGATGCCAGTAGTACGCGGATCCGTCGACCACACTGAAGCCCGCGAGGGCAACGCAGGCGGGAATCGGATTGTAGCTCGCGATAGAGAGATACACGAGCCCGCGCGTACTGACCTGGAGCAGCATCGCCCATATCCGTTCGAGCACTGACAGCCACTGAACGCCCCGATCCTGGGTTGACGCGCGGTAGACCTCGTCCGCATGCTCTCCGAGCGTACCGCCCCTAAACGGATTGGAAATGAACGGCAACATGATGGCCTCGACCGCACCAGCCCCGACGCCGAATCCCACGAGCTGCCAATACGCAAGCTCGGGGATGACATACACGAAGAATGCGGCTGCGACACTCAGTTCTGAAACCGCCGAAAGAACGCCTTGTGTTCCTGCGAGAGCCGGGTTGGAAAGGCGCGGACGCAGGATGCGCTCGACGATGAAGTGGTAGAGCGGCATCTTGATGACGGTAACCCCGACGATGTAGGCAAGGAAGCCATAACCAACGATGATCTTGCGCGGCACGTCGAACCGGTTCTCCAATGCCCAAATCGGGAGAATGCCGACCGCAAGCGTCGCAGCAGTGGTGAAGTACCACAGTGGCGGTCTCCGTCTGACCGCGCCAGCAGGCTCCCTGTCGCGCACGCCCATCTTGTCCGGCTAACGGCATGCCGCTCAGTCGCGAGCGGCGCCCACGTCGTTACGAATTATCTCTGCTCGCCCGCACCGCTGGTCGGCGGCAGCGGCCGGTCAGCCGCTCCGACTCGAGCCGTACATCTCGGAACCCATCCCATGAGACGCGTCGCGTAGGTCATACGACACCGCCCGGGCCGATGCGAAGGAACGCGATATCCTGACGGCTCAAAATCAGGTCGTTCGCCCTCGGCGCGCCCCTCGGGTCGGAGGGGCGTCACTGGAACGGGCGCAGGCACATCACGGCTCGCGTGATCGGTCCGCGAGCCAAAGCGGAAAGCGCGCCCGGCAGGACTTGAACCTGCGACCCTCGGCTTAGAAGGCCGAAGGTACGAACCAGCCCGGGACGGCCCAAGACGATCCGGCCTGATTTTACGGCCCGTTTCGAGGGTGGGAGGCAACTGCTTCCCACCCCAGACCATGACGGCGTGTCACACCTGTGTCACACCGTGGCCGTTCCCGCTGAAGCGCAGATCAGAGCGGCGGACCGCTACCGCGACTCTCGTGCCAAAACGCGAGGACCTCGATGCGCTCCGGGTCCGTAACCACCCGGTAGTAGACGTGGTAGCGAACGCGCGCGAGGTGAAGACGGCGAACGCCTGCGAGGGAAATGTTCCTGGCGCGGGCGCCGATCTCGGGCTGAACGGAAATAAGCAGCGAGGCGCGTTCGAGTTCCTCGCGAATGGCGTTGGGCGCTTTCGGCCGGTTGACGCGCCACCACTCCTGGGCGGCGCGAATCTGTGCCCGAGCGAGGTCACTGACCTCGATGTGAAGCGGTCGCCTCACTCGCGGCTACGGAGTTCCGAGACCAGATCGGCCATGGGCGTCGTCTGGCCTTTCTCACACTGCGCGATTGCCTGCAGCAGCATCTGTTCGGTCTCCGTGTCGGCCTCGAACGTTTCGTCACCCTCCAGTGCCAGGACGGTGACCGACGTGCCCTCCGGGAGTTCTGCATCGAGCTCGACGCGACCGTTCACGACCTTTCCGGGAGCAATTCGCATATGGCCCATTGTAACCAACGCGTGTGGCTTCAGGGGAACCGACTCATTCGGAGGACAAGATGCTCGACTTCGACGTATTACTCCCAGTTCCGCTGCCGCAGGACTTCGGCGGAAGCTACGCGGGGAGCGGCAGGACTCGCTCTTGGGCCAGGTCGGCGGCATACGCCAGCGCTGCCTGAATGCCCGTCACCGCGAGCGAGGGATAGCTCTTGACGATCTCCTCGGCGGACAACCCGTCTGCCAGGTTCGCAAGAACCACGGCAACGGGAATTCGCGTGCCGCGAATGCATGCCTTGCCGTCGAGCACTGCCGGATTGACGGTGATGTGCTCGCGCCAGTCCATATCGCCATTGTAGCGAACGTGTGCGGCGTCCTGGGAACTGATTCACGTGGAGGTCGCGATGCTTGATCTGGACCCTCGCGACTACGACTCCCGTGACGAGGAGCGGCACGCCAACACGCCGAGCCGTGGCGGCCGCGGCAGCTCCGGCGACCACGATCGCGATCACGACTGGAGACAACCGGACGGTCGGACGCGCGATCGCGATGACGATGACGCGCGGTCGCTTGGACGTGGTCCTGGAAACGACCGGCAAGGGTCAGAGGAGCACGGACGCGATCGCGATCACGATCCCCGCGGGGCCGACCGAGATCGCGACGATCGAGAACGCGATCGCGAGGTCCCGGATGTATTCACGCGCCACGTTCACCTGCCTCGCGGACCAGAGCGCGAGCTCGTTCACGACCGGGATCGCGAATACACCTTGCGCGGCTCCGAATCCCGGACGCTCGCGACCGTTGGTGCATTTCGAGTGGTCTCCAGTCGTGACCTCCGAGACCACGATGGGAGCCCGGCTGATCCACGGTCCGGCGACCTTCGACACCTGCGCGAACAAGGGTTGATCGAGACCACGCGCGTGCCCGGGTACCGCGACCATGCGGTGAGCCTGACGAAGGACGGGCGCAGCCTCCTTGAGAGCCACCGCGATCACGCCCACGAGCATTCGCAGACGTTCTACGCGGGCCTGGGGCGCGAGCGCGAACTGGAACACGACCTCCAGGTTTATCGCGCGTACGAACAGGCCGAGGACCGTCTCCTGGACCGCGGTGCGCACATCGAGCGCGTCGTCCTCGACCACGAGCTGAAGGGCGAGTACCAGCGTTGGCTCCACGAACGCGACAAGGACCATGACGACTACGACGGCCATCCCGATCGCACGCCTGATGAGATTCGCGAATGGGCGTACGAGCACGACTTGCCGTACTTCGATGACGAGGTCCACTTCCCTGACGTCCGCGTCGAGTATCAGGAGCCGGATGGCCGCTGGGAGCGCGAGGACATCGAGGTCGTCACACCGCACTATCGCGGCGCCCATGGCGCGAGCGTGGCACGCTCGGGCTTCTCCTGTTATCGCGGGTTGAGCCTGCGCCTCTCGACCAGCGGTGCCGGGCGACGCGGCGGGCGCAACGGCGGCTTGGCCGAGGAGCTTTGGCGGTGACGCAAGAGGAACGCATTCGGGCCGTCATCGACTGCGGCTTCACCGAACGCCAGGCGCGCTTTCTGGTGCTAGTGATGCGCCATGGCGGCGTCTGCATCCCGCGGCAGTATGCGAGCTTCGCCGGAATTGCGAACGGCGGCCGGCGATGCAACGCGTTCTTCGACAAGCTGGTGAACCGAGGGTACGCCCACGAGATCCGGTGTGTGCACAACCGCGCGCGGGTCTATCTCGTCCATCACAAGCCGCTGTATTTCCTCATCGGGGAAGCGTCGAGCCGCTACCGTCGGCCGGTGTCGCCGCGGGTCGCCGTCGAGCGCCTGATGCTGCTGGACGCCGTCCTCGCCGTTGGCGACGTCGAGTGGCTGACCACCGCTACCGAGAAGGCCGCATACCTCGACGGATTGAAGGCCAAAGCGAGCGACGACAGGCCGCAGCAATCCACAAGCGATGAGGGGCGGCCCCGGCCTTCGTCACTCTCATCCGCACTCCCGATCGGGGTGGCCGCAGACGGCCGCACACTGTTGCTGTACCTGGCGAGTGAGCCGACCACGGAGACGTTCAGGACCTTCCTTCAGACCCACGCCGAGCTGCTGAGCGTCGCGCCCACCTGGACGATCAGAATCGTGTTTCCGCGCCCGCTCGACCATGCCTACGACGCGTATCAGGCGGTCATCCACGAGGAGCTCGAGTCCCCATTGCACCCTGTGACCATCAGCGAGCTGCAGTCGTACTTTGAACTCCGCCTCGAAGCTGCTCGCGGAGAACCGATGCATCCCCTGAACCAGGGCTTCCTAAGAAAGGGCCACGAGGTGTTCGCGGCGGCCCGGTTCACCGCGATGTATCACCGCTGGCTGAAGCACCGAGACGCGGTGTTCGCAGGCCCGTCGTCACCCGCGATCGCCGAGGCCTTGACCAGTGGTCGAGGCCGTGTGGAGTCGGTCGTGTTGCCGCATCTCTATCGTCATCTCGCTCCCTTGGTTGCTGACACGCCGGCGCGACCCGAGCCAGTGAAGAGGGGGTTGAGAAGGGGGCCCACAGGGGAGAACACACCGCGGCACGCCATTAACCCCCGTCCTCAACCCCCTCCCGAGGAACCTCTGCTCAGCGTCCGCGAGCAGTGCAAGCGCGACTGGCATCTTCTGAATGAGTGCTACAAGGCGCAGAAAGCGCAGGGAGTTACGCGGTGAGCCGGGCGACGAACGACGGCGTCGTGGGGCGGCGTTCTGGGCCGCCCCTGGACAGCGGTTCTGTCAGCGCAGGTAGCGGAACCGAGACGTGAACGACCCCGCCTCCCGCCCTGGAGCGTGACCCCGAGGGCGGTCCAGGGGTCGTTCACGTCTCGGTTCCGCTGTCGGTGTTCGCGTGTCGACATGGGGCGGCAGTGTCGTCGTTTTGAGAGCCCGTCGCGGCGTCGTTGCGCGCAGGATTCTGCGCGCGTTTTGAAGCTTCAAAACGGCTGCATGACAGCTCGCTGCGCACGCGCTATGTGGGCCCGCAAACGTGTGGACAACCACACCGCGATCATCGCGGACAGGGTGCCCCCTCGGCCGCTGGCGACTCCGGATGCAGACACCGAATGACATGCCTACCGCGCACCCATCGGCGAGCGTTCAATGTTGCACGCGTGCGCCGGACGATGGACACCTCAGAGAAGGATGGATGATCGGCCAGACAAGCGCCTCACGGGTCGTGAGCTCGACGCGCTGTTCGACCGGCTGTTTCGCACGGATTCGGCGGCGCAGACTTGCTTGCGGAGCTTGCGCCGGGAGCGCTCACCGCTGCTGGCGTGCTTTCACCTGTCTGTGAACACCTGTTCGAGGACCGGGTGGCGATTCACCGCAACCTGGAAGAGTGGCGTCGTCTCGCACGATGCCGCAAGAGCGCGGCGGCGCTCGAACCGGCGGCCCGAGCCGACGCTTTGACGATGTGCGCCGCAAGTCCGAACCGTCGCCGGTAAACGTGGAAAGAGGAAGTCACCGAGCTGGTCGGATTGTGTCTGTGGGACATCTTCTCGGACAACCACGATGTCATTGCCGCCGACGGACGTGTCGCCGACATCGGATCATTTCGAGGTGCCGGTGCATTCCTGGACGAGTACCTCACACGCGACCAGCAGGGTTGAAGAGACGGCGATTACGTGCGGTTCTACATGGGAACGATTTGGATTTCCCACCGCGCCGTTCTGACGCCCGTCTACGCAAATGATCTTCCGGCCTCTCAAGTCCACGGGCGCGGATTGGGTGTACCACTTCCCGGAAAACGGGATCGTCGAGCTCGCACCCGCGGACGACGCCGACAAAGCGGGCGATAGGTATTCGGTGTCACAGGCCGCAGTCGCCGAGCTCGAGGCACAGCAACGTCGTGTCGAGGTCGAGCGGTTCCGGGCGGGGCTGCGCGAGGCGAATGCGCGTGCGCGCGAGGAGGCGATGGACCGGCCACCGCCTGCGACCGTGCGCGCGTGCCGGCAGGTGTACGGGCGCGACCCGTGCGGCTGGCCTCCGGCATAAAAACCGGCGCGCATCATGCAGCTCGTTCACGCATGTTGGAGGTCAGGCAGCTCCGGACGGCGCACGCCTCAACTGACGGCGTCCGACGCTCCGACCTCGATTGTGCGGGAGCGATGGCGCGCGTCAAGGCTACCCTCCTTCGTCGGCGCTTCGCGGCCTTGACCCACGCCATGCGCTCCCGAAGGTCAGGGCATTTATCGGAGCGTCGTGGATGTGCATCTTGAGGTGAGGGCCGGGGACAACGTGATCGGTCGTCTGCGCAATTGTGATGCGCGCGGCTTTCGGATCTCCGATTCACTGGACGTTGAAGTTTCGGGAACGATCACGGATGGAACGGTGAGAAGCCTGTCGCACTTTCAGCATCAGACGTCGCCGATCGCGGGTGACGTCTGCGTGTTCTCGATACACCTCAGCCGGTGAGCGCCCCCGCTTGAAGGCGGCGCTCGGGCAGCCGTGCCTGTCTGGCGTTAAGGGCAGTCATCTTTGCCGTACGGCATCGTGAGCTACGGGACACTTCGGTTGTGGACTCGGAAGCTGCGCCAGAATCGCGGTCCAGGCATCGAGTACCGCCGCGGCCTGACGCTCGATGGAAAACATCGCCGCGATCCTCCGACCTGCCTCCACATGGTGCTCGTACCTCTCAAGTTGATGGGGAAACCGGCCCATGATCTCTTCGACGAAGGACACGACCCCCTGGACATCCTCGGCATCGAACCAGGCGTACTCTGGTATGCTTTCACGCATTGGTTCAATGCAGAGCGGCGCGATCAAGCAGCCCGAAGCCATAGCTTCCAGTAGCGTCCGAGGCGGCCCTCCTTCGGCTGCAGTCGAGAAGATAATGACTAACGCATCTGCCAGCGTTGAGGCGAGCGTTCGCTCGTCGAGGCGGCCCAGAAACTGCCATTCGAAATCGTCGCCTCTGTTCAGGCGCTGCATGGCGCGCGCTCTCAATGTGTGGTACACAACCATGGTCGCCGGGCTAGACTTCTGAACCACCGCGATGAGGGGGCGCTTCTGCTGCAGCGGTTTGAAGCGGAACGTCGCCGGATCGACCTCGGAGAACATCCGATAGACAGCCAACTGCGGAAACGCGAGCTGGAGCTGCCTCCGATTGTGCTCGGACATGACGAAGGCACAGAGCACGTCTTGTCGCACGTACGGATACCTGCCGGAGCGTGACGTGCCGAACGCGCAGAACCCGCCACTGACGCCCTTGTTGAAGATCACCTTGCGCCCCGGATATTCGTTGATCCTCCAGCCGAGATCCTCCGGCAGGACGATCACGTCGCTCGCCGGGTCGAAGATCGCGGTGAACCGGCGCGCGCTTACTACAGGCACGGCATTCGGGAACCACGTCAGCCGAGTTCCTTCCGCATTGTGGAGCGCGTACGCCTCCAATCCATGCTCGGTCAGGACCTGGACGTGACGGTAGGTTTCCTTCTGACCGCCGCGGGGCACCTGGTGGTCGTAGCAGTAATAAAAGATGCGCGCCATCGGAATTAGATTGTGCGGCCTCAGCTTGCCATTCGAGCCGTCCGGGGGCGGGGTACGGGCAGACGCTTCGTCAGCTGCTGGCGGACCTCCGCCGGTGACGGCATCGGGAACCCCTCCGCGCTGAGAACCGGCGACGCGCAGAGCACCCACACGAGCGAGCGGACACGAGAGGGCAGGTGGGCGAAGTCCGCTTCGAGACGGGCGATCTCGCACTGAAACCGTTCTTCAATCTCAAGGATTGCGCGGCGTGTCCTGTCGTCCTTTGGAAGAATCTTAGCTGGCTGTTTCCACGTGATGTCGGTCCCCGGGATCGTGTGCGTCATCTGGACGGTGTCCGCGACGAGCCTCGGATCCTTCGCCATCACCGCGCCGGAAAAGGGAATCACGTATGGATACATGCCCGTCTCGCAGCCGGCGAGCGTCCACTTATACGCCTCACGGACGGTGGTGGCGAGATCCTCGAGCTGACATCCCGGAGACGTCAGGATCATGTCGAGAAAGGGCGTGATGCCTTCGCCCAAGGCATCGCTCAGTCCCTTCTCGATGAAGGGATAGATTTGCGCTTTATTGAATTCCTTGAGCACTGACAGTGAGAAGTTCTCGACGCCGAATCCCAGAACTCGAAATCCCGCCTTCCGCATCATCCCGAGCCGTTCCGGCGTCATCGCATCTATCCGATTCGTGCTGATGAACTGGAGGTCCGCGCGGAGTCGCCCTTCGCGCTTGGCGGCGAGAATAGCCTCGCATAGCGGCGCGATGCGTTTATCAGATGTAAAAACGAAGATGTCATCCTGGAAGATGACGGTCCGGACCTCGGGGTAGAGCGCCACGAGCCGTGCGATCATCGTCATGCACTCGTCAGGATCGAGTCTGGCGATGCGCGCGGTGCCGTCCTGAGCGGCGTTGAGGAAATTCGTCGAGGAACAGAAGGTGCACCCCATCGGACAGTAGTTCAGCGTGATGAGGCGCACGGATCGGACCTCCGCCAACCGGGCTTCACGTTCGCCTTTGGTCGAGAGATCGCCTACGCGATAGGCGTTCTCCAGCTTCGACCAGTACTTCCGATACGGCATCTGCTCGTACGGTGTGTGGAAGATGCTGTCGCGCAGTTCCTCCCGGGTCAGCGCCGCCTGCGGGATCCGTGCGAGCCCGTTCGGCGTGGGGAACACAGTCCCGGCAATTCCGGCCAACGGCGCGCCCGCCCAGAGCCGTTCGACGAGCTCGACGAGCGGGCGCTCTCCTTCGCCAAGGATCACGCAGTCGAACCGGCCGAGATCGAGCACCTGCCCCGGATTGAAGGTGGCCTCCATCCCGCCTGCCACCAGCAGCGCGTTCGGCGCGATCGAACGGGCGAGGTGCGCCAGGCCGAGATCGAACCGCAGCGTCATGCCGGTTGTCGAAAACCCGATCACGGCGAACGGACTCTCTCGGAGCAGGTCTTCGAGACGGTTCTCCGGCTGGCCCTCGCAGCAGTTCGGATCCAGCACCGTGACCGGAAAACCGTGGTGCTGAAGCCACCCCGCGAGCCGCCAGATCCCCAAAGGCGGGGACAGGAAGGTGTACTCGCCGCACGTAGGATCGTAGGGACCGACCAGGAGCACGCGCACGGACTCGCGGGGGATCGACGCGGGCCTCCGCTTCTGGGGACTGAAGAGAAGCGGAGTCTCGACCGCCGATTGATCGCACTGACTCATCATTCTCCTCCTGGGTCGGGCAGCATACTAGCGGCGGGTCGAGCGCGAAGTGAGCAAAATGTCCCGGAAATCCAGAGATTTCGCGACCGAAGAATTCCATCAGATGCTGCGTCAGTTCATGGCCAATCGACGGCGGGACAGCGAGGAATAATGAGCGGCACCTTCAGGCGACTAGATGTCGAGAAAGGCTCGCTGCGTCATCGCTGCGCTGGTGGTGTTGGTCGCGATCGGATGCGATGCCACCAGGCTGACGTTTGCCACGCCTCCCCCCGTCGTCGCGCGTGCCTCGCCCCCGCCGGATGACTTCGCCGTTCGCTTTCACCGCATTGTCTTGAAGAACGGGCTCCGGGCGATCGTCGCGGAGGACCATTCCGCGCCGGTCTACTCGCTATGCATCACGTATCGCGTCGGCTCACGATACGACGACGTCGCACGACCGGGCACGGCGCACCTTCTGGAGTACATGATGTTTCAAGGCTCCAGGAACGTGCGCAGGGGCGAACATTTCCTCCTCCTCTCCCAGTATGGAGGCAACGTCAACGGCAGCACTGCAGCGGAAGCATCGATGTTCTGCCAGTCGCTGCTCTCCACACAGCTCGACCTCGGACTGTTTCTCGAAGCCGACCGCATGGCATCGCTCGAGATCACCCAAGACAACCTGAGAAACCAGTTGGACGCGATCGTTGAGGAGCGCGCGCGTACGATCGATAACCAGGTCTACGGGCGCACGACCGAGGCGGTGCTCGACACAGCATTCGACGATCCGACGTACAAGCACTCCACACTCGGCTCTCCCGATGCGCTTCGCCGGACCACCGTCGAGGAACTAAAGGCGTTCTTCAGGCGACACTACTGTCCCAACAACGCGGTGCTCACGCTCGTCGGCAATGTTCGCCCGGCCGACGCGCTGCGAAGGATCGACCGATATTTCGCCAACATTCCAGCGGGCGCGCCCGCCGCAGTTCCCCCTACGGCCGAACGTCCTCAATCCGCGGAGCGCCGCCTCGTTATCGAAGACCACTTCGCCCGTGCAACGCGGATCGATATTGCATACAAGGTGGTGGGGCGAACCCGTCCGGACTCGAAGGCCCTGTACGTTCTGGGACAGGTGCTCGCCGTGGGACAGTCGTCACGTTTGTACAGGCGGCTGGTTGCAGGAGGGCTTGCGACGAGTGTGGGCGGTGGTTTTCAGGACCGTGGCGGACCCACGCTGCTGGTGACCGTAGCCGTGGTTGCGCCGGGGACTGCGGCAGAGCAGGTAGAGCGGGCTACCCATGAAGAGACCGACCTGCTAATCGCGAGCCCCGTGGCGCAATCGGAGATCGACGCGGTACGGACTCGGTGGCGGGCCGAGCGATCGGAGTGGGTGCGGAACACGCTGCAGGTTGCCACGAGGCTCGGGTACAACGCCGCGATCTATGACGATCCAGCGGTCGTTAACACGATGGACCAGGAACTTGCACAGGTGTCGTCGGCAGAATTACAACGGGTCGCCCGCATCTATCTCCGCCAAGCTAACCGGAGCGTAGTTGTCACCACACCGAAACGGTGATCCACAAAGGGACGCGTCGCCATGGAGCTTCAACGGGTGAGATCGTCGCGTCAGCACTTGCTTCGATTCGCGTCGACGGCAGCGGTTGTCACTGCTTCGGCACTTTTCCACGCGCACGTCCATGTCGCCGCAGGTGGCCACGCGATCCGCCCGCTGGAGCAGCGGGTAACGGGAAGTCCGGGTGTCGTCCGGAAGAACCGGGCGCCGGTCGCGCCTGATCCGCCGACGCTCGCGCCCCGCGTCACGTCCCAGGCTGTGCTCGCCAACGGAGCGATGATCGTTGTGCTGGAAGATCATCGCGCTCCTACCGTTACCCTTGATATCCACATAGACGGGGCGGGTCCGGCGTGCGAGGGTGACCGATGGGGGCTCGCATCTATCGCGGTGCAGTTGTTGCAGTCGCGCGCGGCACGCTGGACTGTTGACGCCGCGGGCGACAGCGGGCTTCGCGAAGCCTCGGTGCGTGTCTCGGCACAGCCCGGCGGCGAAAGCGCCACGATCAGCGTGCAGGGGCCGAGCGGCAGCCTGGCCGCGTGGCTTGAAGCAACAGCGAAACTGCTCGCGAAGGCGGTCGTTTCACCCGACGAGTTGGAGATTGCCAAACGCCAGCATCGCGCCGCGTTCACTCAGCGGCGCGCGACCCCCGAGTTTCTCGCTCAGCAACGTTTGGTTGCCGGCCTCTTCGGATCGAATCACGCGGATGCTGCGGCTGAGGAGGTTGCGCTTACAGCGCTCTCCAGCGAGGACGTGACAACGTGGTACGCGGCCCGCTACGTGCCTGGACGCGCCGTGATCGCCGTCTCCGGTCATGTCGAAAGTGACCAGGCAGTTCGCCAGGTGAGCCGAGCCTTCGGCGAGTGGAATTCCGGCGCCCCATCGCATCAAACTTGTCGGTCGTTTACCCGGCAACCCTCGGCCAGCGCCGATCGGGTGCATCTCGTAGAACGCCCCGGGTCGGTACAAACGACGATTGTCGTCGGCGGAGCGGCAGTATCCCGGCGCCACGCGGACTACCTGCCTCTTCTGCTGATGACGCGCATTCTCGGAGATGGGCCGACCTCCAGGCTGTTCGTGCGACTCAGGGAAGAAAAGGGGTATACGTATGCCGTCTCGAGCACCGTGATCGGGACGCCCTCTCCGGGTATGTGGCGCTTGGCAGTGGATATGCGGAACGAGGCGCTCGAAGACGGGATTCGCATCGTTCTCGCCGAGCTCGAGCGGTTGCGCAGTGAGGCTGTCGATCGTCAGGAGTTGCTCGAAGCCAAGCGTTCGCTCATCGCCCACTTTGCGCTGTCGCTCGAGTCGGCACGCCAGACGCTCAGCTATCACGTGCTGGCGGCGCTGCTCCCGCTCCCGCCGAACTACTGGGAGTCCTACCCTCGCGCAGTCATGCGCGTCACTGCAAGCGATCTGCAGCGCATCGCGAAGACCTACGCCAGCTCGGACACCCTGCACATCGTTGCTGTCGGCGATACACGCCGTCTGACCAGCGTCTTAAAGAATTGAAGGACGCGGCAAGTGATTCCGATGGATCTTCCACTGAATCCTCCGTCGAGTTCGGCTTGCCGCTAGACCCCCTGCCTCGAAGAATCGGTGCGTGACGTACGTCCGTTCTGATTCCAGCGCAAAGGAGGTGAGTTGTATGGCGGATGTCAACCGACAGTATGAGAAGCCGGTGCTTCTGAACCTCGAGGAAGTCGTCGCCGGGTGCGGATTCTGTATTACCGGCGGCAGCAACGCAGTCGATCTCCCAGAGTAGGAACGGACCACACCGGGGAGGTGCCGGGCCGCGACGGCGGGCCGGCGCTTCCCTGCAAACCGGTGAGGATGTCGCCATGGGCGCGTGGGTTTCACTAACGGAAAGCGTCGACGCGGACACGATGGTCCGCTCCACTTCGGCGGGCGGAACCGTGCTTTTCGATCCAGACTTTCTCGGCTCAGGCTACTGTCGCAAGGTCTACGTCGTCGGCGGAGGCACGAACCGTCCGTGGCGAACGGAGGCTCACGCTCACAGCGCTCCCCAGGTCTGCAGCCTCCTTGTAGGAGAAGCCACTCTCTTCTACGAGCGGCCAGATAGCAGCATCGCATCGCTGCCGATCGAGCCCGGCCGCTACTACCGGATCGGCCCCAACGTTCCGCACCAATTCGAGGTGCGCGGGCCAGCGGTCTTCGAGTCGTTCGACTCCGCCGACACGCTGCTTCGATGGATGGCCGCGGACAGGAAATCGCCTGCGAAGCGCGTGCTTCGTCCGGATCTATTCACGCGGTGGAGCCGTGAGGCGGCCCTGCCGCCCACATGAGCGCACAGAGGAGGCATGACCGATGACAAGTCCAAGGGCAATCGCTGGACTCGTTTACAGTTCCGATGACGTCGTTCCGACGATCCTCAACCCGGTCACGGGGCAGATCTTCGTCACCAATGAAGTGGGAAAGCGTCTCCTCGAGCTCTGCGACGGCAGTCGGGACGTGGATGCGCTCGTCGCTCAGATCGCGGCAGAATTTGCCGGCTGTTCCGTCGACCAAGCGCGGGCCGACGTTGTCGAATTCCTCTCGCGAGCCGTGGAGCAAAGGCTGGCGCTATGAGCCGCACGCTAAAAGTCGTACCTGACGTGGCGCGGCCATCGACGACCTTTCGACCGTCTATTTACTGGTACCTGTCGTTCCGCTGCAATCTTGCTTGCCGACATTGTTCGGTCAACTCGTCGCCGACGACGGACACCTCTGGGGACCTGTCCACGAGCGAGGCGATGCAGGTGATCGATCAGCTTGAGGCTGCGAACGTGGCGGGCGTGATCCTGACGGGCGGAGAACCGCTGTACCGCGACGATGCCAGAGAGATCCTGCGCGAGCTGGTCGCGCGGCGGATCAATTCGGCGCTCGAGACGAACGGATTGCTGATTGACGAGGAGGTCGTGCGAATCGTGAGCTCAGCACGCGCTTCGGGCGTCGGCGTCAACATCTCGGTTAGTCTTGACGGCGGCAACCGGGAGACGCACGAATGGCTCAGAGGCCTAAATACATTCCACCGGACCATCGAGAACCTTCGCCGCCTGAAAGAAGCGAACATCCGGTTCAATGTTCAGTGCATTGTCCATCAGAAGAACAAGAATTCAATCGTCGATCTGTTTGACGAGATGCGCCGGCTGCTGCCGGCGGTAGATCGCATCGTGCTGGGATTCCTGCATCCTGTAGGCCGCGGCATCGAGATGTGGGATCCGATGGCGATGACATCGCGCGACCTGGCGGAGATGTACGACCTGATTGCTTCGCACATGAGCGACTACAACGGGCGGATTGTGATCAAGGTTCCTCCGGCCATGATTCCGCCCCGCTACCTCGGGAGCCTCTTCGGCGACGAGGAATCGCGGTGTGCGTGCAACACCACGTGCTCGTTCCCGACGTTGGGCATTCTGCCCAACGGCGACGTCACGGTCTGCGCCTTGACCCGAAACGATCCGAGCATCAAGTACGGGAACATTCGCACGGATACGCTGCCGGACATCTGCGTCAGGGCGAACCTCGGGGAGGCACGGACGCGGTATCTTGCGGCGCAGCTGCGAGGCATCTGCGGCGACTGTGTCTTCGCGCAGACCTGCAAGGGGGCCTGCCGGGCGCTCGCCTACGATCAATACGGAGATTTCGCCGCGCCGCACCCGCTGTGCGCGGGACTGGACCGGCGGGGCGAGTTTCCCGCGATGTATCGCAAGTCGGCTCAAGTCCATGTTGCCTCCTGAGGCGGGAAGCCGGTTCTCGGCCATGGTTGACCCGATGCATCCCTCGCTGCGAGAGCTGTGCACGAGGCCGACCGACCCACGATGCAGCGTCGAAGAAATCCGCTTCGATGCCGTGCGGCAGTTGCTGCGATCGTTCCACTACATGAACGTCACCGGACACGAACCGCTCGGGCGCGTAATCGAAGAGCGCGCCGGTAACTGCCTCTCCCTCGTATGTGTCTGCGTGTCCATCATGCGGCGAGGCGGCATGGCCGCAACCGCCGTGTTCGGCATCATCGCGTCGCCCCGCGAATTGTTTCCCTTGATCGTGCACGCGTACGTCGTCGTTCGTACCGACACCGACGGAGAGCTGTTGCTCATCGACCCCGAGACAGGCGATCCGCACCGGACCTCGGTCGTGCGCGTCTTCGACGACTACCGTGTGTTTGTCGTGTTCAACGACGCCGTGCAGGCGGCATCCGCTGACGAGATGCGAAGACTGCTCGCAACGGGTACCGCGTAGGACGGCGGGAGGAACCCGATGGCTGCAGGCAACGGCGCTCTGCGAGCGGAAACAGTAACGAAGACCCGAGAGGCTGGGCAATCCACGTTGCTGTTGTACGGCGCGACGCCCGTCCCGCAGGCGATGGTATTCGATATGTGCCGTCAAGCGATGCCGCGCCGTTTGGGTGCAGGCCGTGGCGAGGCCCGTGTGCAGCGGCTGCGAGTCGGTGACGCGCAGCCGCACGAGTTCGAGTTCGCCTGGTTTGGCTCGGCGCTGGTGCAGGATCTCGCGGGCATCGCTCGCCACGCCGGCGAGGTTTACGCCGAAGTCCTCGGAGGGACGCTGCCGGACCTGCGACGGTGGTTCGCCGATGCCACTGGCGCGCGAATGGTCTGGCCAGCCGGCGACGATGTCGATTACCTCCTCGCCGCCGGGCTCATCGCGGATCTCGGAATCTGCGATGCGTTCGTCCGCAGTGGACTGATCCCGATTCAGCCTGCAGAGTACTGGGTGTGGGCGTTCGAGGGAGGAACCAGAGCCCGCAACACGTATGGTGTGCACTGTTGGAAGGCACGTCGAGGCAGCGCCCTCTACCGGATTTGGCATGCCGACACGAAACGGCGCGTGCCGTTTGGCGTGAGTCGGAACGCCGTTGACGTGCTTGCGGACGTGCTCGAGGCAGAGGAACGAGGTGCCGATCATCTGTTCCGCAGCCAAGGGCCCGTTGCTCTCGAACTTCTTTTCTCCGGCTTCCTGGTCAAGCAGAACGGTCGTCTCGAACCGGGTATACCCGCGCTCGGTGCATCGGCGGTGCAGGCAGCCACCGCGAGCGTCCTTGCCGAGCTCTTCAGCCGCGCCGCAGCGCCGGCGATGAACGAGGCAATCACGGCTTTCGGCGCCGATGTGAATGCACCATCGGAACAGGCAATCCTCCGCCACGGATTTGCCAGGCTGCTGCTGGAGCATTCGATGGACGTGCTGATCGAGCGAGGTGTACTGCCGCCGTTTCCGCGAGAAGCGGACTCGACCTGGGCGGCATGGATGATGTGATTCCATGGCGGCCTGCGGAGTGTCGGAAGGGCGTGTCGCCATCGTAACAGGAGGCGCGTCTGGCATCGGCAGTGCTGTCTCTCGAATGCTGGCACGTCGCGGAGATCGCGTGGCCGTTGTCGATCTGCAACCCCCGGCCGCGGGTGCCCGCGATGGCCCCGGGCCTGCAACGTTCGTCCGAGCAGATGTGAGCTCGCACACCGATGCCCGCGATGCAGTCGTCCGGGTACTCGACGAGCACGGCAAGCTGGACGTGCTGGTGAATTGTGCGGGAGCGCTGGGGCCCGCAGGTTTGCTGTCCGCCGACGAGGCTGACGTTCACCGCGTCATCGCGGTAAATCTGATGGGGACCATGCACATGTGCAAGTACGCGATCGCAGGCATGAGGGCCAACGGTGGCGGAGCCATCGTGAACGTGGGTTCGATCAGCGCCGTCACCGGCTCCTTGGACGCTCCCGCCTACGCTGCGGCCAAGGCGGGCGTCGTGGCCTTCACTAAAAGCTTGGCGCGCAAATACGCTCGCCACAACATCCGCGCCAATTGCGTCTGTCCCGGCTCGGTGCTCACGACGAATTTTCTCAAGGCGTCGCGTGGCGTCGACGCCACCCCGCCTGAACGCCTCGCCCTAGCGCGCGCGATTCCAATCGGGCGTTGCGTCGATCCCGACGAAGTCGCCACCTTGGTGGGGTTCATCACGTCGCGCGAGTGCGACGCGCTCAATGGCGCGACGATTGTTCTCGACGGCGGAGAGGTGCTGGGCGCATGACTGTTACCGCATCCCCCCCCGAGGCGGCAATCGTGGCGCGCGCCGTCAGAAAGGTGTACGCAGATGGACATGCGGCTCTGCACCGTATTACGTTCGATGTCGGTCGGGACAGCATCTTGTGCGTCGTCGGCCCCAACGGCGCCGGCAAGACGACCTTGATGCGAATCCTTGCGACGCAGCTGCGCATGAGCGACGGAACAATGTCCGTCCTCGGCCTGGACATCGATTCGCAGTTCAGATCGATTCGCGCCAGAGTCGCGGCCGTACCACAGGATGGCCAGCCGGACCTCGACCTGACGCCATTCGAGCATGTCTTCTACTACCTGCGCGCCCGGGGCATGAGTAAGGAGCGCGCGACGGTCCGGACTGAACGCGCGCTAAAGCTGATGGACTTGTGGCTACGACGGTCGGATCCTGCCCGGCGGTTGTCGGGAGGCATGAGGCGTCGCATTCTCATCGCCATGTGCATCGGCAGCGACGCATCCGTGCTGCTGCTCGACGAGCCAACGACCGGCCTCGATCCGGTGTCCCGCCGGGAGACCTGGAACGTGCTCGCCGAGCTGAGTGAGACCCGAACCATCGTCATGACGACGCACATGATGGAAGAGGCGGAGGCCCTGGCGGATGGAGTGCTCGTGTTGAACGAAGGGCGTCTCGTCGGCATGGGTACTGTCACCGATCTGAAGGCGACCTTGCCTGCGCGCGAGAAGATTCATATCAGCGGAGCCATCGATCCTGAACAACTCGCGCCGTTTGGTCGTGTCGAACGTTGCGCCGGAGCCTACATCCTATATCCGTCCGGCCGGGACGCGGTAAATCACGTCGTCGGCGTGTGCATGGGTGAAGGGATCAGCATCTCAGTTCTGCCGACGGGGCTCGAGGACGTGTATCTCACCCTCATCAACGGTCCGCTGCAATGCAACGCCTAGCACGAATCGCGGCCGTAACCGCCTTTGTCACGACGCCCGTCAGCCGCAGCCCGTTATCGTACGCCATCGTGTTCCTCTGGCCGGTGATCCTTCTCTACATGTATTGGTTGATCGGCGGTATGCGGCTCGGCCGCCACGTGCTGTTCGGTTCGCTCGTCGCGTTTGCGTTGAACAGCGGAGTGGTGTCGCTTCCGCAGCGAGTGCTGGATTACCGGTCGCGTCACTTGCAGGACATGTTCGTCGCCTCCCCTGTGGACCAATTGAGCTACATGCTTGGCCATGGATTCTCCAGGCTCCTTTACGCGTTACCCGGCTGCGTCTGCGCGCTCGCCATCCTGTTGCTGCAGCGAGAGGTTCCTATTCGCTCGCTACCACTTGTCCTCCTCGTGGTGCTTCTGTCGTGGGTGATCGGCTGCGCGATCGGCTTCTTCGTCGCTAGCCGAGCTCAAACGAGCGCGCAACTGAGTGCAATGGCCAACCTGCTTGGGCTGTTGCTGGTTCTCGTGCCTCCGGTCATGTATCCGTTAGAGCTGATCGCCTCGGGCTGGCGCTCGATCAGCCTGCTGTTGCCATCCTCCAGTGCAGCTCACATCATCCGGATCGCATCCGGCGCCAGTGGCGCAGCCAACGGATCGATGCTGGCGCTCGCCTGGGCCGTCCTCGTGCTGTGGCTCTGCGCGGGCATCGCTTTGTGTTCGAGAGCGAGCACCTGGCGGGAGGAGTAGATATGGCCCAGGGGCTCAACGGCAGGGCCGGTGTCGAGTGCGAGCGCGACCTGTGCGTCCGGATGCGCGACGGGGTAATGCTCCGGACGGATGTCTATCGGCCGGCGCGGCATGCTGCGTATCCAGTACTGCTGCTACGGTCTATCGCCGGCGGCAACGATCCGCTGGTTCCGCTGGCGCAAGGACTCGCGTGCCGAGGCTATGCCGTTGTCGTTCAGAGCGTTCGTGGGTGCAACGGTTCCGGCGGCGTGTTCGAGCCGTTCGTCTATGAGAGCTGCGATGGGAGCGATACCGTGGACTGGCTGGTGAAGGCCACGTGGTCCGATGGCAGAGTGGGACTCCTCGGAATCGCTTATTCGACATTTTGCAACTATGCGATCGCCGGGAACGCGGCGCTTGGGCCGCATATCAAGTGCGCCGTGTGCTGCAGCGAGATCGTAGATCCATTCCACGTGATGTACCGGGGCGGCGTACCGGTGCTTCAGTGGGCGCACCACCTTTCCAGCCGCGCTCCGCAAGACGGCCATTATTTGCGAGAGTGTCTGGAGCACCGTACCTACGACGCCTACTGGAAGAATCGAAGCCTCGGTCTAGCGTTGCGCAGCATCAGCATGCCGACGTTGCACGTCACCGGCTGGCGCGACTGCCACGTCGAGCAGACGCTGACAGCATATCAAGAGCTCAACCGTCGCGGCGTCGAGCAGCGCCTGATTGTTGGTCCCTGGACCCACGAGGAATTGTCGGAGCCAGTTGAACCTTCCGGAGCCACTTCTCTTCCAGGTTCGATCGACCCACTCGCGGCGACGATCGCTGCGTGGATCGACCGACACATGCGGTGCGGTGGCGTGCCGATCGGACCGCCTGTTCGATTTTTCGTGATGGGGAAGAATGAATGGACGAACCAGCCGAGTTGGATACCGCCGGCCGTCACGTGGAAAAAGTACCACCTGGCAGGCTCCGGGAGACTGAGCGCGGAACCGCCAGAGTTGCCTCTCGCGGAGCCGCTCACCTGCCAGACTGGCGAGCCGCTTCGGGAAACGGGTACCCCGCGGTTCGATATGGTGTCGTATGCCACCGAAGCACTCACAACTCCGCTGCTGACGGCCGGTTCCATTTCCGCGGTCCTGGTGGTCAGTACGTCCGAGTGCGACGCTGACATCGCCGTGACGTTAGTCGATGAAGCGCCTGACGGGCAGCGAACGTCGATTGTCGACGGCATCGTTCGGCTGTCGTATCGCGAGTCCGCGCTTCGTCGGCTCCCGACCGTGCCTCGCATCAGATACAAGGTCAATGTCCCGTTGGGCACCGTCGCGCACGAGTTCGGCGCCAACCACCGTATTCGTCTCAATCTCACCGCAATCAGCGCACCCACGCAGCTCTCGACTTCGGCCGGATCCGCAGAGCATACGCTGCACATGGGCGGGGTGTATCCGTCGTATGTGCGGCTGCCGGTGTGGACCGAGTCTGGTGGGGAGCGCACTTCAACCACGGGGTACTGATGACCACGAGCAAAGCGCCAACCGTGTTGCTGATCTTCGATATGGAAGGCGTGACCGGAATCGAAGAAGTGGACGCCGTGTCCAGTGGAAGCGCCCTCTACACTGCTGGCAGGGCGTGTCTGACGGAGGACGTGAATGCGGCTATCCGCGGGCTGAAGGAGGGCGGCGCCGGCGCAATCTGGGTGCAGGACGGTCACGGATCCGGAAACGCCGCCGAACCCGACATCATCGTGTCGGATCTCGACGGTCGCGCTACGGTCGACGTTCGGCGGTCGGCGTACACACCATACACCACGGGCATCGATGCGTCTTTCGACGCGATCGTGCTCATCGGAATGCATGCCGGCCCCGATCAAGACGGCTTCATGGCCCACCTGCATGCCCCCGAAGCGGTCAGATACACCGTGAACGGCGTCGACTGCACCGAAACCCATCTCTACGCCGCGTCAGCCGGACGGTGGGGAATTCCGTTGCTGCTCGTGACCGGCGATGACGTCCTCGAGAGCAGGGTGACCGTTGACTTTCCCGGATTGGAGTACGTCCGTGTAAAAAAAGCCTGCGGCAGAAGTCGTGCGGAGTCGCTGCCCCCCTCCGACGCGCACCGCTTAATTGAGGCCGGGTGTGTCCGGGGCATGCGGTCGTATATGGCAGGCAGAACGCGGCCGCTGTACTTCCCCGGACCCTATCGGTTCGAGATTGAATGGCAGAACCACCAGCAAGCCGAGGGAGCAGCTCGCCACCCGGCCGTGAGCAGAGAGGGCGAGAAATCCATCACGTACACGTCGAGCGATCTGGCCGAGGGGATCGACACCAGCCTGCGCTTGTTTACGCTGGCGTGGGACGGCGGCGCCGTCCTTCGACGCATGCTCAGCGAGACCGAGGAAGGCGTGCAACTGCTCCAGCGCTGGCGGACGGCCATGCTCGCCAGAATGCTTCGGTCCGATGCTGCGCCGTCGTTCGTTCAACCTCCGTCCCGACGCAGCGCCGACAACGGTCACTGTTTCGGCCTCCGGTGACGTTGATGCCGACCGGGAATGTCAGCCGGCGGAAAATCGGTATCCTCCAGAACTCCCCAGCGATGCCGGTTCAGACCAGTCGACTCGCATCGCGACTGATGTTCGATCTGCAGAAAAACAGCGCAGTCTACGGCATGAAAGTCGTGGTACCGTCGCTGCTGCGGGCATTGTTCAGGCACTCCCGGCAGACGAAGTTCGCGCTGTTCACACGCCCTGGCCGTGAAGATGACCTGGCGCAACTGATTAACGAGAGCCCGAACGGCGCTGCTTGGGCGGACGTAACGGTTCACAGCCACTTGTCGCTCTTGACCGAGTCCTGCAGATCCGGCCTCGACGGTTGGTTCGATCCGGCGAGCAATTACCCGTTGGCCGCGTACGTGCGACAGCTATGCAGGGCGTCGTACCCGGTGACTGCGTTGCATCACACCATCAGTTATCAGTCATACCTTCACAACGTGATTCTTCCGACGCTGCTGGCCGACAGCCGCACTTTCGACTCAATCGTCTGTTCGAGCGCCGCCGCACGCGCGGCGCTGCTCGCGCTGCACGAACAGGTTGCCGAAGCCACAGAGTCGCGCATCGGGACACGCCTGCAGTATCGAGGCAGACTGGATCTCATTCCTCTGGGCGTTGACACGGACGTGTTTCGCCCGCGCGACAAGAAGATCGTGCGGCACGAGCTCGGACTTCCCTCAGCTGCGTGCATCATTCTGTATTTCGGTCGAGTCTCGCTGCGAGACAAAGGCGATCTCCGTCCCCTCATCAGCGTCTTCGACAGGCTTCGACGATCGGCTGCCCACTACCGACCTTATCTCGTGATAGCCGGAGGGCTGAAGGGGAATCTCGCGAACGCGCTCGAACTGCAAATCGCGAATACCGGGCTCGCGGATCACGTCCGGCTGTTTCCCTCGCCGCACGACGCACAACTGCTGTACTCCGCGTCGGACATCTTCGTCTCGCCGGCAGAGAACCTGCAGGAGAGTTTCGGGCTAACGATCGTCGAGGCGCTCGCGTCGGGCGTACCGCAGGTGGTCGCGGATTGGGACGGTTACCGGGATACGGTCAGAGATGGAGAAACCGGTTTCTTGGTGCCCACGCGCTGGGCGGCATGTGATGCGGATTTATGCGAGCTCGCACCATTGCTACAGGGAGATTTCGAGTACGACCACGGAGTGCTTGCGCAATCGGTGGCGGTGGACACCGACGCGCTCGAGCACTTTCTGAGAGTTCTCGTCGAAAACGCACCGCTCCGTGCCGCTATGTCGGAGCGATCGCGCGCACGGGCGCTAAACGTCTATGCATGGCCCACGATCGTCGCTGAATATGAATCGCTCTGGACGGAACTGTCCGCGGCAGCCGCACGATCGACCGAAGGGCCCGTCAAGACGACGGCGTACGTAAAACCCCGGTACATTCTCGCCTTCCAACACTACGCGAGCGAGCTCGTGTCGGACGAGGCCGTCATCCGGCTCACCGCTGGGGGAAGCGAACTATGCAGGAGAGGACGGAACGCCTTTCCTCATCTGGAAGACGCCTGTGGACTGATCGACACGGTGCTTCTAACCGAGCTGCTGCGGACGCTGGAGGGTGCCGGCGGTCAGGGACAATCGATCGACGGACTCATCATCGGCCTATCCTGCGACGTGCCGTACAAACCTGACGTCGTGAGGCGGCACGTTATGTGGCTGCTCAAGCACGCGCTCATTACCAGCACGGGCGGGTCGGTTAAGGAGCTTTCGGACAGGACGAATACCGACACGTTCGCCGGGGGCGATGACTACGGTCGAACCGGTTTGAACTACTGAGCCTGCAAAGCGGTCGCTGCGGCCAATCGCGAGGCCCGCGCCGCCGGTCCGTAGGCCGCGACGAGCGTAACAAGAAGCATCAGCAGCGCGCCGCCGCCGAGCGCTGTCCACCCTGCGCCGCCGAGTGGACCGAGGACTGATGAAATAAGGCTGCCCAAGCCCGCGACTCCAAGTCCGCCTAGCAGCAGGCCCCAGGCTGCCCATCGAAGGCTCTGTCCCACGATAAGGCTGCGCACTTGCGTGCTGGTCGCGCCGAGGGCCATTCTGATGGCGATTTCGCGCGCCCGGAGCGACGTCGCGTACGCGATGACGCCGTACACGCCGAGGGCGGCAAGGCTCAACGCACCCGATCCCAGAATCCCGAGCACCATGGATGCGAGCGCCAGCGGGAAGATCGTCTCCTCGACGACACGTTCCAGCGTTCGCACGTTGCCCGGCAGCACTGTTGGATTGACAGAGGCGTGCACCTGGCGCAGCGGCCCCGATAGCGCCGCGGGATCTCCTTTCGTCTTGACAATGACAAAACGCCGCCTCGTTGGAAACTGCGATTGCGATTGAAAAAGCTGCGGACGCGCCTGTTCCGTCAGCAGGAACTCCTTCGAGTTGTTCACGACCCCAATGATGGTCGCGCTGACGGGCGCCGGCGTCAGCAGGCGGATCTGCCTACCGACGACTGGTTCACCGGGCCAGTACGTTTCTGCAAGTTTCCGGTTAACTACCACGACGGGGGCCGCATCGGACGAATCGGATTCCCGAAAGTCCCGGCCTTCTACGACTGGTATGCCGAGTAGCCCGAAGTAGCCTGGGGTCGTGCGGATGCGGGAGGCCACCGCTTTCCTGTGACCGTCAACCTCATACGGCTGCTCGAAGAGTTCGAAATTCAGCGGGAGCGGATGCACTGTGACGGCGTCGGAGACGCCGGGGACCGATGCGACGCGATTCAGCGTTTCGCGATAGAAGCTCGACACCTGGGCGTCAGTCTGATACTGGGATTCCGGCAGCGCCAGCTCGTACGTGAGGACGCCGGCCGTCTGAAATCCGCTGTCGGAACTGCGCGTCGACATAAACACGTGCAGGCAGAACAGTGCGCCGCCGAGAAGGAGCGTGGCCACCGCGATCTGCGACACGGCGAGAAGCGTGCGAATGCGCCTAGTGCGGCGCGACTGTGAGGCGCCGCGGCCGGATGCGTTGAGACTGGACACGAGGTCCACGCGTGTCGACTCGAATGCCGGGAACCCTGCAAACAGAAGGATACTGAGCAGCGAGATACCCACCGCAAAGGCAACTACCGGCAGATCAACCGCCGGACCCGGCACACGATAGAAGTCCTCCGGAATCGTCCCTTCGAGCACTCGACCTGCTATCACGCCAGCGGCTATCCCGACGCACGTTCCGAACGCAGCGGGTACGAAGCTCTCTATCAGACATTGCCGAACGAGCTTCCGACGGGATGCGCCCAGGGCGCCGCGGACGGCGTATTCCTGCGAGCGCGACGTGTTGCGTACGAGGGTAAGATTCGCGAGGTTCGCGCAAGAGAGAACCAGGATGAACGCGACGGCTGCAACCAGCGCGAACATCATCACCTGTACCTGGTCGTACAGGAAAAGGAGTGCCCGCCTAAGGGTCACCACCCGAACACCATATCGTTGGTCGGCCGACATCTGCGCCGCCAGCCGATCTGCGATCGTTCGGAACTCTGCGTTCGCCTCCTCGAGGCTCATGCCGGGCGCGAGCCTTCCGACCACGAGCCACGGACCAGCCGTCGCCCGTTGTGCCGGATCGCTCATCGGACGAGCCGGAATCCACAGCCGGATACTGTGCAGCGGGAACACGAAGGTCTCGGGCATTACGCCAACGATTTCGTGAACAACGCCGTCCACGAGCAGCGTCTGTCCCAGAGCGGCCGCGGCGCCGTGAAAATACTCCTGCCAGAGGCCCCAGCTCAGGACGGCGACCGGCGATCCCGCTTGCGCTTCTTCTGCCGTGAAGCTGCGGCCCAGCAACGGCTGCACGCCCAGGATCGAGAACATCTCCGGGGACATCCGTGCGATCCGGAATGAGAGGGGTGCCGAGCCGATCTGCGCGCTAACGTCGGAGTAGTAGTACGCGCCGAGCCGTTCCACAGAACGCGCACTCCGCTGCCAGTCGAGGAATGTCGCGCCCGAGACTCGCAGCTCACCAGCACCGCGTTGAAGGTCTGTCTGCCAGACGTGGACCAGGGCGTCGGGCTTAGGAAATGGAAGATCGCGAAGCACCAGCGCTCGCATCACTCCGAATGCAGCGGTGTTGACCGCGATGCCGACGCTAAGAATCGCGACAACAGCCAACGTGAACAGTGGGGAGCTTCGTGTGGAACGAAACGCGACCTTAAGATCGTTTAGCATGATTCGCTCCAACAGCCGCGGAAATGCTCTGGGCGGCGGAGGCGACGCTTCGCGGATCAGAAGCCTCGGCCCGCAAACGTGCCACCAATGCTCTGACGCCCTCGTTGTGTGGTTGCACGAAGTTCTGTGTCTCCAGAAAGGTCTCGACGGAGACAGCGTGGTGCTCCGAAAGGAACTCGGGCCCGGCTCTCGCCACGAATGCCTTGAGCGTGCGCCGATCACTGACGTCGAGCAAGACTTCAGGCGCACAGCCTTCCAAACGTGATTTCAGCAGCGCGCGCAGCGCCCTCGCCAAATCACGGGCGTCCTGTGGCCTTATGCCCATCAGGCGGCACGCCTCTCCAAGACTCGAGTAGCTGACGCCGACGTGGCGGGACCAGTCCTCCAACGTCTTCAGGTCGTCGTCCGCTCGAATCGCCCTGATGACGTGCCAAGCCCACCGTTCCGCAGCAGATCGGCGCGCGGCCGAGCCCGTCCCCGCAATCGCAGGGTCGATTCTACTGCTCGGGTATTCGGACACTCCGTGACGGCACACCGCGTTTCGAGCGAGCGAGACAATCTCTTCAGGCGAATACGGTTTCTCACGCACGTCGTTGGCGCCGAGCTTCATGGCTTCGACTGCAAGCGAAACCGACAGGTTCCGGCTGACCAGGACGAAGGCAGCATGATTCGCGGCTTCGACGATACGCCGGACGCCGTCGAAGCCAGAGGCATCCGGCAGTTGCGGTTCGAGAACAAGGAAGTCGAAGGTCTGCTGGTGAGCCAGATTCTCGGCCTCGGACGCAGTTCCTGCATACGCCACAACGAAGCCTTGCTGAAGCAGCGACGATCCCAGCGACTCGCACGTGGAGCTGTCGTCGTCGACAATCATGATGTTCCGACGGACTGCACTATATGCGAATACCATCGTGCCGCTCCTGTGAAGCGGGTGTCAAGCATCATTGGAACACCTGTTGCCTACGCAAGTCCGCGGGTGATCGAGATCGCTGGCGGCTGAACCGGAGAATGCCGAACGCTATAGAGAACCTGCGTCGCACGCGCGCGATTCAATGAGGTGACGAGACGATGCCACGCTGACCTCGAGAAAGCAGCTTTGCGCAAGGCCCGAAGCAGACACCAGACCCGTTGAGTCACCCGTCCGTCGCGGCAGGCGTCGCGCTGCGGCGGCAGCGACATTCGTGCTTTTTTTCGTGCCCGGTCGGGCATGCTCGGTTGCCGGTGCCGCGTTGTAGCGGCTATTTCTTCTCGCGTACCGCCGACGATTCCTCGTACCATAGATCGGAGTGCCGGGGTCTTCGTCGATAAAAAGTTCTCAGTTCGTGCCGATTCTTTGACTGAGTGTGAGCTGAAGCGCAAAAACCAACAACGCGCGGTGACCTAGTGAGATCACCGGGCGACAGGGCCCTATGCGGTGGCCTGTTTGTACGAAGCGACGGGTACGCCCTTGTGGTCATGTGCAAGAGGCGCCGGAAGTCGCGATCGAATTGCGCCAACGACCGATACCAGGCCATACGCAATCTGCGCGACTTGCTCTTCGCAGGCCGCCAATAACCCTACGGCTCGCCGGAGCAGAAAGCCCCAACGCCACTGCTTGAACCGGAAACCTGTTGCGTCGCGTAGCAACCGACCGAGGTGAGCGCGATTCACGCCGAGAGCGAGAGTGTCGCCTCCGGCGTCACTGAAACGCATTCAGCGGCTTTCCTCACCTGGTTCTCGATGTCGCGCACGGCTGACGGTCGGAGCGCTGAGTCGGCCGTCATCGGGGACAAGACGCACGAATCGTCAAAGATCCGCACAAAGGAGCAACTTCCTCAAACGGCGAGTTCATCACGTCCTGCTCGGAAGGCCAGTCCGTACAATCCAATTCGCGTTCTGTCTGCCCGTTCTCGACGGTAACCGCGTAATCTCAGAGGGTAACGTTCGAGTCGAGGAAGTCGAACAACGCGCCTCGGCTATCAGTCGGGTCACCCACGTCGGCGGGCCCACGTGGATTCGCTTAGAGCCGTCGCTCGACGGCTCGCCGAGGCGGTGATCGATCACACGATCGCGCCTCTTGACGGATTTCGCGCGTCACGTTTATGCGTCCAAACTCGAGCGCAGCCGAGTCAGCGCCGTTGTGACCCTCGGCTCCCAACAAAAATTCCGCAAAATTTTCCCGTTCAAAGTCGATTCCGAGCGACAAGGGTTCTCATCTATGGTCCGTAGGACACCACATACCTGCGAACCTTGGAGAGTGTCCCAGTGGTGAGTGCGGAGCCTATGAACACTGTTTCCAACGTCGCGATCGTGGAACACGGTGGCCACGATGCCGGCCGTAAGCGCCTCTTTGACGGCACTCATCGCTCGCGGCCGGTGGAAGAGACGCTCGCACTCGTGGCGCCCGTCCTCGATCGTTTCGGGATTACGCGAGTGGCAGATATCACCGGACTTGACGCTGTCGGGATTCCGGTGTTTGCAGCGTATCGGCCGAACTCCCGCTCCCTGGCTGTTTCCCAGGGAAAGGGCATCACTCGCGCTGCCGCGCGCGTCTCGGCAGTAATGGAGGCAGTGGAGAACTGTCACGCCGAATATGCACGATGTCTCTGCAGGATAGAGTCCTACTCAGAGCTTTCCAGACACGAGCACGTCGCGCCACCTGATCGTCTGCCGCTTCGCTTGGACACACGGTTCTCGACCACACGCCCTATTCCATGGACGCGCGGCTTCGACATCGCCCGAGAGCAGGACTCGTGGGTACCTTACGAGCTGGTTCACATGAACGCGACGGTACCGCGCGTGCCTGGCAGCGGCTGTTTCTGCAGCGGATCGAATGGTCTGGCTTCGGGTAATGGCGTCGCCGAAGCCATGGTCCATGCGTTGTGCGAAGTCATAGAGCGCGATGCCATCTCCCTATGGCAAGCGGAGGGACCGACGCGTTGGGCCCGAACTACGCTGGATATCCGGACGGTCGATGATCCGGTCTGTTGCGGGCTTCTTGAGAAGTTCGAGGCCGCCAGCTGTGGTGTGACCGTGTGGGATGTAGCGTCTGACGCAGGTGTGCCAGTCTTCTATGTGGCGGTGTTCGACGACGGCGGGCACCTGCTGCGGCCGCTGCCGGCAGCCTACGGGTCCGGATGTCATCCTGATCGGCGAATAGCGCTTTCGCGCGCTTTAACGGAGGCGGCTCAGAGCCGGCTTACGGTGATCTCAGGGGCACGCGACGATCTGAGCCGCGAGCGGTACAGCCAGTTTCTGTCGCCGCAGGCGCTCACCTTTCGCGAACGTGTGCTCCGTCGAAAGATCGGCGAATCGAAGCCTTTCGGTGACGTTCCCACTGTTCTTCACTCTCGCTTCAACGAAGATATCGAGTTCTTGGTCCGCCGGCTTCAATCGATCGGCTGTGACAGCGTCATCGTCGTCGATCTTTCTGAACCAAACGGGATCGCATCCGTCGTGCGCGTGATCGTGCCCGGCATGGAGCCGCCGGCGCAATCACCGGCCGCGAAGCCGGGCGCCAGATTGAGGCGTCAGCTGAATGAACACTTACGTATTCCTCGGACCGACGCTTAGCTTGAATGAGGCCAAGTCCTGTCTGGACGCTTTCTACTGCGGTCCGGTGCAGCAGGGCGACATCGTCCGTGCGCTCGATCGGCGCGCCGAAGCCATTGGCATCATCGACGGCTTCTTCGAAGTAGTGCCATCCGTGTGGCACAAGGAGATCCTTCTCGCGTTGTCTCGCGGCGTATATGTTTGCGGGGCAGGCAGTATGGGAGCATTGCGTGCGGCGGAACTGGCGCCCTATGGAATGGTGGGAATCGGCACCGTCTTCGAATGGTATCGTGACGGAGTCATCGAAGAAGATGACGAGGTTGTCGTGCGACACCTGAACGCGGAGGCTGGATACAAGCCAGCGAGCGAAGCGATGGTCAACATCAGGCAGTTCCTGAACGAGGCCGCGGCTGACGGGGTGATTTCCCCCGCGGTGACGAATTACTTGACGGCGGTTGCGAAGAGACTGCCGTACTGGGAACGCTCATACCGTTCGGTTCTGGCGAGTGCTCGTCAGGAACTCGGCTCGTACGAGGGAGAAGAGGCGCTTGCTCGGCGCGTGGCCGAACAGCGGCCCTCCATCAAGCAGCGCGATGCTATCGCGCTCTTGACGCATCTCGCCTCGGGGCGGCTGGCAGAGCCCGTCGGACAATCGACGTTCGAGTTACAATACACGGTCTTTCTCGAATCCCTCCTTGCAGAGGCGCGAAAGTGCGACACCGCATCCACGCGTTGACGGGTAGTAAGCGTCCTGTTGGGTGCCGTATCCCGAGCGCCGGACTTGCAATCCGCTGAAGTCCGCGTGAGCGCTGCATCCTTTGATTTGGATGCCGCAATGGAACCTGGTACGTCCGCAGCGGCATTCACGTTCGTAGCCCGATCCGCTACAACGGCGTTCCGATCCCAGATAACAACCGGTTGCAGACGAGCGGGATTGGCAAGCAGCAGAGCATCGACGGGCGGAGCGTGAAGCCGAGCGGAGGAACGGCGGAGCCGTCATCGGAGCTGAGAGTATCGAGCCTGCATCCACGAGCACGGTTCCAAACGAACCCCGGTTCGTGTCGGAGGCGTTTTTCATGGATTTCAAGTTCGAGCCCGGGAACTACTTTCTCGCCGCTCGACGGCCGGGAGCCTCTCTTGCTCCTGGCGGGCGAGAAGGCGACGCCGAATCAGCTGGAACGCTGAAATCGGCTTGTCTCACAGATCCACGGAAGAAGTTGATGATGAAAGACTAAAGATTTATGCGTGCCATCCTTAGGAACTCGTCGTTGACACCTCTGCAGGCGGTCATTCTTCAGTTGATCTGGTCTAACTCGGCCATGACTGCAGATGAAGTCAGATGTGCGCTTCGGCCGAAGTATGAGCTCAAGGATTCTAGCGTCCGTACGTTGCTGCGCCGCCTCGAGTCAAGAGGACTGCTACGCCATATTTCTGAGGGCGTCACTTTTGTTTACAATCCAGGGCCTTCGCCGGATGTGTTGGGAATAGACGCGACGCGGGAAATAATTCGCGTCTTTTTCCAGGGTTCGGCGGAAGCATTCCTTAGGGCGTTCCTGAAGCATCGTGTGATGTCGCGAACGAATGTGAGGAATGTCTTGGCTAGTTCGCCTGCTTCGGATGTGAGTCGCAAGACCCGGAGCCGATGATATCGATCTCGTCGGCGACACAAGGTCCACCGCCGGCCATAGGCGGCAGGGAATGTACGTCGTCCCACTGAGCGGTCTACAGACGCACATGGGCCCGAATCGCGCACCGCGCGTAACACCACCGCATGCTTCAAGGGTGCAAAGCTTAGGAGCTTGCTGAAAAACCCGTCAGTTTGGGGATCGACAGATCGTCGATCGCGTACCACCATGGCCGGCATGCGAGGTGACGACCGCCAACCGGCTGCGATGTTCAGTCATGTGTCTGTGGAGGAACGCATCCCGGAAGACCATCCCCTTCGGACGATCCGGGCGTTGGTCGATGACGTGCTGCGCGAGATGTCGCGAGAGTTCGATGGCCTGTACGCCCGGGTCGGTCGCCCCTCGATCCCGCCAGAACGTCTGCTGCGCGCGCAACTGCTGCAGATCTTCTATTCGATTCGCAGCGAGCGCTTGTTGATGGAGCAGCTGCATTACAACCTGCTGTACCGCTGGTTCGTCGGGATGGACATGGACGAGCCGATCTGGGCGCCGACGGTGTTCACGAAGAATCGCGACCGGCTGCTGAATCAGGAGATCGCGCGAAGCTTCTTCCGGCGGGTCGTAGACCGCGCCGAGGGCCTGATGTCGGACGAGCATTTCACCGTCGATGGCACGTTGATCGAAGCGTGGGCCAGCCAGAAGAGTTTTCAGCGGAAAGATGGCGGCTCCGATGGGGATGGCCGCAACTTCCGGGGGCAGGAACGGACGAACGACACGCATGCGTCGAAGACGGACCCCGACGCGCGGTTGTATCGCAAGTCGACCAGCGCCGAATCGCGGTTGGCGTATCTGGGGCACTTGCTGATCGAGAACCGCCACGGGTTGATCGCCGATGCGATGGCGACGGTCGCCGACGGGTTTGCGGAACGGGACGCCGCGACGCGCCTGATCGGGGCACAGTGGGAACGGGCGCCGCGCCGCCGCACGGTCGGCGCCGATAAGGCCTACGACGTCGGCGACTTCGTGGGCTTCATGCGGGAACTGGACACGACGCCCCACGTCGCGCAGAACCTGGAGCGTCGGGGCGGCAGCGCCATCGACGCCCGCACCACGCGCCACGCCGGCTACGCCATGAGTCAGCACGCGCGGCCGCGCATCGAGCCGGCGTTTGGGTGGCTGAAGACCATTGCGTGGATCCGCAAGGTGAAGCTGCGCGGACTGCCGAACGTCGATTGGCTCTTCGTATTTGCGAGCGCGGCGTTCAACGTGATCCGGTTGTCGAAGCTGCTGCCCAGGACCGCTTGATGTGGCCGACGTGTCTCCGAACAGCGCCTGAGAGGCCGCGCGCGGCGTCCAGCGACCCAATCGAGGGCACGTCTTGAACCGCACGGTCGCCGTCGAGACCACGTCGGTGCTCATTTCAGCGATTTTTCAGCAAGCTCTTAGTACTTCAATATGGACGGTCGTCCGAGTTCGCGGCCAGGCGTTGTGCAGACAGGACACGGAGAATCTGCCAAGGGGATCCTCTTCCAGCGGATGAGTGCGTGTGAGCGAACGCTGTCGCGACGACCCATCGCTGATGGGCCTTGTTCCGTTACTCGGCCCGCAGTGCCGTCCACGGGTTGATCCGAACCACCTGCCGAACGGGAAGCATGGTGGCGGCGACGGCGACACTGACAAAGAGCCCTGTCGCAGCCACCATCACCGTGGTCTCAATCGGCGGAAAGAACGCCACCCAGCGTACGATCCGCAGCAGCCAGAATAGCGACACCAGCCCGAGGCAGGCCCCTGCCACGATGGGAATCAGCGCGCTCTTCGAGAGATGGACGACCAGTTGCAATCGACTTGCTCCGAGTGCGAGGCGCAGCGCGATTTCTTGAGTCCGGCGGCGAATCTCATCGGCCGCCAGTGCATACACGCCCAACACGGTCAGCAGCAGGACGCTGAGGCCGCACGCACTGATGAGCAGCGCCGCGACGCGTTCAGGGAGCAGGACGTTCGCGACGCGAGACTCGAAGGGCGCCACTTCGACGACTTTCCCACCAGGGATGGAGCCGAGTTCCCGAACATATTCCGCGAGACGGTTCGTCGAGGGATGCGACGTACGGACGACTACGTGCGCGCGGAGCGCATCGCCGTGTGTCGACGGGTAATAGACCATCGGTTCGGGTGGACCCTGCAAGGCCCGATGCATCTCATTGCGGACGACGCCGATCACGCGGAGTGTCGTGCCTTGTGGATCCTCCAGCTCACGGCCGACTGCTCGCCATCCTAGATACTTCTGCGCGAACGCCTCGTTGACGACAACGTTCGCTTCGTCTGCGACGTCGTCGCGAAACTCGAACGTGCGGCCGGCAAGAAGGGGCACGCTCAGTGCCCGAAAGTAACCGACGGAGACGAAGTTGATCGCAGCTTCCGCGATCTCGGTGACGTTTCGCGTGTCCTGCGCGACCCGGAATTCGCGGCGAGCCGCATGCGAGAACGGCAGCTTGCTGGTGGACCCGACGGCTATCACGTCCTTCATGCGCCGTAGGTGATTGAGGATTACCGCCTGATAATCCTGTTGGCCGGAGCCAGCAGAGCCGCCGCTACGCTCGATCGTGATCAGCGCCGCCGTTTCGGCGGCAAACCCATACCCTGCGCGTGCGGCATAGGAAAGGCTCCGAGCGCAGAGCGCCGCTCCGATCAAGAACGTCAAGGAGATCGTGACCTGGCCACTGACGACGAACAGCCGGAGCATTCCGCCGGTGGTGCGGCCGACGCCGCTCTCCAGCCGCAGGCACCGCGGCAGCGAAAACCGGGTTGCGCTCACGGCCGGCACCGAGCCGACGAGCGCTCCGACCACAGAAGCGATCACGACGACGCCCACAGCCGTCTCTACGGTCGCGCGTGGACTCAGAAGCGCGTACTCCTCCGGCGAGAGCAGTCCGTTGAGCGTTCTCGCGACCCAGAAGGACAGGACGAGGCCGCCGGCGGCGCCGACGATCGAGAGCAGCACTGATTCGCAGAGGACCAACCGACCGAGCCTCGCACGTCCCGCTCCTAACGCGACTCGTACGGCAAATTCTCTCTGCCGCGCGATCGCGCGTGCGAGCAGCAGTGAGCAGGCATTGACGCACCCGCATAGAAGGGCCAGAGCGGTCGCGGCAACTAGCGTGATCCCGACGAGTGCGGCCTGCGGGTTCGCCGCCGATTCGAGTCGCGAGTACCGGCTGAGCGTGAAGTGGCGTGGTTCGTCGGCGTCGCTCTGTGAGCCGCGATTCGTGTCCGGATGGGCGCTCGCGAGCGTAGACTCCAGAGAGTCCAGCTCCATTTGGGCATCGCGCAGCGATATTTCATCGCAGAGCCGACCGATAACCTTCAGAGTTCGACGCCCGCGGGCGTTTTCGTCTCGGTCGGCATGAAGCGGGATCCAGAGGTGAGGCATGCTTCCCACGTGTAGGCCGTTGAATCCCTGAGGCGCGATGCCGATGACGACATGCTCCACGCTGTTCACCGTGACGACCGTCCCCACCGTCGCTCCGGTCGTAGCCGAGAGCTCTGAGCTGATGACGGCCTCCGGCCGCTCCTTGGAGACTTCAGACAACGTCAAGGAGCCTGCCTGCGGCTCGACGCCTAAGATCTTGAAGAACGTGTCCGAGACCTGGGCATGCTGGAACGCGCGGGACGCGCCGGCGACCCGTATGCTGGTGAACGGTTCTTCCTTGTATGCGGCAAGGCCGCAGATAAATCGCGAGGCCGCGCTCAGATCCACGAAGTCAGGATATGAAGACGGCCCGTACGCCGATCCCGTGAACCGGCTCGTGTAAAGCTCGACAAGATGTGCACTCGACTGGATACCGCTGGGAGCGCGGAACAAGAGAGCGTCCGCGGCAGAGTAGAGTGGGACGGTGGCGCCGATGCCGATCATGACGGTGCCACACACCGCTGCGGTAAAGCGGCGCGCTCGCGAGAGGCCGCGCATCGCATCTTGCAGATCGGTCAGCAGTGGTTCCAGCCGCATGGTTCCGCCCATTGATTAGTCAAAAGTAAGCCGCTAACACCGGACTCTTCTGAGGACAGGTCGCACTCAGCGATCGCCATGCTCCAACTGATCCGCGTCCGAATACGAACATAGCTATCGCGCATCCGGACAAGCGACATGCAGCGGACGACTCTCGATCACACGATATCAAACCAACCTCGCGCGTGTAGGTGCGGCATAATTCTCGCAACGGTCCTGAGCGCACATCATTGGTCGGCCGGCGGCTCATACGAGAGCCTGTCGCATCGCGAACCAGAAAGGATCGCCTATGTGGCAAGACCTGCGGCAGGCGGCGAGAACGCTCCGAAAGCATCCGGGATTCCTGTGCCTGACCTCGCTGGTGCTGGCCCTGGCCCTCGGCCTCAACGTCGCCGTCTTCAGCGTCTTTTATACGATTGTTTTCAAGCCCCTTCCAGTTGAATCGCCGGACCGCCTCGTGTCCATCTACCAGGTCTTCGCTCGACAGCCGAATCGGCCAGCCGTTCTCAACAGCCTTCAATACGAGTTCCTGAAGTCATACAACGAAGCGTTCGCTGACATCACCGGGCATTTCGGGTCCACATACACACTCTACGCCGATAACGACACCGATCTCGTCAACGCGGAACTCGTGCTGTCCAACTACTTCAGTGTCCTCGGCGTGCGGCCGGTGCTCGGCCGCACGCTCTTGCCGGCGGAAGACGACGTGGCCAATCCCGAACGCACAGTGGTGATCAGCCACGCGCTCTGGACGCGTCGGTTCCATGCAGACCCGGCAATCATCGGGAAGCCGCTCCGTGTGGCCGCTCCAAACGGAAGGGAGTCGGTCGCGACGATCGTCGGCGTGATGGGGCGCGAGTTCAAGGGCGTGGCTGCGCCCTGGTCGCCGACCCAGCTGTGGATGACGATCGCGCAAGGCCAGGAGCAGCCGGAACGGGGATTCGCCGTTGCTGCGATCGGCCGTCTGAAGCCGGGCGTCACGTTCGAAAAATCCCGAGCGATCGTGGAGGCGCAAGGGCGCCAGTTCTACTACTCGCGGCCGCTCGCGCGTCCCGAGCACGAAACCCGCCTGATCGCGTACCGGACCAACGCCGTGCGCGTGCCGTCCGATCCCGCTGCCGCGGTCATCCCTACGCGGCTTGCTGCTGGCATGACCATCGTGGTCGCAGTCGTGCTGCTGGTGGCGACCGCCAATGTTGCGGGGCTGCTGCTGGCGCGGGGCGTCGCGCGATCCGGCGAGCTCGCGACCCGCCGGGTTCTTGGCGCCGCCCCTCTGCGCATCGTCCGGCAACTCCTTGCCGAGACAATGTTGCTGTCCGTGGTCGGTAGTAGTCTCGGCGTCGTGTTCGCGGCATGGCTGCTCGGCGGCTTCAGCGTCCTCACGCCGGTGCGGTTCGCCGTCGACGTGACCATGGACAGTCGGATCGTGCTGTTCACCACCGCTGTCTGCTTCCTGACCGGCATCCTCGTCGCGATCATGCCCGCCCGGCAGGCGACGAGCTTCGATGTGCTTCCGTGGCTCGCAAGCGGGGGAACGGCGCAGATCACGCCGTTCGTCGGCCGTTTACGCCACGTCGTCACGGCTCCGCAGATTGCGCTCTCGCTGATGCTCCTGTTGATCGCCAACCTGTATGTTCGTGACTTGCTCAAGGTGGAGCGCGCGGACCTCGGGTACGACGCACGGAACCTTCTCGTCGCCACAACTTCTTTGAGAGTGCGTCCAAGTGGAACGTCCGTTGGCTTCGACCGCGCGTCCGACCAGGCGGCGCAAGAGGCCGAGCGCAGCCGGCACTTCTATGACCAGGTGTGGTTGCGTCTGCGCACGATCGCAGCCACCCAGGCTGTGGCGGTTGCGGATGGTCTCCCGCTCCGGGAACCCGCCGAACGGCCCAACTGGACGGTCGTTACGCAGAACGCCTATCTCGGTGGGACGCGGCACGGTGCCGCTGCCGAGCGCGCGTCGGTCTCGCCCGACTATTTCCGGACGATGGGGATGACGCTGATCTCGGGACGCGACTTCGACGAACGTGACAACAGACAATCGCAAAAGGTCGTCATCATCAGCGTGTCGCTGGCACGGCAGCTCTGGCCTGGGGCCGACCCCCTCGGACGCACGTTGACGGTCGTCAACGAGTGGACCCCGAATCAGAACACCGAGTGGTACGAAGTCATCGGGGTGGCGAGCGACGTGCAGCCGGTTCTCCACGAGCGCAGCGCACGGCCGTTCATTTATCTCGCGTCGGGCCAGTTGTCGTCTCCTTCGAGTACGTTCGTTCTGGTGCGGGGGGCGATGGGCGTTCAGGCGCTGACGCCTGCGATCAAGGACGCCATCACCAGCGCCGATGCGCGTGCGGAGCTTCGTCGAGTGCAGACGATGGGACAGATGATTGGAGAAATCCTCTACCCGCGGCGAGTGGCCGCCGCGGTCCTCGCCATGTCTGCGCTGATGGCCCTGCTCCTTGCGTTGATCGGCGTATACAGCGTGGTGTCCTACTCCGTTGCCCAACGAACGACGGAAATCGGCCTGCGGATGGCGCTCGGCGCCAGCACACGGGACGTGATCCGGCTTGTGCTCCGCGAGGGCGGTACCGTCGGTGCGGCTGGCTGCCTGGCCGGGCTTCTGTTCGCCTACATGGCGATCCGTCTGATCTCCGCAAGGTATCTCACCCTGCCGCGGATCGATGTCACGACATTTCTGATCACGCCGATGCTGCTGAATGCCGTCGTGCTACTCGCGTGTTATATTCCGGCGCGTCGCGCGTCCCGTCTGGCTCCGCTCGACGTGCTCCGCAGGGCCTGACAGGCCGTTTTAACCCTTCCCTACGGCAGAACACCCCTGACCGGGATGTGCAACTCCGGCACCGTCGCGCTCCTGGTCGCAATGACGATGGTCCCGAGATCCCACGGGACCGCGCCATCGACGTCGGCACGCGCACTCACGATGAACACGGAGCCCTGGGGTGATTCCTCTCGGTGGAAACGAGCATTCACCAGCGGATTCGTCGTCCGGATGCTCACGGGCTCCACGTCGCTTGTCCGGGTGATTTGAACTCGCGCCACCGCCGTTAGGTCTTGCGCCGAGAGGCGGAGGAATCGCGGCGCGATCGACACATCGGAACGGACAGTCGCGCGTATCGTGACACGAAGCGATCGTTTCAGTGGATCGTTCGTCGGAATATCTACTTCCTTGACGCTCGCGCCTTCGGGAAACAGGGTAGTATCGATTTCGAGACGCAAGGGAGTGGCACCGCCGTGCGGCAACGTGGTCGACGAGGCCTCGGTGTGGACGCGAACACCGCAGGTGCGGGCTCGCGAGTCGATTTTCAACGGCCTCAGCCCTTCGTTTTTTACGAACACTAGCTCGTGCAGAAACTGTCCGCGACGCACAACTCCTAAGTCGATGACGCTTCTGGAAATCTCTGCGCGAGGTGCACTTCCCATGACGGCGAGCAGAAGTAGCGGCAGTGCGCCGTAGAGTACTATGCGCCGGCCCAGTCGCCGAGATCCGACGGCGCGTTCAGCGAATAACTTCATGTGGCCTCCCGGAATTCAACTGAGAAGTCAAGCGGTCGTGCGTGCAGGCGTTGACTAACGGCCGCCCAGCCGTTCACGCGGCACTTCGACATAGTGCGCGGAAACGTCGAAGAGGGAGGGCTCGGGTTCACCGGGAACGATCCGCCGCGCCGTCTGCTCGATAACGTCTCCACTCGGATGCACGATACGGCTCCTCAGCTCAGCGCATCCCAGATCGGTGGCGTACCACAATAGCGAGCCATCGCCCTTGATTCTTATCTTGACGGTCCTGTACCCCGCGACGTTCTCTTCGCTCGCGAATTCCTCGCCAGGGATCGGCTGATTACCCGCGAATGTCTTCAGACAGCGCGTCCGAGGATCGCGCAGTTGCGCTGAGACGTTTGGGTTGTTCGGCAGAGTATGTTTCCGCTCGAGGATGTCGTTCGTTGTGACGACACTGCCCGACGCGAGCTTAATCAGGCGGGAGGAGACGGGGTTCTGACCACCGAGCACCTCGAGTTGCTGCACCAGCGAGCCGTCGCTTCTCAACCCGATCAGCTTCAATGCCATGCGGCCCTCCGCATTCGCTTCCGGCTTGGGGCTGAGATCGAAGACGACCGTGTACGGCTTGATGGGAAGTTGTCCTGCCAACACGCCTTGGGTGCTCGAGGATGATCTCGCGGATACCCGTGACACGACGGTTCGCGCCACGTTGATCCCGAGGACTGCGGCGACTGTCCACACGAACACTGTGGTCAGAACCCTGATACGCATGGTCATCTCATTTCTCGGCGGATTCGTCGGGTGTGCCGCTCATCAGCAGCTCTGTGTGTTCTCACACCAATCCGGTGTGCCACACGCATCGTTGACCGCTTCGGAGCAGCCACTGCGAGCCTGCACACACGAGGCATACGTGCACGTCGTCGGGTCACTGCACTGTGGCGACCACCTCGTGCCCCAAGTCCACGTGCTGATACATCCGCACCATTTCTGACAGCCGTCCTGCGCTTTGAGTGACGCATTTGCGCCACCCAACAGCGCGGAGGCTAGGATCCCCAATGCGAGTGCCCGGTTTGCGTTCATCGCATCCTCCTTGTCAATAACCTGTCGAAAATCCTAAAGGAGAATTCCGGTGACGCTCAAGGCAGATTGGAGATCCGTTCTGGCAGGAAAAGGGATCACTTGTGGCAAACGCCAGCAGTTGTCGCGCTGATTTCCTTGGTGTCGGTTGACAGTGAGCCGAGGTGCTGACGGTAGCTTGAAGGACTAACCCCAAGTACCGACCGAAACGCGCGAGCGAACGCGCGCACGGAACGGTACCCAAGCTCGTACGCGACGGCCTTGATAGGCAACGTCGACGAGCGCAGCACCTCGGCTGCACCGTGTATGACCACCTCCCGTCGCCACTCTCGATACGAGCGGCCGGTCTCCGAACGTATGTACCGCTCGACCACATGACGCTCGAGACCAACCGCCCGAGCCGCCTGTGCCAGCGGCGTCGTCGGGCGTGACAAGAGAGTCCGTGTGATCTGAGAGATCACTTCGCGACGGACTGGAGGCTCAATCGGGGATCCCTGATCGTAGGGACTCTTGTGGTGCAGGTACTGCCTGAGGATTGAAAGCAGGTCCAACGCGCTAATCGGTTTGAGCGCGATATCTATGGCACCGAGTCGCATCCATGCGACGGCCGTCTCGATGCCCACGGGTATCGTAATGATCACGACGGGCGCTTTGATCCGGAGGTTCTTGAGCGCCTTCAACACGTCAGTCGCGGGTAGATCCGGGAGATGGCCGTCCAGTAGGACGAGGGAATACGTATTCTGAGCCGCCAAGGCGATGCCGGTGCTTGCGACCGCCGCCGTATCGACATGAACGCCGTAACGGATCAGGTCCTCGGCCGCAGCGATCGTGGCGCGGAAGTCACCATCGATCCACAAGACTGCCTCCGCTCTCTGCCGCAGATCATCGAGGCGTTCACGGTTCTCGCACAGCATGACGACGGTTCAGTTGGGTAGACGCCCTGCACGATTGGGCAGATATGGCGCTCGCGTAGCGATGTTCGGGCTCAATCGTCCCCTGCGTAGCTGCCGAAAGCATCTGTTCGTAGAGGGCCATGACTCTTGCGGCGGATTCGCGAGCAGTGAGATGGTCAACGACGTAACTGCGAGCCGCACGACCAAGGTGGTGATAGCGGTTATTGTCGGACAGCGCCTCGATCAGACAGCCTCTCAGCGCGCTAACATCGCCACCTGAAAAGACGAAACCCGTCTCGCCATCACGAACGATCTCGTGGGTTCCGCCGGAATCGCTCACGATGACAGGAACTTTCATCGCCATCGCTTCCACCACGCACCGTCCGAGGGCCTCATCGTCGGAACAGAGCACCAGCACATCCGCAATGCTGTGCATCTTACGGATGTCATCCACGAAGGGGACGATCGTCACCCACGAGCGCATGCCGTGCGTGTCGATATACTCGACCACTCTGTCTGGAGTGACATCGTCGACGAACACATCGCCCTTCAGCAGCAAGTGCAATTGCGGAATGTCCGTCTTCGCCTCGAACGCTGCCTTGAGAAAGAGATCGTGTCGCTTGTTAGGGACCAATCTCGCTATCATCAGCGCGACCTTCGCTTGAGGCGGGATGCCATACTGACGCCGCAGTTCGTCTTTGTCGTACGCGGCAGTCGTAAAGACGTCGGGATCGACCTCGTCGTACACGACTGATACGCGCTCTTCTGGAATTTCCAGCCGCAACACCCGTTCTTTCATGAACTCGGATACGGCGATGATCCGTGTCGCAAGCCTGAACATGTCGACGTCGTCCGTCAGCAACGCGTTTCTGGCGTGAGCGACGAAAGGCACCTGCGTCAGAACGACAGCATGCAAAGTTGGAGCATCCACCGGGCCGTTAAAGTGCACGACGTGCGGCTTCACCTCAAGGACTCGCCGAAGAACATACAGAAGCCTTTCGACGCCGCTCGTGCCAAAACCGCAGGATGCCACGATCACGTTGGCGCCACTCGATCTCAGTCTCGCGGCGAACGCCCCCTCTCCGCCCACGAGCGCATAAGCCTCGAACGCATTACGATCCAAGTGGTCGATCAGCTGACAGAGACTTTCCTCTCCTCCAGAGAACCCCGCCGGTTCGGAAATAAACAAGACGCGGAGTCTTCCGTCCCGGCGAGCATGGTAGGCGATGCTCAGACCTGCGGACGCAAGGAATTGGCTGAAGTCTTCCTCGAGTTCGCGTCGCATCTGGATTGCGCAGCGGCGCCAGTGTTCGAGATCTTCGAGACCGTCATCTGTGCGCGCACAAGCCACAACCCGGCGAGCAAGTTCGATATCTCTCGGCGTCGAAAGTGAAATCCCCTCAGGCAACAGCCTGGGGCTCGCTCCAAGAACGCGAACGGCGTCAAAAGGGGTTGCGGTCGGTACACACGGCTGGAGTTCCCTGAGGCTTTGGGCGACCACACTCAGACGCCTGATGGTGTCGGCCGGCTCCGAGGGCATTTCAGGAATGTCGAGTGAAGCGAGTTCCAGTAAGAAGCCACTCTCGTAGATCTCGGGCGCGGTCCGATACGGCAATCCCAGTACCGGTGTGTAGGCATTTCCGTGGTGCAGGTGATGCGTGAAGGCAAAAGGCAGGAGACTCCGAGGCGCAAAGATATTGCCGTAGTATACAAACGCGACGTGCTTAGCCCCTACGAGTTGCGCAGCCTTCGCGAAGGCTTTGACCTTCGTCCCCGAATCGACCCGTATGATCTGCGCACGGCTATCGACTATTGCGGCGACAGCTCGTTCGTCGGCAACTGTGTGGCATAAGATGTAGAGCTCTGAACCGTAACGCGATCTAAACCTGTCACACCACCATTCAAGGAAAGATCTGGTTCCGATTGGCTCTAAAAACGGTCGGTACTCGATCGATGGCGATAATCGATCAGTGCATAGCACAACAGGAGGTTCACGCCCTTGCGGGGTTGCGCGCACATCCGTCACTTGGGCCGACGTCTCGGGCTTCGGTGTCACGACCGGATCCGCCAAGGATGGTTACGGTTCATCGGATGCTTCCGGCAATTTCAAGCGCGGGGGCTTCCGAACGTGAAGCGTACCCTAGATCAGAACGTCGGCGCCGGCGCGTACAAAGGCTTGTCGCTTCGTGCGGATTGTTGACAGCCTGTGAGCTGAAGTAGTGCCGTCAAGATCAGACTGACGGTCTCAAGCGACGCCTTCGAGTTCTATCGGTTATTGTTGCGGACGAGCTGTCGGTACTCCGTCGGCGTCATGTGCAGCATGCGCCGGAAGTCGCGATCGAATTGAGCCAACGACTCGTAGCCGCAGGAGTACGCGATTTGGGCGATTTGCTCTTGCGATGTTGCCAGCGGGATCAGCGCTGGCCGGAGCAGGAAGCCCCAACGCCACTGCTTGAAGGTGAAATCTGTTGCATCCCGGAGTAACCGACCGAGGTGGGCTCGATTTACGCCGACCGTCCGTGCTACCTCCTCTTCACGGATTTGTCCGACGCGGGTTTCGGCCTCAGCGAGCGTGGATAGCGCTGCATGGACTCTCCAGTCAGGTGCCACAGCATCGATTGCCTCGGCCCTCTTCACCAAGCCCGAGACGTCTCGCACGACAGACGGGAGCGCATCTGTTCGTGCATTCAGCGTCAGCCTCAGTGCCTTCGCGCAGACGAGGAACAGGAACAC
>JBAROV010000215.1:0-6097 GCA_049642465.1 Vicinamibacterales bacterium
GGTGAGTAAGGCACCCTGACGGCGTACGAACCGCGCTCAGGCGACTGGACAAGTCAGGGGGGAAAGGTTTTGAAAAGCTAGGGTCCCTTCCTTCTGAAAACCGACAGCTGTCTGAAGCTTGGATAGCCTGCACGGCCAGGCGATCCGGCCGGTGTGGCCGTTCGTTCGTCACAAGTTGAGGCATCAGCCGCGATGCTGCGATGAGACCTCTCAAGCCCCCAGAATGGTTGGATACCACTGATTCTTGGTACTACTCGCACATTCAACGACCCTCAGCCTACGTCGTCACCGTTCGGCGCATCGCTGCCGATCAAGAAGTGACCGACGAGAGACCAGGAACACCCATTCTGCGTTTGCACCCACGGTTCGGCAGCACACGAGTTTTCGACGCTGCCGGGGGCGAGCAGGGGGTGATCCGTTCGGAAGGCATCGTGCGAGGTCGGTGCTTTGTGATGCGCCGAAATGCCACGGTGGTCTGGGTATCAACAGTTCGGTCCTTTGTTCGCAAGCGTCACCGGCTGCGGAACGCTGATGGCGAGGTATGGACGTTCGATACGCCTTTTTTCTGGTGGCAGCATTTGACCGGCATCGTTAGCGGTCAGGAAGGTTTGATCGGCCGTGTCGGCCCGACGAAGAGACACTGGGGTCTCGCGGTTGAACCGGGACGGGATACGTTCGAGCTGCTCAGCGCGGTTGCATTCATGCATTGGAAGTGGACGCGCTGGTAGCGGGCGTCGCCTCAAGATGTGCATGTTCTGCGGCGGGTTGGGCGGCGTGCGGCCGGCGTATTCGTCCGCCCCAATATCCGTAGCACCAACGGGGCGCCCCTGGCCGTTCCAATCCCTTCCCGCGTTCGGTATCAGCGTCGCGATCCGGTCGAGAAGAACCTGCGCGCGATCAGGCCCAGCGCGATTTCCCGCTGACAATCAATGAAGGTGTTGCCGTCCACGATGGTGCCGGTAGATGCATTCCACATGAGGATCGCCGGGTCCGCCAGCTGGCCTGGCGGAGCACGGACGTTGCGAAAGAGGTTGTGCCTGATGATCCAGTTGTCGCTCGTGTGCACGTCAACGCCGTTGGTGTAGTCGTCCCGACTTGTCGTGTCGTATTCGATCACCGAGTACTCGACGATACCGTTGTCCACACCGCCGCCGGCCCCGTCTGGGTTCGCCTTGATGAACTGCGCGCGCTCGAGGAGGAAACATCAGCGCCGCCAAGGCGCGTCCGAGCGAATCGTGAGATGTGGCGGTAGCATTCAGGGAACCTCGCTGCGGCGGCGCATCCTCCGCTCATCGATATCCAATTCGCACACGTCGGTGAGCCCGTAGCGATCGATCCAGCCCGCGACCGCATGCTCGTACCCGGGTTCCGGCGGGTTGCCGAGTTGCCAGCCTTCCGGAGCCCAGGCGCTGTAGCCGTTCAGCGTCGGAATCCCAAGCCTGAACGACACGAATAACGAATCGACGCCGTACTGCGACCACATGTGATCCGAGCGGGACATGTACTCGCTCGAGGCCCCCTTGATGTAGAAACTCCTGCAGGACGGATCGATAGCGATTGGGGCTGCCACCCAGCGGTCGAACACCGCAACGGGGCGTCCATAGCGGAACCTGTCCGGCGCGCGATCGGTTACGATGAACAGAGCCGCGAGGAGCGTGACGGCGGTGCGGAGCGCGGCGCCCGGGGGAAAACTTGCCACCACCGCTGCCGCGGCCAACGCCACAGCAAGCTCGTAAACGTAGATGATGCGCTTCGGATCCCGGATGACGCCGAACCCGGGAAGCGGCTCGATGAAAAGCCTCCAGACCGAGATCTCTCCGAAGCGAAGCGGGATGAACAGAGCGACGAGCGACAGGGCCAGGAACCACATCCAGTAGATTCGAGCCTTTCTTCCCCCGACGCGTGGAATCCACAGGAGCACGCCCACAATCAGCACGAACATGAACGGACGCTGCGTCTCGTAGGGAGCGAGGTCGCCAAGCATTTCCAGCGGACCGGCCCAACTCCCAGGGTCGCGGGTTAGGAGCTGTGCCAGGAGCTGTTCCTCAGGAAAGGCGCGATGCTCGACGTACGCGCTCGTGTAAGTCCAGAGGAAAACGACAACGCCGACCGCGCCGCCGATCGTCAGGGCGATCCACCACGAGTTCGGCTTGGGCAGTCGAGGCGACGCGAGAACTTTTCTGTTCAGATAGACAAATGCGATCAGCAATCCCACGGCGATCGCCGCCGGACGAGTCGCATCGTGAGACCGAAATTTGATGGTGCGCAGAACGATCTCACCGCCGCCGAAATTCCAGACAGACCAGGCCCAGGTCGAGGCACCCGCAGCAGCGACGAGCGTCGCCTTCGATGCGAACGTCTGCGCCTGCCAGAACCCGCGAATCGCCTCATATGTCCGGGCGACTGTCCGGGCGACGCCCCCTTCCACGAAGGCAGCCGCTATCGTGAACCCCCCGACGAAGAGCGCCGCCAAGTGTGCCGTGTAGAAATCCTGAACGTACATCAAGGACGAGAGGAATCCCCCGAACGCGGCAAGGCCAATCCTCGGGACGCTTTGGGTGCTTCGCACGGATACGAGCAGCAGGAGCAGGATCGGCGGAATGAGGAACACCGACGCGCGCTGCGTCCATGCGCTCAGCGGCTCGTTGATCACGTTTCGTGAGGTAAAGAAAAGCGCAGCGAGGATCAGCGACTCGCCAAGTGTGAGACCAAGCTTTCGAAACAGCACATACAGGCCGCAAGAGATCGGCATCCGCATGGCGCTTGGTGCGTCCGCGCGACACGTGCAGGGGCGGATTGTCATGCAGACGCTGTCGCTCGCCGCGGTCGGCATGGTGCTGGGCACGATCGTGTCGTGGCTGGCGGTGCGCAGCGCCGACAGCCTGCTGTTTGGCGTGACTCCGCGCGATCCCGCCACGTTCGCGGGGATGCTGGTCGTGCTAACGTCGGTGGCGCTCATCGCCGGCTACGTGCCCGCGCGGCGGGCGTCACGCGTCGACCCGATGGTGGCGCTCCGGACCGAGTAGACGGCCGCAGGCGCGCACGTGCCACGTGCAATGTGCCACGTGCAACGTGCCAGACGTGCAACGTGCCACGGGCAATGTGCCAGACGTGCAACGTGCCACGGGCAATGTGCCAGACGTGCAACGTGCCGCACGGGCGCCATCCTCTATATAGCTGAGCTCCATTGCCGCGCCGGCGTGACGCCAGGACGACTGGCGTGAGGGGATCGCGCCGCCTGCGTCCACTTCGGCGGTGTGCCCGCCACGATTCTGGGTGACAATGCGCGCGCCCTGGTGCTCGGGCGCGATCGCGTCACGGGCACGGTGCAGTTCCACCCCGCGTATCTGGCGTTTTGTCGTGATTGGGGTGTGCAGCCCCGCGCGTGTCCTCCCTACCGGGCGCGCACGAAAGGCAAAACCGAATCGGGCGTGAAGTACGTCAAGCGCAATGCGCTGGCGGGCCTCACCTTCGAGTCCTTCAATGCGCTCGAGCAGCACTTGGCGGCGTGGATGCTCGACGCCGATCGGCGCGTGCATGGCACGACGCACGAGGTGCCGCTGGATCGCTTCATTCGTGATGAGCAGGTGGCATTGCGGCCGTTGCCGGCGCGGTCGCTGCCGCGGCGCGAGCAGCGACTCCGCCGGCGCGTCGCGCACGATGCGTTTGTCGACGTCGAGACCGTGCGCTACAGCGTGCCCTATCAGCTGGTGCGCGAGCACGTCGAGGTCGCGATCGCCGACGACACGGTGCGCATCTTCCACGGCGCGACGCTCGTCGCGACACACCGCCGCGTCCGCGACCCTACGCGCGCGTGCTCGAGCCGGCCCATGTTGCGCGCCTCTGGCGCGTCACATCGACAGCCGCGGCCCACGCGGATAGAACCAGAGGGGGGTGTGCGCGTTTTTGAATTCCGGCGGACGCTGCACGGGGGTCCCAGGGACCGGATCCGGTCCGGTGGGCGCGGTGCGCTTTTGGAAATGATACCTTATCGGCAACGGCGCGGACGCCCTGCGAAGTTGAACACGATGGCGGCCACGGCGGAATTGTAGCCCTCCGGCTTGATTGGCATGCCTCATCGCGGGTGACGAGTTGCTGCAAGAGATCGGATCCGTGTGTGCGTTCCCCGCACACATCAAGCAAACCAAGATTTGCATCTACAAATTCATAACTGGTGCTAGGATTCGCCAACCCGATCTCCAAAGAGTCACGCATGCCAATACTTAATGTGCGTCGCTTCTCTTGCATTCTGATTGTCGCAATTGCTCTCACTACAACAGCTCCCCATGTGGCGGAAGTGTGCGCACAGGGTTGTCCGCCGATTGGGGGTTCGGCTGGCGAAAGCACGCAAGGCTTCATCACGCGAATCGACAACGGATGTCAGGTACAGAATGACTTTTATGTGAAGAAGGGGACGTCATTTCAGCTGGATGGCCGAGTCACCGCTTACGGCACGTGCCAGCTGCGTACCTTGAATTGTTCCCCAGCTCCTTGCCAATGCGTGACTTGGTCAACACAGCAACGGTTGATCAGCCACCTTGACATGAAGTTGTGGATTGACGGAGTTGAATCGCCCGGTACTATGCGAGTGTACGGACGTGATCCAGTGACGGGTTTTACTGCTTTCTACCACATCCTCGATTCGCGTGACACATCGACGTCTACCGGAGGCTACCTTTGGATCCCTACGGAGCTCGAATATGTGGTCAAGTACCAAGGTCAAACCAACGGAACAGCGTGCAACATTCAGCCCCTTGTAACTCCACTCGTTGAGATTGCGGTGCATGCACGCTGTGCGTTGCATCGGGGATCGGTTACGAACGGCACACTTGATGGTGGTGAGCCTCTGGGTCCAGGTCCGGGTTATTATCACTTTCTAGGAACCGACCCCCCCAACACGGACAATTGGGGAGGCTGCGAAACGATGATTGACCTTATCGAGTGGGTCGGCGAAGAATGGAGTGCGACAAATACGACGCGGATGGGCGTTGGGGATATCAGCAGAGAGGGTGGGGATGATTTCCCCCCGCATGACAGTCACCAAAACGGCCTTGATGTTGATGTTCGATACATGCGAAATGACGGCAATGAAATTCCCTTAAATGTTGCCCAAAACCCATCCGCGTACGATCAGTCAGAAACAATTGAACTGTTGAACATCTGGATGCTATCCGGTATGGTCGATCGAGTCTGGGTCGATAAGGCGGCCGGTATTAATCCGTTGGATTTCCCGGGAATGACGGTGATCGTGGATGATACGGGCGAGCACGCCAATCACATTCACATTCGGCTCCGCGACCCTGACGGAGCAGATTCGAATAACTGTTGAGCGAAGAGGAATCATGAAAAGTCGGCTTGTAGTCAGTCTTATTGGTGTGTCTCTGGCCGCCAGTGTTCAAGCAACACAACGTCCGTACTACTTCTACGCTGTGGATCCAGGCAGCGGACGAATCTTCGCGGCTGGAGGGTCGACAGCAGAGTCGAGAAATGCCTTAGTTAGCCTCAGTCCGGGAGGCTCTCTGCAATCAATCGTATTCAAGGCGGAAGGGGAGTTGATTGCGCTAGCCCTCGACCGAACTCTGTCGAGGCTCGCCGTATTAGAGCGCGTTATTGAACTACCGGCAAAAACTGCACAGCCGAACTTTCGTGAGGGCAAGCGAGACGGGTTCGAGCGTAGTACACTGCATGTCTTGAATTTTGACGGTTCCAAAGTACTAAGTGTGCCGAACGTTCGGAATTTCGCGTGGCGCCCTGACGGTACTCAGTTGGCGGTCGCGCTGGGAAATTATCAGGGCCACGACAGGGATCCTACGATTACCGAGGTGCGGATTGTGGGAATAGATGGAACGCGTCGCACGATCGCGCCTGCCGGATTATATCTGACCTGGGCGAATTTCGACGATTCAATCTATATTTGGGACACAGCCACTGCGGGAAAGCCGACGGTCAACCGGTATGACCCCGCCGCGAACCGGCTCGAACCTACGCAGTATCACTCGGTGTACTTTTCACGCTCGGGCGCTTATTACTATAAGCCCGAAGGTGTTGCTGGCCGCCCTGGTCTCTATAGGCGGAATACGAATGCAGACTTGACATC
>JBAROV010000236.1:0-2176 GCA_049642465.1 Vicinamibacterales bacterium
ACTCGAGGGCAGCGAACGGACGGCTATGCAGCAAACCAACAGCATCGGACAAACACGCTGCGAAAAATACCCAAGGCGGTAAATCGCAGAAAACGTGTGGTTGGTGATTCGCGAAAATTGAAGACGTGTGAATGCAAGCGCGGGGCACATGAGACAGCAAATGGTCGTCGCCGGGTTTCTCATGATGGCAGTCGCGGCTTCTGCCGCACCACAGATCACGTTGCCTGAGCTGGCGGCTTCGGGCGTCGCGAATCCAATCAAAAAAGGACGTCTACGCGAGCTAACAGCACCACCATTAGAAGAAATCGCAGACGCTTCTGATTTGGTTTTGGAAGCTACTTTGGTGCCACAGAGAAGTTATTTGTCGAAGAATCTGCGAGAGGTGTACACGGACAGTGATTCAAGGAAAGGGGCACGGCAAGGAGATCGAGAATTTCACTCCCGATCAGTTCCTCGCAAAGGCGCAGCCCCGACAACCGCGTTGAAGATCCGTTGGATTCGGTACCGGACGGCCTGAGCTGTTCTGCACGCCCCCTCGTGCTTCCCGGCTTGGTGCGCACGGACTTCACGGCGCTAGCGGTTGAGGGTTCGATTTCTTCGCGGCTCAACCCGCTCCAACTCGTTGAACTCGTCGGGTGAACTACTCCGTTCGCAGCACGATCGCCGGATCAACCCGCATGGCGCGGCGTGTCGGAATCCACGCCGCCGCGACTGCGACGAGGCCCAGCACCCCGATCGTCGCGGTCTGTGACAGCGGATCCCACGGTTCTATCCCGTAGAGCAGGCCCCGCATCGACTGCGCGGTCGTGAGCGCTCCGGCGAGGCCAAGGGTGATCCCTAAACCAACGACGAGTGACACGTGGCGCACGATGAGCCCCAGCACATGATGGGGACTTCCTCCGATCGCGAGGCGCACCGCCATTTCATGCCGGCGAAGCGCAACGAGGTACGCGAGCAAGCTGTACAGACCGATTGCCGTGAGGGCTATGGCCGCCATGCCGAAGACGCCGAGCAGCCAGGTGTTGAAACGGCGTGCGGCGGTCTGGATTTCGATCAATTCTTCCAGCGGCGCTACCCGTCCGAGAGGCTGGTCCGGATCCAAGTCGCGAACCAGCACACGAAGCGCCGGCGCGATCGCAGCCGCTTCTCCAGCGGTGCGAATGAGGACGGTCATCGACCGCGAGTCTTGCGTGAACGGCTGATAGGACTCGGTGCGCACAGGCTGATCGACGCCAGCCCGTCGCGTGTCCGCCACAATCCCCACCACCATCCTCCACCGAGCATCGTCGTCCGGTTCCCCGAATTTGAAACGCTTACCAAGCGGATCCTCATTCGGCCAGTGCGTTTTCGCTGTGGTGTCGTTGATGATGGCGACGGGTTGTGTGTCAGCGTGGTCGCGATCCGAAAAAAAGCGTCCGCGCAGCAGGGGAACCTGAAGGACCCGGAAGAAGTCAGGCGTGATGCTGTCGAATGTCAGAGGTTGCGGAATCGACTCCGATCGACCCTCAATCGTGAAGCTGGAAGAGCTTGACTGACCCACGACCACACTCCCCGCGGCAGCACCAGTGACACCAGGTAGTGCGCGCACGCGTTCGAGCAAGCGATCGAAAAACTGTTGGCGAGCCGCAGCTTCCGGGTATTTGGTCCGCGGAAGCTCCACTCGTGCGGTCAGCACATGGCCTGGCTCGAATCCGAGGTCGACACGCTGCGCATGGACGAGGCTCGTGAGCGACAGACTCGCCGCCGACGCGACAATCGTGGCGACAGCGATCTGCGACACGATCAGCGCCTGTCTGAAACCTTGCGACAGACCTCCGCGTCCCGCACCCTTGACGCCGCTGGCAACGACTTCGACAACGTCGGCTCCGGCTGCCTTCCAGCTCGGAACCACGCCAAAGAGTACTCCAGTGAGGGCCGCCATCCCGAGCGCCACCGCGAGCATCGATCCATCCAATGAAACGTCGCGAAGCCACGACAGCGTCGGCGGTGCAACCGTCACGACCGCCCGCAGGAGCACCGACCCGAGAGTGACGCCAAGGACGCCCCCGAAAACGAACAGAATGACCGCTTCGGTCAGCAGTTGCCGTACGACGCGACGCCTGGACGCGCCGAGCGCGGTTCGAATGGCGACTTCCCGCCGCCGCGCCGCCCCGCGAGCCGTCAGCATTCCCGCGAC
>JBAROV010000185.1:0-3078 GCA_049642465.1 Vicinamibacterales bacterium
GTTTGAGAGGTCCTGCGGTCCTGAAGTCCCGGTGTCCATCGCTTTGGCCAGGCCGAAATCCCAGACCTTCACCACGCCGTCGTCGCGCACCTTCACGTTGGCGGGTTTCAGATCGCGGTGGACGATGCCGAGTTCGTGCGCGGCTTCGAGGGCTTCGGCGATCTGCCGGGCGATGGGCAGGGCGTCTGATAGCGGCAGACCCGAGGGCTTTCCGGATGGAGGCCGGGTCTTTAGACCCGGCGTGTCCGCCGGACCTGAAGGTCCGGCCTCCGAAGAACGAATGATTTCCGCCAGGGTCGGACCTTCGACGAGTTCCATCACGATCGCGTGCGCGCTGGTCGTGTCTTCGAACCCGTGGATGTGGGCGATGTTGGGATGGTTGAGCGCCCCGAGGACCTGCGCTTCGCGTTGGAATCTCGCCAGGCGATCAGGATCCCCGGCGAGCAGATCGGGCAGCACCTTGAGCGCAACATCTCGGTTGAGCTTGACGTCTCTGGCGCGATAGACCTCGCCCATCCCGCCGGCGCCGATCAAGCCGACGACTTCATAGGGGCCGATTCGTGTGCCCGCGCTCAAGGACATGAGAGCGCGGATTATATCGATAATCTGGAATCTGGAATCTGGAATCGTTTATCGATCTGCGGTGATCGGGAAATCGGGAAATCGGGTAACCACCGGGTAATCGACAAACGATTGTAGATTTCAGATTACAAATTATTACGAATTACAGATTCCTCAGGGCCTCGACGGGATCGATGCGCGATGCCCTTCGCGCGGGCATCCACGCGGCGACCAAGCCGATGATCACCAGGATGCCTGCCGCCGACGCCATCGTGGCGACGTCGCGAGGTTTAACACCGTAGAGCAGCGAAGCAATAGACCTCGACATCCACCAGCACGCGACCGCACCAACGGCGATGCCGGTGGCGACGAGAAACGACGTTCGGAACAGTACGAGTCCTGCGACACTAGCCTGGGTCGCCCCCAGCGCCATTCGTATCCCGATCTCAGATCGGCGCCTGCTGACGGCGTACCAGACGATGCCGTAGAGTCCGAGCCCGGCCAGGAACAACGCCAAGACGCCGGAGAATCCCGCGATCAAGGCGAGGATCCGTTCCTGCACAAGGGCCGAATCTATCTGCTGTTTCAACGGCGTAAGCGTGACCGCCGCATTACGATCGAGGCGACTGATTGCGTCTGCGAGCGCCTGCGGGAGCCTCGCCGGCAAACCACTCGTGCTTCGCACGCTGAGACTCATGTTGGACGGAGGCTCTTTGACGTGAGCCAGCGGCACGTAAAGAGTCGGCGGCACTGGGTCGCGGACGGATCGGTAAGCCGCGTCTTCAACCACGCCGACGACCTCGAGCCAAGGCCCCTGCCTGCCGGGTTGGCCTTGCCGGATGCGGCGGCCGAGTGGCGTGCCGTTGTGGAGGAATCTGCGCACGAAAGTTTGGTTCACCATCGTCACCAGCGGCGAACCAGGGCGATCGCGGGCATCGAAGTCGCGCCCCTCGAGAACATCCGTCCCGTACGTGGCGAACCAGCCGGGTGTAATGACGTTTCGATAGGAAATGTTCTGGGGCATCGTCATCGACGGGCCGCCTTCGATGTCGACAACGGTATCGGTTAACGATCCACTGACCGGAGTGATTTCCGAAACCGCCGCACGAGCGACGCCAGCGATGGCGCCGGCGGAGTCAGCCAGTCGCTCGTACAGTGCGCCACGGTCAGCGGGGCTGGCCGCGCTTGTCCTGAGATCCAATTGCGCGATGAGCACCACATCGCGGTCGAACCCGAGGTCTCGCGTCATGAGGGAGGAAAACGTTCGCGCGAACAGCCCGGCCGCGACAACCAGGATGAGCGAGACGGCGACCTGGCCCACGACCAACGCCTCGCTGACCCCACCTCGGCGGCCTCCTGCCGGACCGTGCGCGTGATCGCGAATCGCTCCGATCGGCTCCGCACGCGAAGCGCGAAGAGCTGGCGCCATGCCGAACAGCAACGCCGCGATCGTGGCGACTGCCGTCGTGAACGCGAGTACCCGCCAGTCGAGCTGCACATCCAGGAAAACCGTATTCGTGAAGGTGGACATCTGCCGGACGAGAAGCCGACTTCCCCATAGGGCAATTCCCAGGCCGAGCAACGCACTGACGCCGGAGAGCAACAGGCTTTCGGCCAGTAGCAGCCTGGCCAGGTGCCAGCGGGATGCGCCAAGCGCGACACGCACGTTGAACTCCTGCCGCCTGGCGGCGGTGCGAGCCAACAACAGATTCGCAATATTCGCGCACGCCACCAGTAGCACGAGCGCGACCACTGTGAGGATCGTCAGCACGGGTTGCCGGTAGCGGCCACGCATCCGCGATGACCCGATCGCTGCGGACTCGACGGCAATTGGAGCGGTCAGGTAGCGCGCTTTGGATTCCGCGGAAAACTCTTCCGGCATGGTGGCGTCGCGGAGATGCGGCTGTAGCGCGCGCACGGCCTCCTGCGTGGCAGACAACGTCTGGCCATCCTTCAGGCGTACCACGACAGCCAGCCACGAGGTAGTCGAACGATCGAGGAAACTATCGCGTCCGCGAATCAGCGGCTCAGTGCCCAAAGGCACCGCAACGTCGAACGTGGTCCCGACATCGACACCGAAGAACCCTGGCGGCAGGACGCCGGCAATCGTGAAGGGCACGTGGTCGATCAGCTGGGTCCGGCCGACCACATCCGCGGCCCCGCCGTAGCGTCGCTGCCAGAACGCATGACTGATGTCCGCCACCGCCCCAGTCGGGCCGCCCCCACGCGCGTCATCCGCGGACGTCAACGCACGGCCCAGGACGGGCCGGACGCCCAAGGCCTCGAAGTAGTCGCCGCTCACAAACTGCCCGTCGACAAACTCTGTTTGTCCTCCCGATGCGAGATTGAAGCGCGCGGGCCGTGCGGAGTAAGCGAAGGCGGTCTGGAACAGCTCGTGACGCCTCTCCCGGATCTGCTCCCACACCGGGTTCGACCAGGCACTCAGGCCCGGCCGGGCGCCCGAGGGAATCGACATGAGCAGGGCAAGCCGCTCCGGCCGGTCAACGGGCAGTGCTC
>JBAROV010000248.1:0-29265 GCA_049642465.1 Vicinamibacterales bacterium
AACCTTCGCGCGGAGTGTTCGCGAAGGTTGCCCGCCGTAGCTTGAGCGAAGGCAGGCCCGCGCTCCGGCTGGCAAGCCGGCCCCTCGCTCGGGCCGCAGGCGCTCCCGTCCCCCCGTCCTCCCGTCCCCCCGTTCACATTCTCACCGGGACCGTGCATCCCATCAATGCCAATGCGCGAGTGAGCTGTGCGCGATAGAAGGCAACCGCCGCGGCGCGCCAGATCTGCACTTCTTTCCGCTCTTCGTTCAGGATCGGGTACCGATGGTAGAACCCGTAGAAGGCTTGCGCCAGCCCGAAGGCGTATTTGGCGAGGACAGACAGCTCCAGCGTGCGGACAGCCTGATCAACGATCTCATCGAGTCGCGCCGCTTCGAGCACGAGGCCCCAGAGATCGTCGGCTTCTTCGTCGCCCGCCGTCAGGCTGTCTGGCAGGGTCGTGGGAAGCGCGGCAACGACGGCTGATTCGTCAAGTCCCGCCCGCTCGTGCAGCTTGGCGAAGATGTTGTTCGCTCGGACGGTGGCGTATTGCAGGTACGGCCCGCTCTCGCCTTCGAAGCTCAACGCTTCATCGATGTCGAAGACAATGACCTTGCCGCGCGAGAACTTCACCATGAAGTAGCGGAGTGCGGCAATCGCGATCGACTCGGCGGTCTGCCGGGCATCGTCGGGTGGAAGCCCGGGATTGCGCTTGGCCACTTCCTCCGCCGCTTTGTTGGTCAGCCGGTCGATCAAATCGTCGGCTTTGACGCCCAGTCCTTTCCGGCCGGATACCTCGACGAACGGCCGCCCCTCGTCCTCCTTCGTGTCGTAGCCTAATTCGCGTGCCGTCTGATGGGAGAGGGCGACCATTTCGTACGCGTAATGGACCGAGTGCTCGGCCTGCCGTTCGAAGCCAAGCGCCGCGAGGGCCTGCTTCACGAGCTTCTGCAGGTACGACTGCCGAGTGTCGATGACATTACAGACCCAGGACGCGCGGCCAAATTCCGGTGCGCCGGCATCTGCGCGCGATGGGTCGGACGTCGTCGACCAGAGCGGCCGTCCGTCGCTCCGCTGAAACACCCGATAGTGGAAGTCTTTGCCAAGCAGCCCAAACTTCCAGAGCTGGTAGGCCATGTCCTTGCCCACGTACGTCACGGTCCCGTCCGATCGGACGATCACCTTTTCGCGAGCCTCGTCAGTTCCTTCGCCGTCGGCCAGGGCCTCGGGTTCGCTGGATTCCGCTTCGTTTTCGATGCGCATCACCCAGCACCCTTTTAGCCGTCCTTCCGACTGGAGAAAAACGGCCCCCGTACGTTTCAGGAATTCAAATGCATGCGTCCAGAAATGCAGGCGCAGAATGTCCCCTTCCCACGTCAACAGGTCGTAGCCGATGTTGAGTCGGGCCATCGTCGTCAGATGCGCTCGCACGATTCGGTCGGCGATGAAGTGGGCCATCTCCGCAGTCTGGTTCCCTCCGCGTTCGATGGCATGAAGCGCGGCCGCCCGAATTCGAAGCCGGTCCTTGTCCTCCTCATACCATTCGGTGACCTTCGCGTACAAATCCCAGCAGTAGTAGTCGAACCGCGTGGAGTTCGCCAGTTGTTCGACCGAATCGAGATCGCGTCCTTCCAACTCGCGGAATCCGACGGCAACGTCTGCCACTTGTACCCCGGTGTCATCGATGTAGTTCTGTATCTCGACACGACGGCCGAGGTACTTCAGTAATCGGCCGAACGCATCGCCCAAGGCCGCATTGCGCAGATGGCCGATGTGGGCTGCCTTGTTCGGATTGATGGCGGTGTGCTCGACGATTTCTTTCTCTGCCGTCGTCGGCAAGGCATCCGAGCCTCGCAGCCACGCCGAGAGTTGCCGTGGACGGTCGAGAAAGAAGTTCACGTAGCCGTTCGGCGTGAATTCGATACGCGTGATCCCGTCGATGCGCCCGAGCGACGCGACGATCTCCTGCGCGATGAGGCGGGGCGCTTTACGCAGACGCCGCGCGAGTTCGAAGGCGAGCGGGACGGAAAGGTCGCCCAACGCGCGCCGGGGCGGCGTTTCGACCGGAATGTTCGCGAGCGCCGGATCGTCCGCGGAAATCTGATACAGCCGCTGAACCGTGTCGGAGATTCGGCTGCGCACCTCTCTGTGGATCGGAAGAATCATGTCGTGTGGTGATGTCGATATCGTGCGCTACGACGGCCGCTGTTGGACATTCGTGATACGATCGCCCTCCAGGTCCAGCAGTCCTTTGGCGCGCTCGTAATCATGTGGCGTGTTGACGTTCACGAACATCAGCCCGTCTGGGTCGTACCCCGCCAGTTCTTCAGGGCCGATTTCCTCGATTTGCACGTCTTCAGCCAGATCGGCGACCTTCAGCAGGCCACGGTCGATTCGTCGCCGCACGGTGTCGGCCAATCGAGTGGCGTATACGGCGCAGAGCGGCTGAAGGCCATCGTCCGTACGGGGCATGACGACGTCGATGGAGGGGGAAGCAGGACGAACGAGCCGCTCGAGGACGGCCACGTTAAGAAACGGCATGTCGCAGGCGACAATCAGCGTTCGTGGGTACCCGGATTGCGCGAGGGCGCTGTAAATCCCGCCGAGCGCGCCGGCGCCGCTCACGAGGTCCGGCACCGCTCGCACGCCCGCGGACTCGCCTCGCCGGTCATCTCTACCCACGATGATGATCGAGTCGGTGACCGCGCGCAACGCCGTCAACTGGCGATCGATCGTGCGTTGGCCACCGAAGATGAGCGCCGACTTGTCGGTGCCGTGCAGGCGTCGTGCGAGACCACCGGCCAGGATGGCGGCGGTGACGGCGTTGTCGGAGCGGGATTGAGTCACGGTCAAAACCTAAACGATACCAGAGTGCGGGTATGAGCGAACCGCGCATCGGCCGCGTGCTCGTCGCCAGTCTTCATCAAGCGATCGCCGACGTGTTGCCGACGCGGCTGGAGTTCTATGAAAACTGGTTGAACACCGCCGGGCTTCGTGAGGGCACGATTGGTCTCGCGCCACTCTCCGCAGTGCTCAGCTTCCTGCGCACCGAAGGGGAAGCGTACGGGCCCATCACCGCCCGTGCCGGCCAATACGCCGCGGACTGGACGGTCAAGAGCCTGCCGGCACTCGAACGACGCGTGATCCGCGCGCTGCCGCGCACGCTTCGGACCAGAGCCGCGCTGCGGACCGCGCGGTCGCTCGTGCGTTCGACGTATCCGGGTTCGCGAGCCATCATTCGCCTGCGCCGCGGCACAGCCTCAGTGGATCTCAGAGGCTCGCTGTTCTGCGAGGTGCGTGAGGCATCGGAGCTGCCGCTTTGCGGCTTCTACGCCTCTGCTATCGAGCACGTGCTCGACCTGTTTGCGATTCGGGCCGCCGCGCAAGTCAGTGAGTGCCGCGGGGCTCGACCGAACGGCGACTCGGCGGCACACGGCGCACGGCCCCGAATCGAGCGGTGCTTGCTCTCCGTTGTCGTCCAGGGTGTGCGTGCGGACGAGCCTGCGGCTGCAGCCTGACCTGCCCGCTGGGGACCTCGCACCGAGCGTCCGAAACAACAGTTACAGATGAAGCTGATTTCAGCGATCCTCTTTTGGTTCGGGATCGGCACCGGGCTCGCTACCGCGCAGCCGCCTGCCGAGCGCGTGCTCGTGATGCCGTTCGAAAATGCCGTCAAGGAGCCGCGTGTTGGCTGGCTGGGAGAAGCGGCCTCCGTACTCCTCGCCGACGAACTGAACGCTCGTGGCGTCGCCGCCATTCGGCGCGTCGAGCGGGTTCATGCATTCGAGCAGCTGCATCTGCCCCTGACCGCATCGCTCAGTCGCGCCACTGTTATCAAGGTCGGACAGCTCGTCGGGGCGTCGGAAGTCGTCGTCGGCGCCTATCGCCTCGAGAAAGACGAGCTGACGGTGGAGGCTCACAGCATTCGAATCGATGTCGGACGATTGCAGCCGGACGTCACCGAGCGTGGTCCCATTCGCGATCTCTTTGCCATCTTTCAACGCGTCGCGGCCCGGCTGTCGCCCGGCGGCGCTCTGCCAGCATCGACACCGGCGACACAGCCTCCGCCTCCGGCATTTGAGAACTACATCAAGGGATTAATCGCCGAGAGCGCCGCGGCACAGGCCACGTTTCTTGAAGCGGCAGTCAACGAATACCCCAGGTTCGATCGCGCCAGGCTGGCGCTGTGGGACGTGCGGCACGAGCAGGGCGATCATACGGCTGCCCTCAATGCCGCCCGCGGCATTGCTGCGACGTCGGAGTTTTCTGCGCGCGCCCGCCTTCGCGTGGGCGTGTCGCTGATGGAGTTGAAGCGGTACGACGAGGCGTTCGAAACCTTCACCTCGCTCGTCGATTCGATGTCCGGGACCAAGATCAACGGCGCTCAGTCGGTGGCTCCAGTGTTGAATAACCTCGGCGTATTGCTGATTCGGCGCGGCGCCACACCGCAGACCGGTTCCCCGGCGTACTACCTCACAAAGGCGGCCGACGTGGACCCAGGGGATGCCGACTATCGCTTCAATCTTGGATACTCATACGCGCTCGTCCAGAACTATCAAGGCGCGGTGTATTGGCTCCGCGAAGCGGTCCGCCGGAATACCGTCGATGCCGATGCGCACTACGTGCTGGCAGCTGCTCTTCAGGCCACCGGCAGCCTTGTAGAAGCGGCCCGCGAGCGCGAACTCGCCCGCCAGCTGTCGTCTCAATATGAGTCCCAGGCGCCGACAGAGAAGCCGATCCCTACCGGGCTCGAACGTGTGCGGACGGAACTCGTCAACGCCCGAGACGCACGGATCGATGAAGCGATCGTGAATGCCGCCCAGCGGGAGCAGCGGGATCTGGCCGCCTTTCACCTCGAGCGAGGCCGGCGCCTGTTCGCCAAGGAGCAGGATCGGGACGCGATGGCGGAACTGCGCAAGGCGGTGTACCTTCTACCGTACGAGGCCGAGGCCCATCTGCTGATCGGCCGCATTCACCTGCGGGCCGGACGACCGCAGAATGCCGTGGACGCGCTCAAGATCTCGCTGTGGAGTCAGGAGAGTGCGGCAGCCCGCGTGGCGCTGGCCGAGGCGTACATCTCGTTGAAGGACACATCAGCCGCGAGAGCCGAGCTGGAACGCGCACTTGCGGTGGATCCCGGGTCAGCCGAGGCCAAACGGCTGTTGAGTACGCTGAAATGACGCATGCATCTCGCCGCGCTATCACCTGCCTTGCAGCGACGTTGCTGTTGACGGCGAGCGGCCGCGCGGATTTTCAGGCCACACCCCCGAATCCTCCGGGCGCCGCTCCGCCGCTCGTTATCAGCGCCGAGATCGACGGCATCATTCATCCAGTCGCCGCACAATTCGTGCAACGCACCATCGAACGCGCCGAGCGCGAAGGCGCGGCGCTTGTGGTGTTTACGCTGCGAACGCCGGGCGGCCTCGTCGATGCGACCCGCGACATCAACAACGCCATCATCCGGTCGCGTCCGCCGGTTGCGGTCTTCGTCGGCCCGTCGGGGAATCGTGCCGCGTCGGCTGGATTCCTGATTACGATTGCCGCCGACATCGCAGCCATGGCGCCCGGGACGCACATCGGGGCCGCCCATCCCGTCGCCGGGAACGGCGAAAAGATCGACGAGACGATGGCGAAGAAGATGACGTCGGACGTCGCCAGCTACGCCCGTACCCTCGCAACCCAGCGACATCGGAACGTGGAATTGGTGGAAAAGGGCGTCACCGAGAGCCGCTCGTTCACGGAGCAGGAGGCGATCGGCGCCAAGCCTCCGCTCGTGGACCTGATCGCCTCGGATGTTGACGATCTCGTCCGAAAACTGGAAGGGCGCAGCGTGACGCGGTTTGACGGTCAGGCGCAGGTGCTGCGGCTCAAGGGCGCCCGCATCGAGCAGGTAGAAATGACGTGGTCCCAGCGCGCGTTGAGCACCATCGCGCACCCGCAGATCGCCTACCTGCTGCTCACGCTCGGCATGCTCGGACTCACGGTTGAATTCTGGAGCCCAGGGGCGATCTTCCCGGGCGTTGCCGGCGGCATCTGCCTGTTGCTGGCGTTTTTCGCCTTTCAGGTGCTGCCGGTCAATTATGCCGCCGTAGCGCTCATCGCGTTTGGCATCGTCCTGCTGATCCTCGAAGTGAAAGTCACGAGTTATGGGGCATTGGCACTGGGCGGTATCATCAGCTTGCTGCTCGGGTCGATGATGCTGATCGATTCGCGGTTGCCGGAGCTCCAGATCGGGTTGCGCCTCATCATCCCAATGGTTGGAAGCCTTGCCGGCCTGCTGCTGTTGCTGGTCGGGATGGGTATCCGGGCGCAACAGCTGCGCGCTACGACCGGCGCGGACGGGATGATTGACGAAGTTGGCCGGGCATTGACGTCAATCGAGCCCGGCGGTGTTGGCCGTGTGCAGACGCACGGCGAAATCTGGACCGCAACGTCGAATGAGCCCGTTTCCGCGGGTCAGATCGTTCGAGTGATTGGCGTCAACGGCTTGATGCTGACAGTCAGGTCCGAAGCGCGTATGCCCGCACAGACGGGAGGATTGTTGTGACCTTTCCACCGCTCCTAATTCCGGTCGGCATCCTGGTTCTCTGGCTGTTTGCGTCGATCAAGATCCTCAACGAGTACGAACGTGCCGTGGTCTTCCGGCTGGGGAAGTTGTTGGATCGGCCGAAGGGCCCGGGCATCACCATCGTCGCGTGGCCAATCGATCGAATGGTGCGGGTGAGCCTCCGCACGATCGTCATGGACGTGCCGCCGCAGGACGTGATCACCCGCGACAACGTCTCAGTCAAAGTCAACGCGGTTGTGTATTTCCGCGTCATGGATCCGCGCAAGGCGATCGTGGAAGTCGAGAGCTACCACTATGCGACGTCCCAGCTCGCGCAGACGACCTTGCGCAGCGTGCTTGGACAGGTGGAGCTCGATGACCTGCTATCGGAGCGCGAGCGGCTCAATCAGCAGCTCCAGCAGATCCTGGACCAGCACACCGATCCGTGGGGCATCAAGGTATCGTCTGTCGAGGTGAAGCACGTCGATCTTCCCCCCGACATGCAGCGCGCGATGGCCAAGCAGGCCGAAGCCGAACGCGAGAAGCGTGCTAAAATCATCCATGCTGCCGGTGAACTCGAGGCTTCGGAAAAGCTCGCGCAGGCCGCGACGGTCATCGGGCGGGAACCGGTGACGATCACACTTCGCTACCTTCAGACGCTGACGGAAATCGCGTCGGAAAAAAACTCGACGATCATCTTTCCCCTGCCGATCGAGCTGATGAACCTGCTCAGACGGCACCAGGTCTAGTGGACCGTCGGTTGGTTCCTCTACGGGCCGGTCCGGTGTCGCGGCCCGGTGAACGGCAAACGAACCCGGTGGCGGATACATTAACTTGACTGAATACGGTCCATCAGAGTGACTGACCTGACCCACGACGGATCTGAAGACGGCTTCCACGAGATTCAGCTCAGTGGCAAGCAGCTCGTTTTCCTGTTCATGGCGACGACTGTCGTGTCGGTCGTGATCTTCTTGTGTGGCGTACTCGTGGGGCGATCGGTTCGGACCGAGCCGCCCGCGGAGGCGACCGATCCCATCGCTGCCGCCGCGCCAGCACCGACCGACACCGTCGCGGAGGCAGCGCCAGTTCCGGCAGAACCGCCCGTGCCGGCCCCGGAAGGCGAAGCCCCGCTCAGTTACAAGCGCCGGCTGGAAAGCGACAAGCCACCCGCAGAGACGCTCAAGCCGGTCGAGACACCGAAGCACACCTCGCCCGCGCCGGCTGTCACGAGCGAACCGGATCCGCCGAAACCGGCCGCGCCGTCGCCGGAAAAGAAGGAACGCGCGCCGACGACTAGTGGGCGCGACGGCTGGGTGGTCCAGATCGCCGCGCTGCGGGATCGGCAAACCGCCAATGCGATCGTCCAGCGGCTCAGTGGAAAGGGCTATCCCGCGTTTCTCGTCAACCCGTCGGCCGGTGCTCCCGCTCCGGTGTTCAAAGTCCAGGTCGGGCGGTACGCCGACAAGGAGCAGGCGGAACAAATCCGGCGGCGGCTCGAGAAGGAAGAACAGTTCAAGCCCTGGATTTCGCGCTAGCCATCCTTTCGGGCGTCCTGCTCGCACTCAGCTTCCCGAAGTTCGGTCACCCGGCGTGCGCCTGGCTGGCGCTCACTCCCCTCATCATTGCGGCCGCCCGCCGATCGGTTGAACGCCGCTTCTTCGGGCGTGCATTTCTGCTTGGCCTCATCTGTGGCGGTGTGTATTTCGCCGGGACTCTGTATTGGCTCGTCGAAACGATGACGACATTCGGCGGGCTTGCGGTGCCATTGGCCGTGTTCGCCGCGTCGTTGCTGGTGGCCTACCTCGCGCTCTTCCCGGCTGTCTTCGCCGCCCTGCTCGCGCGTGCGGTTCGGACGTTTGGCGCAGCCGGCGTGCTCTTCGCCCCGTCCTTCTGGATGGCCACCGAACTTGGCCGCCAGTACGTGTGGGATGGCTTTCCGTGGGCGCTTCTCGGCTACAGCCAGGTGACGGTGCTGCCGATCGCACAGCTCGTCAGTGTCGTCGGCGTCTACGGCCTTTCGGGGTTGCTTGCCCTTACGGCATCAGCGGCGGCGTTTGCCGTGCTGTCGCGAAACCGAACGCGCTGGATCCCGGTCGTGGCCAGCGTGGCGATCGTCGCTGCCATTGCCCTGTGGGGAACGGGACGGATGCGGCGAGCCGCATTGCTGTCCTCTGGCGACACGGTACGGTTAGCCGTGTTGCAGGGCAACATTGCACAGGAAGACAAATGGAACCCCGCCCTCGCTGACGCAATTACCGATCGATATATCGCGATGACGCGCGAGGCGCTCGCGCGGGGTGCGACGTTCATCATGTGGCCGGAGTCTTCGACGCCATTTTACTTTGAACGAGATCTGCTGCGCGGCGGCGCCATTCGACGTCTCGCGAAAGAAGGGAACGCGACGCTGCTCATCGGCAGCGATCAGGTCGAACCGGTGAGGACCGTCCCCGGCGAACCAGCTCCGAAGCCGAGCGAGCGCTACTACAATGCGGCGTTTCTCGTGACACCCGACGGGAACATTGGGGCGGTCTATCGCAAGATTCACCTCGTCCCGTTTGGCGAGTATGTGCCGGCCAAGCGGATATTCTTCTTCGTCGGTCCGATCGTGGACGCGCTGTCGGACACGTTCGATGCAGGGACCGAGCCCGTTCTCTTACCGGTCGGAACGCACAAGATCAGCACAGCGATTTGCTACGAAGTGATCTATGGGAGTCTGATGCGCCAGTTCGTCCTCGACGGCAGCGAGCTGCTGACCACCATCACCAACGACGCATGGTACGGATGGTCATCCGCGGCGTACCAGCACTGGGACCAGGCCTCCATGCGCGCGATTGAAACTGGGCGGTACCTGGCTCGCGCGGCAAACACTGGAATCAGCGGCTTCGTCGATCCCTACGGCCGCGTGATAGCAAAGTCGAAGCTCTTCGAAGAGGCACTGCTCGTCGAGGAGGTTCGATTCCTGCGGGGCCGAACGATTTACAATCGTATCGGCGACCTTGTCGCCTGGCTATCGCTCGCGCTCAGTGCTGCCGTGTTTCTCGCGACGCGTCGTGTTCGATAGAATGGTCTTCGGTCTCTGGTCTCCACTCTCTGATCCCGACCAAAGACCAAAGACCAAAGACCAAAGACCAAAGACCAAAGACCAAAGACCAAAGACCAAAGACCAAAGCCCAAAGACCGACTCTCTCTAAATGTCTCTCCACCTCGACGAGCAGCTTCGCAGACATCAGGATCTGGCGCGCCGCGCCGCTGACCTGCGGAGCCATCTTTGACGCCGCCAACCCCGCCGACGAACTTGCCCGCATCGAAGAACGCGTTGCCGCCCCTGACTTCTGGAAGGATCAGGCCAACGCTCAGAAATTGCTCCAGCGTCGCCGTCGCCTCGAGGAAGATCAAGAGCTTGCTTCGTCGCTGAGGCAGCGCCTCGACGACTTGCACGTGCTCGCGGAATGGGTCGAAGCGGGGGAGCCCGTCGGAGACGAGTTCGCGCACGCGCTCGATGAGCTCGCCGAGCGGGTCGAGGCCGGTGAAACCAAAAAGATGCTTGGTGGCGAACACGATCGCAAGAACGCGATCGTGACAATCCACCCCGGCGCGGGCGGCACCGAATCACAGGACTGGGCCGAGATGCTGCTGCGGATGTACCTGCGGTGGACGGAGCGGCGCGGCTTCAAGCGCGAGATCATCGAAGTCCAGCCGGGCGACGAGGCGGGCATCAAAAGTGCGACGTTCACCGTCATTGGCGACTATGCGTACGGCATGCTCCTCGCTGAAGCAGGAGTCCACCGCCTGGTGCGCATCTCGCCCTTCGACCAGGCGTCCCGCCGTCACACATCATTTGCCTCGGTGTTCGTCTGGCCGGAACTCCCAGACGACGTCGATGTCGAGATCGAAGACAAAGACCTTCGAATCGACACCTACCGGAGCAGCGGCGCAGGCGGCCAGCACGTCAACGTCACCGATTCCGCCGTGCGCATCACGCACCTCCCGACCGGCATTGTCGTCTCGTCCCAGAACGAGCGTTCACAACACCGGAATCGTGATTCCGCGATGAAAGTGCTCAGGGCGCGTCTCTACGATTTGCGGTTGAAAGAACAACAGGCGAAGCTCGATCAGCTGGGTGGGGAGAAAAAGGACATCGCGTTCGGCAGTCAGATTCGCAGCTACGTGCTCCACCCCTACCAGTTGATCAAGGATCACCGGACCAAAGAAGAAGTGGGGGACGTCAACCGGGTGCTCGATGGCGACATCGACATGTTTATCAAAAGCTATCTGATGAAGAAGGCCGCAGGGGGGCTTCGACAAGACATTGAAGACTGACGATTGCAGACTGACGATTGATCTGATTGTCGATTGACGATTGGATTGTCGATTGCGGATTGGACCATTCTTCAACATCCGATCGCGATTCGAACAGCGGATCGATCGGCTATTGCCTGAACCCCCCCGGCTGCGTGCCGGCAATGAAGGCCTCGGAGATAGCCCCCGGCGCCCCCTCCTGGACTGCGTTACCCGAACCTTTGTCGACCGAGATGAAGACGATGTTGCCGGGAGGTTCGAACCTGGGTGGGTCAGTGCGAGTGCCGATCCAGGCCTTCATGATGTCGATCCAGATCGGCAGGGCCGCGTCAGCACCGGTCTGATTGTGTCCGATGGGCTTCTTCTGATCGAGGCCGATCCAGACGCCGATGGTGATGTCAGGATCGAAGCCGATGAACCAGGCGTCGGTATAGTCGTCCGTGGTGCCCGTTTTTCCTCCGATTGGCCAGTTCAGTGAAGCCGCCCTGGCGGCGGTGCCGCGCTGGACGACGCCGCGGAGCAGGTTCGTCATCACGTAGGCCGTGTCGGCGCGGATTGCATCCTTGGGTTCGGGCCGGTTTTCTTCCAGCACGTTTCCTTCACGATCGGTCACTTTTTGAATCGAATACGGTCGCATCCTGACACCCTGGTTCGGGAAGACCGCAAAGGCGCTGGTCATTTCTGAGAGCGTCGCTTCGGCGGCACCGAGCGCCACGGCGAGGTACGGCGGCAGAGGGGACTCGAGCCCGAGGCGGCGGGCGTAGTTGACGACCTGTCTCGGCCCGAGTTGCTCCATGACGCGGACCGCCGGAATGTTGCGCGAGTCTTCCAGCGCGTGTCGCAGCGTCACCGGTCCCTCGAACGTCCGATCGTAATTGAGCGGCGTGTACGGCGGCTGTCCTTCGCCCGTGGAAAAACTGGCGGGTGTGTCCATGAGGATGGTCGCCGGCGTGTACCCGCGGTCGATTGCGGCGGTGTAGACGATAGGTTTGAATGCGGACCCGACTTGACGATACGCCTGCGTCGCGCGGTTGAACTTGCTGCGCTCGAAGCTGTAGCCGCCAATCATCGCGCGCACCTGCCCGGTCCGGTTGTCGAGCGCCAGCACCGCCCCTTCGACCGAAGGGGGCTGTTCGAGCTGGCCAGTTGCGGCCTGCGTCGTGCCGTCGAGCGTGAGAAGTTTGGCTTCGATGAGATCGCCGCGGGTCACGAGTTGGCCCGCCGGCCTTCCTGTCCAGGCTGATCCCTTTCGATCGATGGTCACGTTCAATGCGCCTGCGCGGGCGCGGATATTGCCGCCTTCGACATCAACCACCACGGCAGGAACGATGTCCCCTTCCCGCATGGCCCGATCCCAGCGCGGCTGCCGGAACCCCTCGATGGTCTGTCCCTCGGTCACGGCGTTCCGGCGAGGCTTGCGGAACCCACGGCGCTTGTCGATCCGGCGGAGTCCTTCCTCGAGCGCCCGAGCGGCGGCTTCCTGGAGCCGGAGATCGAGACCGGTCTGAATTGAGAGTCCGTTCTCGTAGATCTGCTTGGCGCCGTAGCGGCCTTCGAGTTCCTTGCGCACTTCCTCGAGAAAGTACGGTGCGGCGGACGCATGTGTGGACGGATCGGCGGCGATGAGGATGGGCTTCTTCTTCGCTTCCTCGGCCTGCTCGCTCGTGATGTAGCCGACTTCGGCCATGCGCGTCAGCGTGTAATTCCGCCGCCGCAGCGCCGCGTCCATGTTCACGAACGGGCTCTGACGGACGTTCCCCTGGAGAATTCCGGCAATGAGTGCGGCCTCTTCGAGCGTCACATCTTTCGCGGCCTTGCCGAAGTAGAACCTCGACGCGGCCTCGACGCCGTAGACGCCATGGCCGAAATACATCTGGTTGCAGTACAGCGTGAAGATCTCGTTTTTCGTATAGCGCTTCTCGATCTGGATGGCGAGCAGCGCCTCTTTGATCTTCCGCTCCGGCGTCTTGTCGTCGGTGAGGAACAGCTTGCGCGCGAGCTGCTGCGTGAGCGTGCTCGCGCCGTGCATGCGCCGGTAAATGATGTCGGTGATCAGCGTGACGACAATGCGCGGGATGCTGAGGCCGAAGTGCTGCTCGAATTCCGAGTCTTCGGCCGCGAGGATCGCTTGCTTGAGGCGAGGCGAGATGGCTTCGTAGGGGATGACTTCGCGACGCTGGATCGCGAATTCCCCGATCACCTCTCCGCGCGCGCCGTACACGCGCGAAATCGTGCTGGGTGCGTAATCATCGAGCGCCGAAATCTGGGGCAGGTCCCCGGCGAACGCAAACAGCACGCCGGTCACGGTCCCCAGGGTTGCGGCAATTACAAACAGGGCTACGATGCCCGCTCGGCGGGCGATAAGCAGGATATTGGGCATCTACGAGTTCCGTCCGATTGAAGACTGACGACTGCAGACTGACGATTGTCTTGATTTCGGATTGTTGATTGCATTGACGATTGTCCATTGTATTGACGATGCGGATTGGGGATTAGGGGTCAGATCTTGTTTCTTGCATAAGTGTCCTGAATCGTTGACGTCGAAAACAGAGGACAGTCCTGCAAGAAACAAGATCTGACATCCCCAGTTCAATCGTCAATCCCCAATCCCCAATCCCCAATCCAATCGTCAATCAAGGCAGTCGTCAGTCCGCAGTCCTCAGTCCGCAATCCGTCTACCCTGGCCGGCGAGTAGCCTGGCCGGAGGAGGGTCGGTCGCCGCGAGAGCGCCCACCGTCCCGAGATGGTGCAGAGCGAGACGGCTCGGAGCGAGATGGCCGATCCGCGGATGGACCCGGGCCGGACGGTCCGCGGCGTTCGGGGGCGCCACCATATGATGACGGCGGGCGTGACTCCTGGCGCGGAGGCGGAGAGTACGATCGAGGCGACTCGCGTGGAGGCTCGTACGATGGCCGTGGCGCATCCTGTCTCGGGACGGCGCGGTAACGTTCGCTGGATGCGTCCCGATCCGGTCCACGTCGATAGCCGGGATCCGGCAAGCCGCCGGGGTTCGATCGGTACTCAGGAGCACCGGGCTGCGCTTGCCCGCCGGAGCCCTGGCGAAGGCGAGGGCTCGGGGCTGTCGACTCGAGACGACGGTCGGATGGGCGATCGTAGCGGCCATAGTTCGGTTGTTCGCCGGGGCTGCGGGCGCCCGACTCGCGTGAACCCCTCGGGACGGCGCGCATCGCGGGCGGCGGCACGGTGGTGACCGGCGCTTCAGCGGGCCGGTTGAACTCAGGCGTGCGTCGCTCGGGTGCCACACGGGAACCCAGGCTGACCCGAGTGTCATTTCGATCCGTGCGCGCGGGATCCAGTCGCTCGCCACGATCGCGAGGAAGCGCGCGCTGCGGCGCGGACGTGACCGGCGCGCGGTCATCGGCCGACCGGCCCACGCCGGGCACGCGTGGGTCGCGCGCGGGCGCGGGGAAGGCTCGACGCTCGGGTGTGGCGGACCCGCGCGTGTCGGCGCCCGAGTACGACGGACTCACGGTGCCTCGCGGAACGGCGTAATCGGTCCGCGCGCGTGAGCCGGCGGCGCGAATGGGCGCCGAGGCGCGCGAGGCCGAACGCCATTCCGGCGCCGTATCCCGGACCACGAATGTCCGCCTGGCGCGCTGGTCGATCCGGGAGACCGAGACCACATTGACGTTCACGAAGCCGGTGTTGAAGTGACGTCGCGGCACCACCGTCCACGCATGCCACGGCTCGTAGCGCCGCCCGCCAAACAGGTTGATGTTGACGAACGAGAACACCGCACGGTTGTTCCATCCGAGCGGACACCAGCTCACGTAGTCAGGCGCGTACGCCCACGACACCCACGCGGCGCCCCAGCGGCTGCCAGGAATCCAGAACCAGGCGCCCGAGGAGAATCCCCAGCGTCCGTAATGATGCGTGGGCCAGCCCCAGGGATCGTGCGCGATCCACGTCCATCCGTACGGTCGCAGCGTGACCCACCGGCCGCGGTAGTACGGCCGCCAGCCACCGACCACGCGCGGATACCAGACGTAGCCGTGCACGGGCTCGTATCGCCAGGAGCCATAGTGATCGAACGTCGAAGAGTACGACCGGACGTCAGGTGGCAAATACTGCGCCGACACACCGAGGCGTTGATCGCGCCGAGCTTCGGACCATCGGTCGAACGCGTCCCACGCCGCCGAGTTGAAGACGTACGGCGGTGAGGGTTGCGCGCCCGTGCGCGCGAAGGCGCGCTCGCCGGCACGAACAAGCGACCGCCCATCCTCGTTGACCAGTTCAGCGGCGCCACGCAACACCGCGAGCTCGACCTGCGGTTCACGCTCGCCGCGCAACACGGAAATTCGATACTCGCCAGCTTCGACGATCTGCACCCAGGCTGCGGGACCGTCAATCCGGTAATTCAGATCGCGTCCCTGCCCCGGGATGCTCAGTCGCATCCGGCCTTCGAGCAGACGAACCACTTCGTCAGATTGAAAATCGACGACGGTGTGGTGGTCGGCGTGGAGCGCACTCCCGTCCGCAAAGAGGATCTCTACGCGGCCGGCCTGGGTTCGCACGCGGTCGCCGGCGAGCACCGGCATGGACGCGGGAGCGTTGTCAGGGCGGCCGTCTCGTTCGAGAACGACGTCGCCTTCCACAAAAGAAATGTGTGCGGGTGTTGCGTCTGGACTGGGTTCCTGGGCGAGAGATGGCACGGACAGGGATACCAGCACAACGGTTGCGAGAGCGGCCAACGGGCGGGTCATGAGGGAGCCCTCAATCGCAGTTGAGGCAGGGCGGCAATGATGATGATAGCAAAGATAGGTTCAGAAAGGGTTCAGAAAGGGTTCAGAAAGGGTTCAGAAAGGGGTTCAGAAAGGGTTCAAGGGTTCAGAAAGGGTTCAGGGGTTCAAGGGGTTCAGAGGTGGTTCGGCGGATAGGACTTGCATTAAGTGGACTCAGATTTTATACTACTATCATTATAAAGATTGCGCCGGCGTACGGCGGGTAAAGGACCTGAGACATGAGCAAGATTATCGGTATCGATTTAGGGACCACGAACTCGGTGGTAGCCGTGATGGAGGGCGGTGAACCGGTCGTCATCACGAACCCGGAAGGCAGCCGTATCACCCCTTCGGTGGTCGCCTTCACAAAGGCTGGCGAACGCCTCGTCGGGCAGGTCGCGAAGCGCCAGGCAGTCACCAATCCCGAGAACACCGTGTTCTCGATCAAGCGTTTCATGGGCCGCAAGTACGACGAAGTCAACGAGGAAATGAAGATGGTCCCGTACTCCGTCGTCCGTGCCTCGAACGGGGACGTGCGCATCAGCGCCGGAGCCAAGGAGTACTCGCCGCCCGAGATTTCCGCGATGATCCTGCAAAAGCTCAAGCAGGCCGCGGAAGAGTATCTCGGTCAGCCGGTCTCGCAGGCGGTCATCACCGTCCCCGCGTACTTCAACGACGCGCAGCGCCAGGCCACCAAGGATGCCGGGCAGATCGCGGGTCTCGAAGTGATGCGGATCGTCAACGAGCCGACGGCCGCGGCTCTCGCCTACGGACTCGACAAGAAGAAAGACGAAACGATCGCCGTGTACGACTTCGGCGGCGGCACGTTCGACATTTCCATCCTCGAGGTCGGAGAAGGGGTGGTCGAAGTCAAAGCGACGAATGGCGATACCCATCTCGGCGGCGACAACCTGGATCAGCGCGTCATTGACTGGATCATTGCCGAGTTCAAACGGCAGGAGGGGATCGATCTCGGCAAAGATCGAATGGCCCTTCAGCGACTGAAGGAAGCCGCGGAGAAAGCCAAAATGGAGTTGTCGTCCGTCATGGAAACGGACATCAACCTCCCGTTCATTACGGCCGATCAGACGGGTCCCAAGCACCTGTCGATGAAGCTCACGCGGTCGAAATTCGAGGGGCTCGTCGAGGATCTGCTGCAAAAGACCGTTGGACCAACCAAGCAGGCGCTCGCCGATGCCGGAGTGGACTCCCGCAAGATAGACGAGGTCGTGCTCGTTGGCGGCTCGACGCGTATCCCGCGCGTTCAGGCCATCGTCAAGGAGCTGTTCGGGAAGGAACCGCACAAAGGTGTGAATCCAGACGAAGTCGTCGCGGTAGGCGCGGCGATTCAGGCGGGCGTGCTGGCCGGTGAGGTCAAGGACCTGTTGCTCCTCGACGTGACGCCGCTTTCGCTTGGGATCGAGACGCTCGGCGGCGTCATGACGACCTTGATTCCGCGCAATACGACGATTCCGACCAAGAAGAGCGAGACGTTCTCCACGGCTGCCGACAACCAGACGAGCGTCGAAGTGCACGTGCTGCAGGGCGAGCGCCCGATGGCTCGGGACAACCGGACGCTTGGACGCTTCCATCTGTCCGGTCTGCCTCCAGCACCGCGAGGCGTTCCGCAGATCGAGGTCACCTTCGACATCGACGCCAACGGCATCGTGAACGTGTCGGCGAAGGACATGGCTACGCAGAAGGAGCAGAAGATCACCATCACCGCGTCCAGCGGCCTCTCGAAGGATGAAGTCAACCGCATGGTGAAGGACGCCGAGTCGCACGCTGAAGAAGACCGCAAACGGAAAGAAGAAGCCGAGTTGCGGAACCAGGCGGATCAGACCGCTGTGGCTGCAGAGCGCCTGCTCAGAGAGGCCGGCGACAAGCTTCCGGCGGCCGATCGCGCTTCCATTGAATCGGCAATCAGCGATTTGAAAGCGTCGATTGAGCAGAACGACCTGAATGGCATGAAGAAGCGCATGGAAGCGTTGAATCAGGCCCAGCACAAGGCGGCGGAAGCGATGTATCGCTCGGCCAATGCTGGAGCGGGGCAGGCCGGCGGGGCCGGTAGTCAGCCCGGTCAGCAGCCGGGCGGCGACGCCCGTTCGTCTGGTGATGTGATCGACGCCGAAGTCGTCGAAGAAGAGAAGCGATAACCGGTCACAGCCGAGGACGCGCGCCGTAGGCGCGCCCGCAGCAGCGGCGCGGGGGCGTTAGGGCTCCCCGCGAGCGACGCGCAAAGGGGTCCGGGGGACGAAGTCCCCCGGTTGATAATGGATTTCTACGTTCTGCTTGGCGTCGATTCGAACGCGACCACCGCCGACATCAAGCGGGCCTATCGACGACTGTCCCGGCGTTATCACCCCGGCGTCAATCCGGGAGATCGCGCCGCGGAAGCTCTGTTCCAGCAGATCTCGGAGGCGTACGAGACGCTCGTGGACCCACAGCGCCGGTTGAAGTACGACGCAAACGGTGCCCGATCGCGCGAGACGACCGCGGATCGGACGTTTGAATTCTCGGGTTTCGACTTTTCCGTCCGCGCGCAAGGCGCGCAAGCGGCGACGTTCACCGAGCTCTTCGCTGATGTCCTCCATCCGACGGGCGCCGGGACCGCGCCTGAACACGGTGCCGATCTCAATGCGTCCTTGACGGTGCGATTTGTCGAAGCCGTGCAGGGCGCCCGACGGCAGGTCATTGTCACCCGGCAGGAGGCCTGCTCGGCCTGCCGCGGACGCGGCTTCGTACAGACATCCGAGGGACGCTGCGGACATTGCCACGCGACGGGGAAGGTGCGTTGGGCCCGCGGGCACATGGTGTTTTCCAAACCGTGCGCCGCATGCAGCGGGACCGGAAAGCTCCGTCAGCAGCGATGTGAAGTGTGCGGCGGTCACGGACGAGTGGTGCGGAGTGAAGCCGTTCTGGTCGATGTGCCGGCTGGAACAGCAGACGGCGCGCGGTTGCGGATTGCCGGAAAAGGTCACGCCGGGCGAAACGGCGGACGAACCGGGGATTTGTACGTCACCGTTCACGTCGAGCCGCATCAGTTTTTTCAGCGCCAGGGCGAGGACCTGCACGTGCGCGTTCCACTAGCCGTCCACGAAGCGGTCCTCGGAACCCGAATTGAGGTTCCGTCCCTCGACGGTCCGGTCAGGCTTCGAGTGCCGCCCGGTACCCAGGCTGGTCATCGCTTCCGGCTGAAGGGCCGAGGCGTTCCAACGCCGAGCGGCATTCGGGGCGATCTCATCATTGAAGTTGCGCTCGTGCTGCCTCCGGTCGTGGACGAGCGGTCGAAGGAATTGATGCGTGAGTTCGGCCGGCTCTACAACGGTGATGTGCGTCGGGACCTGACGGTATGACTGCAAAACGCTCGGGCAAGGCGTATTACATGATCAGCGCGGTGGCGCAGAAGTACAACATCCACCCGCAGACGCTGCGCCTGTACGAGCGCGAAGGCCTCCTGAAACCGTCGCGTACGGAAGGGAACACCCGGTTGTATTCGGAAGAAGACCTCGAGCAACTCGAAACGATTCTGTCGCTCACGCGCGATCTCGGCGTGAACCTCGCGGGAGTCGAGATCATTCTCAATATGCGGCGGAAAATCGAAGCCATGCAGCACGAGGTCAACGAGTTCATGGATTACGTGAAGGGTGAGCTCTCGCGCGGGATTGGGGATTGGGAGCAGCGACTCAGCACGGCGTTGGTGAAATCGTCACCGACCGATCTCGTTCGCAGCCATCCTCCCTCGTCTGGCGCAGCAGACGTTCGAGTCGAAAGCAAAGGCTAACGTGCCGCTGACCCGTTGACCCGTTGATCCGGTAATATCCCGTGATGCGACGAGCGGCCGACATCGCATCCGGATCGGACGCGCTTCAAGCGTACCTCCGCGCGATCGCCAAGCTGCCCCGCCTGACCGTCGAGGAAGAACGCGAGCTGGGGCGGCGGGTCAAGGAGTACGGCGACCAGGACGCACTCCGACGTCTCGCCGAAGGCAACCTCCGCTTCGTGGTCAGCTATGCAAAGCGCTATCGCGGCCTCGGTGTTCCATTCCTCGATCTCATCCACGAGGGCAATCTCGGTCTGATCGAAGCGGCCAAACGCTTCGACCCCGACCGCAACGTCAAGTTCATTACCTATGCGGTCTGGTGGATTCGACAGGCCATCACCCATGCCTTGTCGCTTCAGGCGCGAGCATTTTCGCTTCCCCAGAAACTCTCGGGCGCAGCCGCCCGGATGGGGCGCGAGGTGGCAGAGCTCACCGAACAGCTCGATCGCACGCCCACGTCACAGGAAATTGCCGAAGGGATGGATCTCTCCCAAGGGGACGTGGATGCGCTCATACGCATCGGTTCGTCTGACGTGTCGCTGAGCGATCGGATCGGAGCCGGCCGGGCGGATCACGATGGCCCCGAACTCGCGGACTTGATCGAATCGACGGATCCGCCAGTCGAGGACGATCTGGTTCGCCGTTCCATGGTGCAGCGCGTGCGGGCGGCGCTCGATGAGCTGGACGACAAAGAGCGTGAGGTCGTCGCGCTGCGTTTCGGGCTCGATCGCGATGGGGAAATGCGGACGCTGCAGGAGGTGGGAGAGACGTTGGACCTCTCGCGCGAACGCATCAGGCAGATCGAATCTCGTGCGAAGGACAAACTCCGCAGATCGAAACGCGCAGGCGAACTGCGAAGTTATTTGAATTGATTGCCGATTCGCGGCCCGAGGCGTACAATCAACGCCTCATCCCACCATGGCGTGCGACCTCTGCGACGATACCGGCTGGAAGGCAATCCAAACTGAAGGCGTTCGTCGCGTGGTGCGGTGCGATTGCTGGCGCGACGGTCTCACGCTGCGGCTGCTCGAAGACGCACGGATCCCGCCACGCTATCGGAAGTGCTGCCTGGATACGTTCGTCACCTACCCAAACGAACGACTGCTGGCGGCCGTCTCGCAGGCGCGACGGTTCGCCGACGAATTTCCGGCGCCGCGCAAAGGACTCTGCCTCATTGGTCCTCCAGGGATTGGCAAAACGCACCTCGCAGTCGCTGTTCTCAGAAGTGTGATTCTCGGCAAAGGCGCTCGAGGGCTGTTTTACGACACGCGCGACTTGCTCCGTGTCATTCGCAGTACCTACAACCCGCTGGTGAGAACCGCTGAGATGGACGTGCTTCGGCCCGTCATGGAAGCGGAGCTGCTCGTCCTGGATGACATCGGCTCGGAAAAGACGTCGGAGTGGGTCGAAGAGACGATGAACTTGATCGTCAACACCCGCTACAACGAACGTCGTCACACGATCTTCACGTCGAATTACGAAGACGCGCCGGAAGAGACTGAAGACAATTCCCAGACGCTCAAGGAGCGAATTGGATTTCGCATTCACTCGCGCCTCCACGAGATGTGTGAGTTCCTCGAGTACGAAGGCGCAGACTATCGTCACCTGCCCCCGAACGGTGGCGTGGACGATCTGCTGATGCTGTGGCAACGCAACCCGCGACGCAGGGTCCTTCCGGCGCGCGCCAAGGGGCCCGTCCGCGCGCAGCTGAAGCATCCCGAATCGAAGGGGAGGGATCTGGGCTGGTCGGGCGGCAAGGCAGGTTCATAATCGATCGATGTCCCTGGGGCTTTACCTTCACATTCCCTTCTGCGCCTCCATTTGTAACTACTGCAATTTCAACCGCGGGCTGTTCGATGCCGCGTTGAAGGACAAGTACCTGCGCGCGCTGGAGCGCGAAGTGACGGCGGGCGGTCAGGGCGAGCCCGCCGATACGATCTACTTCGGCGGAGGAACGCCGTCGCTGCTCGAACCCGACGAGATTCGCGGGGTGATTGCCGCGTGCCGCGACGCGTTCACGGTCTCGGCTGATGCGGAGATCACGCTCGAAACCAATCCGGAGACGGTGACCGTTGAACGGCTGGAACTTTTTCGCGCGGCCGGTGTCAATCGCATAAGCTTTGGCGTCCAGTCTTTTCGGGACACCGAGTTGCGGCGGCTGGGACGGCTCCATTCCGCGGACCGTGCCAGTCAGGCGTTTGCCGGAGCCCGTCGGGCCGGTTTCGGCAGTGTCAGCCTCGATTTGATGATGTGGCTGCCGCAACAGTCCCGTGCGGACTGGAGCGAAAGCGTCGAGCAGCTGATCGATCTCTCGCCCGATCACGCGTCGCTCTACATCCTCGAGCTCTATCCGAACGCGCCACTGAAAGAGGAGATGGCGCGCGCCGGCTGGTCGCTCGCGCCGGATGACGATGCCGCGGAGATGTACTTGTGGAGCATGGATCGGCTCGAGCAGGCGGGCTACCGGCAATACGAAATCTCGAATGTGGCGCGGCCCGGGATGGAGTCGCGTCACAATTTGAAATACTGGGAAGATGGCGAGTGGCTCGGGTTCGGCTGCGGCGCGCATTCGACGCGGAACGGCACGCGATGGAAAAACGTGTCGGCCACGCTCGATTACGTCGACCGTGTGACCACTGGCGCGAGCCTGATCGCGGAGCGGCGGTCCCTCGACGCGGCTGAACGCCTGGAGGAAGCGCTTTTTACCGGCCTCCGCCTGGCATCGGGTGTAGATATCGTTTCGGCAGGGAGTAGATACGGCGTGGATGTCTGGAACAGGTTTGGTGTCAGGCTGAAACCCTATATTGACGCGGGATTGTTGCGGATCGAGGGTCCGCGTCTCCGGCTTACACGGGAAGGCATGCTGGTGGCCAACGAAATCATGGCGGTGTTCGTCTGAAATTCGGTGCTCGCCGGGGCTATCTCCGCCGCGCTGTGCTAAAGTGTCCGCTTTGCTCCAAGGAGGATTTTGAATGCGTCGTTCCTTCGTGACCTCGTCATGCACCCTGGCGCTGGCGTTGCTGCCTGCGGCGATGTTCGCTCAGACACCCCCGGCTCAGAATCCTCCGGCCCAGAATCCCCCGGCTCAAACGCAGCCGGCGCAGCCGGAGAAGAAAGAGCCGCGCCTCGCATTCACCGGCGATGCTGGCATTCTGCTGTTTCAGATCAAACCTGATCAGACGGCGGTATTCGAAGAGCTCGTCGCGAAGGTGAAAGACGCTCTGGCCAAGAGCGACAAACCGGAGCGCAAACAGCAGTTGGCGGCATGGCGACTCTATAAGTCGGCCGAAGGGATGGGTGCGAACGCTCTTTACGTATTCATCGCTGATCCCGCCGTCAAGGGCGCAGAATACGATTTGTTTTTGTTGCTGTCTGAGAGCGCCAGTTACAGCACTCCGGAAGTCCAGGAACTGGTGAAGAAGTCCGTCACGGCCTTCGCCGGCGGGGCCAATCGACTCAATCTCACACCGGTGAAGTAGAAAAGAAAAAGGGAAAAGGGTATCCCTTTTCCCTTTTCTAGAACTTCAAGTTCAGTCCCGCGTAGAAGCGCTGCGGCCGTGGATGACGTGGATCTCCCTGCAGCGTGAAAATCCGATAATCGAGTCGCAAGCGAAGCGGACCGGCGAGCGTCATCTTGACGCCGCCGCCCACGTTGATGCCCACGTGCGTTTCTGACGCGTCAATGAGCGTCTCCCGGTACCCACCGGCGCCAGCGGTCGCGTAGAACTGCAGCCCCGCCACGGGAAACGGCGTCTGGAGCAGCCCGTTGAACATGAAGGTGCGTAATCCTGGCGCCCGCTCGTCGCGATCTTCGCTGCTGTTTGCGTATTCGAATTCGAATCCCACAATCAGCAGACCAAACCCCGCCGAGACCCCGCGGACGGGGCGGCTCGAAGGAGTGGGGTTGACGCCGAGGAACGCCGTAATGTCGGCCGCCGCAGTCGCAGGAAGCAGGAGGAGCGTCGCGAGCGTGAAGGGAAGGATGCGAAGCATGTCGACAGCATAACAGCGTCGGAAACGGTGCCTTGGCACCCTGGCACCCTGGCACCTTGGCACCCTGGCACCCTGGCACCCTGGCACCCTGGCACCCTGGCACCTTGCCACCCTGGCACCGTTTCTCCCGCGCGCTATCATCGTCGCATGGACTTCCGGCTGAGCGAGGAGCAGCAGCTCCTTCGGCGCACGGTCCGCGAGTTTGCGGAAGCCGAGATGCGTCCCCACGTGATGGAGTGGGACGAATCGCAGCAGTTTCCCATGGAGCTGCTTCCGAAGTTGGCCGCCCTCGGGCTGACCGGGATCCAGTTCGCCGAAGAGTACGGCGGTGCCGGGATGTCCGGCATCGACTACTGCATCTGTATCGAGGAGCTCGCGCGTGTGTGCCCCGCCATCGCCCTTTCGGTCGCCGCTCACAACGGGCTCTGCACGTCGCACCTCGCGCTTTTCGGCAATGACGCGCAGAAGCGAAGGTTTCTGCCGCGTCTCGTCCGCGGCGAAGTGCTGGGCGCGTGGGGATTGACGGAGGCCAGCGCCGGCAGCGACGCCGCCGGCATGCGGACGACGGCGGTAAGGCAGGGGGCCTGCCCGGAGCGTGCCGACGGGGAGTGCTGGGTGTTGAACGGAGCGAAGACGTTCATCACCCACGGGCGGATTGGCGGCGTCATGGTCGTGATTGCGGTCACGGATCGCAAGAAAGGGCACCGAGGCATTTCGGCGTTTGTCGTCGAGCACGGAACACCGGGGATGAGCGCGGGCAAGAAGGAAAACAAGCTCGGGATGCGCGCGAGCGACACGAGCGAGGTGATCTTTCAGGATTGCCGCATCCCCGAGTCGCAGCTGCTCGGAGCGGAAGGCGAAGGCTTCATCAACACGCTCCAGGTGCTCGATGCCGGCCGCATCGGCATTGCCGCCCTGTCCGTCGGTCTCGCCCAGGGCGCCTACGAGGCGGCGCTGGGCTACGCTCGCGAACGCCGGCAGTTCGGCCGTCCGATCGCGGAGTTCCAGGCCATTCAGTGGAAGCTGGCCGACATGGCCACGCGTATCGAAGCCGCGCGCCTGCTGACGTATCGTGCCGCCTACCTGAAGGATCAAGGCATCGCGATGACGCGAGAGGCTTCGATGGCCAAGCTGTACGCGAGCGAAATTGCGGTCCGCGCGGCCGACGACTGCGTGCAGATTCATGGCGGATACGGCTTCGTGAAGGACTACCCGGCCGAAAAGTATTTTCGCGACGTCAAGCTGCTCACCATTGGCGAAGGCACGAGCGAAATCCAGCGGCTCGTCATCGCTCGCCGACTGCTGAAACAGTGACCGACCTCTCTCTGTCGGAGCGGGTGCTCGCAGGGGATGCGCGCGCGATCGCCCGGGCGATTTCGCTCATTGAAGACGAGTCTCCGGCAGGTGCCGATCTGGTGCGTCGTGTGTTCGCGAGGACGGGCCGTGCCTATCTGATCGGCGTGACGGGAGCGCCGGGCGCGGGGAAGAGCACGCTCGTGGACAAAATGACCGCCCTGCTTCGTCTGGCCGGCAAGACTGTCGGCATCGTCGCGGTTGATCCGACGAGTCCTTTCAGTGGCGGCGCAATCCTTGGGGATCGGGTGCGGATGCAGGCACACGCAGGCGACCCCGGCGTGTTCATCCGCAGTATGGCCACTCGCGGCCACCTTGGGGGGCTGGCCCGCGCCACGGGCGAGGTCGCGCTCGTGCTCGATGCCAGCGGCCGTGACATGGTCATCATCGAGACGGTAGGCGTCGGACAGGATGAAATCGATATCGTTCGGATGGCCGACGTCTCGATCGTCACCATCGTGCCGGGCACGGGAGACGAAGTCCAGGCGCTCAAGGCGGGCATCATGGAAATTGCCGACATCTTTGTCGTCAACAAGGCCGACCGGGAAGGGGCGGACCGCACGGCGGCGTCAATCGAGACGCTGCTCTCGCTTTCGTCCTACGCCGAAGGAGACTGGCGTCCGCCCATTCTGAAAACGGAGGCGTTGAGCGGCAAGGGCGTTCCCGAACTGCTCGACGCGGTCGAGCGGTTCAGGACGCACACCCAGTCGAAGATGGCGAACCGTCGCCGCGAGCGCGCCGAGTTTCGCATCCGCGAGTTGCTGGCCAGGCGGTTCGTGGAGTCGGTGGAGCGCGACGTGCTCGAGCCGGGAGAGCTCGATCGGATCCTGGATCGAATCGCGGCGAGAGAAACGGATCCGTACACCGCCGTGGATGATATCTTCCGGCGGGCGGCCGGGCGCGACTGATCGGGAGGACGGCCCGCCTTCGCTTGTCGCGTCCATACCAGGCGACAAGCTACGGCGAGGCCCGCCGGAGCCTTGGCGAAGGCGGGGAGGACGGCTTGTCCACCGTAGCGCGGCTTGTCCACCGCAGCGCGCAGCCCGAAGGTGGAAGCTCGAACGTGGAAGCGCGAAGGTGGAAGCGCGAAGATGGGCGGAAGCCACAGGACGAAAGTCAGGGGCATGAAAGTAGAGCTGGATCACGTCGGAATCGCGGTTGACGATCTCGATCAAGCGTTGGCGTTCTATCGCGACGCACTTGGCCTGGAGGTCGAGACGCCCGAGGACGTGCCCTCGCAGGGCGTGCGGGCGCACTTCATTCCGGCGGGGGAGTCCGCGCTCGAATTGCTCGAAGCTACGGCGGACGATTCACCCATCACGAAGTATCTTCGGAAGCGCGGGCCAGGCCTTCATCACATCACGCTCCGCGTCGACGACATCAGAGCTGCCCTGTCGCAACTGCAAGCACGTGGAGTTCGCCTGATTGACGAGTCGCCGCGCGCCGGGGCGCATGGCTCGCTCGTCGCGTTCATTCACCCCTCGAGCGCCCATGGGGTGCTCATTGAGTTGAAGCAGAGGAAATGATCAGCATCGGCATTATCGGCGGAAGCGGCCTGTACGACATGGCGGAGCTGACGGATCGCGAAGAGCGGCGCCTCAGCACGCCTTTTGGCGAACCGTCCTCGGCGTACGTGACCGGCACGTTGCGCGGCAAGCGCGTGGCCTTCCTCGCCAGACACGGAGTCGGTCACCGCTTGATGCCGAGCGAACTGAATTTTCGCGCCAATATTTACGGTTTCAAGCTGCTCGGTGTCGAGTATCTGTTGTCGGCGAGCGCCGTCGGCAGCTTGAAGGAGGAGTACCGGCCGCTCGACCTCGTCATCCCCGATCAATTCGTCGATCGAACTCGCGGCCGCATCTCCACGTTCTTCGGCGGCGGCATCGTCGCGCACGTGGGCTTCGCGCACCCTTTTTGCGCGCGTCTGAGTGAGATTGCGTATCGGTCCGCTCGCTCGGCAGGGGCGGACGTGCACCGGGGCGGCACTTACGTCTGCATGGAAGGCCCCCAGTTCTCGACGCTTGCCGAGTCCAATCTGTACCGAAGCTGGGGCATGGACATCATCGGCATGACTAATCTTCAGGAGGCGAAGCTGGCCCGCGAGGCGGAAATCTGCTACACGACGATCGCCCTGGTGACCGATTACGATTGCTGGCACCCCAGCCACGATCAGGTGACTGTGGAGATGATCGTGTCGAATCTGATGCAGAACGCCGCCACCGCGCAGCAGGTCATCGCGAACGCCGTCAGCGAGTTGCCGTTCGACCGGACGTGCGAGTGCGCGACGGCTCTAAAGCACGCGATCATTACGCGTGCCGACGCGATTCCGGCGTCCGTGAAGAAGGATCTCGGGCCGCTCATCGCACGATATCTGTGAAAGAAACAGACGTGGCAAGGTGGTACAAACCAGCGGCCCGAGCGTCAGCGAGGGCTGGCAGGCGCTGGGGGTGGGGCCCCAGCGCAACCTAAAAAAATGTCCATTATCGTAACCGGTTCGATCGCATTCGATTATTTGATGTCCTTTCCCGGAAAGTTCACCGAGCACCTGCTGCCCGAGCACATGTCTCGTTTGAGCTTGAGCTTTCTCGTCGATTCCATGGACAAACGCCGGGGAGGCTGCGCACCGAACATCGCCTACACGCTGGCGCTCCTCGGCGAGCGGCCGAAGCTGATGGGCACGGCGGGGCAGGACTTTGCCGACTACAGGCGCTGGCTGGAGGCTGCGGGTGTCGACACGTCTCTCGTGCGCGAGGTCCCGGACAAGTTCACGGCCTCGTTTTTCTGCAGCACGGACGAAGCCGGCAACCAGATCGCCTCTTTCTATACGGGAGCGATGGCGAACGCCGCGGAGCTGTCGTTTCGCACGGCCGGGCGCTGCACGCTTGCCATGGTGTCGCCGAACGACCCGGAGGCGATGGTCCAATACGCGGAGGAGTGCCGCGCCCTTGGGATCCCTTACGTCTGGGATCCCGGCCAGCAGTGCGCGCGCATGTCGGGTGATGAGCTCCGCGAAGGATTGATCGGCGCGACGCTCGTCATCTGCAACGATTACGAATTCGAACTCATACGTCAGAAAACTGGGATGGACGAGGCGGCGGTGTTCGCTGCGGCCGGCGCGCTCGTTGTTACTCGTGGAGAGCGCGGGTGTTCCATCTACGAGAAGTCGGGGCGGCGTGATGTGGACGCGCTGCCGCCGCACCGGATGGTCGATCCGACCGGCGTGGGAGACGCATTCCGTGGCGGCTTTCTCAAAGGCATGGCATCCGGCCAGGACTATGTCCGATGCGCGCAACTGGGAAGCGTCGCTGCAACTTACGCCCTCGAACATCTCGGGGGCCAGAGTCATGCCTACACGTCGAAGGAGTTCCACGAGCGGCTCGCCCGGTACTTCGGGCCCAGTGGAGGTTCGGACTAGGTAAATTTGGCTCCGTTCTCGTCGGACGCCCGCCGCGGCCACGAGGATTTGCCTAGGGTTTTCACGACGCCGCTCGCGGAACGGCGCTTGCAGTCGGCGGTTTCGGAGTTACGCGGAGGAACCCGTGAAGTGCTGCACCGTTTGCGCGTTCTGCGCCCTCATCCTCGCTGGAACATCAGCCCTCGCCCAGCAGTCCGCCGATCCACCAGCTGTCTTTCGGTCCGGAGCCAACCTGGTTGCGTTGAACGTCACCGTCATGGACCCGAAGAAGCAGTTCGTCTCCGGGCTGACGCAGGGCGACTTTGCCGTTTACGAGGACGGAGTCCAGCAGCAGCTGCGGTTTTTCGAGGCCCGGCAGGTTCCTCTCGACCTGATCGTCCTGATCGACACCAGTTCGAGCATGCGGGACAAGATGAACGTCGTCCATGAGGCCGCGGTCGGGTTTCTCAAGACCATGAAGGATGGAGACCGCGGTGCGGTCGTCGCGTTCAACGACGGCGTCGACGTGCTCCAGGCGCTGACCTCCGACGTGTCCGCGCTCGAACAGGCCGTTCGGTCCACGCAGGCCAAGGGTTCAACCTCTCTGCACAACGCGCTGTACATCGCACTGAAGCAATTTGGGCGCGCCACGAAGTCTGACGGCGATCTCAGGCGTCAGGCGATCGCCGTCCTGTCGGATGGCGAGGACACGTCCAGTCTCATCAGTTTTGATGACGTACTCGCCCTGGCAAAAAGAAGCGGCGTCAGCATCTATACAATCGCGCTGCACTCGAAATACTCGGGCGTGCGAGGCGGCGCACCGACCACGCCGCGTTACTTTTCGACCGCCGATTTTTCGATGAAGTCGCTGGCGCAGGAAACGGGTGCGCAGTCGTTCTTTCCGCTGGAAGTTTCCGAGCTGAAAGGCATCTACGCGAACATCGCGCAAGAACTGGCCAGCCAGTACTCGCTGGCGTATTCCCCGGCCAACAGCCGTTCCGACGGACGTTATCGCCGTATTGTCGTGCGCGTCATGGATCGGCCGGAGTTGCAGCTGCGCACGAGGTCGGGGTACACGGCTGAAGCGATCAGGTCTGCCGCCTCTTTCAATCAACGCTGACTGGGACGGGGTCAGGG